>JBGTDU010000114.1:0-31449 GCA_041748175.1 Rubricoccaceae bacterium
ACCGGCGACGCCCGGGGCGACTTCGACACCTTCCGCCGCGCTCAGCTCCACGCCCGCGTCGGGCAGCGGGACTCCGCCCTTTTCTACGTCGAGCAGGCCGTAGCCGAGCGCATGTTCATGGCCCCGTTCCTCAACCCCGAACCGCTGTTCGACTTCGTCCGCGACGACCCCCGCTGGCTTGCCGCGATGCGCCGAATGGGGCTGGAGTGAGAACGGCGAGGCAGCGGATTTCCGGGTCCGCTCTCAGATAGCAAGCTCGGAGGACGGACGGTTGCGTGCCCGTCGACGCCCGCAGACGCTCGTCGACGGAACCCACGCAGGTCCGAGGTTGTCTATGAAACCGACCGTGATGCTATCGCGGCTTTCAACCTCTACAACCTTCCGCCCCTCTCCCATGCTCAACGTTATTATCATTCTTGCCGTCATTGCGCTGGTCGCCTCACTCCTGGGCTTCCGTGGTGTCGCAGGTATGTCGGCAGAATTTGCCAAGATCCTGCTGGTCGTCTTCGTGATCCTCGTCGTGATCGGTTTCTTTGTCCGGTAGCGCTGCACGGCTCCCCTTTGCCGGAGGCCGGCGCTCGTAGTTTCGAGCGTCGGCCTTTTCATTTCACCGATATGCGCGCACTCGTTCTCCATCTTGAAAACAGCATCGTTCGCCCGATTATTGAGGAGGTAGATGAGAGCCGTCTGCCCGAAGGCGATGTTCTGATCGACGTGGCCTATTCGAGCCTGAACTACAAGGATGGCCTTGCCGTCACGAACACAGGGAAGATCATCCGAGGCGAGTTTCCGTTCGTGCCCGGAATTGATGTTGCCGGAACAGTCGTGGAATCTCACTCGCCTAAATGGAAGCCTAGGGACCAGGTCATTCTCACCGGCTGGAGCACCGGTGAGGCCCGCTGGGGCGGCTTTGCCGAACGCGCCCGAGCGAAGGCGGAGCACCTCGTCCGCTTGCCGGCCGGCATGAGTTTGAAAGATTCCATGCTCGTCGGCACCGCCGGATTCACAGCCATGCTCAGCGTATTGGCCATCGAAGAGATGCAGGTCACGCCCGAGATGGGGCCGATTGCAGTAACAGGCGCATCGGGCGGTGTGGGATCGACGGCGGTTGCGTTGCTCGCACGCGCAGGCTATGAGGTCACGGCCTCGACAGGCTCAGCCTCCGCGCACGACTATTTGCGTGAACTCGGAGCGTCCGAAATTGCGGATCGTTCCAAACTAGAAGAAACCGTTTCGAACCCTTTAGGCCGAGCCCGCTGGGCCGGAGCGGTCGACTCGGTAGGAGGGAGCACGCTCGCCCACCTCATTGCGGAAACCAAAGCTCACGGATGCATCGCAGCGTGCGGACTGGCTGGTGGACATCAACTCGACACGACCGTTTTTCCGTTCATCCTGCGGGGCGTCGTCCTCTATGGTATCGATTCCAACACGGCATCCCTGGAAAAGCGTGAGGTCGCCTGGGCGCGACTGGCTGAGGCCGTTGCGGCAGGTGCGTTCGACGGAGTCGAGGAAGTTATCAGCCTTGGGGATGTCGTTCCGTACAGCGAGAAAATCGTTCGCGGCGAGACGCGGGGGCGGGTGGTTGTGGATGTGCATGCGTGACAATTGACTGGCTGGTTTACCTTCCACTGACAAACTCGCAATCACTGTGACTCAGCTCTGGAACGAAGACCTAGAAGAGCGGCGCGTGACGTACACGGTAGAGCTGGAAGGACGTTTTTTCATTGTCGAGAATGTGCCGGCTCGCGTCAACGTGGAAACGGGGGAGCAGTATTTTTCTCCCCAAACCGTAGAGTGTCTTCAGGCGAAGATTTTAGGCTCAGCCTCGCCGAAGCGTTTGATCGAGACGCCTGTGTTTGAATACACGGAGTGATTCCAGTGTCTTATTCGGTGACTTGATGTATCCTTGGAAAATCGTTCGCGGCGAAACGCGGGGAAGGGTGGTGGTGGAGTTAGGTGGATGATCATTTCTATTTGTCGATTCGATAGCCTGGAGATACCATGAGCGACGAGCTTGTCTTTACAGTCGAAGGGGCGAAGGCTCGACCGGCAATAGAGATCTCGCTGGCCGAGGCGGGTCTCACGGAGCGCTCTCACCTTCAGGAGTGGGTCCTTGCCCATCCGGAGATATTGGGAGCGGATGTCATGATCGTCACCTTTGAGTTCGATCGGTGGCGGTCGCATTCAGGCCAGGAGGAAAGAGATCGCTTGGACGTGTTGGGTTTGGACGCAAGCGGCCGTCTCGTCGTGGCGGAGCTAAAGCGAAACCGTGCCCCCGAGACGATAGAGATGCAGGCGATCAAATATGCGGCGATGGCCAGCCGGTTTACCGTCGAAATTCTTGCCTCGCAGCACGCCAGATTCCTCACCAGTCGTGGCAATCCGACGAGCGAAGAAGAAGCCCATGATCTCCTATCGGCGCACGCTCAGTTCGATCTATCCGTCGAACTGTTGCGCAGGCCCCGGATCGTGCTGGTGGCTGCGGACTACCCGCAGACGGTGACAGCAACGGCCGTTTGGCTTACGGAGATGGGGCTCAACCTGACACTCGTCAAGTTCCTCGCCTATCGAACCGCCAATGAGACTATCGTGACGGTCTCTCAACTCTATCCGGTAGCGGACGTGGAGGAGTTTACTGTCGCGCCGTTCAAGACTGGAGTCCGTCCGCCCCAGGCGGAGTACCCAAAGATTGATTGGAGCCTCGCCGATTATCGGAAGCTGAGCGGCATGGCCAACGCCACCACCCTTGCCGCGCTGAAACTCTGCTCGTCGGTCCCGGGTCAGTTTGTCTCACTGCGTGAGATCGAACAGGAGGCAGGAAGAACCCTCGCGGAGGCTCGGGCCGATCTCGCCGGGTTGACCATGATCACAAAGCGACGCTTCGGGCGTGGCAATTGGCCTATGGAAGCACAGTGGGCGGCGGGCGAGGAGAAGTGTTATTACTACCGCATGAGCGAAGACTGTGCGCAACAATGGATCGAGTCGGAACTGAATATGACGTAGGTATGCTCGTGCAGAAGATATGTAGCCGCCGTTGGCGACACGTCCGAACTCACTGGGAGCCGTCCGCAGTCATCAAAAACATCCAGGCTGTCTTGCCCAATCGTGTGTTCGCATTCCGAGATTTGGGATTCCATGCGCTTGCGGCATTCATGGCAATTTTAGCGTGCGTGGTTTTCGGATGGGCCGGTGTTTGGCGGAGTCAAGACCAACGCGTATTCTGAATCACAATTGTCGGCATTGCCCATGAACCGCGAGAACACCATCAACTACATCGAGATTCCGGCGTCCGACCTCGAGAGAACCAAGGCGTTTTTCTCGGATCTATTCGGGTGGGAGTTCGTGGACTACGGCGCCGACTACTCCGCCTTCAACGACGGCCAGCTCGACGGCGGCTTTTACACATCCGGCAAGGCAGCATCCATGGAGACGGGCAGCGTGCTGGTCGTTTTCTACCGGGACGATCTTGAGAAAGCCGTCACAGACGTGGAAGCTGCCGGTGGCAAGATCGTGAAACCCATTTTCCCGTTCCCCGGCGGGCGACGGTTTCATTTCACCGATCCAAGCGGAAACGAGTTTGCGATCTGGTCGGAGTACTCTGGGTAACCCGACATGGCCGTTTCTCCAGGGTGCCGTAGCTTTGTCATCGAGCAACTTGAACAGGTTGGGTCGATCACGTCCAAAAGCATGTTTGGCGGGGTTGGGCTTTACGCAGATGGGCTCTTCTTCGCTCTGATCGCCGACGACCGGCTCTACTTCAAGGCCGACGATTCAAATCGGCTGGATTTTGAAGCGGCGAACATGGAGCCGTTCAGTCCCTACGGAGACGGGCGGACCATGCAATACTACGAAGTGCCGGTTGGTACCCTGGAGGACGTGGATGAGCTGAAGATCTGGGCGGAGAAGGCTATCGAGGTGGCCAGGGGGGCGAAGCAGGGGAAGAGGCGGGGATAGCCAGACGCTTAGCAGGCTGTGGATTTATTCATCCGTTGGCGAGGCGAGCGAATCTTGGTCGAGATCAAGGCGCGACATCGCAGGCGTATTGGTAATCCGGCGAGATTCTCGCAACGCTGAGATCGACCAAGAGCCGCGGCCGCAGATAGGAGGAATAGATCCACAGCCTGTTAGGCCGCGGCTCGATGTTGCTTGTCGACCAGGCGCGCCAGGTCTTTCGGAGTTGCCCCGGTGGCCAGCAGCGCGCGAATCAGGAAGTCGACCGAGATGCTTGGGTCGCTCGCCTCGGCTTTCGCGATCCGCGACTGACTCGACTTGATTTGTTGTGCCAACTTGGTCTGCGTCAGGCGGGTCCGTGTCCGCCTTTCGCGCAACCCCCGACTCAGTGCCAACTTCAATTCGACATAGGCGGACTCCTCGGGTGTCAGCCCAAGAAACTCGTCGGCCGCGCCTACACGCCATCCCGCCTCCTCCAGTTTCCTTCTCTTGGCCGTATCCATGGTTGTTAGGGTTTGGTTCGTTTGGATGTTGTCTCGTCGTACCGACGGAGCCGCCGCTGCGCGTTCTCGATCACCCGCTTTGGCGTCGTCCGGGTTTTCTTTTCGAACACTTCCACAATGATGATCGCGTCAGGGTCCGCGCGGTAGACAATGCGCCAGGTCTTGTTCCGATCGTCGATTCGAAGCTCGTGGCATCGTTTTCCGATGCTGGGCATTGGCCGGGAGTGCGGCATCGAGAGCGAATCCCCTTGCTGAAGGCTACGGAGGAGCACACCGGCATTGACACGGGCCTCCTTCGAGAACGGCGGAGTCTTGATCTCGGCGTGGAGCCAGACGAGGGGTTTGTCGTGGACGCTCACGGAAGTAATGTATGTCATATTCGGCATAGAAGCCATGCCGGAGAGCCAGGTGTCCCCGACGTGAACGTCGGATTGTCCGGATGTCTGACGTTGCACAACGAGCCGCGACCGCAGCTTGACCTCCCAGAGTCATAACCCGCAATGCCACACCGATCCTCAGCCGAAGACCAAGCCTTCCGCGCCGACTTCGAGTCCTGCACTTTTCCGCCGGCCGGCCTCAATCATCACGCGCACCTGCGGCTGGCCTATGTCTATCTGACGGAGCACGACACCGAGACGGCCTTTCCGCTGATGCGGGATGCGCTGCTTTCCTTTCTCGAACAGAACGGCGTCGACCCCTCGAAGTACCACGACACGATCGCGGGCACGTGGACCCTTGCCGTTCGGCATTACATGGAGTAAACCACGCACGCCGATTCAGCTAACGCGTTCATCGATCAGAACCCGGAAATGCTCGACGCCAAGATCATGATGACGCACTACTCCGCAGAGGTGCTTTTCTCGGATGAGGCACGTGCTGAGTTCGTCGAGCCGGATCTGGAGCCGATTCCGAGGCATGGGGCGTAGACTGCGTCTCTAGTGCGAGACCGGTACAGTGCAACTGGCCGTGGGCGAGCTCCACGTGGTCGAGGAAGCCGTTGGTGATGCCGATGCATTCTTCGAGACCTGGCCCCGGAACGGCATAAAGCACAGGGCACCGTAGACTATGCAACGAAAAGAGCGGAGAAATGGGCCGATTAACCGCCGCCGCAGTAGAATCTGCCTGAGTCCGACAGACCCATCGCTGTTATTCCGGAGATCGATTCGACCGAGACTGCGGCCCTACTCGCCGAAGCGCTAGTTGGGCAGGGACCCCTTCCCGAAAAGGCCGCTTTGGACGCCTTGCACATCGCCGCTGCTGTGAGTGGTGGCGTAGATTACCTGCTGACCTGGAATTTCAAGCATCTCGCGAACGCGACGATGCGAAACCAAATTGAGAGGTTGTGCCGTGCAAAAGGCTATGAGCCTCCCATCATATGCACCCCGGAAGAACTGCTAGAGGGCGACTGATCCCATGGAAGAAAAGCTTATCAGGATCAAGTGATTCGAGAAGTTCGCGCTATCCGTGAGAGCCTGGCGGCTGAGTACGACTATGACGGCCGGGCTCTCTTTTGAAGCAGCCAAGCGGCGTCAGGAAAGTAGCGACCGGCAGGTGGTCCGTCTGGAGCCTCGAAAAATAGGTGATGGCCTTGGAGAATCGGCGTACTCAAGACAGTGCTGGCAGCGCCCCTACCTCCTCCAATCACTAATAATCCGGCTTGCCGCACACTTCCCAGAAAGCCCCGTGCCAGCACCACCCGGATGCGTCCCAGGCCCGCAGAGGTACAGGCCGTCAATCGGCGTCTGGTGTTTGAACCAACCAGGGATCGGTCTCATATAGAGAAGCTGGTCGAGGGCAAGTTCTGCGTGGTCGAGGCAGCCGCCGGTGATGCCGAAGCGCTCTTCCAGGTCGGCAGGCGTGTCGATTTGGCGATGTAGGATGGAGGCCGAGAAGCCAGGTGCGTGGCGCTCGATTAGGTCAACTACTCGATCTCCGAGCGCTTCTCGCTCGTCGGACCAATCACGATCCCGGATTCTCGGAGGTGTGAATTGCGCCCAGACGATCATCACGTGCTTGCCGTCGGGGGCGAGGCTTGGATCGGCGAGGCTTGGAATGGTGATCGTGAGGAAGGGCTCTTCCGGCGCCTCGCCGAATTTGGCGGCGTCGAAGGCGCGTTCGAGGGTGTCCATGGTCTCTCCGATCTGTATGCGGCCTCGCAATTGCTCCTTCGACGCCCCCGCGAAGTCCGGCAGTCGGTCGAGCGCGAGCCGGATAATCGAAACGCCTCCTCGGCTGCGGATCTGGGTGACGGCTTCGACAAAGTCGGGGGAGAGCAAATCGGTGCGCGTCAATTCGAGGAAGGTCTGGCGCGGATCGAGGGCGGAGATGATGGCCTTCGCTTCGATCTCGGTGCCGTCAGACAGAACCACGCCCGAGGTCTGGCCACGATCAACCAGAATGCGTTCGACGGTAGCGTTGGTTTGGATCTCCACGCCGGCGGCCTGGGCTGCACTAGCGAGAGCCCCAGCCAATCCGACATCCCCCGCCCTCGTTCCTCGGGCACCCCCTTCAAAGGGGGACTCTATTTCGTCCCCCCTTGAGGGGGCGGCGTACAGCGCCGCAGCAGAGGGATGCGCGTAGGCATCTTCTACCCCGCGTAGCGGGGGGAGGGGTGTTGCTACGGCAAATTTCGTAGTCGGGACAAGGCCTCCTGCCCAAGGCGGGTTGTTGTGGAGGAGCCCGTACGCCGATCCCGCCGAGCGTGGTGCCATCCACATCCCGCGCAACGCCGAGCCAGCCAGCGCCGCCTTAAGCGAATCGTCCTTGAAGCGCTCGTCCAGCACGTCCTTGACATTCATCGGCAGGAAGCGGAGGGCCTCGGGAAGGTCGCGCTTGCCGAGGCGGCGTAGGTTCAAGCCGAGGCGCAGATGGTCACGCAGGCCTCCAATGCCGCCCGGCGGAAGAGGTGGGAGGGCACCCGTCAGAATCGGGTCGAGAGCCTTCCCGATGCGGTTGAGAAACGCCTTCAGCTCCACGAAGGCCGAGGCATCGCGGTCGCCGACCTGTGAGGCGAGATCAAAATCGTCGCCGAGGTAGAGGGCATCGCGCTTCTCTCGGAGTAGTAGTAGACCACCTCGGTGATGGAGCCTAAGGCCATGTTTTTCCAGTTCGAGATCCTCCACAATCGACGGGTGGAAGCGCTCGAACGAATCGATGGCCGCCGGGCCGCGGAAGCCGGGGGCGATCTCTATGGTGGCCGCCGTCCCGCCGACCTGATCGGCCTTTTCGAGTACAACAACCGACCGCCCCTCCCGGGCCAGGTACGCAGCCGTGACCAGTCCATTCAGACCGCCTCCGACGATTGCAACGTTGTTTCGATCACGCATCAGCTACCTCCCAAAATGGCCTTGGCGGCCAACTGCCCGGGCGCGCCCATGACGCCGCCGCCGGGATGTGTGCCGGATGCACACATGTAAAGCTTCTTGATCGGGGTGCTGTAGCCGTTCGAGCCGGGCACGGGGCGAAGGAACAGCAGTTGGTCCAGGCTCAGTTCGCCATGAAAGATGTTGCCGCCAGTGAGGCCGAACGTCTGCTCAAGATCCAAGGGTGTTACGACCTGCCGGTGCAGGATGATGTCCCGGAGATTTGGGACGTATTCAGCCAGCGTGTCGATGACCGCATCACCGAAAGCTTCACGCTGGTCGTCCCACTGACCTCCGGTAGTTAGCTCATACGGCGCGTACTGCACGAAAATCGACATCACGTGCTTGCCGGGCGGCGCCATCGACGGGTCGATCATGGTCGGGATGATCATGTCCATGTAGGGGCGTTGGGAGAAACGTCCGTACTTCGCGTCGTCGTAGGCCCGCTCCAGATAGTCGATACTCGGGCTGATGGAAATGCCACCGGCGAGGTACGGCTTCGTCGGTTCTCCACGTCCTCGAACCGAATCCAGACACGTGAACTCGGGAAGAGCGTCGAGCGACAAGTTGACTTTGCCGGATGAACCTCTCGTTTTGTAGCGGGCAATTTTCGTTCGGAAGTCCTCTTCGAGGTGCTCGGGCTCGATCAGTTTTTCAAACGTGTTGTTGGGGTCTACGCCAGATACGACCGCAGAAGCTCGAACTTCTTCGCCACCTTCCAGGACGACTCCGCGAGCCTCGCCGTTCTCGATGAGTATCTGTACGACGGGCGCATTCAATCGGATTTCCGCACCGAAGCTCTTCGCCGAGGAAGCCAGCGCTTCGGCGACCGATCCCATCCCGCCTTTCGGGAAACCCCAGGCCCTGAATTGGCCGTCGATCTCGCCCATGTAATGGTGGAGCATCACATAGGCCGATCCGGGAGATCGCGGCCCGAGGAAAGTGCCGATGATGCCGCTGGCAGAAAGTGTAGCCTGCAGAACCGGCGTTTCGAAGAAGCGCTCGACGAAATCGGCGGCACTCATGGTCATGAGCTTGGCGAGTTCGTAGAGGTGTTCGCTCCGGTCGCCGAATACCTTTCCCAGGCGTCGCAAGCGCATCAGGTTCTTTGGGGAGAGGGAGGTTGGGCTTGGCGCTTCCATGGATAAAAGCGGCCGGACCGTCATGGCGAGGTGATACATGAGCTCGCCAAATCGCTCGTAGGCTTCCGCATCTTTCGCCGAATGCCGAATCAACTCGCGCCTCGTGTCTCCGGCATCATGCCAGCGCATGAGGTAGTCGCCATTGGGCATCGGCGTCATCGTGCCGTCGAGAGGGAGCAACTCGAACCCATGCGCCGGAAGGTTTAGATCGGCGATGATCTGGGGACGGAAAAGGCTCACCACGTACGAACAAACCGTGTACTTGAAGCCGGGGTAGATCTCTTCGGTCACCGTTGCGCCGCCCACGAGGTACCGCCGCTCAAGAACGAGAACCGACTTCCCGGCTTTCGCCAGATACGCGGCACACGTCAGTCCGTTGTGACCGGCTCCAACCACGACGACATCGTACTTCTTCATAGCGTCACTATTTCAGTCGCTCACAACGGCATCGACTTCGACTTCAACAAGCCACTCTGGATTGATAAACCGGCTCACCTCCATCACAGTATCGACTGGGCGGATGTCCTTGAAGTACTCGCCTCGCACTTTGGCAATGGCTTCCCAGTCTTCTATTCTCGTAAGCAGCATTCGGGTGCGAACCACGTCTTCCATCGACGCCCCGGCTTGTGCAAGGGCTCCGTCGATTGTCTCGAAACACTGTCTGACCTGCGCTGCCGGATCTCCCACCCCAACAGTATTCCCCTCTGCGTCAATCGGGGCAGTACCACCAACGGAAATGATGTCGCCCACCCGAACGACTCGGGAGAATCCGACAATCGGCGCGTAGGGACTTGTGCTGGGCACAAGGGTTCGCTTCATGGCTCGAGTCGTGCGGTTGTTGTCGCTGCGATTCAGATTCCATATTATGGTATCGCGTCCACGATACGAAACGTCTTTCTCAAGAACAACACATGCCGACCGGAACACCTTTTCACGAAAGGACCTCCGTCCTCTGCCACAGCAATGACTGGCGGCAATGGTCCGGATTCCTGGTTGCGAGTACCTACAACGACTTCTCGCAGCCGGAGTACTCCGCCATTCGCCATGCCGCGGCCGCAATCGACGTGTCGCCGCTGTATAAGTACTGGGTGTCGGGCCCCGACGCCCCGCGTCTTACCAACCGTGTCTTTGCACAGGACACGGCCAGGATGGATGTCGGCCGAGTCGTCTACACGCCGTGGTGCGACGACGACGGAAAAGTTCGGCAGGAGGGGACGGTTTTTCGTCTTGCGGACGAGGCCTATCAGGTCTGCGCCGCGGAGCCCGCACTTGGGTGGCTGAACCGCAACGCAGTGGGGCTCGACGTTTCCATTCGCGACCGCTCCGATGATTTTGCCACCGTGGCGCTCCAGGGCCCGAACTCCCGCGACATCCTGCGCGCCGTTTCTTCCGCGCCGGTCGACGACCTCAAGTTTTTTTGGTTCGCGGAAGGGGAGATCGCAGGCGCCTCGGTTTTGATTTCGCGAACGGGCTACACGGGTGATCTTGGTTATGAAATTTGGATTCCGAGGGAGAAGGCGCTGGATGTATGGGATGCACTTGCCGAAGGTGGGGAGCCCCATCACATCACGCCCTGTGGCCTCGCTGCCATGGATATCGCGCGGATCGAAGCGGGCTTTGTTTTGATCGGTGTCGACTACGTGAGTTCCGAGGTAGCGAAGTTGCCCCACCATAAAGCCTCTCCGTATGAGTTGGGCCTGGGCTGGGCGGTCAAACTGGACAAAGGGGTGAGCTTTGTCGGACGATCTGCACTCACTATCGAAAAGCGAGAGCCCAAGAAGTGGCGCATCGTCGGGCTCGAAATCGATTGGCACGCTCTGGAAGACATCTACCTACGCGCGGGTCTGATACCGGACTTGCCTCTTGCGCCGTGCCGCGAGCCTGTCCCCGTTTACAATCGTCGCGGCAGGCAGATTGGCCGGGTCACAACCCGCGTCTGGTCTACCATGCTTAAAAAATACCTCGGCATTGCTACGGTCGATGCGGGTTATGCAGAACCGGGGACAGAAGTGTTTATGGAAGTGACGGTCGATTTCGCCCGAACGAATGCCCCTGCTCGTATCGCTGAGCTTCCCTTCTTCCGCCCGGAGCGCATGCGGGCATGAGGCGGTGATGGCAGGCAAGAAAACATCGGGAAGGAACGGAGAAGCCCCGCCCGGAACGCAGGCCGTTGTGCGGGCCGTGCATTTGCTAAAAACGATTGCCAGGGCTCCCGGCGGCGTAGGCCTGGCCGAACTGTGCGACGAAGTTGTGCTTTCAAAACCCACCGTTCACCGCATGCTTTCAGCTCTAATCAGCGAGGGCCTGGTGGCTCAGGATCCCGCAACCCGTTCGTTCAGGTTAGGCCCGGAGGCGATTGCGTTCGGAGCGCATTCCGCCCATCGACCTGACCTGAGGTCGCTGGCTCGGCCGTTTCTGGAATCTCTGGCGGCTGAAGCCAGAGAGACAGCCACCTTGGAAATTCCATTAGGCCAGGACATGTTGATCCTCGACGAGGTAGATGGGGGACACATCATTGGCGCGCGCACCGAAGTTGGCACGCGATGGCCTTTCCATGCCACGTCGACTGGAAAGGCGGTTCTCGCCCGACTCCCGCTCGACGAATTGGAATCGTGGCTGAAAGACCTGAAAGAGCAGGTTGCGCCTAGCACTATGACCGACCCGGAGAAGCTGCGCGCGGTTTTACTGAGCGTCCGGAAGAACGGATACGCCATGGCCGTCGGAGAACTCCAGCCGGATTTCAGCGCCGTTGGAGCTGCCGTAAGTGATTCAAGAGGCGCAACCGTTGCCGCCATGAGCCTCGGTGGGCCGAGCGAGCGCCTCCCTCGAAAGAGGCTTCGCGTACTCGGGCAAATGGTTCGGGGCGCAGCGGATGACCTATCCAGGTTGCTCCTGAGTTCCTGAATGCAAGCCCGCGAATTGCGCGTAGCTTTCCATCGTTCCCCTCCAAACCAACCTGCCATGGACTCCTACGCGCAAGAATCCTACGCCACGCGGAGTATCGCGCACACAGAAGAACGCGCTACGTTCATCATGCGGACGTACATCCACCTCTTCGGCGCGATTTTACTTTTCGCGGCGATCGAGGTTTTCCTCTTCAAAAGCGGCCTTGCTGCCCCCATGGCTGAGGCCATGCTTGGCGTAAGCTGGCTGCTTGTGCTTGGCGGTTTTATGATCGTCAGTTGGTTTGCCAGCCGCGCCGCGCATCGTGCCGAATCGCCGCTTGCGCAGTATGCCGCACTCATCGGTTTCGTGATTGCCGAGGCCATCATCTTCGTTCCACTGCTCTTTATGGCGGCTTACTACGCGGGCCCCGGCGTCATAAACAGCGCCGCTTGGGTGACGCTGTTGGGCTTTTCGGGGCTCACAGCTGTGGTGTTTGTCACCCGAAAGGACTTCTCCTTCCTCGGCGGAATCCTTCGCTGGGCGTTCGTCGTCGCGTTGGTAATGATTGTCGCGGGCGTGCTATTTAACTTTGAGTTGGGGACGTTCTTCTCCGTGGGCATGATCGCGCTGGCCGGTGCCGCAATCCTGTACGACACGTCGAACATCCTGCTGCACTATCCCGAAGACCGCTATGTCGGCGCTGCGCTGGAACTGTTCGCCTCTGTCGCGCTGATGTTCTGGTATGTGCTCCGGCTGTTTATGAGCAGGCGCTGAGGCACCCTGGGACCGTCGATCGCCCGATCGACGCCAGCCAGATATGGGCCTATCTCTACGCGGGTAGCGAAGACTGTTCCCCGGCCCCAGAGGTACCGGGGGCGTGGTCCCCGACTTGAGCGGAATCCAGAAGAGCTACCCGGCGTCGATCGGGAGATCGACGGTCCCAGGATTGGTCGGCGATTCAATAATCAGATCTGCGCGTTTCGCCTAGGTCCACCAGGTCCGCACCCACGCCAGTACTCTCCCGTCGGATTCGCGGGCCAACTGATGCATCAGCGTGCCGTGCTCTCCGTTCCCGACCGTCGAGAGGATGGTGTCGCCATAGACGCTCTCGGCTTTGAAGGCCAGGTCGATTTCGGTCAGCCGATTGTCTTCTCGAAAAGCGGTCGGCACCGCTTCCAGCGCCCAGTCGAGGTAGCACACGTTGTTGACGTGTTGATTCACGTCGAGGTCGCTCTTGCGGACGTAAAAATCCACTTCCTTTATGGTCGCCATCGGTGCCCCAGGCGTAAGCCGCTCGTCGAGATTCGGGGTTTTTATGTCGCACGTGGGCATATGCACCAGTTCAGCAGGGGGGCGAACCGGCCGACGCCGAACGAGGTCAATGCTGGCCCAATAGCTAGTTCCTTCGGCCAGGACGCTGCCTTTCTCGTCGAGAAAACGGAAGCAGCGCTCAGCACGAACGCCGCGGAAACCCCGGGCCCAAGTTTCGATTGTTACCGTTGAGCGCCACATTGGCCGTTCGTAAACGCGAAGCCGGAACCTCAACATTACCCAGACCCAGCCCGAGTCGACACCGCCGTCGAGCTTCGAGAGGCGCGTGTGGTTCCCTGCCGCCTCCTGGAAATAGTCCATCAGCGTCTGAGTCGTCGCGCCGTAATTCGGGCCGACCTCGTACGATCGGACTGTGAAGGACTCCTTCCAAATCGCTGGCACTTCAACCTCCGCGCTTGGCGAGGTCACGATCTGCGGTGCGATATTGACGGCCACGTCATTGGCCGCGCCGGATGTTGGTACTATCCCAGGCCTGAATGCTAGGCGTGTCCGGGGTGCTGCGATATTCATTGTTGTAGTCTAAAGGGGGTGGGCAGGCCGTTGCGCACGGGAATCGACGTGGCGCCTCGGACGGTTTGCCCGCTGTTTCAAGTGGGGGACTCAGAGAAACCACACCTTGCAACCTCTGCAGGATTCATGAAGCAATATCGGTTGGTATCGAGCCAGTCCATAGCGAAGGATCCGTGGATTGTGAGTGCGCACGAAGGTGGCCATCCAATGTTTCCTCTAGATGATTTGTGGATGTCCGCTATGTTTTCAGTAATTGGGGTGCCCCATCGATCTGGTAGTTTTCTCGGCGGACCACAACACAACCCACGCTCCCGCATCATGAGTAAGCTCGCATTCGTGCTCTTGGCTAATTTCGTCGTCGGCTCCAGTTGCGCCCAGGACGATGGCGCTCTCGGAAACCAGTTTGAAAGCCTGAGTTGGTTAGTCGGGGCGTGGGATCGGACGGACGTGCGACCCGGCGAAACTGCGTCTGAAGAATGGAGACGAGTCGGCGACTCTAGCTACGTTGGGCGCGGTGTCGTTGTGGCCGGTGAGGACACAGTCTTCGTAGAAGCACTCGAGCTGCGCCTGACCGATGATGCGATCGATTACATCGCCGAGACTCCCGGAAACGCCGAGCCGGTCCTATTTCGATTGACCACGATTACCGATACCTCCTTCATCTCAGAGAATCCTGCGCACGATTTCCCAAAGAGAATCGCGTATCACTTGAACGGTCGTTATTTGCGGGCCGTTATTTCCGGGGGAGATCAATCCGTGCAATTTGCCTTCCGCAAACGCGAAGAATAGTACGTGTCGGCAGAAGTGTGGCATAGTCAGCGAGCCTGCCGAATGGCCTCCACCGCCACGGGGTCCTCCAGAGCCGTCACGTTTCCGAGATCCAGGCCCAGGTGAGCGCCCCGAATAACCCGGCGCATAACCTTTGCGTTGCGCGTTTTGGGGAGGGCGTCGACAAAATAAATGGCTTTGGGTTTGAGCGCTTTGCCAAGACCGGATACGAGGCGCTCGACCAGCTCGTTCCGGAGCGAATCAGAGCCAGGCTCACCGTTAGCCAGGACGCAAAATGCCACGACGGCGTCGCCTTTCAGTTCATCCGGGATGCCAATGGCTGCGCTCTCGATTACACGTTGGTCGGCGTTCAAAATGGATTCTACTTCGGCGGGGCCGAGGCGCTTTCCAGCTACCTTGATCGTGTCGTCAGAACGGCCCAAGATGTACCACACGCCTTCCTTGTCGATCGCAGCGAAGTCGCCGTGGACCCAAAGGCCGGGGATTTTACGCCAGTACGAATCGAGGTAGCGCTCCAGGCCATCGTCTCCATGGAAGCCGCGCGTCATGCCGATCCATGGTTGGCGAATGGCCAATTCGCCGACTTCGCCCCGGACAGACTCTCCCGCCTCGTTGACGACATCGGCGTCCATCCCGACGACCGGACCAGAGAACCCGCACGGTTTGAGCGGTTGCACGAAATTGCCGCACACGATGCCGCCGCTGATCTCGGTGCCGCCCGAGTAGTTCAGGATCGGCTTCTCGCCGTTCAGGACGTTCTCGAAGAGCCACGTCCAGCTTTCGGGATCCCACGGGCTGCCCGTTGAGGCCACAGCGCGGAGTCCGCTCACATCGTGGTTTTCGATCGGCTCGGTCCCGTGCGGTATCAGTGAGCGGATGAGGGTGGGAGAGATGCCGAGTTGCGTCACGCCGTGGCGTTCAACCATTCCCCACGTGCGGTCCACGTCGGGGAAGTCCGGCGCGCCGTCGAAGAGGACCATTGTGGCGGCGTTCATCAGCGTGCCGAAGACGAGCCACGGCCCCATCATCCAGCCCATGTCGGACATCCACCACATCACGTCACCGGGCTTGACGTCCATCGCGTGACGCATATCCTGCGCGCCTTTCACCGGGAAGCCGCAGTGTGTGTGGACGGCCCCTTTCGGACTCCCGGTCGTGCCGCTCGTGTAGATGAGCATCACGGGGTCCTCGGCCGATGTGCGCTCGGTTTCGGCGTTTGGAGCCGCAGAGCCAGCTTTCAGAAGGCTCTGCCAACTCACATCTCGTCCCTTAACCCATTCGATGTCCAATCCGCAGCGGCTATGGACGAACACCTTCTTGACTGTGGGACAGGAGGTCAATGCCTCGTCGGCAACGGGTTTCATGGGGATGTCTCGGCCCCGGCGCTTCTGTCCATCCGACACAAACAACGCTTTGGCAGCGCCGTCGTTTAAACGCGTCGCAACAGCCTCCGCTCCGTACCCAGAAAACAAGGGCAGCACCACGCCGCCGATCTTGACCACCGCCAGAAAGGCGATTACGATCTCCGGCATCATTGGCATGTAGAGGCCAACGGCGTCGCCTTTGCCGATACCGTGTGCTCGCAGCCCGGATGCGCAGATGTTGACGTGCTCGAATAGCTCGCGATATGTCAGCGTGCGGACCTCGCCTTCCTCGCTTTCGTAGCGGATGGCGTCGCGATCAGCGACTTCGGGGTCCTGCCATTTGTCCAGCAAATTGTGGACGATGTTCATTACGCCACCCACGCACCACACCGGCCGCTCGATGCCGTTCGAGGCATCCATGATCTGCGTGTACGGCTCGTAGAACTCTACGCCGAGGTCCTTCAGCGCGGCGTCCCAAAACCGACCCACATCCTCAAGGGCCCAATCGTACAGCGCCTCGTAGCTGTCAAGCCCCTGCTTTTTCCAGAACGCCGCGAGGTTGGTCTGGTTGATGGAGGCGGGGTCGGGCCACCACGCAATCGATTGGCCGAAGGGGAAGTGGGGCATCGGCAGAAATGCGTAGGGACACGTTGCAACGTGTCCCTACAAGGTTGGTTGGGTTGTTGTCCTACCGCGCCGCATCCGCCGGCGAGGCCGTCGTCACCGCCCCATCACCCGCGTACGACGGAACAGGCGCTGCATCCGGCATCGGGTGATTGTGCTTCTCAGGCTGCCAGGAATAGATGTAGTCCTCGTCCTCGATGGCGAGTGCGTCTTTCGTGAGGTTCAGCGGGCGGAATGTGTCCACCATCACCGCAAGCTCCTCCGTCTTCGTCTTGCCGATGCTGGCTTCCGTCGTGCCCGGATGCGGACCGTGCGGGATGCCGCCTGGATGCAGCGTGAACGAGCCGCGCCCTACTCCCTTGCGGCTCATGAACTCGCCCTCGGCGTAGTAGAGCACCTCGTCCGAGTCGATGTTGGAGTGGTTGTAGGGCGCCGGGATAGAGTCCGGGTGGTAATCGAACAGGCGCGGGCAGAACGAGCACACGACGAAGTTGTGCGCCTCGAACATCTGGTGGACCGGCGGCGGCTGGTGGATGCGCCCGGTGATCGGCTCGAAATCGTGAATGGAAATGGCGTACGGATACATGTAGCCGTCCCAGCCGACGACATCGAACGGATGGTAGCGGTAGACGAACGGATGCAGCTTGCCGTGCTTCTTAATCCGCACGATGAACTCGCCCGCCTGGTCGATCGTGTTGAGTTCTCCCGGCGGACGGAAGTCGCGCTCGTGGTACGGCGAGTTTTCCAGTAACTGCCCCACATCGTTGCGGTAGCGCTTCGGTGGCCGGAACTCGGTCGGCGCCTCGATGACGAGCAAGCGCGGCTGGACATCGCCCTCAAAAACCCACCGATGCGTGAGTGTGCGCGGGATGTGGACGTAGTCGCCCTGCCGGAACTCAACCGTGCCCAGCACGGACTCCAACCGTCCTTCGCCGTCGTGGACAAACACGAGTTCGTCGCACTTGGCATTCTTGTAGAACTCGTTGTCGCCCATCGGCTCGGTGGGGACGCACATCGCCAGGTCCACATCCGCGTTGCCCATGACGTATCGGCGGCCCGTCAGCCAGCCGCCGCCCGGTTCGACCTCCTTCCCGAGGAAGTGGCGGTGACGGAGGAAGTCCTTTTCCACGTACTCAACGCCGTACGGCTCGGGCTCCAGCACCTTGTCCACGAGCGTCGGCGGGTGGATGTGGTAGGCGATCGATGCGATGCCCGAGAAGCCCTCTGCACCGATGACCTCTTCCGTGTAAAGGGCACCGTCGGGGCGGGCGAACTGGGTGTGGCGCTTTGGCGGGATGTTGCCGAGTTGGGTGTAGTAGGGCATGTTTCGATGGATGATGGTTGATGGAAAATGTTTGATGGCGGAGAAGATCTGAGTGACCCGTCCGCCATTATCCATTTGCCATCACAAATTTCCCCTCGCCTCCTGCTCGCGCTCGATGGCTTCGAAGAGCGCCTTGAAGTTGCCCTTGCCAAACGAGCGAGCGCCCTTCCTCTGGATGATCTCATAGAAGACCGTCGGGCGGTCCTCGACGGGCTTGGTAAAGATCTGGAGCAAGTAGCCGTCGGGGTCGCGGTCCACGAGGATGCCGAGTTTCTGTAGCTCCGCTACCGGCTCGTCGATTTCGCCAATGCGTTCCTGCAAGTCGTCGTAGTAGCTCGTCGGCACGTAGAGGAAATCCACGCCGCGGTCGCGGAGCAGGGTCACGGTGGCGAGGATGTCGTCCGTCGCCATCGCGATGTGCTGAACGCCCTGCCCGCGATAGAAGTCGAGGTACTCTTCGATCTGGCTCTTTTTCTTGCCAGCGGCGGGTTCATTGAGTGGGAATTTGATGCGCTCGTTGCCATTCGACATCACCTTCGACATCAGCGCCGTGTATTCTGTGGAAATGTCCTCGTCATCGAACGACACCAGATTCTTGAAGCCCATCACGTCCGCGTAGTACTGCACGTACTCGTCCATTTCGCCGAGGTAGACGTTGCCCACACAGTGGTCGACGTACTTGAGTCCAACCGGTTCGGGCTTCCAGAACGGTTTCTCGAAGGCCACGAACCCGGGCATGAAGAGGCCGTTGTAGTTCTTCCGCTCAACAAATGTGTGGATCGTGTCGCCGTACGTGCCGATGGCTGACTTGACGATTTCACCGTGTTCATCCTCCAGAACGATAGGCTCGTGGACGTGCTTTGCGCCACGCTTGCTGGTTTCCTCGTAAGCCGATCGCGCGTCATCAACCCAGATTGCCAAGTCGCGGACGCCATCGCCGTGCTTGTGGACGTGCTCCGCGATTGGGCCTTCCGGCTGCAGAGGTGCCGTGAACACGAAGCGGATCTTGTCCTGCTTCAGGAGATAACTGGCACTTTCGCGGATGCCCGTCTCCGGCCCGCGATAGCCGATCATCTCAAACCCAAACGCAGACGAATAGAAATGCGCCGCCTGCTTCGCATTGCCGACGTAGAACTCCACGTAGTCCGTGCCATTCAGCGGGAGGAAGTCATCGCCGGGCGCTACAGCGTCGGGGGCGGTCGTAAGGTCGCGTTCGAGAGTGGGGGTTTCCATAAATCAGAGCCAGGATAATCGTTGGTTCGGGCCGGTTCAGGTAGGTGAAGTGCTACGGAACAGGCCCGATGGCGTTCCTTGCGTTGCTACCTTGGGCCATTGCTTAAGCTACGATTCGGCACCCAATGCCGCAGTTTGAACTCGAAAAAGTCGGCCCGAACATGTTCTCCGGATTCGTACGCGGGCGCTCTGCCGAAGAGGCTGTTGTCCGCATGTTGGAAGGCGCCGTCAGGATGAGCATCGTCGTGCTCGCTGCCACGGGCGAAGACGGTTGGCAGGATGTACTGATTGACCAACAGGCTGCCGGCCGCGTGCGACTGCACCAGCGGATGAGGTTCAGACGGGACTAGGGTGCCGTTCAGGCCTTTCATCCTTTGGCTGAATTGGCTATTGTTTATCGGAAACGTCACCCCGTTCTCATGAGGTCCATTCTCTTCATACTCGCGCTGGTCGTTCCGTTCGGTGCCCAATCTCAAGTGGCGCCCGAGTGGACGCTCCTCCCGGATTCTCCGTTTCACGGCTACCGAAGTGAGGACGTCTTCTTCATCGACGCGGAGTTTGGCTGGGCGGTAAACGGAGACGGCGAGGTCCACAGGACGACAGACGGCGGCGACACCTGGACATTCATGGAAGGGCTTCCCGGGTATGCCCGCGCCACCGGGTTCGCGAACCGGTCGAAGGGATGGGTTGGGCTGCTTTTCACGGACGATATTCTTTTCGAGACGCTGGACGGCGGCGAGTCCTTTACAAACATCACCAGCCGCATCCAGGCGTCAGTGCCCGGCGGAATCTGTGGGCTGTGGGTGGTGAACGATCAGGTGGTCTACGGGGTGGGGCAGTACTCCGGCCCGGCGTATATCATCAAGACAGCGGACGGCGGACAAACGTGGACGTACTCGAGTCTTTCGCCCGAATTGGGCCTGGCCGTGGATGTGCGCTTTTTCGATGCCGACCACGGTTTCGTCGTAGGGGGTGGTGGTGGGCTTCGAATAATCGAGACGACGGATGGCGGCGACACGTGGACGATCCGGCACACGTCGTCGCAGCCCGGAATCTGGGGATGGAAACTCTCGTTTCCGACGCCGCTGGTCGGCTATGCGTCGGCGGAGGGTGGCTCCGGCACCAGCTTGGTCGCCAAGACTGTTGACGGCGGCCTGACCTGGACGGATCTCAGCATTCCAAACGGCGGAAGCCTCCAGGGTCTCGGCTTCCTTACGCCGGAAATTGGCTGGGCGAGCGGGCGCGGAACCACATCGGTGACCACAAATGGCGGCCAAACATGGGAACAGATTTCACTAGACGGCGACATCAATCGGTTCCGATTTCTCGGCGATAGCCTCGGCTACGCAGCGGGTCACCAGATCTATCGGCTTGGGCCTCTGCCGGTCTCTATTGCCGGTTCTCCGGATGAGACCGCTTTGGGAATTGAGTCGATTGCGCCGAATCCCACGTCGGGACCAGCGACAATCACGTATCGGCTTAATCGTGCTGGAGACGTCAGAATCACGATTTTCGACTTGCTAGGTCGCATAGTCGGCGAGCTCGACCAGGGCACCAGGTCTGCTGGTCGCCAGTTCGCCGTCTGGACTCCAGAGAGTCGCGGCCGCAGGCTATCGGCGGGCACCTACCTGCTGCGCCTCCAAACCGATGACGGGAGTTGGTCGAGACTCGTTGCCGTCGTTGATAGTTAATCGATATCGGCTACTTTAACACCGTCACGCGGCCCGTTAGCCGTCGAGTCTCCCCGCCAATTTCGGCGGCAATTCGGTAGAGATAGAAGCCCGACGCCAGCCCGTCGCCGGGGAGGTCAATCGTTCGGTTCCTACCCGCGGCCACGAACTGCGGCACCGATTCGAAAACCTTACGACCCAGCACGTCGAACACCTCCACTGTCACGTCGGCATCTTGCGGAAGGTCGAAAGCGATTCGCGTGGATGGATTGAAGGGGTTGGGGTAGGCACCGCGGAGGGTAAAAGTAGCTAGCGTTGTTTCATTTGGTTCGTCGGCAACCGTATTGCAGCATTCGTATGGTCCAAGATCAACCGATGCTCCTTCAATCCTTGGGGACGAGTCAAGATCATAAGGGACGGGCTCTGTCGTGTCGCCGTCTCCGTCTAGGTCGAATTCGTCCAACGGAAGCAACGACGAATCCCCGAAATCGATGGCTGGCGACGATTCAATGGGCGCAGGTCGCCGTAGTCGTCATCCTCGGTGCCCCAGTCTCCGTCGGGGCCGGGATCAGGATTGCGGGAGAAGAAGGGATCGAGCAGTAGAATGTGCTCTCCGGCGGCGAATCCACCATCGACAATCGCGCGCTGCACATGGAGGCCCCCATCTGTGTTTATCTCGTCGACTTCGTTCCGCCACAGGATGACGTTATGTGCACTTGCGACGCCGTTGGCCTGAAAGATCCCTCCGCCTTCTTCAATGCCCTCGTGATTTGGCGCGATGGCCCGGATGACGTTGTTGGTTATGGTAGAACTAGCAACTGTCAGTTCACCTCCGCCACTGTACAGCCCGCCGCCCCGAGCCCTTGCGCTATAAATGATGCTCGTTTCTTTCGCAATTACTGACGCCGTATTGCCCGTGATCGCGCTGTTCGTTATTGAAAGAGTACCGGCCCGTTGATGCACGCCTCCACCTGATCCGCTTGCCCCATTCTCGACTCGATAATTGTGAGCAATGTTGCCCAGGATACGCGTGTTCACAAGGGAGGCGTCTCCCTCGTTGACCGCAATGCCGCCGCCGTGCGCCGAGCCAAACACCGATCCCAGACTTAGCGCGGAGTTGCGTTCGATAAGTGTTTCTATAAAAATGGCTGTTCCTCCGAAAACATAGACGGCACCTCCGTCGGCGCCCGCGTAACCGCTGGAGAGATTGTTGCGAAAAATCGTGGTTTCAACGACAGTATCACCTTCTCTGACGAATAGTCCACTTCCATAAGCACCATAGGCATCGATAATGTTCTCCTCGAAAATGACGTCGCGGAAGTAAGCCTGCCCGTCAACTATGTACGCGCCCCCGCCCCGGCCAATGTATCCGGGAGATCCCGCTGAGTTGCCTACAAACGCTGTCGACGTGATTGTAATCGCGCCCGACCGAAGATTCAGCCCGCCGCCTCCATCGCTGGTAGAATCAGTCAACACAGCGTGATTTGAGAGGAACAAGCACTCATGAAGAATCGGCGCCCCCCCAGCGGAGAACATGCCGCCGCCTGCGATCGCAAGATTCTCACTAAACGTGACGTTTGAGAGCGATGGACTGCCGTCCAGATTGTTGAGCCCTCCGCCATCAATAAAGGCAGCGCCGTTGTCTTCGATAATGAGATGGGAAAGCACTGGGTCTCCATCTTGAACAACAACCCCGCTTCTCTCAGCACCACGAATGCTGAAACCGTCTAGCAGCGTGTCGGAGTTTACTTCAACTGCCTTGACGACGTTGTAGCTAGGTTGGCCGGTGATTTCACCAGAAAGCCGGGTAACGTTTTCCTCCCAATCGCGCTGTTGTCGTTGGCTTTCCGTGCCGTTAAACCCCCCGTAAATCTCAACGCCATTTTGGAGCTGGAAGGAAGCGGAGCGATCAGTCCCCGACGTCGGCTTATAGGTACCCTCCGCAACCCAAATCTCATCTCCTGCCGTGACAGCAGCGAGGCCATCCTGGAGATCCTCAAATGCATTCGCCCAGGACGAGCCATCGTCCAGGCCTGTTGCATCGGCGTCTACAAAGATGACAGCCTGGGCCGCCGCCGCGTCCATCGCAAATAAGAGGGCAGCGAGACCGAATAAAGCTACCAGGCTGCGCATAGGTGTACCGTGGTGTGTACTGTTGGGAGCCGCAGTTCCAATGAACCAGAAACCACACGATTCTGCAAGTGAATACCTACGCTCCTAAGCCTACCGTCAGCGTTGAGCCTCTCGACACCCGGCACGCCGAGGACATGCAGCGCCTCGTTCGAGATCAGTCTGTGACGCGCTTCACGCCCAAGCCAGAGCCCTACCCAGAGGGTGAGGCCCTCAAGGAAATCGAGCGCGCCATCGCCGATAGAGAGGCGGGGGCCGCGTATTGTTTTGCCGTCATGGCTGACGGCGCATTCGCGGGCGTGTGCAAGCTCAAGGAGGTCTCTGCTTCGCAAGCCGAGCTGGGCTACTGGATCGGTGTTCCCTTTTGGGGACAGGGTATCGCGACCGGGGCGGCGCGCCTTGTTCTTCAGTTTGGATTCGACGAGCTGAACCTGGAGAGAATCGTCGCCCATACGCTGGCGAGGAATCCTGCGTCGGCAAGGGTACTTCAGCGACTCGGCTTCGGGTTTGTAGCCAGTGAACCCAGTACGCATCCCAAGTGGTCGCCGGATGAGGTTGTATTGCGGTACGCATAGACAGGGCGACATTCAATTCGTCCGATAGAACAGCGCCCGCCCGCATGATCCACAATAAATGCTCGCTCGTCGGTTGCACGGTCGGCGGCCACATGTGCATTTTCGCGCGCCGCCAGCTAATGCGGCAGGTCCGTTCGGACGATTTCACCCTTGGCATTCCCACCGTGCGCGACCGGGCTAGAGGCGAATCGAAGCGTCGCTACCTTCCGCTTTACACCATCCACATTCAAAAGCAGGGTGTTTTCGACCCGCTGTTAAATAGACACGACAAATGATGCGCGTAGCAATAATGGGAAATGGCATACTGGCCAACCTCGCTGCCCTCTACCTCAGAAAGCGTTTGCCCGACAGCGCAGAGGTGGTCATTATCGGGCCGGAGAGCCGCGGCGGCCTGCCAGTGGTTGGCGAGTCCCTTATCGAAATCACCACCCGATTTCTGGAGGAACAGCTTGGGCTTGGGCAATACCTGCGCAAAAATCACAACCCCAAATTTGCGCTCACCTACTACTTTAAGCTCGACATCGACAATCCTGAAGACCGGACGTACTCGGTTCATTGCAACGAGCGCGCACCAGCCGACCAGCCACCGCTTCCCGGTTGGGATGGGCCGATGGCGCGACCCGGCGCGTGGCTGTTGAACCGAGACACGTTTGACGTCGATATCAGGGAGATGGTGACGGCGGAGCCCGGCATCGAACGAATTGACGGAGTGGTGAAAGATGTCACGTTGGATGGTGAAGCTGGCCACACGCTGCAAATCGTGGACGCCGATGGCGGTGCACGAAGCCTCGAAGCCAATTGGGTTCTGGATGTGACGGGTCGGAAACGGCTGCTAGCCAAAAAGCTCGGCCTGATCGAAAAGCCGAAAACAGGCCAGAGAAACTGCTTTTGGTTCCATTTGCGCGATTTCGATCGGGACCTCCTGAAATCCCTGAACGCCTTGGGCCCCCAACCGCCAGCTGAGGGCGAGGATTACCACTACGACCGCTACTTCACAACCCACCACTTCATGGGCAAGGGCAACTGGCTCTGGCTCATTCCTGTGAAAGGACCCAACGGAGAGGACTTCATTAGCGTCGGCCACACGTCGCGCCCGGACGTCTACCCGCACGAGGTGCGATCGGTGGACCAATTCATGGAGCGCGTCAGCACGGAACACCCTGTTGTTACCGACTTCGTTCGGAGCGGGACGGTCTTCGACACGAGCATACTGGGTAACTACCGCTACTTCAGCAAGCAGGCATACTCAGCCGACCGGTGGTGCATTGTAGGCGATGCAGCGTACGCCCTCGATCCTCTGTTCAGCAATGGCCTCGCATTTGGGTCGATTCAGATCGAACAGATCGGCGAGCTAATCTCGCGGGATTGCGAGGGCAAGCACTCCGCCAAGCTTATCGAAGAAATGGACGCGGCAATCTGGGCTCCGGTCAAGGCGTCGCAGAACGCGATCACGGAGTGGTATGGATCCATGCACGACCCGTACTTGTCATGTATGCGCCTGAACTGGATTGAAATCGCCTACTTCTATATGCTGCTTCCCATGGTGGTGAACCGCTGCCACTACGATCCGAAGCGGATGGGGCTCTGGCGCATTTTGCAGAATACGGCGGTGCCTTTCGAAGTGTCGCCAAGCCTAGTGGAGGCCCGGAAGGGTTTCAAAAAAGTCACGGCGGGCCAATTCATCTATCGTGGGAAGGAAAAGGTCAATAGGAGGGCTCTCGAGACGGTGGACGATTTGGGCGAGATTCGGGCGCAGATAGTCGAGGGTTCCCAGCTTAGGCAGCAATACACAATCGATGCGCTGGCTCAACTGGAAAAGGCCCGCATGGAGCTGGAGGATCTTCAGCCCGAATTAGTTTCGGAGTGACGAGGCAGCATGCCTTGCCCGTCGCCATCCACTGGGTGGTGAGAGGCCGTAAGCAGCTTTCTTACGGCCTCCCACGCGACCTAATTGCTAGATAAGGCTTTCCGATTCTGCTCGGTGAAAAAGCGTTTCGCCGCAACGCTTGCAGTAGCGCGCATCCGCCTCGTGTCTTCGGTGGCCGCATCGCGGGCACTCTTCGCCGAAACCTTCTGGTCTCGAATGGCCCAACGCCTTGCGCGTCATCTCTGCCGTTACGATGCCCGTCGGCACGGCGAGGATTCCGTAGCCCAGAATCATGATCAGTGATGCGAAGGCCTGTCCCAAATTAGTTTGAGGTGATATGTCTCCGTAACCCACTGTGGTTAAAGTGACGATGGCCCAGTAGACGCTCCGCGGGATGCTGCTAAAACCATGGGCTTCACCCTCAATGAGATACATGAGGGAGCCGAGAATTACCGTCAGGATTAGGACGGCGAACATGAAGATGAAAATCTTCCGGCGGCTGTCCCGAAGAGCTGCGACCAGGACCTCAACCTCGACGAGGTATTCCGCGAGTTTCAGCACGCGGAAAACGCGGAGGATGCGCATCAGTCGGACAACGAGGAAAAACTGCGCGCCGGGTATCAGGACACTTAAATACGTGGGGACGACGGCAAGCAGATCTATGACACCAAAGAAGCTGCGAGCGTACCGGGCTGGCCGATCGACGCACAGGAGCCGTAACACGTACTCGAGTGTGAAAACTATCGTGAATCCCCACTCGGCTGTACGCAAAAAGACCGGGTACTCCAATCGAAACGAACTGACACTTTCGAGCATCACCACAATCACGCTCGCGACGATAGCACCAATTAGCGCGACGTCGAAAAGCTTGCCGGCTGGAGTGTCGGCCTCGAAAATGACGCGAAACAGGCCCGAAAGCAGCGGGCTGCGTCGATTTGGGCCGAAGGTGCCCGATAGAGGCGTTGCGGCTTCAGGATGGCCAAGTTTGACGTGGGCGTTCATGCAGGTCAGGGCGTGCAACGAAAGATAGAGACAGAGCTGCCTACGCCCTCCGACCGACTCCGGGGGGTGAGGTCACGGGCCTTCTAGAATCGCCTCGAACCTATCCGCAATCCGACCGATGTTGAACGTGGTTTCCGCATAAGTCCGCGCGTTGCGCGCCGCCACGTTTCGCCGTGCCTCGTCGTCCAGAAGGAGAACCGCTTCGTGGACAAACGCCGTTGGAGCGGTGGGCGGCACGACAACTCCGGCACCTGACCTCGTCACGGTCCTCGCTGCAAGGTTCACGGGCGGTACGGCAAGCAAAATTGCCCGGCCAGCACACAAGTATGTCAGCACCTTCGACGGAACCGAGAACACACCAGCATCAGGCTCCAGAATGGCAACCAGCACGTCGGCGGTTGCGAGAACGTCGGGGAGTTCCTCAAACGGTTGGTAGGGAAGGATGATCAGGTTCTCCAAAAGGTGTTCGGACTTTTTCGCGTGGAGCCAATCTGCCCCAATTCCTTCTGTTATTACCACAACCCGCACGGACTCATCGGCCTTCCACCGCAACGCCAGGTTCAGCAGAAGAGACGGGTTGTGTTTCATTCCGAGCGTACCCGAGTACAACAAGACGCGCTTGTCGGCCAGGTCGTAGGCCTCGCTCCACGCGTTGCGTTTGTTGCGGACAGGCATCTCCTCCAGCGGTGACCAATTCTCTATGAGATGGAGCCGTTCAGAAGCAACGCCCCAGTCGGTCAGGATGGGTCTGAAATCCTCGGTGATCATCACGATTGCGTCGCTGCCGCGCAGGATGCGCTGCTCCATGCCGAGGTAAATCCGACCAGCTATTTCCCCCAACACGGGAAGCTTTCGCCGAAGCAAGCGATGCGAGGCCACGGAAATCAAATCCTGAAGCCAGTTCACGAATCTGACATCGTGCTCTGCGCACCAACGTTGGAGTGGAGCCAACGCGTCAAGCGGCGTATTGGCTGCCAGCACGACGTCGGGCCCGAATTCAGCTACCCGCTCGACAAGCAACGCGCCGTATTCCTTCTCCCGCTTCCGTCTGGCCCAAAAACCTCGCAGCGAACTCTTGCCCTTTTCGACAGGGTTTGCGAGGGCTATTGGCTCGGGCTCAAAACTATCCGGGTCGCCCTCGCGCCGCGACAATGCACCCTGGGGCGTCACGTTGGTCGACGAATAGCCATGGCGAACCGTGTGTCCTCGCCCAGCCAGGACGCGCGCCAGTTGTACTTGAAAAGGATGACCGGCGTAGTCGTGGAGGTAGACGCGCATAGAGGAGCAAAAAAAACGCGCCCGTATTTCGAGCGCGGCAAAACTAAGACTTTGGCGCGAGAGCGGCGTTTGATCCCCGGCTGACAGTCCATGCTGAGCGTAGTAGACGCGTCCAGGAATGGAAACACGCTGACTTCTCCAGGACAGTCTTGTGGCGCGAGAGAGACTTGAACTCTCGACCTCCGGGTTATGAATCCGACGCTCTAACCAGCTGAGCTACCGCGCCATGCGGGTGGAAAGAATACGGTGATTGAGCGCGTTCGGGCAAGATTCGTTCTGTGGAGAGTGTGGGAGTACGCGGTGGGCGTGTACTTTCCCACCTCCGAACCGTCGTCCCATCGTCTGCCTTCCTTGAGACTTTCCCACCGCATGAAATCAGATTATCTCATCGGCCAACCGCGTGTGCACGAAGCCATTTCACATGCCGTGGCCGATGGTCGTCTTGCGCAGGCGTATCTATTTCACGGGCCCGACGGCGTTGGGAAAAAGGCCGCAGCGCTCGCTTTGGCGCAAGGGCTCCTGTGCGACCAACGCGGTCGAACAGCGGACGTGCAGCCGTGCGGGGAATGTCTGCCCTGCACGAAAGTGCTGCGAGGGCTTCATCCCGATGTCCACGTATACCTACCGCACGCCAAGGATGTCAGCACGGAAGCCATCGTAGAGCGCCTTCAGCTTCTTTTCGAGAACCCATACCGGGTCATCGATTTCAAGCGCCGCCCATCGCTTGACGATGTCGGCGTTGTATCGTCGAAGCAGGTCATCTATCACGCCGAGCGCATCCGACAGATCATGCGCGATCTCCGGTTCGTGCCCGTCGAAGGTGCGTACAACGTCGGCATCCTAGTCGACGCCGACCGAATGGAGCCCGCAGCCGCGAATCCATTCCTGAAAACGTTGGAGGAACCCGCCGAGCGAACCATCCTCATCCTGACAGCCGAACGAACCGATAGGATGCTGCCCACCATTCTCTCGCGCTGCCAGCACATTCGCTTCGATCCGCTTTCAGCTTTGGACATTCAGCAAGCACTTGTCGCCCGCGAATCTGTGGGTGCAGAACGCGCTGCATTTATTGCAAGGATGGCGGATGGCTCCTATTCAACTGCCCTGGATCTGCTGGGCAATGAGGAGCTTGCCGCTCGACGAGAATTGGCGCTGGAGTTCATCCGGCAGTCCATCACGAAGAATGCGGATCGCATCACGCCACTCGTCGATAAAATTTCAAAAATGGGCCGCGAAACCGTGAAGCAGATCTTTCGCCTGATGCTGAACTGGGTACGCGACCTCGTTCTTTTTGAGGTTGCCGGGGAGGATGCGCCACTGGTCAATGTGGATCAGATTGAGAGCATCAAAAGGTTTACGTCGGGGCTGCCCGATGCCCACCTTGAGCAAATGGCTGGCTTCATCGAAGAGGCCGCGCGCCTCGTCGAGCGAAACAGCCATGTGGCGTTGGTCCTGACTGTTTTAGCAGATGCACTGGCCGATGCGATGCTCGGCAACGAGCGACGGCGCTTGTTCGAACCGCTCGACTCTCCGGCCATGGCGGCCGGCTGAAAGGTTGGCCGATCTCGACCAGTTTGAGATCGAATGCGATGTTCCGCCGACATCCGACGGCGCGTCAGGATGCGATCTGCAATTCGTCCCGCTGCCTCCACTCCAGCGCTGCCATACCGCCGACGAAGATGGCCTCGCCTACCAGGTGCCCCATCCCAAACAACGTGGCCGACGCCGAGAACCTCGCAGCCAGACTCAAGCAGACGACAGCCCAACCCACGTTGCCGAAGACAAGCAGCTTGATCAAAAGCATCGGGCGGGTTCCTCGGACCGCCAGCGAAAACGAGTAGGACGAGTAGACCAGGTTGACCGCACCCGTGAACTGGAGAAATCCTCGCGGGAGGTCATGTAAATCGCTAAGTAACGTACTCAGCGATAGCACCGCTATTCCCGCGAGCGCGGCAGCGATGCAGTCAACCCACAGGAGTTTTCGGAGGAAGAACAATGGTCTGGTCAGTCGGCTAGCCTTGTGGTGCGACTGCGGCCAACTTCGCCTTGCGCCGAGCCACCATGCGGCGGTTGAACCGCCTGAACAGCGGGATGCCCAGCGCGATGAGGACCCACAGCGGCCACAACGCCACGATGGCGATGAGCATTTCGAGCACGGCATCCCAACCTGTTCCGATGGCGTCCCCAATACGACCAATGAAGGAGGGACCCGCGATGAGCCCCGTGTTGGATTCCTCAAACAGCGTCAGCGTGATGGTGCTCAGCGAGACCTGGTTGCTCAGGAAACGGAGCTGGCCCTCGGCCGATTCGATCTCCTCCCGAGTCTGCGCGAGCCGCTGTTCGACGGCCAGAATCTCTTCGATGTCGTCGGCCTGTGACAGGATCGCCTTGTAGCGTTCCTCCACGGCGCGGCGCGCATTGAGGCGCGCTTCGAGGTCGACGTACTGCCGGGTAACGTCCTCGGTGGTGACGTTGCGGAAATCAATTTCATCGCCGACTTCGAGGAGGGCGGCCATCAGTGAATCGAAACGGGCCGCGTCGATGCGGATGGTGAGCGTGTTTTCGATCCTCGACGGGTAGCGCTGCTCGGCCTCGTCGCCGATGTAGCCGTCGAACTGATCAACGAGCGTCCCCACATCTTCGCGGGCCTCGGCGTAGTCGTCCACCCGCAGGCGAACTTCCGCGCGCCGGATCAGGCGGCGTTGCTCGGTTGCCGGATCAGGCCCGGGATCAGGCGCCTGGTTCTGCGCGGCGGGGACGACGGGAGGCGCTGCTCCCGCCACATCGCGCGCAACTTGCTCCTCCGCCATCATGTCTCCTTCGGGTGAAAACAACCCGAACCCCGCGTTCTCATCGGACGAACCGCTCTGGCAAGCGGCAAGAGCAAACAGGGTTGCGAGAATGAGTAGGCGGGTCATGGGAGCGCTTGGGTGAGTGGGCGTCGGGCAAAGAAACGGAAGATGGACGGCATTCTTGTCCGATGCCTCGGATCCTGGCAAAGAAGGTCTCCCAGAATGCGGGAAAGGACTCCACTTCCCAGCGGCGCTATGCAGCGGTAGGAAGCTCGGCGTCGACCCTCAACTCAATTGCGGCTCTATCGCAAAGCCTGATCAGCAGATCCGTGGAGAGGGCGGATAGCTTGCCAGTGGTAATCTCGGATATGCGCGGCTGTTTGACGCCAAGCGATTCAGCGGCCGCGGCCTGCGAGTCGAACTGGCCCACGTAGGCCGTAAGAGCTTCGAGAAGTTGTGACTTCACTTTCAGTAAGGCAGCCTCCTCGGGATCGAATCCGAGATCCTCAAACAGGTTTCCAGAGGATCGTTTGAATTGGGCAGGCATGATGCTAGGGGTTGGGATGGTGTACATCCTCCGCAAACAGCCGGTCCGATTCACGCGCTTGCCGGTTGACCTGTTCGGAGAGTTTCACGTACGCTTTCCAAAACTAGTGTGGGTGATCGAGCGCACGCCTAAAGATCGTCAAGGCTGAGGGGCCTCGCCGTGCCCGCTTGGTGTGCCGACAGCGCTTCATCGGCCATCCGCTCAAGCAATTCGTCAGATTCCGGGCGAGCGAAGAGGGCAGTCCATCGCTGCTCTGACTCCAACTCGGCGAGCATGAGGCGCGCAAATTCGTCCTGGCCCTCATCCGGGAGCCGGGCCGCTTCCTTGAAGGCTTTCTGGAGAAGCTGCGTCATGATGAACGTAGGATTGCGAATTCCAGGCTAGTACCCCAAGCTAGGTGAAGGGTTCGCGTGTTCTCGATCCGCGACGGGTAGCGCTAATCGGCCTCGTCGCCGATGTAGCCGTTGAACTGCTCAACGAGGGTTCCGACTTCCTCGCGGGCTTCGTTGTAATCGTCCACCCGCAGGCGTACTTCCGCGCGCCGGATCAGCCTGCGCTCCTCAGCGGC
>JBGTDU010000115.1:0-102690 GCA_041748175.1 Rubricoccaceae bacterium
GTGAACGGGATCTCATTCGGTGGGCGATGGGAGACCCAGTCGCCATAGCCGCGCGGTATGAACAGCGGCTCGGAAGCCTCCACGGTCGGCCTCCGCTCCGCATCCACGACATAGACGCGCTCGCGGCGCTTTGTCTCCGAAGAGACGAGAACGAGGCGCCCCGAGGGATGGAGAGAATCCGCCGGAAGCCAGTCGTGGACCGTTGCCCCATCGTACAGATAGGTGACGCGGGATTCTGTGGACCCTTCGGCTTCGCTCAGGACAGGCTCCGGGCGGTGGGCGGTCGACAGAGAAGTGTCTGGCAGGTGGGGACGTGGTCTGTAAATGAGTGTCTCGGCTGAGCCGCCAACGCGCTCCGGAATTTCGTCTGGCTTCTCAGTTCCGAGCGTGTCTCGGTCCGCCGTCCCACCATCCATTTCCGAATCCGTTGCCGATGCCACATCTGGCCCCGCTTCCCCCGGCAATCCAACCACAAACAGGTTTGGCGCGTTGTCCCGCAGCGACGTGAACGCCAGAGCCTCGCCGTTCGGGTTCCACACAGGCAGGCGGTTGTCGTTGGCTTCGATAGACAACCCGCCACCAACACGGACGAGCGTCGGAGCGCGGAGGACGACGTCAACGGTCATCAGACTCCGGTTGCCGTCGGCGTCGAACACGGTGATCGCAATCTGGTCGCCACGCGGACTCCAGCGGGCTGACGTGATCTGAACATCGCCCTCGAAATGTGTGAGGGCCGTCTCCTCGCCCGATTCGATGTCGAGGAGAAACACATTCGACGTTCCAAGTTCGGTGCCAACGAAGGCCAATTGCCGTCCATCCGGGCCGAAGCTCGGGCTGAATGCTCTTCTGCTTCGAGTCAGCCGCGTGCGATCGCCGGTCTCCACTTCAACCATGTACAAGTCGTTTACAATGGACCCATGATCGCCGCGAATCCTTCGTGCGTAGGCGATGTAGTTGCCATCCGGGCTCCAACTGATCGGGCCCTGAAGATTTCCCTCGGCCAATACGCGGACGTTTCGCGTGCTGTCCACCTCAGGGTTGTTCATCACAAATAGCCGCTGAACTGGCCGCGCTACCGACGTGAGTACCGACGCCGCGATTTGCGTGGTATCCGGGCTGAACGCGATGCTGTTGATGTACTGCCCGGGCAAAAGCAGTGGCTCCACATCCAGCGAATCCAGACGCTCCATTTGTCCAGCAATCGTGTTGTAGTAGACATTGGTATTCATTTGCCACTCTTCCTGAAACTCCTTGTAAGGTTTTCCGACCACTTCCTTGAAGGCCGAGTAGAAGTCATGGACATGCGCCAGGCCAAGCAGCGTTGACTTCCGGTGTTCGAGGATCCGCGCGATGGTGGAGTCTCCGTAGGTTTCGGCGAGGTAGCGCACCTGGCTGTTGCCGAGGGCATAGAGCAGCCGTCCGTTCTGGTTCGAGTTGGCGTCCGACGTGCTCAGCCGGTCCTCGAAAATCGCCGTGCGTAGCCATCGGTCGCCTCGCTGGGCATCCCACTTCTCCGTTTCGTACTGCGCGAGACCTTCCACCCACCACGCCGGGTAGGCGTTGGCAATGAGGTTTTGCAGGAGCCCAAGATTTCCTCGAACCGCGCGAAAGTGAAAGATGTGGGCAAGCTCGTGCGCCAGCACTTTTCGAAGCCACTTGGCCTCACCCGTCCAGATTTCGGCTGTTTCGTTGGCGTTGACCCATATGTGCGTAAAGCCGGCCGCACCGACATCGTAGGCCGCACCATTCGCGATCTCGTCTTCCTCGGAGAGATAGACGCGGATCTTGTCGTCGAAGTTGACGACGCCGAAGCTTTCCGAGAGTTTTGTGTATGTGGCCTCCGCAATGGCCGCCGCTTGCGCCTCGATTCCCGCGAGGTGCTCCGGGTACATGATCTCGAAGTGCTCCGTCTCGGCCACCTGCCAGTCGAGCTCGGGATGATTGCGCCCATTGACGCCCGAATAACCCTGCCCGTAGGCGGGGACGGACATGAGAAGGGCGGCGGCGAAGGAGACGTAGCGCATCGAGCGGAACCGGGCGGACAGCAAAGTAGACACGCTCAACCCGGCGGGTAAGGGCATTGCACGCGCTTATTCACCGCTTTCAGAGCCATTCTGCACCGGATCGACTGAATTGGTTTGATTGTGAACGGCCTGCCGCCTATTTTTTGGCCGCCACGGAATTCAGCGCCTCTCCTTGTCGATTCGGGGCCTGCGTTCACTTTGCGGCCCTGTTCCACCACTCTTCCCCCGTTTGCGCCGTTCCACCACCTTGCGCCTGACGCGGACCCTGCTGTATGCAGCCCTTCTCGGACTTGCGGTGTTGCCGGATTCGGCGCATGCGCAGTTCGGAACGGTCTATCCGTCCGAGAGGATTCAAGCGGGGCAGCGGATCAATGCGTTTGTGGCGTGGGACGGTAGTTGGCCACTGGAGGGGCTCTCGGTGGATATGCCTTCTGGATGGCGGCTCGTCGGAGCAAGCGCTGTTCGAAGGGGGAGCGCCCGCGTGGCGCTCCGCGTGCGAGAGAGCAGCCGCGTCGGAGGTCGGCATCTCGCGTACGCGACGCAGACGATTCGTGGGCCGCATGAGGTGATCTTGGAAATCGTTGCGGGTGCTTCGGTCGGGCCCGCATCCATAGACATCATGCCCATGCGTCGGCGCGGCGATGACCGGCTGATGCTGACCACATCGCGGAAGGTTAGCTGGCTGGTTGTGGTAGGGGAGGCGGCAACGGCGCGTGGCGGGAAGGCTTTCCGCCGCGGCAGCGTCGACGAACTTTACAGCCTCGATAGACGGGCGTTGCCGAATCTGAGCACACGAAGCGCCTACACCGTAGAGGCATGGATCAAAACGACCGGGCTCGAGGAGGTGCTGCTTTCGACCTGGAATGGCCGCGATGAACAAGCTTATCCGCTCGAATGGCTGGTCGACGCGGCTGGCCGCCTTGTCATCTACCGGGGCGAGCCGGGCGAACACGCGGGGATGCGGACGACCAGGCCGGTCGCCGATGGGCGGTGGCACCACATCGCTGTTTCCCAGGAACCGGCTGGCGGTTTAGTCCGCTTGTTTGTGAACGGCACCATCGTGGATTCCATACGCGCGTCGTCGTCGAGCGCCCCGAGCAACACCTTGCCGCTCTCGGTTGGTGGACGTTCGAGCGCTCCCGGAAGCACCCGCGTGCACGCGTTCTCGGGCTACATCGACGAGTTAAGGTTCTGGAACCGTGCCCGTACATTGGATGAAATTAAGTACACGATGCGGCAGCAAATCACGGATACGGTGGAGGGTCTTGTGCGCCTTGGATTCGATACTGAGCCTCCTCCGAACCTCCTCCGAGCAATCCCTCGCGGAGACCTCCTGGCTCGGTCTGACCTCTCTTTCTCCTTTCCCATCGAAGCGCTTGCCGCGGACGTGGATGGCTCCACCGTGCGGTTGTCCTGGGAAACGAAGGACCGCGAGAACAACCAGTTTAACGTCGAGCGGTCGAGTGACGGGCGCAGCTACGAGCCCGTCGGTAGCGTTCTCCTCCGCGACCGAATCGCTGAGTCGGCCGATGGAACCATGCGCTTCTCGTTCACGGACTTGCCGCCTGAGGGGCCGCTCCACTACTACCGCATTCGACAGCTCTTTGCCAACGCACCCGAACGAATCAGCGCTGCGCTGAAGCTTGGCCTCGGCGACAATGGTGCGCCGTTCGCCGTTATCGAGGGAAACTCGCCAAACCCGTTCTCAGGCGTCACGACCATCTCCATCGCCCTCCAGGCGGCCACGAATGTGCGCGTTTCGGTTTGGGATGTATCAGGAAGCCGCGTAGCCGCGTTGGTCGACGCTCCGCTGTCGGCAGGTCGACACAACATCCGCTTCGACGCGAGCGACCTCCCGAGCGGCATCTACTTCGTACAGCTCCAAACGCCGGAAGCGCGCCTCACGCACAAACTGACGCTGGCGAGGTGATGGCGTGAGTAGGTGATTAGGCGAATGGGACGGTAGTCGGCGGTGGGCGGTGGGCAGTGGGCGCCGGACGGCAAGAGCAAGTTTTGTGGGAAATCCGAAATCCGAAATCCGAAATTGACGGGCATCCGTCTCCTCTCCCAGCCACGCAATCACGCGCTTCACGCAATCACGTAATCACGTCTCATGATCATCACCTACTTTGGGCACTCGGCCCTCCAGATAAAAACGGGAGAGACAACCCTGCTCATAGATCCATTCATCACCGGCAACAAGCTCTCCGAAGGTATTGTCTCGCCGGAAGTTCTGAATCCGGACGCGATACTGATGACGCATGCGCATGGCGACCACTGGGGGGATGCACCATCCATCCTAAAACGAACGGGTGCGCTTCTCGTCGCCGATTTCGAAATCACGACCTACGCCGAGCGCGAACTCGGGCACTCGAACGTGCATCCGATGAATATTGGCGGTTCGTGGGACTTCGAATGGGGCGAGGTGATTCGAACATACGCCCGGCACTCGTCGTCATTCCCCGATGGAACGTACGGCGGCCTGGCGGGCGGCTTTGTCCTCCATCTCGAAGACAAATGCATCTATATCGCCGGAGACACGTGCGCCTTTGTTGAGATGGAATGGATAGGCGAGGACCACGACATCGACGTTGCCTTCTTGCCCATCGGCGACAACCTTACGATGGGGCCGGAGGAGGCCGCGCAATGCGTTGAAATGCTGGAGCCGGCGCTCACCGTGCCCGTCCACTACGATACCTTCCCCTACATCGAAATCGACATGAACCGCTTCAACGACGCCATGGACGAGGCTGGCTGCCAGGCGCGAGTGATGGCACCTGGGGAGACGCTCGAGGTGTGATTTATCCTCTTCCTCGTCTCGAATCCTGAGGAATCGCTCCGGCTTGACTCGACGCCAATGCTCCTCGGCATCATTTCCGACACGCACGGTTTCTTCCACCCTGCTCTACCCGAATCGTTCGCAGGGGTCGATCTCATCCTCCATGCAGGGGATGTTGGCCAGGTCTCGGTCATGGAGGAATTGGAAGACATCGCCCCTGTCCGCGCGGTCTTTGGAAATGTAGACGGTCCGCCGATCCGCGGCCGGTTTCCGGAGACCGACCGATTCGAACTCGAAGGCGTGCGGTTTATCATGCACCATATCGGGGGGCATCCCAGCCGCTGGGGCCTTGGTGTGGGTGCGATGCTCCGCGCCGAGTGCCCAGATGTGTTTGTGTGCGGACACAGCCATATTCTCCGCATTGAGCGTGTGCCCGCGTTGGATCGAATGCTCTTCCTCAATCCAGGCGCAGCAGGCCGACAGGGCCTCCATCAGGTGAAAACCTGCGTGCGGCTCGTCGTGGAAAAGGGTGCCGCGAAACAGGCCGAGGTCGTGCATTTGGATGGTTGGGTCGGGGAAAGGGAGAGAGGGGGAGAGGAGGAAAGGGAGTGAGAATGGGAGGTCCTTACCCACCTTTCTCCAACATTATTCTTCAGCCCTCGTTCGGACTCCGATATCAACGATCCGCCATCCGATATCACAATGTCGGCACCGTAGCTTCCCCCTTTCTCCCATTCTTCCATTCACCCTCTCCTGGAAACCGACCGCTCCGATCTAACGTCCGTTCTCGAGGCCAGCGAACTGCTCAACGCCTCGCTCGACCTCGATTTCATCCTCGGAAACCTGCTGCTCGTTGCCATGAGCCGGTTGCTTGTTGGGCGAGGTGTCGTGTTGCTAGCGGATCGTGAGGATGCGAGCCTGTTTCGCGTCGCGGCTGCCAAAGGCCCCGCCGGAGTAAAACTCGGCGACTCCTTTACTCTGGCCGTTTCCGCCGATGTAGCGCAGGGCGGCGCAATCCCTCCTCCTCTTCAAGAGCGCGGAATTGCCCTCCTTCTGCCAATCCGCCATCAGCGCCGGCCGCTTGGGCTCGTTGGGCTGGGCGCGAAGGCTTCGTCCCAACCGTTCGAGGCTGTCGATGTGGCTTTTGCACGGTCGCTGGTCAACATCTCGGCGACGGCGATCCACAGCGCTCGCGTGGCCGGGCAGCTTCAGCAGGTCAACCTCGACCTTGCCGCCCGCGTGCAGGAGTTGAATACGCTGTTCGAACTTTCCCAGGCCTTCGGTGCGTCGTTGGACCGCGACCAGGCGCTCAAACTCCTGGGGTTTGCACTGATGGGGCAACTCCTGGCTGAACGCCATGCCTTCTTTCTGAAGCAGAACGGAGGCGACACGCCGCTTGAGCTCGCAGCGCAACATGCCTTGCGGAGAAAACCCGATAGCGATTTTCTCAACCACTTGAATTCGTTGGAAACTCCAGTACGAATTGGCGGGGCGACGGACGGCGTTCCGGAGCCCATTCTGGCGGGACTCCGGGATCTCGAAATGGCGATAGCGATGCCTCTGCGCATGCAGGATGAAATGCGCGGCGTCCTGCTCATTGGCCCACGGGCCACCGGGCGGGCGTACACCGAAGCCGATGTGGCCTTCGTGGCGTCGCTGGGAACGCTGGCGCTTACCGCCATCGAGAACGCCGCGCTAATAGAGGCGCGGATCGAAAAAGAGCGCCTGGAAGAAGAGATGCGCCTTGCGCGCACAATCCAGACGCGGCTCCTTCCCACCACCATGCCCATCGTCCCCGGCTACGAGATCGCCTCGCTTTCGCTACCGAGCCGACACGTTGCCGGTGATTATTTCGATGTCCTGCCGCTCGCAGGTGGCAAGATCCTTCTCGTCATCGCCGACGTTTCCGGCAAGGGCGCTCCTGCTGCCTTGCTCATGGCGAACCTCCAGGCCGGGTTGCATCTTCTCCGGCAGGATCTCAATCCCGAAAAACCTGAACTCGCCGCCGCGACGCGAAAGCTCAACCGCGTCGTTTGGGAGAACACAGACGTGGCCTCATTCATCACATTCTTCTGGGGAGCGCTCGATCCGGAAACAGGACTCTTCAAGTATGTAAACGCGGGGCACAATCCGCCACGCCTGGTGCGAGACGAGGGCCAGGAATTGGAATCGCTGGAATCTGGAGGACTTATCCTGGGTGTGTTGCCCGAGGCACCCTACGAGGAGGGTGAGATTCGAATGACCCCTGGCGATGCGCTGCTCCTCTATACCGACGGCATGACGGAGGCCCGCAATGCCAGCAACGAAGAGTTCGACGAGGAGCGCCTGGACCGGGCGCTTAGGGACCACGGCTGCAGGATGGCGAACGATTGCCTGAATGCCCTCCTCGACGATGTCGAGGCCTTCACCGGCGGCGTGCCCTTCACGGACGACGTAACGATGTTGGTCTTGAAGGCGCACTCAATCCCGAAGTCGGTCTGACAACGTATCCATCACAATGCGTGCCCGGCGGCCCGGGGGCTCGCCCGGACAACCATCGAAACCACGCCGAACTCGGTGGCAGCCAAACTTTCAATCCACGGCTAGGGGTCTGTTTCCTCCTACCTGCGGCGGCGGTTCTTGATGGATCTCAGCGTTTTGAGAATCCCGCCGGATTACCAAAACAACTGCGATCTCGCGCCTTGATCCCGGCCAAGATTCGCTCGCCTCACCACCGGATGAATAAATCCACAGTTTGCTAGCGCACGTACGTCAAGCGAAGCGTCGAAGTACTACCCGTTCCGGTTATCCGTGCGATGTACACGCCGCCCGGCAAGCCGTCTGGTTGGAACACAACCGAAAACGAACCGGCCGCAACAAGCCCATCGTGTAGCGTCGAAATGTGCCGGCCGAGCAGGTCGAAAACCGCGACCGAGACATGCTGCGTTTCATCGAGGCGCAGGTCGATCCAGGCCTCGCGGCGAAACGGATTGGGGGAAACAGGTAGAACCGAGAAGGTCGTAGGTGCAGCGCTCTCGTTCGACACCGGGTGGGCGGTAACGTAGATCTCAAAGAGCCGATCGCTGGCGTTCGTGTTTCCGCCCATCCACCCCGCATTTGGCATGTCGGATTCGATACCGCCGAGAACGTGCCCCAAAAGCGTCCGGCCACTAAGTTCGCGCAGCTTGATGACGCCGTTGGTGTACTTGGGGAGCGACGGGTTGAGCACAAGCACGGCGTTGGTTCCGAGCAAACCGGGAAGCGCAATCGGCAAAACCATCTCTGTTGTCGAGCCGCTATCATCCTGTGTGATCATCGTGATATCGTCGACAAATGGAATGAGATTGTCTTCCTTGACCGTGGCGTCGCCCTCATCGAAGTAGAACTGATTCATGCCGCCGAAAAAGACTGTGTGCATTAGTCCGGCGGCAGGATCGGAATCGTAAAGAGGAAGGATCGGACTGGTATAATGTCCGAATTGTGCCTCGAAATCTGCGTCGGCGTTTACGAACGATCCGTCGAAATAGACGGGGCTGCGATAGGGCAGAATTGCATCGGTGCGGAAAACACCTCCGAAAAGAGCAAATCCTTCGGAGCCATCATCCAGGATAACGGGGCCGACATTGGCGTCGCGGCGGTGGAGGTTGGCGGCGTCCACGATTTCGACGAAACTCGAAATTCCCAACGCGGCACCGGTGTCATCAATCTCGAACGACCGGTCGGCTTCGGTGTACGTCTGCGTAAAGCCGGCCAGATATTCCCCGTCGAAGCGATTGCCGCCAATGAGGTGGTATGTCCCGTCGAATTGGAAAAGATGACCCCCCGTCACCTTCAGGCGGTCGTCGCTGGCCATTTGCCGAATGTGCGGAGCCAGGGCCATCGCGTTCTGAACCGCGTCGATCATTCCGGGCACGTCAATCGCAGTCAGCACACCAAACGTGAGTTTGCCCGACGAGGCGTGGTCGTAGCCATACCCGCCGATGAGGTAAAGCGTGTCACCGTCCTGCCAGAACTGCCCGTTTGTTGAGCGGAGTGGGTCCGCCACCACGTCGGAAAGCTCATCCAGAGAAGCCGCCCAGGCTTGATCTGCACCAGCGTCATAGACGATCACGTCATTGTTTTGCATGTCCTCCGGAAATGCTTCACCGCCGAACAGCCGGTGTAGTCCATCCACCCGCCCAGTGACGAACAGCCAACGTCCGTTGTGTTGCGCTACCGCCGTTGAATGAACTGCCGGGGCATTGACCGCCGCAACTTCGTTGATCTCCAGCGTGAAGAATGGGGCCTGTGCTTGCGGGGCCGCTGCGAAGGCAAAGGCTGCCAGAGCCAGCATCGCCGGGAAAGTGACTCGAACGAACATTTTAGGGAGAGATGGACTCTGGGCAGCTAACGAAATCAACAGTGCAAAAGTAGAAAAACTGGGCCATTGCATCATTGAGGCCACGCGAAAACTGCCTACCTATACGTGTCAAAAACGAACGAAAGGAGGGTCCGATCTGCCTCGGTCAACAGAGCTCCACGCCGGGCCATCACGATTTCGGCGACGCGGAGTGCCTTGTCGAGTCCATAAGCCGTATCCGGGCTTCCCCACGAAAAACCGGGGATGTGCTGTGGTGGAAAGCCACTTCCGAAAAGATTGCAGAACACGCCCACGACGGTACCCGTGTTGAACATCGTGTTGATGGAACACTTGCTGTGGTCGCCCATGAAGAGCCCGGCGAACTGGCGTCCAGACGGAAGAAAGTCCTCGGCCACGGCATCGTAAATGCTCACGTCGCCGTAGTCGTTCTTCAGGTTGGATGTGTTCGTGTCCGCACCCAAATTGCACCACCGGCCGATGTACGAGTTACCCAGGTAGCCATCGTGGGCTTTGTTGGAATAGGAGTGAATGATGCTCTCGTGGATCTCACCGCCCACCTTGCAGCCCGTGCCAATAGCGCTTCCCTCAATCCGCGCACCCGCTTTGATGACGCTCTTTTCTCCGAGATAAACCGGCCCGCGGACCACCGCGTTTTCTTCCACATTCGCGCCGACCGCGATGTGGATTGGGCCGTCTGTCGCATTGAGGACAGCCCCCGGACGAATCACGGAGTTGGATGCGATGTGGATGGACTCCGGATGCGCAAGCAGTGCGCCGGTTTGGACCTCGCCACGATGCTCACCGAGGCCGCCCATTTGTTCGATGTCGTGAGTTGTATGCTCCGGGACATCAGCAATCAGATCCCAGAGACGTTGGATCACCACTTCATCTTCTACGGTATGCGCGTAGGCCAGGGCCTCTCCAGACTCCGTGTCGAGCAGATCCTTCGGCGGGTTAGGCAGCCAGGCAGCCAGCAAGGTCTCATCCTGCTTCCATGCTCGCTCTGGGCTTCCGGGGTGGGCGGCTTCAAGAATCTCGGAAAGCACGACGCCTTCTCGCACCAGCCATTGCTGATTGACGAGGAGTAGACTGGTGGCACTATCCGGAATCGCATTGACAAGCGCATTGGGATGCTCCTGCCTGGTCACATCGGCGACTTCGGGGCGCGTCCAGAGAATGAGTTGCTCCGTAGACGCGAATGCCGCGACCTGCGATTCAATCAGGGTCCGAGCACCTACTCTCAGATCCCCAGCCGTTCGCGTCAAGGCAAGCGGGAAAAGATGCGGGACAGACTTGTCCTCGAAAAGGCAAAGATGCACGGGAAGGAAGAAAGCTCCCTCCTCAGAAGACGAGGGGCTGGGCGTAGTTGAACGGATTGGCTGGCAGTGAAACGCAAAGATAGACCGCCCTCCATCTACAATCCTCCCGACCGATGCCGGTGATGGGTTAGATTTTATGCACGAACCCGCTCCGGCCTACCCCTATGAAGTTCTTTATCGACACCGCGCTCATCGACGAGATCCAGGAAGCCAACGAAATGGGCGTGCTGGATGGCGTAACCACGAACCCTTCGCTGATGAAAAAGGCGGGCGTCTCCGACTTTGACGCGCACATCCACGCGATTTGCGAGTTGGTCGATGGCGATGTCTCGGCGGAGATCGTCTCTACGACGTACGACGAAATGGTGGCCGAGGGCCGGGACGTGGCGCAGATCCACGAGAACGTGGTGGTGAAAGTGCCGCTGATTCTTGACGGCATCAAAGCTATCCGCAAGCTGACGGAAGAAGGGATCCGAACGAACTGCACGCTGTGCTTTTCGGCCACGCAGGCGCTCATTGCCGCCAAGGCAGGGGCCACGTACATCTCGCCGTTCGTTGGCAGGCTCGACGATATCTCCTGGAATGGGATGGACGTCATCAAGTCCATCGTCGAGATTTATGACAACTACAATCTGGAGACCCAGGTGCTGGTCGCGTCCGTCCGCCACCCACTGCACGTAAAGGAAGCCGCCGAGATGGGCGCTGACGTGGCGACGATGCCGCTCGACGTAATCAAGAAGCTGCTCCAACATCCGCTCACGGAAAACGGCCTGGAGAAATTCCTCGCTGATTGGGAGGATCTGCAGAAGGTGATTGGAGAAGCGGTCTGACACCGTTGGTGTTTCGGGTTGGCCAATAAATAAATAGCGGCCGACCGGTAGGTGCGTTCGATGCCGGACGTGGTTCACCTACTTCCCGCATGTTTGGCCGCGTGTGACGAGTTTCGGGGTGTTCTCCTGCCCCACCATCCTTCACAGAACGGAATGGCCTGGCTTGTTATCGCATTCATCGTGCTCCCCGCTGCAGGGGTTCTCCTTCTCTTGCCTTACTCGTCATTTCGGATGGCCGTGGCGAACCGTACGCGGCTGGACGGCACCCGGAGCAGCGCACGATCAAGACGAGAGCGAAAGCACGCGTCGGATTTTGCGGTAAGCATCGTCTTGGTGCCAATCATCGTTGTAGCCGTTGTTGGCTCGGCGCTGATCGTCGTCCACGAATTCATCGCACCGATTCCTCTACTCCTGGACATAATGGGGGCGTACCAGGTCGATGCGGAAGCATGGGAGCGTGCCATTGAACGCGAAGACCTCGGGGACGTTGGCGCAGAATACGAGGCTTGGAGCGCGAAGCGGGGGTTTGGTTCGACCAGCGCACGCTTTTGGCAGGATACGCTCTGGGGCAACTGGCTCACGCTACTTGTGCTCCTTGCCGGGTGTGTGGCTGTGTTCTACGTGGCCGTCAGCAAGCTCTACATCAGGGCGTCGGTTGAATACCAGAAAGGGGTGACGGCGCGATCGGAGGAATACGTGCTGCGCGACCTGACGAATCTGCTCCGTACATAGCGAGCGCCTCATGTATTGCAGACGACGGTCTGCCCGCCAGCAGCCAGCACATGAATCTGATCCGCGATCCCCAACTCCTCAGCCTCTGCGACCAAAGCCTCCGGAGGTTCATTCAGCGGCTCTTCCGCGAGATCGTAGGTACCCCAGTGGATCGGAACCAGGTTTCGAGCTTCCAGATCGGCAAAGGCTTGCAAGGCTTCGGGCGGGTTCACGTGAACGGGGCGCATCATGGCGCGCGGGCGGTATGCGCCAATTGGCATGAGCACGAGATCGGGCGCCCCGAGTCGTTCGCGGATTTCAGCAAAGTGCGGCGCGTAGCCTGAATCGCCGACATAGTAAACCGAGGGAGCGTCCTTCGCGACCGGTTCAAAGAACCAGCTGGCCCACAGCGTAGTGTTGCGATCACGAAGCGTCCGCCCCGAAAAGTGACGGGCCGGGGCACAGTGGATTCGAACGCCATGCACTTCCGCAAACTGGTTCCAGTCGAATACCGCGACATTGGCTCCGGCTGGCATGTGGATATCCACTCCGAGCGGAACAAGAAAGCTCGGTGCGTGCTGATGCTGCAGGAACCGGAGGGCCTTGGGATCGAGGTGATCGTAGTGGTTGTGTGAAATGATGACCGCGTCAATTGGCGGCAGATCTTCCAGCGCCAGCGGCGGCGGAACTTGTCGCTTCGGTCCGCCAAGCTCGAACGGCCCTACCCGCCGCGCCCAAACCGGGTCGGTGAGAAGAGTCAGTGTCGGAAACTGGACGAGCACGGTAGAGTGACCGAGCCAAGTCACGCGAGCTGTTCCCCGCTCGGCAGGCACAAAGAGTTCATCCGCATCCATGTCTGCAAGCGGCGCGGGCGTCTGCTCTTTGTTTCCCAGAAGCTGGCCCATCAGAAACTTCCACGTTCCTCCGTCCGGGCCTTCATCGTCCGCAGCCCGCAGCGGCCAAGGATTGCGAAAGCCGCCACCGGAGGCGTGGTGGCGCATGTCGTACCACGCGTGTGTTTTGACCGCGAGCTGTTCTGGCAAACTGATGGTGAATCTGTGCGGTAAGGGCTTCACGTAGTCGTAGGTTCCGGCATAGTTCCAACGGCGATCCGTACAGCGTCCTGACGATACATTTTTCGCATGAAGTACCTCTCTCTCGGCGACACAGCCGAAATCGCCGCCTCGTGCCATCATCTTGAAATAGCCGGCACAGGCATCGTGCTAGACGCCGGGATGGACCCGAATCAGGATGGTCCTGCCGCGCTTCCACCGTTTCACTCACTGGAAAGTCGGCCGGTCGACCACATCGTGATCACCCATGCACATCATGACCATATGGGCTCGTTGCCCGTGATCATGCGCCGCGTACCACACGCTCGGGTTCACATGTCGAAGCCGACGGCCTTGCTTGCCGATGTGCTCCTGCCCTCCTCCGCCAGATTGCAGCGGCGGCGGATGCGCGAGGGCGTGACCGGCGCTGAACCCGTGTTTGATGTCGAGTCCGTCGAGGCCTTGTCGTATATCTATGAAGGGCACCTGCTCGACACCGATCTCGACCTTTCGGGCCTGAAAGCTACGGCTCCGTTGACGGCGCGCTTTTACCACGCAGGCCATGTCCTCGGTGCGATCGGCGTGTATTTGGAAGCCGAGGAGGAAGGGCGGACGCGGCGATTTTTCTACACGTCGGATACGGGTTTGAGCCCACAGGCCATTCAACCTGGAGGAGAATACCCCGACGGCCCCATCGACGTTTTATTTCTCGAAACCACGCTTGGTGCCGACCCGGAAGCCGAGCTGACAACCCGCAAGTCGGAGGAGAAGCGGTTCGGCGAAGCCATCGGCAACATCATCAACCGCGGCGGCTCCGTGTTGGCACCCGTCTTTGCGCTCGGTCGGTCGCAGGAAATTCTGGCGCTGATCGACCGCTTCAAACGGCGCGGCATCATCTCCGACGACGTTCCCGTCTATACCGCTGGCCAATCCCGGGCGGTGTCCAATATTTACGACCAGACTCGCCTCTCGTCTCCTCGGCACGACCCCGACTTCGAGGTTTTCAACGTGGAGCAAAATCGCGTACCGAACTCACGGCCTCGTTTGGAAGAAACACTCCGCGAGCCCGCGATCTATGTCGTAGCAAGCGGGATGATGTTTGAGCGCACACTCTCGAACCAGTTGGCGCAAGATCTCGTTGGCCACGAGAAAAACGCCGTTTTTTTTGTGGGTTTTTCCAAAGAAGGCTCGCCGGGCGACCGCCTGCAAAAGGCCGCCGAGGAAGGGCCTGGTGCGGAGGTGATTCTGGATGCCGAAGTAGGCTCACAGCCTGTTTACGCCCTGGTCGATCGCTTTCGTTTTTCCGGCCATGCCCACCGACGCGATCTGATTGGTCTCGTCGTTCGAATGAAGCCCAAGACCGTCGTTCTTGTGCACGGCGAGACCGTCGCCAAGCGATGGATGAAGGACAACATCGAATTCTTTCATCCCAACGTCCAGGTACTAATTCCCGACCAAAGCGTAGAAATTGAGTTGTAGATGTGCGTGGATATAGCAACACACTGTCATTTCGACGAACGAATCGAGAGCACGTCGCGGCAAGCCTGGAAAGAATCCCCATGGCTCCGTTGTTGTTTGAATGTCGGCACATCCTTTTGGCCAGGCTCGGCACGATGGAAATTCTGGTGGTCTACTCCTAATTGGATGAAAGAAAAAGCAGACTCGGAAAACTCAGGGCAGGCCCACGAAGACCACTCCGTTTCCATGCTGCGGGCGAACATTGGCGCGTTGGTTTTGGTGGCCCCACCCGTCGCCCTACTGACCACGCTGTTCATCGGAATCCACGGCTTGCCAGCGCTTTATCTGCCGCTCGTAGACGCCTCGCTAACCGTCTGCGCCGCCCTGTTGATCAGCGGAATTGTCGCGCACGAAGTTCTCCATGCCATCGCCTGGAAAGTAGCGGCGAGCCCACCGAAAGGCGCCGTCCGGCTAGGCTTTCAGTGGAAGACCTTCACACCCTACGCGCACTGCTCGGTGGCGATGACGGCGCGAGCCTACCGGATCGGCGCCGTGGCGCCCGGAATTGCCCTGGGCCTGGTCCCCATGATCGTCGCGCTCGTGTTTGGCTGGGGCGGATGGATGAACTATGGAATACTCTTTACGATGGCGGCCGGCGGCGACGCGCTCATCATCTGGCTACTCCGAGGTGTTCCGGGAGGCAGAATGGTCATCGATCATCCATCGCGCGCCGGTTGCCTGCTTCTTGACGAAGTGACCCGGCCCTCCACCGAAAACGTGGTGTAGGAGGAGACCCTCTACGCAACCCCTATGACGGAATTTCCCTCGTCTCTCATCGTTGCCCATCTCGATCCTCCCACAATGGGTGCGGATCGCTCGGACGATTGGGCCGCCGGAATCACATTCGAGGCGTTTCTGCCGGCGGCCACCGAAAACGTCGGGCTCTGGGAAGGCGTCTACCGACGAGCAACGATTCCCGGGGATCTCGTTGCTCGTGCGACTGCCCTGCAGGGTAGCTGGCGTTGGCTCATCATTTCGGCCGATTGGTGCGGCGATGCTTCGAACATCGTTCCCGTTCTCCAGCGATTCGTGGAGGCTTCGCCGCACCTGGGGCTCCGACTTCTGGATCGCGACGAACATCTGAATTTGATGGACGAACACCTCACCGGCGGCACCGCACGGGCTATCCCAGCCGTCATCATTCTCGACGACCAGAACATCGAATGTGCCTGGTGGGGACCCCGACCCGCCGAACTTCAGGCGTGGGTAAAAACGGAGGGGCAGCAGTTTGAATCGGATGCGCGATACCGCGAAATCCGCAAGTGGTACGCGCGCGACAAGGGAAGGACATCGTTGGAAGAGATCGTTGCGTTGCTGGAGTTGGCCGCCGCCTAGCAGGCTGTGGATCTATTCCGAATTGCGATTCCGACGCTGGGTAAATTCGCCCAGTTCGAACTTTGGCTTGCGCTACCATGACCGATTTCCCGCCCATCACAGAGCGCGACCACGTACGCGGCCCAGCAAACGCCCATGTCATGCTTCTCCAATACGGCGACTTCGAGTGCCCACAAAGTCGCCAGGTTTATGTGATGGTGCGTGGGCTGATGAAGGCGTACCCCGAAGGCGTCAAGATTGTCTTCCGGCATTTTCCCGTGCGTATCCACCCCAATGCGCTCGCCGCCGGGGAAGCCGCTGAGGCCGCAGGTTCGCAGGGCGCTTTCTGGGAAATGCACGACCAGCTTTTCAGCAACCAGCTTGCGCTGTCCTCGGAGGACTTGTTTGGTTATGCCGAGGCAATCGGAATCGACCCGTTGGAGGTTCGCACGGCGCTCAAAGAGAGCGTATTTCAGGAAACGGTTCTGGTTCAGAAGCGGGGTGCCGTCAAAGCCGGGGTGCGGAGTTCGCTGAACCTGATCGTGGACGAACAACTCTACGAAGATCACGCGGTGTATGAGATTCTCGGTGAGCTTGACGAGCGGCTGTCAACGCATAATTAGCGGGGTGTCGAGCATGCGTCCTCTCAGTGTAGAATGTTGATCTTGGGTGCTGATCACTGGTTTGAACTACCCACTTGCAGGCCACCCACGCCTATATTCTGACGCGCATACTTACATCGCATGGCCAAGAACCAAACCCAGAGCCAAGCTGCATCTCCTGCAGACGTAAAGGCATTCGCAGATTTGCGCGATCGCGTTAAACAGGCCGTGCGCGAAATTGAGCGGCTCCGCAAGGAGAACGCGGTACTTGCAGCACGAGTGAAAGAATTGGAGACGGGCGGAAGCGATGGTGGATTCTTTTTGGCAGATGTCGAGACGCCCGAAGAGCTGAAGGCAAGAATTCAGGGCTTTATCGCAACAATCAACGATCTGATCGGCGAAACTGTCGACGCAGCATAGTCCGCGTACTCACCCCTCCCGCCATGACGAACCCGGATTCCAAATCAATTCGCGTCACAATCCTTGGCCGCGAATATCCCCTTCGCGTATCGCCCGACGACGAGGCCTATACGAGGAGTCTGGCAAAATCTGTAGATGATCGTCTTTCACGTATGCGGAATAACATCCCGACGCAGCCGGACCTTACACACGCCGTGATAGGGGCACTGGAGATGGCCAGCGAATTGCATTCGCTTCGCCAGGACGTTGACGATGTCCGGCAGCGGACGATTGAAGAGGCCATGGCCCTGACGGCCCAACTTGATCGCGTGTTGGCGGGTTGACCCAGCCCAGATCGTATTGAATTGTCCGGACGGTGTGGAACCAACCGCCGACCATCCTATATTGTGGATGTGCGGCGGTCGTTTCGGCGGCTACCGTGCGCTTTCACCGGTCTGCGGATATTGATGCGACCCTGACAATGCTCCAATTGGGAGCAAGCCTCAGAACCTGACCATCAGGCCACAGTCCCGCCGCAAGGCAGGATCACTCCGCAAAACAGCACTCGCCGTTTGCGGGGACCGTGGTAGGCGAGAGGGTCCGGGCAGTTCCCACTGTATTCGATGAGGGTTCGCTCTCCTCCGCCGCAGGCTGGTGCCCTTTGGTCCTGACTCGTTGGGACCCCAACGCCCTCTGGCGGCCGTGCCGGAGGGCGTTTCTGTTGAGGATATTCTTTGGCAAGGTGGCACCGGAAACGCCACCAAGCCAGCAATATTCCGTGAACGCGGGTGCATTGCCCCAACTTGCGCGTAAGATGCCGCACTGTTCTAATTGTCAGCTTCCCACATGCCGGGTGTAATTGGCTCCCTCTCTCTCCTGGTCGCTTTTGTGGCATGCATTGCCTCGGGCGTGGCCTTCGTTAAAGCCGCGAAAGGCGGCGAGGTCGCCCATGCGTGGAAGCGTTATGGCCGGATTGCGTGGGGTGTGATGGCTGCGGGGATAGCTGTTTCGGCTGTAACGATGTGGTTCTTGCTGTTCGGGAGGCGGTTCGAGTACGCCTACGTCTACCAGCACACCTCCCACGCGATGCCGTGGCACTACACGTTTTCGTCGTTCTGGGCGGGCCAGGAAGGTTCGTTCAGTTTGTGGATCATCATGACGACCGTGGTCGGAGGCGCGCTATTGTTGTGGGCCTCTCGCTCGAAGGATCTCACCGAAGGCGCGATCGCGCAACGCAGATATTTCGAAGCGCCCGTTATGGCAGTCGTTGCGCTGTGCCAAACCTTCCTCCTGTCCATGATTGTGGGAATCAAGCTCGGCCCGTTGGCCATCGGCTCATCGCCGTTCACGGGGTTGGCCACGAAGTTCCCCGACGCGCCGATGCTGCAAGTCGCGGGATTTGTGCCGCCGGACGGACAGGGGCTCAACGACCTCCTCCAGAACCCCTGGATGGTTATCCACCCGCCCACACTCTTTGTGGGCTTCACGCTGATGATGGTGCCATTCGCGTTTGCAGTCGCGGGCCTCTGGAAGCGCCAGTACACACAGTGGGTCAAGCCCGCCTTGCCGTGGGCGCTCGCGGGTTGCGGCGTCCTATTCCTCGGCATCATGATGGGTGGCTATTGGGCGTATGTCACGCTTTCGTTTGGTGGATGGTGGGCCTGGGATCCCGTGGAAAACTCCTCGCTTGTACCGTGGCTCTTTGGCGTGGCCGCGCTGCATTCGATGGTGGTTCAAAAGAAAACAAGCGGAGGCCACAAGGCCGCGCTGTTGTTGTCGATTTTGGCTTTCCAGTTCGTGATCTACTCTACCTTCCTCACGCGGTCGGGTATTCTTGGCGATGTCTCCGTCCACTCGTTTGTCGACCTGGGGCTGTACAACCAGTTGCTGCTGTGGATTTTGAGCATCGGCGTTTTCGGGTTCGGGCTATTCGCCTACCGCTACAAAGAACTTCCATCTCCCAAGACCCCGCCTGCTACGCTCTCGCGCGAGAGCATGATCTTCACCGGCGCACTTCTGCTGGCGATGACTGGGCTGGTCATCATCCTCGGCACGAGCGCGCCCATTTTCGGGAAGATCTTCCGCGACAATCCCAGCGGTGTTCCCATCGCCTTCTACAACGCGTGGACGATTCCACTCGCAATCGGCGTAGCCTTCCTGGCCGGATTAGGCCAGCTTTTCTGGTGGAAAAAGATGAGCGTGGACGATGTGAACCGTGTGTTGCTCAAGCCGCTCGCGCTGACCGTCGTTTCCACGGGCGTGATCTTGCTGGCCACGCCGTTTGTTCAGGAGACGATTCGCCCGGCCACCGAACTCACCACGACCACCGCGATTGAGGCGGGGTTTGTGCCTGCGCCGCTCGCAGCCTTCTTCAGCACGCATGGGACGAGCCTGCTCCTTTTGATACTGCTCTTCACAGCGTTTTTCGCTTTCTACGGCAATCTCTTTGTGCTTTTAAAAGTTGCGCGTGGAAACCTGAAACTGGCTGGCGGTTCGCTCGCCCATGTTGGATTCGGGCTCGCGCTGCTTGGCATCTTCGCTTCGTCGGTGTTCAACGATCCGGTCTCGGATGGCGCGGGTACAGAGTTGCGCGGCAACCGCGACAACTTTGTGGTAGCACTTGGCGAAACACTGCCTGTTGACGGGTTCGAAGTCAAATACTCAGGGACAGAAACGACAGGCGAAGGGCGCCCTGTCTACCTGCTCGATTGGACGGCCCCGACTGGCGGCACATTCCAAACGCGCAATGTTGTCTATCAGGATGGTCGAGGCCAATGGATCCAGCATCCTGCGGTCCGGGAAGGACTCTTTCGCGATCTCTACGTCGCCACGTTTCCAAGTGCGATGAGTGAAGAGCCAAGCGACGGTACTGAACTGCAAATCCAGCGCGGCGAAACCCGTTCGCTGAATGGTGGCGCCTACGCTCTTGAGTTTGTGGATTACGACCTCGACGTCGATCCGGCGCGGTACGGGTTCGCCTCCGATCGCGTTGACCTCGCCGTTTCCGCGCGTATACAGATCACGGCCGCCGCGACCGGCGAAACGCAGACGCTGCTCCCGGTTTATATCATCACCAACGACCGGCAGCAACAGGTCGTCCCGGATCGTTCGGAGGATGGTGCCGTCGGCGTTGCGTTCGTCGGGATGCAGCCCGACCAGAACGCCATAAACCTTGTCCTGGAAGGCGCAACGGCTGACCAATCGGATTGGGTGGTAGTGCAGGCGTATGAAAAACCGTTCATCTCGGTGCTGTGGCTTGGCGTGATTGTCATTCTCATGGGCTTCGGTATCGCCGTTTTCCGCCGCGCCGAAGAATCGAGGCGGTAACTCGTACCTCCGATCGAAGTCCCCCTCTCCCGTGGGGAGAGGGCCGGGGTGAGGGGTGTTGCCACGAATTGCTTTGCGCCTTCCGCCTCGCGTAACCCGAAGCATTCGGGTTCGTAGCCAAAAACCTCTCACAAATCGCATGACCATGCCCCGCCTTCTTGCTCTCCTCCTCGCCCTTCTTGTCGCCGCGCCCGCCTTCGCGCAGGACGCCATCACGCCGGGCCACGCCGATCTAGATATGTCAAGGATCGTGGCCGGGGAGGCTGTCTACTCGGTCTCAATTAAACAGGGCCCGATGGAGCAGACTATTGGAACCTTGACGGCTCATCTCTCCATAGATCAGGAAGCTGCTCGAATTGAGTCGATCGGCGAGCTGGAGATGATGGGCCAGAAGTTTGCGGACACGACAGTCGCGGCGTGGCCTTCACTGGCTTCGATCTCGCACGTATCGAACAACCCTCAGCAGTCGCTTCGGTTTTCCGTCTCCGACGGTTTGATTGCTGGAATGCAAGGCCCGCCGGGGAGTGAACTGGCGCCCTTCGAAATGTCGGTCGACGGTCCGTTCCTCGACGCTGCATGGCTGCGGGTTGTCATCGCGGCGCTCCCCCTCGCGGACGGCTACACGACAACCGTTGCCGCCTATGATTATGACCTCGGGGGAATCGTTGACTACACCGTCAGCGCCGAAGGGCCCGTTGTTTTGGAACTCATCAACGGTCGTAAGTACGACGCATTGAAAGTGGAGGTAACGGTGCCGAACGATGAGCCCGTGACCTATTTCTTTGATGCGTCCACCGGCCTACTGTTGCGGACTACGTTTGCCCCACAACCCGGCCTTCAAGTGTTCGTCGACGCGGAGACAGGCGAGGGGAAGTAGCCTCACGCCACCAGCAGCGCCGTCGCATACATAATCAAAAGCCCTGTTGCGAATCCGCCGATGTTGACCCACGAGACGGCTCTGGGCAGGGCACCTTCTTCCTGAGGCTCGTCGGAAATGAGTAACCGGCCGACCTCGTACACCACCTGAAGGATCGCCCCGGCCCCGATAGAGAGGAAGACGACGGCCATCAATGGCGAATACGAGAAGCCGCCGATCCAGACGCCGAATATCGCAGGAGTCCCGGCCAGCAGCGCCAGCAAAATCAGACGACGCACGCTGGGCTGGTCCTTCGCCATAGGCGCGCCAATACCGACGCCCTCCGTGATGTTATGGATAGCAAAGCCGATCACAAGAAAACTGCCCAGGGCAGCTTCACCCAAAGCCGTAGCGCTACCGATGGCCATCCCCTCGCCCAGGTTATGCAGGCCGATGCCAATGGCGATGGACGTGGCAATCCAGAACCGGCCAGCCGAAGTCGTGCGGTCTTTGACACTTCGGCGGCCTCCGACGGCGAGCAGGGCCAGAAAACTGAGCATGCTCACAAAGAAAATTAACGGAACAGCATGAAATACCTCCGGCGTAGTGGCGGCGACTTCGAGGCCTTCCAACACCGTGTCTACCAGTAGGAAAACGAGCAAGCCGATGGTCAGCGCAAGGATAAAATGCAGCCCGGTGGTGCTGAGCTGCTTCAGGAGAGGGAACCACATGAGGCCCAGCCCGACCGGAACGATGCCCACGAAGAAGCCGATCAAGGCAAAGATCCACCAGTGATAGGCGTCCGCCTGAGGCGTCATCGCCGCCACTTCGATTGTGTGATCGAACGTCACACCTGTACTGCTGACCAAGCGAACGTTGTGCAGCTCGCCCTCGACCCAGGGATAAGGAATCTGGATCTGGGCGCGGCCCAACCGGGGGATGAGGCTGGAGGACGGCTCCATCGCAAACGGCCAATACGCCTCGTCTACCTGGGCTTGAGCCACGGTCACGCCATTCGGGCCGCCGTTGACTACGTGAAGCACAATGCCTTCGGGCTGCAACTCGGCTCGTTCTATTGTCAACTCCTCGATGGGAGGCAAGTCGCCAACAAGGGCGCGGAGTGGGGCGAACTCAACGAACAGCCACAGCGCCGCCCCGAGCAACACGAGCGGGATAACAGCCAGCAGCCACTTCGGGATCTTGTTTATTGATGGGGCCATGGGTCCAGGATGATTTCGGATTTCGGATATGGGATTTCGGATTTCGGATTTCGGACTTCGGAATCCTCGGTTAGGTCATTGGGGTGGATCTGGGAATGCAGGTGTTGGTGGGGTTGGTGCCCGGGAGAACTCAGAGGATGCCAGCTAGCTGACAAACCACCGAAATCCGAAATCCCATATCCGATATCAAAGGCTAGCTGGTCACGCTGTCGTTGGTAGGCTGACGAGGGGATGAGAGGGTGAACAGGAGACTAAAGGTTGGTTGTCCATAGACGTTGCTCGACTGTCTCGGAACTGCCGAAATCCGAAATCCGAAATCCGAAATCGGTTGTCCCATATCCGATATCCACGATCCCAAATCCATTACTAGCTGACTAAATGATCAGGAGGACGCACGTCAAAAAATCCCATCCACCCCAGTTCGGCGAACTCACTCTGATGGGCGTGGAACATGTAGGGGCCCGGCTCGAATCCGTCGAATGAGATCTCAAGAATGCCTCGTTGCCCCTGGCACTGCATGATCGTATCCACCGTTCGGCTCGTCGGCTCCAGCGTCGTGCCGTGGTCGTAATAGTTGAAAAAGTTCGCGTGGAGGTGGAACGAGTTGATCGGGTCGAACTCGGTCAGATTGATCAGATAAACGCGCTGCAACTGGTCCTGCCTGACGGGGATCTGCTGGTTCATGTAGGCGAAGGCCACGGTGTTGGCGGCGTAGACCTCGTTGTCGCCGTCGAAGTTGGAATCGAAGCCGTTCATCACCATCATCATCTCGTGAACCTGCTGGCACTCGGGGTATTGGTGATTGCGGGTTTTCGCGCGCTCACGATCCGCCCCCTCGTACTTATTAGGGTCCGGATCGACGATGAACGCGCCGTAGAGCCCTTTGTGGATGTGGCGCTTGAGCGGGATGGCGTGGCAGTGATAGAGGTGGCACCCGAATGGTTTGGCGTCGAACTCGTAGACGGTGCTCTCCCCGACGCCGATCATGCCAGCCCCGATGTTCGCCACGCCGTCCATCGAAGCTGGATGGATGCCGTGGAAGTGAATGGTGTGCGGATGACTGCCGGCGTTGATAAAATTGATGCGGATGCGATCACCTTCCACGCAGCGGACGGTTGGCCCGGGAACTCGGCCGTTGTAGGTCCAGGCCGGAAAGAAAACGCCGGGCGCAATCTCAATCTCCACATCCCGCGCGACAAACGTGTAGTCCCGCAAGGTCTGGCCGCTGTCGAGTGTGCTCACCTCGCCGTAGTCGAAATCCGTCAGCATCTCGATCGGGTCGAAGCCATTGCGGAGATGATCGACTTCGCCCACCGCGCCCATCGTTCCGTGATCCATGCGGTGAGTAGAAGCTCCGAGCGTGCTGTGTGGATCGGTGGGTTCCGCCTGCCTCGCCAGCAAAGCCGACGAGCCAGTCAGCCCAGCCAGTCCGAAGATGCCGCCGACACGCAACCACGCGCGCCGCGAAATCCGACTGGACAAGCGTTCTATGACATCGTTCATGAGAGTATCCTGGTGTAAAGGGCTTGCGACTTAGGGGTGCGGCCAAACCCTCCGCCTCGCAAGCTCGGCACCTCCCTTGAAAAGGAAGGGGTCAAACAACTCCCTTCCTGGACAGGAGGGGCTGGGGTGGTTGAGCGGATTGGCCGGGAGTCTGTAGAAGAAATAGGGAGACAGGTGGTTTTCGTCCGGCTGTCGGCTAGCTGATGTCTTTCACAAAAAGATGCGCAGCCGCCCGGTGGCCGACGGCGTGTTCGGATCCGCGTTGGTCGCCATCTAACAGCCGCACGGTGACGGGGCCGTCTGCGTAGGGTGCCGAGGAGACCACTTCCAAAGAAGTGCCGGGGTAGAGGCCGAGCCCGCCTACATAGCGTAGCAGGTCGGGATCCTCGTCGCTCACTTCGGCCACGACTACCTTCTTCCCGGCGTCGAGGCGTGTAAGAGGCGGCCAGTCGGGCTCGACGAGTTCCAGCGCCGCGGTGGGAATCGGTGCGCCGTGCGGGTCGTTTGTGGGATGTCCGAGTGCGGCGTCCATGCGGGCTTCGAGGTCTTCGGAGAGCACGTGCTCCCACTTCTCGGCCTCGTCGTGAACCTTGTCCCACGGCACACCGAGCGCTTCGTGCAGGTAGGTCTCCACGAGCCGGTGATGCCGGATGACCTCGATGGCGATACGGCGCCCCGACTTTGTTAGCGCGACGCCGCGGTACCGTTCATGCGTCACGAGCTTCATCTCCGCGAGCTTCTTGACCATGCCTGTCACCGAGGCAGGCGCGACTTCCAGCCGCTCGGCGAGGGCGGAGGTCGCCACCTTTTCTTCGGTGCGGCCGACTTCGTAGACGGCCTTCAGGTAGTCTTCTACAGCGGAAGTATGCACGGGGGTTGTTAGATCGGTCGTAGCTAAGTTAAGTTTTAGTCAAACCTAAAACAACTCTTAGTCTCTCCTGTGCCATGATTCGCTTCGCCTCCATCGTTCTCCTGGTCTTTCGGTTAGTCGCAGCCGCCCAGTCGCCGCTCGAACTCGTAACCGACCGCCCGGACTTCACCGAGAGCGGCGTCGTGGTGCCGCGCGGACACGTGCAGGTTGAAAGTGGGATTCTATATGATCATCTCGTCGATACCGGCAACGTCGTCGTTCCCGAACTGCTAGTTCGGTGGTCGCCGCTCGACCGGTTCGAGCTTCGTTTCGGCATCCCCGACTACATTGCTGGCGATTTTCCAACGGGCTTCTCCGACGGATCGGTGGGCGCGAAGGTGCAGTTCGGCCCGCTGGGTGCGTGGGATCTGGGGTTCATCGCGGCCGCGTCGCTTCCTATAGGAGAGGAGGACCTGACCAGCGATTCTGTGGACCCCGAGTTCATCCTCATCACGGGGCGCGATCTCAGTTCGCGGGTCTCGCTAGGGGCGCAGGCCATGCTAATCTATGATGGCGCGAGCGAGGTCTGGCAGTACGGCGGAACCCTCGTCGTTGGCGCGTCGCTGAGTGACCGAGCGGGGACGTTCGTGGAAGCGATGGTGGTCGACCAGCGCGGAAACAACGTGGCCACGACCCTCCACCACGGCTACACCTTCCTGCTCTCACCGCTGGTGCAACTGGATGTCCACGCAGGACTCGCTTTGTTCGAGGTCGGCGGTGGGGAAGGGCTTTTAGGGGTGGGGTTGAGTACGCAGTTTTAGATATTCGGCGAACTTTCTGGGCGGGGTAGCGCCCAGCGTCTGTGTGCAGACTCGGGTCAACTGTCTCGTGTCGGCGCAAGCATATCCAGCGCGGCGCTACGGTCTTCAGAACGAATGAACTCACAGATCGCTATCACGTTGGGATCGGTCGAACCCGCTTTCTCCTCTTGGACAATCTCAAGCGCCTCGTTCGTCTCACCCGCCACGAACAGCGCGAAGGCCAAGTTCAGTTCCTGTGGCAATAGATGCTCCGCAGGCGAGGCAACGCGCTCTCGCAGGACCGATACGGCCCGGCGGTACTGCTGAATCGCCGCAGCATTCTGCCCCATCCGCTCGCGCATCGCTCCGGCCATGAGCATGGCCTCCGCGTGTGTTGGGCGAGCGGCAATGAGGCTATCGAGCTTGTTCAGCGCCTGGGTGGCCTCCCCACGTTGGAAAAGGAGAACGGCTTGGTACGCCGGCGCGTTTCCATTTGCCGCCGCCGCGGATTCCGGTTCTGGATCCCCGCAGGCGCTGAGCCCGACTGCAAGCCCAAGCATAAACCATACTACTTGATGTCGTCTCAGACACATAACCCTTGATAATACCGCATAATCCGGTATTGCTAGGAAGAATGTCGGTGTCACTAGGAAGTTTGCGCGTTCGTTGGCACTGAAACAACTTCACCAGCTATCTATTTCGAGTCGGCATCCTCGACATCCGGCGTCTCCACCCAGTCCACCACGAAAATGTTGTTGTCCCGGCTTTCGGCAGGGCGGATAAGCCATCAAATCTAGAATACCGTCATCCCCGACCCCGATCGGGGATCCATTCCGCAGATTAGCAGCCTTGTTTGGCTAGGGCGTTCCTCAACAATCCGGAGAACGCAAATCACACCGCGGCCTGGAAGCTCGCGTGGTGAATGGATTCCCTATCCCCGCATCAGCGCGGGGCAGGCTCGGTCGGGAATGATTGTGTTGGGATTCCTGAGTACAGAACAGCGTATCTACTCAGGGGCACCAGACGAGGCCGCCGCTTCCACCGGCGTCTCCACCCAATCCGCCACAAAGATGTTCGTGTCGCGGCTTTCGGCGCGGTCGGCGCGGCGGTTGGAGGCGAAGACCAGCTTGGTGCCGTCAAAGCTGAACATCGGAAAAGCGTCGAACGTCCCCGAATTGGTGATGCGCTCCAGGCCCGTACCATCCACATTCACCATGAACAGGTCGAACTCGCGACCGCCGCCTTCGAGGGTATGGTGGTTCGATGCGAAAATGATCTTTTCGCCAGATGGGTGGAAGAACGGCGCCCAGTTGGCACCGGGCAAGTCCGTAACCTGCACCGCGCGATTGCCGTCGATATCTGCCACGTAGAGGTTCAGCGCACCCGGCTCAATCGCATCTTGGGCGAGTAACTGGCGGTATCGGACGGCGTCCTGGCCGCTTGGGCGGTTGGCGCGCCAGACGATTTTGTCGCTGTTGGGTGAGAAGAATGCGCCGCCGTCGTAACCCACGTGGTCGGTGAGCTGAACGATCTCCTCCGTGGCCAGGTCAAACCGGTAGAGATCAAGGTCGCTCGAGCGCGTTGAAGTGAAGATGATGTACTTGCCATCCGGGCTTACCGTCGCCTCGGCGTCGTAGCCGGGTCCACCGATCAGCACTTCGGGGTGAGAGCCATCCGGTTCCGCTACGTAGATGTCGAAATCGGGGAAGATGGACCAGACGTAGTGGCCGAGTTCGGAGCTGGCTGGCGTTGGGCACTCCGGATTTCCGCCGTGCGTGGAGGCATAGACTATGCGCCCGTCAGGAAGGAAATAACCACAAGTCGTGCGTCCCTGGCCGGTTGAAACGAGGTCGTAGGGTTGACCATCGGCCATAGCCCCGCCATCCGCGCGCATCACAAACTGCTGGTCGCAGCCCTGCGGGTTGATTCCGCTCCAGTCGCTCTGCATAACAAGAAGCGAATCGTCGAAGCTCCAGTAGGCCTCCGCGTTGTTTCCGCCGAACGTCAACTGGCGGACATTGCGGAGGTGGGTTTCGCCGTCGAAGCGGAGGGAATCAACGGCGGCAACCGAGCCTCGTTCAGATTCCGTTGAGACACACGCGGCGAGGAGGAGGACGAAGAGAAGCGGGGGAGTCGTGAGCGCTATGCGCATGGATCGGGTGATTTATTCCGGTTGGCTGACGACCCGAACAACGACGCGATCATGCCATGGTTGCGCGCCTAGCGCGGCTTCCCGGCTTCTTCGACTTGCACAATCCAAAGACGAATATTGCGGTCGGATCCGTGGCTTGTGCGGAGCACCGGTAGATCCTGAAACGGACGTGCCCCGTACTCGACGCGGGGTTCAGGATAACACGCTGGATTGGCGTCGGTCGTCAATCCGCAAACCAAGCACTGTTATTGTCATTCCAGACGTGAGTCGGAATCCTCATGGTTGCTTGCTCAGACGCGCGTTTGGAGATCCCTTACTGCGTTTCGTGATGTCAGACAGTTTGTTCTACGTCCCCTACTGGCGCCTACAGTTTCAGCGCAGGCTCGGCCGTCAGGCTCAGCTCACTGCGCTGCCCTGCCGCGATTTTGAACGCGCCGGTGACGGCGATCATCGCCGCGTTGTCAACCGAGTGCTTCATGGCGGGAACGAAAAGTTCGAACCCATCCGTTTCGGCAGCTTCTCGGGCAGTGGCGCGTAGTCCGCTGTTCGCCGAAACGCCGCCGACGATGGCGACGGACTCGACCCCGGTATCCTTTACCGCATCCCGAATAGCGCCGACAAGTGCATCGACAACCGTGTGTTGAAAGGACGCCGCGATATCGGCTAGATGCTCTTCCAGCAACCGCTGCCGCTCCGTCTCCCCGACATCCCTGAGGAAATAGAGCACGTTTGTCTTAATCCCGCTGAACGAAAACTGGTAGTTCTTTTGATGGTTTTCGTTCGGAAGGCGTGGTGAGGGAAACGAACGGAACGTCGGATTGCCCGAGGTCGCGAGACGGTCGATCTCAGGTCCGCCGGGATACCCGAGGCCCAGGATCTTGGCCACCTTGTCGAAAGCCTCGCCGGCCGCGTCGTCGCGCGTGCGGCCAAGTTCCTCGTGGACGAAGCCTTCCTTCACGAGCGTAAGAAGTGTATGGCCGCCGGAGACCGTCAGGCACAGGAAGGGAAACGACGGGTGAGGCTCTTCGATAAACACGGAGTAGATATGCCCTTCGAGGTGGTTCACGCCGATTAGCGGGATATCGAGGCCAAGCGCTAGCGCCTTGGCGAAGCTCAACCCTACCAGCAGCGATCCTGCCAGTCCGGGGCCGTACGTGACGGCCACGGCGTTCAAATCCTGTTTGCCAACGCCAGCTTCCTCCAACGCCGCCACCACGGTTGGAACGATGAGCCGCTGGTGCGCCCGGCTCGCCAACTCCGGCACCACTCCGCCGAAGTCCTCGTGGACGCGCTGCGAGGCGACAACCGACGAAACCACGCGCCCACCCTTCAATACCGCGGCCGCCGTGTCGTCGCACGACGATTCGATAGCGAGCAGGGTGAGGTCGGCGGGGATCAAACGGCGCTGAAATTAGAGTTCGGGCTCCCAAAGTAGGCACGGATCGAGCGGTCGCAGGCACACACGATCCTCGACAAAGAGCCCTTTGGTACAGGTGGTCACGCTGGGTTTACAGCTTGGGCACCGTGTCTTTATGTCTGCGCAACGATGCGGTAATGGAAGGCCGCTACTCTTCGGGGGTGCCCCGCACATCACTCTCTCCCCCATCACTTTTCCATTGAGGAAACCATGAAAACACTCCTTCACCCCATCTGTCTCCTGCTCGTGCTCGGAACTGCGCATATGGGCCATGCCCAGAACACTACCGAGCCGCCAATGTTGAGGCCGGTTCCGAATACTGTCGGAGCCTGGCTATCGTACCCCATCTTCACCGTTGGGGAAACGCTCGACAATGGCTACCAACCTGTCGGCATTACGGATGGCATCGGTGCCGTGCGACGCGGAAATAACGTGCGATTCTATGTCAACCATGAGCTGGTCGAGGAAGACGGCTACGTCTACTCTTTGCAGAATGGGCTTGAACTCACCGGAGCCCGCATTAGTTATTTCGACATTGACCGCAACACCTTTCAGCTCCATGATGGCGGGCTTGCCTATCGAGGAATGGTAGATCGTTACGGCGAAGTTGTGACAAACGCGGATCAGATCAACGAAAACGGGGACCCCATCATGGGCCTCAATCGCCTCTGCTCCAGCACCCTATACAAACGCGGCGAGTATGGCCTGGAAGACACCATCTTCTTCACCGGTGAAGAGACGGATGATGGTCAGGAATTCTTGCTCGACGTTCGCCACGGCAGGCTTTACGCTGCGCCGATGCTGGGCCGCGCCGCGTTTGAAAACGTGACGATGGTAGACCTGCTCGATCCGATTGGTCAGGCGAACAGCTCGCTCGATCTCGTCGGAGCGATCATCGGCGATGACCGCGAGGGCGCGCCTCTCTACCTCTACATCGGGGTCAAGGACGCCCTTCAGGATGGCAGCTTTCTCGACAGGAATGGATTCGCCTACGGTTTCCTTTATGTATGGGTGGCCGACGGCGGCGATCTCAGCCCGGAAGACTTCAACGGAACTGGCGGGTCGCGATCGGGCCAGTTCGTTCAAATACCCCACTACGATCCGTCCAAAGCGGGCGAGGCGGGTTACGACGAGGTTGGCTTTGCCGACACGGCTACGTTGGACGTGCTGTCGTCCGCTGCGGGTGCCTTCCAGTTCTCACGTCCAGAAGACATTTCTCCGAATCCGGAGGATGGCACGCAGGTCGCCTTTGCCTCCACCGGACGCGGGAGCGCGTACCCGTCGGACAACTGGGGCACGACCTATCTCGTGGACATTGAATTCCTGGGTGGTTTGACGAGTGCGAACCAGCTAACTCGGAGCATTGGTATCCCAGCCGGCATCACCATTCTCTACGATGGCGACGACGCCGGCGCCGGGCAGTTCGTGAACCCGGATTATGGACTTCGCAACCCCGACAATCTCGACTGGGCAAACGATGGCCTGATCTACATTCAGGAAGACCGCTCAACATCGCCAAGTGAACTATTCGGCGGCGTGAGCGGTGAGGAAGCTTCGCTCTGGGCGCTTGATCCAGCGAGCGGCGACCTCGACCGGATAGCGCAAATCGACCGCTCGGCCGTTCCTACCGGCCAGATGGACACCGACCCGACTGATCTCGGCGATTGGGAGTCCTCGGGTGTCCTCGACGTGACGGATCTGTTCGGTCTCCCGGAAGGCCTGACGCTCCTCGTTGCCGATGCACAGGCACACAGCGTGTCGGGAGGTCCCATTTCGGATGACAATCTGGTAGAAGGCGGCCAACTTCTCTTCCTGCTGGGAATTCGGAATCCGAATGGGGGGCTGGCAACGAAGCAGGCCCTTGAGACGATGTCTCTGGCGGAGGTCCGCGACCTCGTCGCTTCCGTTGGTTCAGATTCTCTGCCCGAAGAGCCGACTGACGGCACGTATGCTCTGGAAGCGGCCTACCCGAATCCCTTCAATCCGTCCACCACGCTCCGTTTCGTGGCACCGACGGCGGGAGACGTTCGAGTAGCAGTTTTCGATGCGCTGGGTCGCCAGGTGGCCGTCCTGCTCGACGAACGCGTGGAAGCCGGTCACCATGACGTCCGTTTTGATGCCTCCGATCTTCCCAGTGGTGTCTACTTCGCGCGGATGTCGTCCGCCCAGGGAATCCAAACACAACGCCTGATGTTGCTCAAGTAGCTCCTGATCATAAGCAAGGGTGCGAGCGTTCGGTTTGTGGTGGACCGGGCGCTCGTTGTCTTTTTGTCCAGACTTGCCTCCGCGATTCGCGCCACGCTCTGGTTGGAACTACGACGGCAGGCAGCATCGGTTGTGTTTGTCAAGTGTCTGACGTACTCTTTAGGAGTCGCCTTGATTCAGCACCGCTTTGCGTTTTGCGATTCTCCTTTTTGCGCTTTTCTCCGTTTCCGCATTCGCGCAGGATCCCATCCCGGACACAACGGACTGGCACAGCTACTTCCCGCTCGAGGTGGGGAATGAGTGGCAATATCGAGCACAATTTCATCCCCCCGTTTACCCAGGATGGACGTTCAGCAACTACATTGTCGCCGATTCGATCGTAGGCGACACGACGCATTTTCTGATGCGTCGCTGTACCCAACTCGAAGGTGAGTCCGTTTCGTGCCGCGATCCCGATGAATTGGTTCGTTACGATGAAGAGTTGGCAACCGTTGTGGTCCGAATCGAGCAATCTGATGGGACGACCGAATACACTCCGTGGCCAGACGTTCCGTGTAGACTCAATAGCCCGTTCGGCCAGCTCGAAGAGGATGATTGTTTTGAGTTCTTCGGCCCTGGCAGGTATGCGGTGGTAGAGTATGGTTCGACGGCAATCATCGGGGGAAGCGCGGCGATGGGGACCCTCAAATATTTTGACGGCTTGGCGGGGTCTTTTTCGTTTCTCTCAGGGATAGGGTTCATTGGAGAAGCACCAGAAGGTGGTTCGTTCAACGCTTCGATCCAATACGCCCGTATCGCGGATGTCGAATACGGCAATCCCATCGTTTCCAAAGAGGCGGATGTACCCCGATCCGAAAGCGAGATTCGCACCTACCCGAATCCTGCCCGTGACGAAGCGACGCTTCAGTTTTCAGTGCCTGAGCCACAGAACCTGGTGGCCAGCGTGTTCAACCTCCGTGGCGCGCTAGTGGAGACGAAATCGCTCGGTTCGGCGGCGGACGGCGTTGAGGTCAGCTATACTTTTGATGCATCCCTGTGGCCATCCGGATTGTACACGATTCGACTGATCGGAGACCGAGGCTTCTTCGCCACGAAGGGCATCATCGTCATACACTAATCCACTAATCTCCGAAAGCTCCAGCGACTGCCCGCGAACACGTCCAGATCCACCGGGCCGCGAATGCCCGCGACTTCCCCGCGATCGGTATGCTGCCAGAACGTCCAATCTCGGCCATCGTTCAGGTCGGGTAACTCGCCGATTGTCGGAATCCACAACGGGACGTCCTTAAAATGGCCAGCGACTATTCGCCGGTAGCCGTCAGAGTCAGCGTAGATCAGTGGCCTACGTCCGTGCGCATTGGAGACTATGTCGATGAAGGCTTCCAGTTCGGTCCGGATAGTCTCTCCACTCCGTTGTCGGCCACAATTTCCGGTGTACTCCACATCCACAGCCGGAGGAAGTGTGCCTGACTCCGGAGGGGCCGTGGCGAGAAAGTGGGCGGCCTGCTCCGCACCCGATTTACAGAAACGGAAATAGTGGTAGGCACCTCGCGCGATTCCTGCTTCTCCGGCTCGCGTCCAATTTTCCTCAAATCGCGGGTCAACCCAATCCGAGCCCTCCGTCGCCTTGATAAACGCGAAGTCTATGTTTTCAGCGCCCACAACATCCCAATCAATGGCGTCCTGGTGCCGCGAGACATCAAGGCCGCGAATGGAATACCGGAGATGCGCGGGACGGTTGAGATTGAAAAACCCAAGCTCCGCGGAAAGAACGCCCGCCAGAATTAGCAAGGCGGCAACGGAGAAAAAACGAAAGGCCAGGCGACGCAATGGGTTCGAAAGACCGTGGCAGGAGCAGATAGAGAATCAAATCCTGAACGTGGAAGGAAATTACGGGTTGCGCATTGCAGTGATGAGGCACGGATCCGGAGAACTCGTCGTTCTACGAATGGTACAGATCGACGTTAAGAACAAAAGGTGCGGCGATGTGTATTGACGCAACCTGTTCGCGCTCCTATCCTAGCGCCATTCAACCCTCCCCTACCATGCGGAACCATTTTATTGTCCTGTTGATCGTGCTGTTTGCATCGGCATCTGCTTTCGCCCAGCGTCGTGCCGATCTGCCTGGGAGCCCTTCGGCGGTTCAGGTTGCTGGTTCGGATCAACCGCTGACTCTGTCCGGACTTTTCAATGCGCAGAGCTTTAAGATCGGCCACTCGTACGAGTTTTCGTATTCCGGTTTGGGTGGGAGCAGCCTGGGGCTTGGTATCTATTCGACAAGTTTGCAGTGGCAACCGAGCAGTCGGCTCGCAGCCCGGGTTGACGTAGGCGCTGCGCACTCGCCGTTCGGATCGGCCGACGTGCAGGAATCACTCGGGTTCGATCAGAACACGCCGGCCAAGGTTTTCCTTCGCAACGCCGAAATCGCGTATCGGCCAACGGAGAACTCCGTGCTCCACCTGCAGATCCAACAGAACCCACTTGGTAGATATGGCGGCAATTCCTATGGCCCGTATGCGGGAGGATACGGATATGGCGGGTATGGCTATGCGCCTTTTTACGGGACCAGCCTGAACGCTCGCTATGGCTCCGACTCCGATGCGCTCTTCTGGCGCGACCGTTAACCGCGTGATTCCGACCGTGGACCATGGCAGAGCGCTTCGGACCTTTCGGGACTTGGCCTGCGTCTTACCGGCCAACTTGAATCCTCGCCATTGAGTCGATCTCGCCTGAGCAACGCGCTGTTGAATGTGGCCATTGCGACGGCCACAATGATTGTCATCGTGCTCGCCTATGGCCTGGCGACACGGGCTTTCGTCCCGAGGACCGATCCGATCCGGGAGGACAATCCGGGGCAACTACTCGGCGACCGCATTCAGGTCGAAGTCCGCAATGGTGTCGGGACATCGGGGCTCGCGAGCACAACCACCCACTATTTGCGTAGCCGCGGCTTCGATGTCGTCGAGAGCGGGAACTACTCGGAGACCGGTGTCGATTCGTCGTTCGTGATTGACCGAATAGGAAACCCGCTCGCAGCGCAAAGGGTGGCGGCAGCCCTGGGAATAGCGTATACCCGGATTCGCGAAGACATCCAGCAGGACTATTTTCTCGACGTCTCCGTAGTTCTCGGTGGAGACTACGCCTCTCTGGAACCCTTCGAGTGATCAGGCAATTTGCCAGCTAACCTCCTTTCAGAACTGTATGACCGCAGCCTCCGCAATAAAATCTGAACGACAATTCCGCTCCGGGCCAGTGTTGGGGCGTGATCTCGCCCGCATAACCATTGAAGCGGCACACGAAAAGAAGGCGCTGGATGTGACGGTGATGGACATGCGCGGCATATCCGGCGAGGTCGATTATTTCGTGATCTGCACGGGCGAAACCGATGTGCAAATCCGAGCCATCACGGACTCGATCATAGAAAAACTGCGCGAGGAGGCTGGCGAACGCCCACTGCACAAGGAGGGTATCCCGGGTTCCTCGCGCTGGATTTTGCTGGATTACTTCGACCTCGTCGTCCACATATTCAATCCGGAGCTCCGCGCGTACTACGACCTCGAACGGCTCTGGGGCGACGCGCCGATTGAGCGCGTTGCCGACGACGCGACGGGGATTGCGCTTCTGGCGGAGGCGTCGTGATGCGGTTGCTCATTCTGATTGGCCCGCTCGTTTCTCTCGCTGCATGTGCCGGCTCCGGCGGCAAAACGGTCTCTCCGGACGAACAGTTCGGTCATCGATACGAAGGAATCGCCCCGGATGGCCGGGAGACGGTTCTGATCGAGCCCGGTGATTCAGCGGAATCGTACATTGAGCTTCCTGTGGTGTTCGATAGCGTTCATGTGCGGCCCGCACGACGCGAAGCCCTTGCAGGCGAGGCCGTTCCCGTCGAGGTGCTCATCAAGGGTGCGCTCCCGGACGCGTGCTCCGAACTGAACCAGCCGACGCAGCAGCGGATCGAGCATCTCGTTGACGTTGCCCTGAGCGTACGGCGGCCACGCGGGGGTATCTGCGCCGAGGTAGTGCGTCCCTTCCGGTTCTATCTACCGCTCGACGGCACGTTCACGGCGGGTGCCTATTCGCTTCGAATCAACGGCGTCGTGTACCCTTTCCGGATCAGGCAAGGTGAAGTAGAGAACGGTTGATGGACCGCACTGCCCGGCTTTTCCTGGTAGCTGGAGCCGTGGGCGGTGCCATCGCGGTGATCGCCGGGGCCTTCGGAGCCCACGCAATTGCGAATACGGTTACGCCCGAGCGATTGGCCACGTTCAAGACCGGCGCGCAATTCCAGATGATTCACTCGCTGGCGCTCTTGCTCGTTGGATTGAGCGTCGATCGCTTCCAGTCAGCAGCTCTCCGATGGTCCGGCTGGTCGTTTGTGATGGGCGTGGTATTGTTTTCAGGTAGCCTTTACGCTCTGGTCCTTACCGATACGCCTGTGCTTGGCGCTATTGCTCCATTCGGCGGCCTGGCCTTTATTTCCGGTTGGCTACTATTTGCAGCAGGCGCGTGGAAAAGTGCCGCGATCACGCACGACGAAGTCAGTTCTCCTCCTCAAACAGGATCATGAAGGACGGGGCGAGGTTGTTCTCCTTGGCGAGTGCAAAGAGCGCATCGGCTGCCTCATCGGGGGTTTGGAAGACACTATGTTCCTGCCCGTCGACGGCGAGAGCGTAATCGATTTCGCCGTCCTCATCAGCATCCAGGTCTTCCCATTCGATGGCTTCCTCGATAACGAACAGATCGCGCTCAGGGTCGAACGAGGCGAGATAGCGCTCTCTGACGCTGTCCTTGTCGATAAGACTTACGTTTCCAAATGCGCCGTATTCCGGGTCGTAGAAAAGCGCTTCGAGAAGAAGTTGTCGGGCGAACTGATCGGAGTTGAACGCCATAGCGAGAGGGGTAAAGGGAAGAAATTCAGCGTGCGGCACCGCGACTTACCGGACCTGCACGCTCGCGGCTCCCGATGAGGGTAATTGCAGGAAGGCGTCAATGTACGCGCGCGCTTCGAAACCGTGGAATGAAATAAGGTCTACTTCAAACCGACTGGCGAAGTGCTTGAGGAAGCGTGCCGCGACTTCCGTTTCATCAACAGAATGGCCAAGCTCCCGGGCGAGCGACGTCACGCCTCGGTCGCCAATTCCACAGGGCACAATCATATCGAACCAGCCGAGGTCTGTATTCATGTTGAGGGCGAAGCCGTGCATGGTCACCCAGCGGCTGCATCGGATCCCCATCGCGCAGATTTTCCGTTCGGGCCCACGTTCGTCCGGGCCTATCCAGACGCCCGTCCGGCCTGTGATGCGGTCCGCATCCAAGCCATACTCGGAGCATGTCGCGATGATGGATTTCTCCAGCTCACGGAGGTAACGGTGGATGTCCGTGTAGAAGCGGTCGAGGTCCAGAATCGGATAACCGACCAGTTGCCCCGGCCCGTGAAACGTAATGTCTCCTCCCCGATCGACCTGGATGAACTCGGCTCCTTTCTCTGCCAATACCTGCTCGGTTAGCAAGAGATGACCCCGATCGCCACTTTTACCCAGGGTAAACACGGGCGGATGCTCGACGAGGAGCATCGCGTGGGAGAGATGTGTGGGCGGATCGCTTCGCTTTGCGGCAATCAGGCGTGCCTGGACCTGGCGCTGAAGCTCCCACGCCTCACGATAGGCGAGATGACCAAGATGGCAGACGACGACATCCATGCGCACTCACATCCCGTTCAATTTACCGACATAGGGGTCTGTCGGACTAAGGGGTTCGTTACGAGGCGAGTGGGAAATCGAGACCAGTTGTTCGCTCTTTTGAGGCGCATAGCGGGACTACGTAACGAAAAAGAGCGGAGAAATGGGCCGATCAACCGCCGCAGTAGAATCTGCCTAAGTTCGACAGACCCCTAGTTTGAGAATGAAACGCGGAAGCTGAAGCCGCCGTTGATCAACGAAGTGGACGGGATCTGGCTGCCTCGGCTGTCGATGGTCTCGTACCGCACAAACACGTCCATGTTCACCTGGTTGGAGAGCGCGTACGACAGCCGGGGCTCTACCGTAAGCCTGGTCGATCCGGCATCCTGCGGAGGTGTCAGCTCGGCTCCTCGAAGGAGGTCCTGAAGGTCGTTCTTGATGAAGTGGACAAGGCTGCTGTTATCCGAACGAGCCATTGTGAGCGTAAAACGGAGGTTGTTGTTCAACCTTCTCCGCCCGAAAAGAGGGATGCGCAACCCGGTTTTCGCGTAGGTGAGCCGGACAGTGAGTTCCTCCGTCGTGCTCTCGCTGACGCTGGCCGAGGCCGCAGAGAGAGAGCGGGCGTTGCTCTGATTCCACCCAAAGTCCGTTTGGAGGCCGCCCTTCCACGTCACATTTACGCCAACCAGGGGTTGGAAGCGCTCGTTTACCGTGGCTGTGGACGGCTCGCGAAATGGAATTTCGGAGACGAGCGTCTGGGTTACCAACGTACCGCCTTCGCCTGGCACCTGAATGTTCTGAGACGCCAGGCCGGTGCCGGCCGCCGCATTCGAGTTATAGCCCAGGTCGTAGGTGGCGGAATACCCGTGCCGCAGCGTCACCTGATTCGCCAGCGCCCTGAAAAGCGGCCAGCGAGAGAGACCGGAATAGTTGATTTCCCAGTTTGGGAGAGGCAGGACGTAAAATCCGCGCGGCCCGAAGGATCCAACGCCGGACGCAAAGGCGGACTGAAAATCGGCGGCGATGCCAGATCGGGTAAGAACCTCGGTGCTCACGGAGTCCGCTAGAGCGCCACCAGCCGCCGCAGCGTCCGCATCGTAACGCTCTCGCTGAAGCTCAAGCAAACGCTCGTACGTCCCTCGGATGGCAACGACGGTCGAATGGCCGCTTCCCCGCTCTACCGCCGGTCGTTCTGTCAAATTTCCGTCGGTGAGGTCAAGTGTTATGTCTTCGCTCTGGTTCCAGTTGGCATCCCATGTAAGGTTCACGTTTAGGTCAGGGGTTAGCCTGATCGTAGTCCGAGCGTTGACGTTGTGGCCAAAACCAAGGATATCGCGGTACAGCAGGTTGCCCCCAGTAATGCGCTGCTCCAAAGGAATTCTGTTTTGGAGGGAGAGGCGATAGCCGAGCGAAGGCCCTTGGCCCAGGAGTGCGTCATAGAGCGAAAAGTGGTCGCCGTTCAGGCCGGAGGCGGCCGCGTTGCGGGTTCCATTGTACGTGATCGTCAGATCCTCGGTGCCAGTTACGGCGAGAAACAGCTTCCTGCCAATGGAGGCAAGGCCGGGTAGCCGCGGCCCGGGGCGCTCTTCCGTTTGTGCCTGGCCTCCATCCTCAGCTTGGTCGGCATCTGTGGGGCGCTCGCCTTCCTCGCCTTCATCTTCTTCGTCGCCCCGGTTTTCTCCCGGACGGCCACGATCGGGGGTGTCTCCACGGCCCTGGCTGGCTTGTTGTTCGGCTTGCTCCATGTTTCGGTAAAAAGAGAACAGTCGCCAAAACTCCCTAGGCCGAAACTGCAGGCCTCCCCGCAGGTTCGCCGACGTCTGCACATTGGCTGCTATCTGGCCGTCAAGATCCTGGTCGAAATTCCAGGCGAACTGCCCACCGTAGGTCACGGGCTGCGGCCGGAACCAGCGGAGGAAAGTCACGCGGTCCAGCTGTGGCTGAAACGTAGCGGTCAGGTTCTGCCCGTAGCTGTTCGTCAGCACGCGGCGCTCGCCGCTGAACACGCCGCTGACCACCTCGCCGAAGGGGAGAACGTCCAGAGCGGTGATCTCTTGAATCACGTAGCCTAGATTCCTCAACTCGGGAACCGATAACGAATCCGGAATGCCGAAATCCTGGCGTGCAATGCCACCTGGGGCGAATGCTTCTTCGTCGCTGATGTCATAATCCCGGGTCGTACCGAGCGAGTCTCGGACGAAGAGTTCGAATCCGGCCTCGGCGCCTGCACCGTCAAGGCTCTGATCAATATCCGAGCGGTAGCCAAGCGCGAGGAAGGTAAACGGGTTGTATGAAAGGTCGAAGGTTCTTCCATGCCCGAACCGGTGATCGCGACGGGTAGGGTAGAGGAAGCGCTCGGGGACGCCCAGGTTTACGGGGTTGTTGAGCACCTCGGCCAGCGGCCTGTCGCGGTTGTCGTTCACCGACCGGTCGGCATCCGCGCTGAACGCGAACGATTGGGGCAGGTAATTCAGCCGCAGTTTGCCCAGAATGCCTAGCACGGGCACATTATCGACGAACCAAAATGGCCGAATTGAACGCGCGCGCGGCACGGTCAAGCGGTAGGAGAACGACGCCGACCAGAAGTCGTTGTCGCCGAACTGGCTGAACGGGGAGCGCGAACGCGTCGCCGAATTCGTGTACACAACCGACACGCCGTCAATCGTGTAGCGAAGCCAGGGAGATCGGCTACCACTCTTCGAGAGCGGAACGCGCACGGATCGCGAAAACGACGCCGTCTCGCTCTCTCCCCTGATCTGCTCTACGCGCGCCAGGCGTTCTTCCGGCGTCAGCGTTGGGTCCTCCTCCGCCTGCGCGATGAGTTCCTCGACCCGAATGTCGCCTCGGCGGGGTGCGAAACGGGGTGTATTCTGGCTCTGCTGAACCGAGAGCGAGATCGGCATATTCCAGCCGAAACGTTCGGGCAACAACTTGTGGGCGTTAAACGTGGCCAATACGCTGTAGTCCTGTTCGTCGTTGAAACTGCGGTCGCCGAGCCCACCTCCCAGGTCACCGAATCCAGACGTCTGCTGGCTGAACCGCGCGTTCACACTGGCAACGTCCGCTAGCTGCGCCGTAGCCCTCGCGTACGCGCTCCATCCCGGTTCCTCGTCATAACCCGCGACGCGCAACTCGTTGAACCATACCTCAACGTTCTCCAATGGCAATGTGGAGCCGCCTTCCCCATTCCTGACGCCAAGCGCTACCGTACTGATCGAGAGGATGGAGGGATTGCCACGGATGGTGATTCGCGAACCGGGCGGCGCGCCCTCCGGCGTGCGGTTGTTCGAATAGGGCTCATCCAGCGGAATCGTTGGGTCGTTGTCTCGCTCGACTTTGAGTTGGTTCAGTTCGCTCAGGACGACGTTGATAGAATTGAGGTCGATGGTTTCCGTCCCGACCAGCACGTTCGTCTGCCACAAGCTGTCGGCGTTCACCGCTTCCCCTTCGGGAATCACATAAGGGTAGAGCGGTTGTTCATACTCGTAATAATCGGCCGTCTGATTATCACCCAGCCGAACGAACACACGCACCGAGTCGCGCCGTTCGAATCCTTCTCCGTGGGTAAAAAGGCGCAAATTGCTGTACTTCGTAAGATCCTGCGGGTTTGTCGTAAAGGGCTTGTAGATCGCCCTGCTGGCGCCTTCAGGCAAATCCTCGACTCTGAAGATGAGCGACTGCTCGCGTTGCCGGATCAGGTTGCCCGAAATGTCCGGCGTTCGGCTGACGAGCGCGCCGACGGGGATCGCGTATTGATTGGGGTTCTCCTCGTTGTTGATGGTTTCGATGAACAGTCGGGGCTCGACGATTCCGGGCGTGGGCGGCCCGGATGGGTCGTCGATTCCCACGTTATCCGACTTGAGCCACTGGCTTCCAACGAGCTCGAGCGTAGCGAAGCGTAGCGTGGCTTGTTTGTCGTGGCCGGTGGTCCAGATGCGCATGAACTCGATCGAGTTGAAATCCTCAATCCCCCCGATGGCTTCGCGGTCTTCGCTTCGAACGGGGATCCGCATCACGAACCAAGTCTGGTCCGAACCTTCCGCACGAATGTCGTTCTGGAAGAAAGGGCTCGCGCGAATGCCCGCCTCATCCAGAGGGATGGTGTAACGAAAATGTCGCTCAGCTACGTCCAGCGACTGATCCCCGTTGAGGTCTTCGGAGTCGGGTTGCCTGGAGTTTCCCGACGTACCGGCATCGGATATCTTCTGCTGGCTTTCAAATGCATTCAACTCGAGCCCAGGGAAGAACCGGCTGAACCGCTCCTGAAGGGTAGCCCTTCCGCCCTCGAAGCGGTTTCCGTTGTTGAAATATCCGGCGTCGTCGAAGTGATGGAAGTCGTCGGCAGAAGGATCTTCATCGGCCCGTATCTGCCGCATCGAACCGGGCGTCAGCCCAGCAAGGAACTCGCCGAAGAACGCGCGTTCGTCCGTTTCATAGTCGGTTCCGCCAGTCACAGACCTCGTCGAGCGGAGGCCGTCAAGTCCAAGGTCTTCCGTCTGGCCCGTCGCATCGTCGAAGTCGACCGTCGTGGAGGTTTGTCCGTCAGCCAGACGCCCCCAAACGTCCGAGTTCACGGGTGCGATAGGGACTTCGCGGAGGCCGTCCTCGTTGTTGAACTGCCGGTTGGGGATCACATCCTCGCTGACCTCACCGAGATCGACATGCAGGACAGCGCCGGAATTGATGGTCTCCGTCCCGTCGCGGCCTCCGAGCGGGGAGAATATGAATTCCACGAACTCGATGTTGTTGCGGCCGCCAAAATCGGTGTAGCCTTCCGGAAGGCGCTGCACCATGCCGCCCCACACCGTCGCGGGGTTCGCGTCATACGTAGTCGCTAACTCCCCATTGTAGTTGTAGGGGCCGCGGTCCGAGGGGTCGATGTAGAGATCGAGCGTCGGGATGGTTTCTGGCTGTCCGCGCTGTACCTCCCGATCCTGAAAAATTTCCTGAAGGCCAATCTGGCGCGTCGCGGGCGTCGTGCAGTCCAGTTCGCTGCAAAGGCCGGCGCGATAGGTGCTGGCCAGGACGGAATACCAGGAGAACAGACCTCGCCAGTTCGACGCCAAAAGGGGCTCTGTAACCGGAATGCCCGCCATCCATGCGATGACGCCGGAAGGACCTGAGCCCGTCGGCGATGCCGCCAAACGCCACTGGCCGGGCTGGGTCAGAGAAAAGACGTTCTCGACACCCTCGAAATCGTCGATAAATGAAAGGCCCGACTGTTCATCCTCATAAAAATCGCGGTTGATGGAGTTCAGAGCAGCGCGCTCCTGGTTGAACGCAAAAGTTTCTGGGTGGCCAGGATTGAGCCTGGCGTATTCGGCTTTGAACTCTATCCGACTTGGTGCCCGGGTCTGGATGAAAGGAAGTGCATCCAGAACGCTAGTCATCCACCTTGGCTCGGCCTCAAACCTGCCGTCGAAACCCATGATCGTGTTCTGAAGCGGTTCTTCCCCGATGCGGTACTTGTCTATCAAGGGGCGTTCGGAGAGGCGCATCCACGTCGCGCCTAGTTCCATGTCCTCGCCGACCGTGTAGTTGGCGCGAAGGCCGAGCAATGTCTTGCTTCCAATGGCTGCAAACTGGTTGCGCTCGTAATCGATTCGCAGATTCTGTCCGGGCGTCAGGAAGGCCGCGTTGATTATTTCAACCGTTCCACTTACGTCGTTGACGATGTAGTCCGTGCCTTCCTGCAACTCAATGGAGCCCGACGTGACGCTCACCGAGCCCTCGACCACGGCAAACCCCAATTCGTAGATGGACTGCACGGTGCTCCGGAACGACCCCGCTACCGCATATCGGTTGATGTTTTGTATCTGCGTACCGGCGTTGATTGACGTAAGGCTGTAGAGGTCGTCAATGACGAACGCGGCGGTAGCCTGGGCGGCGCTGGTTCCGAGGAACGTCACGTCTAGTCCGTCAATGCTGCCCGCGAGCACATCGCGGAGGTAGTCCCCAAATGGCTCGCGAACGGGAAAGATGATGCGCCCGGCTCCGGCGTCGATCGTTATTGATTCCTTGAAGTCGAAAACGTCGTCCGGTTGGGTTGCTCCGTCTCGGTTGAGCCGATCCAGGCCAAACGTCTGAAGCAGTGTTTGTTGCTGCCCGACCGTTACACCCGGAAGGGTTCGTTGTGGTGTACTGGAAGGCGGACTGTACGTGATATCCACGTCGAACGCGTCCGCCGTGAGCGAGCGGCCGCCAACGCGATAGATATTGCGCATGGTGAGGGACCACGATGCATCGGTGGGGGATATCTGGCTTCCCCGCAGGAGCTTCAGGATAATTTTATCGCCATTCGAGGAGCCCGAGTTTGAGCCTTCGCCAAAGTCGCCAACCGTGACAGGTGTGCCATCCGATGTTAGATACTGATAGGACACGGCGAGCATGTCCGTGTCCTGAAGGCGACTCGTTAGGGAGATGTACCCAAGCCGGGAGTCTATCGTGTAATCAACATTCTCTTCCAGCTTTCTGAAGGGCGCTGTTTCGAAATCGGCGCTAGCCAAGCCGAATGCGTCCTCGATAATGACCTGGCTGGACGAATCGCGCAAAACGTTGAGGTCATCGTCCGAATACTGGTCGAACAACTCGTTCGGCAGCGGTGCGGTGATCCCCAAGGCATCGAGGTAGGCATCACCGCCTGCGAGTACACCATTTTCCGGCGCATTGGGTATCGTATTTCCGGGGCCGGGTTCACCGAGGTCAAGCAACGCCGTGGCATAGACGATATTGATTTCCGAGCCGGTCGTGTTGAGCACGGATCGGTCGTGAATCCAGACGTCGATGTTGGCTATCTGCCCGAAGCCTGGGCTCAGCGTCACATTGTTCGGGTTAGTGTGCCCTTCGTCCCACCAGTTTCGGAAATGGTACCCCAGGAAGTAGTGGGCATTGTCTTCATAGTTGTGGGGTGCGAGGCTAAACTCGGTCGTCTGGCTGCCTCCCTCAATGTTCAGTTCGTCGCTCTGGGCGTCCTGCTGGCTTGCTACCGCGGTAAGGCCGAGCCCGCCGAACCGCAGGTCGGTACGGAGCCCGAATAGCCTTTGCCCACCGCGAATAAGCTCGCTGGGCGTTTGCAGGAAGACGTTGCCCGCCTCTATTCGCTGGACGATGTCGTCGTCGTATCCCTCGTAAACCAGCGAGACCTGGTTCTCGAAATCGAACGTGTTCTGCGTGTCGTAATTGACGTTGACTCGGAGCTTGTCGCCGATCGTTCCGGTGATTCCGAGCGACAGCTCCTGGCCGAAGTCGGGATTGACAGAGCCTCCACTGCCGGTCGCGGCCTCCTGGAGCTCGTTTCGCTGGTAGTCGAAGCCGAGGTCGATATCGGCCCGACCGTTGACGCGCAGGTCCACCTCGTTTTTGCCAAACAAACCGGAGAAGACGCTGTTGTTGCCTCCGGGGATGTCGATGGTGATTCCAAGCCCGCCACGCCCCTGGCGGCGCCCCCGGCGCGATGCCAGATCGCGGAAGCCAAGCTGAATAGCATCCCGGAGCCGTGCATCCCGGTAGGTCTCAAGATCGACATCTGCGGGGACTCGTACATCCTGTTGCGCGACGTCTTCGGTAATCAGGAAGCGCAATTCCGATGAGTCGAGGACGGCCTCGCGCCGCCAATACGGGCCCGGCTCGAACGCGAACGGCCTCGGTCGGCGGTCGGCAAGAGGGGAAGAGTATCCCTCGTGGCGGGGCGTGGGGAAATACAGCTGGCTGAGACTGTCCGCGTCGGTCGTATCCGCATCCGTGGTATCCGCCGCGAGGCCCTCTGTGCTATCCGTTGCCGCTTCGAGGAGATCACGGATGGCCGCATCAACGGCAACAGAATCCGTATCCGCGCGCGCCGTCCTGAAGACCGAGTTTGGCCAATGGGCGCCGTTCGCCGCAATCGAACTCGCCTGAAGCCCCATGAGCACCGCCACCGTCGCAACGATCGCTGCGAAGAGCGGAAGCAAACGGAAAGGACTACGTGCCTTGGGAGTTACGTGCACAGCGACAAAGTCGGCATCGAACACACACGCCTGTCTCCGGCGTCCGCCGGATGCGGCGCTGGATCATCCTCACTAGCCTGCGGCGGGCGCAGCCAACGTGTCGGAAGGCGGGCGGATAATCAACGTGGGCGTAACGAAGCGACTATAGGATCCGATGGGGAGGCCAGCTGAAACACGTCCTGACACGCAAAGCACACAGACTTTGCGCCTGCGATGCCTAGCGCTAAAACTACGCCTACCTCGAAGGGGTCGCAAGGTTAGAAACGGTCAGCTTCTGGGCACAAAGCGTGGGATGATCGATAGGTACCGTTCGCCGTGGCAACGGATCGATGGCGTTCCTGAGTAGCTACGACGCCTTGGATTCCGTAGTCTACCGGCCGCTGCCATGTTCAACCCTCGCGCTGTATGCCGCCAGTCACAACCCTTTCCATCCCACGCTGGGCGATGGGTGCCGCGGCCTTGGTTTTCTTCGCTGCGTGCGGTTCCAGCACGCGGACGACCACGGAAACGCATCCGCCCCAACCTGCCCAAATCCACGGTACGCTTCCCCCTATTGCCCAACCCTTTCCCGGCTCCGACGAGATCGCGGCGGAAATTCGAGCCATTCTTGACGATCAGGTCGTCGACTGGAACGCAGGCAACATTCGCGGCTACATGAACGGCTACTCACGGTCTGACTCGCTCTACTTCATCTCGGATGGGACGTTGCGGACGGGCTGGCAAAACAACCTCTACGCCTACGTGCGCAACTATCCCTCCCGCGCGTCTATGGGCACGCTGTCGTTTGAGGATCTGCACGTTCAAGTCCTTTCGTCCGACACCGCGCTTGTGTTCGGGCGGTATCGTCTCATCCGCGCAGACGACGAACCGCTCGGCCTCTTTTCGCTTATTGTCCGCAAGGAGGCCGACGGTTGGCGAATTATCCACGACCATACCTCGTCATCGCCGTGAGGCCGCGCCATGCTTGCGTTTGGAATTGAGAACACCGTGGTCGCGGTTACTGGCGCAGGCGGGCGGCTCGGAACGGTCATTACCCGCAAGCTGGTTGACGCGGGGGCGATGGTCGCCGCCATTGATGTGCGGCCGATGGACGGAATACCGGACGGCGCTTCCTCGTTCGTCGCGGATCTTACGGACGAAACCTCGGTCGCGGCGACGCTCGGGAAGATTGAGGACGATCTCGGCCCGCTCAATGGCCTCATCCACACGGTGGGCATGTGGGGCGGCGCTCCCTTCGCGGAAACAAAACTGGATGAATGGGAAATGATGCTCGACGTTAATCTGACCACCACGTTCCTCTGTTTTAGAGAGGCAGTTCGGCGGATGAAGGGCCGAGGAGGTCATCTGGTCGCCATCGCATCCAGGCAGGGTGCCGATGGTGGCGTGGCTGAGCAAGGGCCATATTCCGCCGCGAAGGCGGGCGTCGTCCGCCTCGTGGAATCTGTCGCCGCCGAGTACAACGGGCGCATTACAGCCGCCGCAGTTGCGCCCTCCATGATCTTGTTCGGCGATGAAGACGAGGACGCAAAGGGCGTATCCGTCGAGGCCATCGCCGATCTGTGCGTGTACCTCGCGGATGGCGGCGGCACGATTCACAACGGGCAGGTGCTGCGAACGTTTGGGATGGCGGGGTAGGCGGCCGGGGTTGCACGGACGGACGCTTTGTAAAGAATGCCGGGCATAGGTTAGAAATTGAAAGCGCGCCTGTCTATCAGGGTGACGCGGGCTCGAAGGTCCCAGCGATGTGACCTGGATCCCCGCGCATTCACAACCCAAAAACCTTACCATGAGGACTACCATGAAAGCCTTACCCCCCCCCCTTAAGCACTTAGCGTGCATCGCGGTGTTTGCCGCCGCATTCTTCGCGGGGCAAGCCCTCGCGGCACCTTCGTCTACCATCTGCAACTGGGGTGGAGCCCAGGATTTCGAGGTCGGCTTTATCACGTGCGGTACCGGCCAATCCTACGATATCCGCGTTTACGACGCGCTAACCGGCGTCCTGGTGAGCGAGACACTGGGCGTCAACGAAAACACCAACATAGTCGGGGCTTACGATTGGGTCGCCCACTTCAACGAAGGCGTCGAGCCTCCGAGGGTGGACCTCAACTCCAACACCCTGTACAGGATCTCTTTCGGCAGCGCCGGGTCGTACCTCTACTACAACTGCAGTTCGTCCAGGCCGGGCTATGTAGCCGGGTCGTTCACGTGCCCGTTCAGTGGGAGCGATCCGACTCCCGACGTGATCTTCTCGCGCGACGAGCTTGGAACCAGGGTGGCACCCATAAACATCCCTGGACACGAGGGCATTTCGAGTTATCTGGGTGGCCAGTGGATATTCCCGCACTACCTTGACGAGATCTGCGATAACATCACGTGTCCCGCCGGTTTCGAGGACCGATTTTCCATGTTCATATCGACGAGCAGCGATACCGAGCACGAACTGCCCGCGTTTGACATGACGGTGCCTACCGGCGAAAGCTGGATGTGGGACGGGCCGGAGGTCACGAAGCTCAAGTTTGCCAACCGAACTCAACTCATTGCCGAGGGAAGCCTGGCGATGGATGGGATTACTCTCACCGAGATGAACACGGGCGACGGCTGGTACGGCGTGCGCTATGAGCCCAATAGTGGCGGCTATATTCGTGGTTCGACCATTGAGAAGTTTGCGCACGTGATAGGTGGCGGCCCTGGGCTGTTGGCTCCATTCGTCTGCGGCCTCACGGTTAACGACCGCTGGCTTGCCGTCTACCGCTCTACCATCCGGGACGGATTCAATGGTGCCTACGGCGTGTGCTCCTATGGCAGCCAGGGCCAGGTGGCACTGCGGGATGAAATCGACCCCAACACTCAAGAGCTTCTCCCGACCGCGGTGATCGGCAACAATGGCCACGGCCTGTATGCCTACAGCCAGGGACGCATCTTTCTCAGAGGTTCCGATGTCACCGGTAACGACCTCAACGGCGGCCTGGCACTTGGTACGCAAGCCAGAATCTACGCCAATGAAGGGTCGTCCATTTCGGGCAACCTTGGCGTCGGCCTCGAGGCCCGGAGCGACGGCAACATCTACCTCTACAACCCCAACACGCCGTCGGCCCCGACGGGGACAATCATCGACGGCAACATAGGCGGTGGGTTGCTGGCCCAGTTCCAGGGTAGCTACATCAATGCTGGGACGTTCCTCTACGGGGGCGGCCTGCAGGGCACCTGCCAGGCCGCGTGTGAGAATTTCATTACTGGACACGATGCGGCGGGAATTCCGTACGACGTAAAAGCCGCCTCGGGCAGTTTTGTAACCGCTGAGTTTGACCACTGGGGCTTCGGCCGCACGCAGGAAAGTGATCTGGTCCTCGACGAGGACGCCACCAGCATGATCGACGTGCTCCCCATCTGGGATGGCATCTCGGCATTGCGGGAAGGACCGGTGGCGCTGAAGTCCGGCTCGGAACCGTCGGCTTTCGGCGACAACGTACGCCGATTCATCGGCGAGGCGTTCGACAAGGCCGCCGAGGGCCGGTGGATTCCAGCGTTCGCAAAGGCCCAGGCCGCGCTGGCGCTCGCGTTCTCTGAGGACGACCTGCAACTGGTGATGGGCGCTGTATCGGTGCTCGTCAGTCAGCCGGACGCCCCGGATCTACCAATCGGCCTTCTTACAGCCATCGAAGCGCATCTCGGCGCCGGGCGTGAAGCTCGGCCGTTCGCACTGCGCACGCTCCTGACAGCGGATCGTGTACGCGGAAGGGACGCGGAAGGTCGGGCAACCGCTCAGACGCTCATTGCGGATTACCCACGCACGGAGCATGCGCTCACCGCACTCGCCCAGGAGGTGTCCTTTGCTCTGGAGACAGATGATCTGTCGGCGGCGCAAACTGCGCTGGCCACGATGGAGGGAGACTTCCCGGACGAGGTGCTGACCACAGCGGCACGCGCATACTTCGTGCTGCTTGCCGGTGAAGAAGCGCTTCCAGCCCGCTCGGCATCCACCCCTGCCGTGGTGGCTTCAACCGGCGCCTCATCAGAGGCTTCGGTGAGCGACTTTACGCTCCACGCCGCCTATCCCAACCCGTTCAACCCGCAGACGGTCGTGCCGTTCAGCGTGAATGAATCCGCGAATGTAAGTCTGCGCGTTCTCGACATGCTCGGTCGCCAGGTGGCTACGCTCGCCGACGGCCGGTACGAAGCGGGTCTATACAACGCCGTGTTCGATGGCTCGCAGTTGTCCTCCGGGATATACCTGCTGCGCGCTGAGGTGACACCAGAGAACGGCGGGGCTTCCCGCGCATTCACTCAGCGCCTTACGCTCCTCAAATAGGTCTGATGATGCCCAAGCATTTGGTGCTTGTATCGATGGTTGCCGGGCTCCTCTTCGTGGGGAGCCCGGCATTGCCGAGTGCCGCCTTCGGGCAGGAGATCCAGTTTGAGCAGGTGGGGAATGTCCCTCTCGATGCCGACGATCTGGAGTTCGACCAAGAAGGCACGCTGTGGGCGGTCTCCACCGAATTGTGGCGTTTGCCGATCGATGCTACGGCCTGGGAAGAGGTGTATGACGGGTTCGTGGGCGACGCGATTCTTGTTCTCGCACCGGACACGATTTTTTATTCGTACAACGCAGCTACCGCTCGCTCGACCGACGGTGGTGAGACATTTTTCGGGGTCTATCTCGAAGGCCGCACTCTTTTCGCAGCCAAAACCGAAGGCTCCAACCACGGCGTGATTCTGGTCGGCGAGTTCAGTGGCAATTCCGGCATCGCCTATTCTACGGATCGGGGAGGTTCGTTCACGGAGGCCACGTTCACCGTCGCTACGGCGTCAACGCCATTTATGGAATCTGCTGTCGAGATCCCGGATGGCCCGGCGACGGGAAGGCTCGTAGCTGGCGTCTTCGGCGGAGTGGTTATTTCGGAGGACGCCGGGCGGACGTGGTCGCCGAGTTCGCTCTTTCAGGACGCGAGGTTCTGGGTGCAGCGGGTGGAGATCGGCACGGAGCCTGGTACGGGAAACCGGCGGCTCTACCTCACCCTCGCCGACGCGCAACTTCCCGACGTCCAGTTCTATTTCTCGGACGACGACGGCCTGACATGGGTGAACCAACCCGAGATGGAAGATGCGTTTTTGTTCGTATACGTCCCGCAGGGCGAGGGTTACCTGCTGTCGGTCGAGCGAGGAACGGCACTGGAAGGCGATTTCCTTACCGTATTGAAAACTGACGATAGCGGCATGACATGGGTAGTAGTTGAAGAACTGCCCGCCCCAGTAAACGGCGCAGGCGTTTTTTCAGAAGACGTACTCATCGGCCCCGACGGGCATGTTTACGTGGCTGTGAGCCGAGCGGGCTCAGAGCGCGAGTGGGTCTACCGCACCACCGAGCCCGTGGTGGTTGCGAGTGAGCCGGAGGCACCGCCTGCGCCAAGCGCTGAGTGGCTTGTCGTCTACCCCAACCCGGCGGAGGGCAGGATTACGGTTGAGGGCGTCGAGCCGGGTGAGGTGATCGTGGTGTACGATGTGCTGGGCCGCGCTGTGTTGCGAACCCGCACATCAACGGATATCGATGTTTCGGCGTTGCCGCCTGGGGTGTACGTGCTGCGAGTTGGAGAAGAAAGCCTGTTGGTGACGGTACGGCAGTAGTACGATGCCACAATGAAAGTCACTCCCGAGAAGTCGGGAGCCCATTCAGCAATCCAGCTTCCAATGCTGGGAGAGCAGCTATCCCGCAATTGATTGCCCAACCCGACCAAGAAGCCGACCGGCGGAATGGATCCCCGATCCCTTCGGCAAGCTCAGGGCTGGCTCGGTCGGGGATGACTTGTTTGGGAGTTGGGAGAGAGTGACTATCCCCACCCAATCCGGTATGGCTATAGACGATTCAGGTCATGCCAGAAATCGATTTCAATTGATCAGGCGAGGATCAAACACCCAGCTATATTGCGGGCGAATCTGCTGCCGAAGGCCACGTCGCTTCGCCCATGGAAACACCTACCCAAACCAGATACCGCTGGACGCTTCGCCCGGTTGAGGATGAGGCGGTGGTGGCGTCGCTGGGTGCGGAATTGAATAACATGCCCGAGCCGTTGGCGCGCGCGTTGGTTTTGCGCGGCATTCGTACGTTCGATGAGGCCGAGCAGTTTTTTCGCGGAGGGCTCGATGTGCTGCACGATCCGTTCCTGATGAAAGACATGGACCGCGCGGCGAGGCGGCTTGTGGCGGGCGTCTTCAACGGCATCGTGGTCTCGGAGGACGGCGGCCGGACGTGGAGCCCGTCGTCGCTCTTCCAGGAGGCGCGGTTCAAGATTCTCAGGGTCGAGATCGGCCGGCACCCGATCTCCGGCGCGCGGCGGCTCTTTGCGTCGGGCACGGATTCGCAGCTTTCCGGCAACCAGATGTACGCCTCCGACGACGACGGGCTCACGTGGACGAACCTCGGCACCATGCCGGAGTCGGTGCTCTTCGTGGTCGTTCCGGAAATCAGCGGATCGGCCCAGACGCTGCTGGCCGTGGAGGAAGGCACGACGGATGAGGACAGCATTCAAGTGTGGCGAAGCCTCGACGGCGTGGTTTGGTCGACGGCGGGTCGATTGCCTGCCGTTCCGGCGCCGAATGCGATCTTTTCCGAAGACCTGTTGATCGGTCCAGATCTCTATCTTTACGTGAGTGTCAGCCGTCCGGGCCCCGAACACGAGTGGGTCTACCGCAGCACGGAGCCGGTGGTGGTGGCTAATGAGGCACCACCAGAGGTGCCAGAGGAAGAGAACAGCCTGCGGGTTTATCCCAACCCGGCTACAGATAAGATTTCCGTAGAGGGCGTCGAGCCTGGCGACGAGGTGGTGCTGTACGACGTGCTGGGCCGGGCGGTGCTGCGAACCCGCAACACAACGGATATCGATATCGATGTCTCGGCCCTGCCGCCGGGGGTGTATGTGGTGCGAGCCGGCGGAAAAAGCCTGTTGGTGACCATTCGGCGCTAAAAAGTCTCCCCTTCAGGGGAGTACCCCGAAGGGGGGAGGGGTGTTGTACCATCAGGCTATAAGGCAGCCAGCCAATCCGGACATCCCCTGTGGTTCCTCAGTTTCGCAAGGTGGCCTCTTCTGCCCCCCTTCGACGGGGGACTTTTCTTGCCTATGTTCACGCTCATGCAAAAGCCTATCCCTCTCGAGATGCCCACCGGGCTTCTCACAGCCATCGAGGCCCATCTCGGGCCGGGCAGTCGGGCCGCCCGTACGCCTTACGGACACTTTTGACGGCGGACCGCACGCATGGCCGGGACGGCGATGCCCGATCCACAGCACAAGCCTTGATTGCCGAATTCCCTCGCACGGAGCACGCCCTGACGGGACTCGCGCAGGAAGTGGATTTGGCGCTCGCGGCGGATGACCTCCTCGCAGCCCAAACGGCGCTAGCTACCATGGAAGCCGACTTCCCGGACGAACTACTGACCGAGGCCGCGAGGGGCTACTTCGCGTTGCTAGTTGGAGAAGATGCGCTGCCTGCTCGCGTGGGCTCGACTCCGATGACTGCGTCGGCGGCCGGTTTGTCAACCTCGGTGGGGCGACCGGATTTGTGCTCCACGCTGCCTATCCGAACCCTTTCAACCCCCAGACGGTTATTCCGTTTAGCGTGACCGAATCCGCGATTGTACGTCTGCTTGTTTTCGACATGCTCGGCCGCCAGGTGGCGACGCTCGTCGACGGCGCCTTCGAGGCCGGTGTGTATCAGGCTGTGTTCGACGGATCGCTCCTGCCGAGTGGCATGTATCTGTTGCGTGCCGCAATGACGTCGACGAACGGCTTCGCGGCGCACGCGATCACACAGCGAATCACGCTACTTAAATGAGCACGGGCCGCTTCACACATCACTTAGTCATCGTCGGGCTCTCCGTTATGGGGAGCCCGGCATTGTTGGTCGAAGCCTTCGCTCAGGATCTGGTGTTTGAGCAAGTCGGGGACATTGCGATTGATGCGCAAGATCTAGCGTTTGACGAGACAATGGACCTGTGGGCTGGGGCCAGCGAGCTATGGCGTTTGCCGGTGGGTAGTTCTTTATGGGAAGAGGTCTACGATGAACCTGGATTCATTGGTGATATACTGCTGGTGCTATCTCCGGACACATTATTTCTAACCTCGACAAATGGTGTCCACCGATCAACCGACGGAGGCAGCAGCTTCGCCGCCGTCTACGAAGAGGGGGGGAGTCTCTTTACAACGCGTCTTGACGGACTGAACCGGAGTCTTGTTTTGGCTGGTGAATCCCAAGGCGGCACGGGCATCGCCTACTCCACGGACCGTGGCGCGAGCTTCACCTCCGCCACGTTCACGGTTTCGACCAGCACGGAATCCACGCTGCACAGCGCCGTCGAGATTCTAGACGGCCCGGCAGCGGGGCGGCTCGTGGCAGGCTGCTTCAACGGCATCTTTGTCTCAGAGGACAGTGGGCAGACGTGGAGCCCAAGCTCGCTGTTTGGGGATTTCAGATATTCGGTGCAGCGCATCGTGATCGGCGAAGACCCGGCGTCCGGATCCCGCCGCCTTTACGCGACCGTAGTCGATGCCCAGGCATCCGGGCCGCAACTATTCACATCCGACGACGAGGGCCTGACATGGACGAACGTGCCGGACATGGTAGATGCCTACCTCTTCGTCTTCGTGCCCGAGCCGAGTTCCTTATTGGCCGTAGAGCGCGCAGACGCGGTTGATGGCGAACACATAGAAGTTTGGCAGAGTGTGGATGGCGGGCAGTCGTGGGTCGTGGTTGGTGAGTTGCCAGCGGAGGTCGATGGTGGGCTTATTTCATCCGAAGACGTACTAATTGGCCCTGATAGTCACCTCTATGTGGCCTTAGGACGTAACGGCCCCGAATCCGAGTGGGTCTACCGAACCACCAAGCCGGTGGTGGTGGCAAATGAGCCTCCGCTGCCAGCGCCAACCACCAAGACGATTGCTGTGTATCCCAACCCAGCGGAGGATAGGATCACGGTAGAGGGCATCGAGCAGGGTGAGGAGGTGGTCCTGTACGATGTGCTGGGCCGGGCCATGCTGCGAAGCCGCACGCCAACGGATATCGATGTTTCCGCCCTGCCGCCGGGGGTGTACGTGGTGCGCGTGGGTGGAGAGAGCCGGTTGGTGACGGTGCGGCAGCACTAGATCTCCCCTTGAGGGGAGTACCCCGGAGGGGGGAGGGGTGTTGTCGCCTCTGGCTATAGAGTCTCCACGCTAACCCGACATAGCCCTGTCCTGCTCGGTCGAGCGTGCGGTTTCCCCTCCGACAAGCCAGGAACGGCTTTCAATGGAGAACCCCTCACTCCGATCTTCTGGCGACCTCCCCAATCCTGTTGTCATCCCGGGCTTAGCCTGCCCTGAGCTTGCCCAAGGGGTCCACGTCCATCGCCAACGCTTCAGCTGCTGGAACGAGCCCGCCCCGCTCTCGATGCGGGTTTAGGTGTGCACCCGGCAAAGAACCGGCTGGGGCCGGGGCTTCCTCACCCAATCACCTCCCGCGCACCCATTCTCCGTGTCAACGCCACCGCGCCGATCACCAGGATCATCAGCAGAACACCATAGGCAGCGGCTGCGCCGAAATCGTAGAGCCGAAGCTGGGCGAAAAGCTCCACGGAGATGGGCCGGTTACCGTACACGTAGAGCATGATGGACGACACGAACTCGCCGAGCGCCGTCACGAACGTGAGCAGCGCGCCCGCGAGGACGCCCGGCAGGATGACGGGTAGCACGACACGCCGGAACGTCGTCCAGCCGTTTGCTCCTAGATCCGACGAGGCCTCGCTCAGGCGGTCGTCGTAGCCCTCCAGCGCCGCTTGCGCCGCGCGGACAACCAGCGGAATGTGCCGCACGAAATAGGCTAGCGGCACGAGCCACACCGTGCCGACCAGGATGGCACCTCCTGCCAGCGCGGAAGCCTCGTCGAACGTGACGATCAGATTCAGCGCGATGACGGTGCCGGGGATTGCGAAAGGGAGCAGGGCCAGCACGCGCAGCAACCCGCGGCCAGGGATCTGGCCTTTCACGATCACGAACGCCGCTAGTACACCGAATACCATATTGGCGACGGTCGAGAGCGAAGCCATCCACAGCGAATTGCGGATGGGCTCGAACACATCCGCCTGAGAGAACAGCGCTACGTAGTTCGAAAACGTGTAGTCGTCGGGCAGAACCTGTGTCGTCCAGCTTCCCTCCTGCACAAACGACAGCAGCACGACCGTTCCGATGGGCATGAAAACGAACAGCAGGAACAGCGCGGCCAGACTTCCTGCGACCGCCCGTGCCCATCCGCTAGAGAGCGGCACTGCCAAACGTCCGGCGCCTTTCGATGTCGTTCCGAGTCGGCTGCGCTTCGGGCGCACTTCCAAAAACAGGAGGAATACAAAGCAGATCGATGTCAAGATCACGGCGACGGTTGCTGATCGATCCAGAAAGCCGTTGGTCTTGAACTGGTAAATCTGCGTCGTCAGGAAGGGCTCGTCGCCTGCGAAGAGGAGCGGCGCGGTGAAGCTGGCCATCGACAGCATGAAAACGAGCAGCGACGCACCTACCAGCGCGGGCCGAAGCAGAGGCAGCATCACGCGACGAAAGGTGGCCCATCCAGACGCACCGAGGTCGGCCGAGGCATCCAGGAGGCTGCGGTCGATGTCCGTTAGCGCCGCGCCGACGAAGAGGTAGAAGTACACATAAAAGGCGTAGATGTGGACAATGAGCACCGCCGACCGACCCTCAAACGCGAACGGGACGGACTCCAGACCGAACAGAGCCTGCAACGCGCGCGGGAGCATCCCGCTCTCGCCGTAGAGAAATAGAAACGCGAGCACCCCGACCAGCGGCGGCAAAGCCAGTGGCAAGGCCGCGCTTACCTGCAGCGTCCGCTTGAGTGGAAAATCGAAGCGGAAGAATGCCCACGCCAGCGCGGTGCCGAGAACTCCACCAAGAACTACCGTGCCCAGCGAGATGCTCACGGAGTTGGATAGCGCTCGAACTCCTGACGATCTCCAACTCTCGAAAAAGCGCCCGAGATTTGCCCCGTTGATTCCGAGCACGAACGTGTCGACGCTCGGCCACAGCACATACGCTACGAGAATAATCGCAACGGGGAGGGCGAGGAGAAATCCGGTGCGGCGGGAAAGCAATTGTCGGAGGAACGGGTGCGAAGGTGGTGTTGCGTACTTCGTATTGCGTAGTTCGTATTGGATATTCACTTTCAGGCTATGAAGAAATATTTTACGTACTACGCACTACTATCTATTCAAATCATATCTCGCTCTGATTCAGCCACCGCGTGCCCATCGGCGGCTCGTAATCACGCATTCTGACGAGCAGTTCTGCTGGCGAAGTTGCCACGGTCACGAGCGCGCGCTGTTCGGGGTAGAGGAATTCGTGGGCCGTAGCGGTATCGAGGAAAGCGATCAGGTCGTCATAGAAACCGCCGACGTTGAGGATCCCGCAGGGTTTCTGGTGGATGCCGAGCTGGCCCCAAGTCAGCGCTTCGGCGATTTCCTCGAGCGTGCCGAGACCGCCCGGCATGGCGATGAAGCCATCGGACAGTTCGGCCATCATCGCCTTGCGCTCGTGCATCGAATCGACCAGATGAATTGCCGTGGCGCGCTGGTGAGCAACCTCGCGTTCCGCCAATCCGTGCGGAATGATGCCGATGGCTTCTCCACCTCCGGCGAGCACGGTATCGGCAATGACGCCCATCAAACCGATGCGGCCACCTCCAAATACGAGACCGATCTCTTCGGAAACAAGAAGCTCACCGAGCGCACGCGCGGCATCGGTGTAGGCCGGCTTGCTGCCGGTTTTTGATCCACAGAAAACGCAAAGGCGCTCGAACTTCCGCATCGTCTTCCGCCTACATTCCTGCCCGTCCTTCGAGGGCACGGGAAAGAGTGGCTTCGTCTGCGTATTCGAGGTCGCCCCCGATGGGCAGCCCACGCGCTATGCGGGTCACCTGCACGCCGAGCGCGCCGAGCAACTGCCCGATGTAATAGGCCGTCGTGTCGCCTTCCACGTTCGGGTTCATGGCCAGGATGACTTCGGAAACGCGCTCGTCTTCCGTTCCCGACTCTCCATCACCTCCGGCCGAATTTGCAACGCGCGCGACGAGTTCGCGAATCTTGAGGTCATCCGGACCCACGCCATCAAGCGGCGAAACCGCACCGCCGAGGACGTGGTACAGGCCGCGAAACTCGCCCGTGCGCTCGAGCGCCAGTACGTCGTTGGGCTCTTCCACCACGCAGATAATCGAACGATCGCGCTTGGCGGAACGGCAGATTGGACAGGGATCGTGGTCGGTTACGTTGAAGCAAACGGTACACGCCATCACCTTGTCCTTCACTGCCACGAGAGCATGCGCGAGCTCCACGACATCCTCGCGTGGCATTTTGAGGACATACGCCGCGAGACGCTGCGCTGACTTCCTCCCAATCGTCGGCAGTTTGGAAAATTGCTCGACGAGGGTTTCTACGGTTTCGGAGGTGAGGTGCATGGGGGACGGTCTGTGGTCAGTACTCAGCAGTTAGTCGTCACTGGACTGCAGTCGGAATTGGTCGACCGAAATCCGAAATCCGAAATCTGATCTCCGAAATCAAGAGTCCCCCATTCAGATCAGCGGCCCGGAATCGTCGCCGCCTGTTAGCGCACTGAGGTCCATGCCGGGCGGCAAGAAGGACGTGGCCGCTTCCTGCATCTTCTGCGCTTTGAGGGCCTCGACTTCTTCGATGGCTTTGTTGACACCGGCAATCAGAAGATCTTCCAGTAGTTCGATGTCTTCCGGTTTCATTCCGGCGGCATCCAGATGAAGCCCCGCTGCATCGAGCTTTACGGCCACAATGCGGCCTCGACCGTCGGCGGTTACGGCCACCATGCCGCCGCCAACTTCTGCCGAGATTCGTTCTGCGGCGAGCGCGTCCTGCGTATCTGCCATCTTCTGCTGCATCTCGGCCATGCGCCCGAAGAGGTCGGCCATGTTGGGCGTGTTATCCATAGTGTATTTAGAATTTCGTATGGCGCATTTCTATGGACCGAATATCCTTACGAAATACGCACTATGCATTACCAGACGATCTCGGCTCCAAACTTCTCAAACAGCGCCTGAATGACGGGGTTTTCGTGGCGAAGCTGTTTGAATCGTTCGAACGGATCAACCTCTCGCGTGGATTCGCCGCTGGCCGTCGCATCCACGACAAAAAGCAGAGGCGGCGCTTTCTCCCCGAGGAGTTCGCTCATCGCCGCGGCAAACTTCACGGCCTCACTTTCGAGGAGAGTGCACGAGAATTTGTCAGGAACGGCCACTTCAATTCGGCCACGCACTACGCGTTTTGGTTCGGCACTTTGCAGCAGCGTGCCTACATGGATACGATCGGCTTTGATTGACGCTACGAGTTCCGGCCAGAGGGTCTTAATGCGACCAAAGGGGATATCGAGGTCATCGACCGCAATCGCGGCGGGCGCAACAGCCAGATGCCCAGACACCGCCAAGGCTGCTTCAGGGCCTCCCGATCCGTCCCCCGACGGGTCGCGCGCCACTTTCAAGGCCGGAGCGCCGAAGAAGCCGGCATGCGCCGGGGCGCTACGCAAAGGCTGCGGAACTTCAGGCTTGCCCGACGGGGGGCGTGGAGGTTCGGGCGAAAACGCAAACGGCTCTCCACCCGATTCGTCCCTGTCGGGATCCGTGCCTGGCGGCGGCTCGGTGGGGTCATGCTTCGACGGCGTAGGCTTCTCTCCCTGCGCCGACGCCGTGGACGTGTAGGAGGGCCGAGGCTCAGCCGTGGCAGATGGACCAATGGATGGCGACGAAGGTCGCTCTTCTTTCGCCAGCGTGGCTTCAAGCGCGCTCAGTTTTCCGATGAGCTGCTCCAAATCCGACGCTGTTTCGAGGCTCGCCATCTTCAGCATTGCCAATTCCACCGTCAACCGAGGCTGGTGGCTCGCCTTGATGTTCTGCGCGGCTTCCTCCACCAGCATGAGAAGATGCAACAGGTCGGCTTCCGGGAAAATCCTGGAGGCTTCGATATACCGCGTTTTTGTCGCCTCCGTGGCTTCGAGGAGGTCGCCGTTACCCGTGGATCGCGCCACCAGCAGGTTTCGCAAATGTTCGGCAAGTCCGCCCAGGAATTCAGCCAGGTCGTAACCACGGGCCACCACGCGATCGACGAGGTCGAGGAGCCCGGCACGGTCCTTCGCCGCTGCCCGATCCGTCACCTCGAAAAAGAGATCCGTGTCCACCACGCCGAGCGCTTCGCGAAGCGCAGGCCCTTCCAGCGGCGTGCCGCAAAGCGAGACGGCCTGGTCGAAAAGAGAGAGGGCGTCGCGCAGCGCACCGTCGGCTTTTCTTGCCAGAAGCAGGAGCGACTCATCGTCGGCTTCGATGGACTCGGCCTCGCAGATAACATGCAGCCGCCCGATGATTTCGGCGACGGAAATACGACGGAAATCAAAGCGCTGCGTGCGCGAGAGGATGGTCGGGAGGACCTTGTGGGGCTCCGTCGTCGCGAAGATGAAAAGGACGTAAGGCGGCGGCTCCTCCAGCGTTTTCAGGAGCGCATTGAAGGCGCCCTTCGACATCATGTGGATCTCGTCGAGGATGTAAATCTTCTTCTTCGCGCCCTGCGGCGGGATTCGGACGGTGTCGCGGAGATCATGAACGTCCTCCACCTTGTTGTTGCTCGCCGCATCAATTTCGATGATGTTCAGCGAGCGGCCTGCTTCAAAATCAGCACAGGAGCCGCAGGTTCGGCAGGGCTCTGCATTCTCGCGTTCCTCAAGCGGCGTCGTGCAGTTGACAGCCTTCGCTAGAATCCGGGCAGCGGTCGTCTTCCCAACCCCGCGCGGGCCGCTGAAGAGGTACGCATGGGCCAGCCGGTTCAGGCGAATGGCGTTGCCGAGCGTCTGTGCCACATGCGGCTGCCCCACCATGTCGCCGAACGTCTGTGGGCGGAATTTGCGCGCGGTGACGAGGTAGCTCGCCTCCGTTTCGGAGGCTTCCCCTCCGGGAATGGACGGGTTATCGGGGAAGAGCGACGAGGATGGGATTGGCTCGGCGGCCATCAACACGAAGGGCGAAATGGTGGACTAAAACCACAAGCGGGAGCCCCGGCAAAGTAGTGCTCGGGGCTCCCGCTGGCAAGGTGAAGATGAGCGGCCGATCAGTCGTTGGACTCTATGACTTTGGTGCCAGCGAATTTGTCGCCAATGCGCCGTCCTTCAGCGTCAGTCAGCACCAGAATCCCTTCCACGAGCCCCAGGAGGCTCCCAATCCAGGCGATGATGGCGAGGCCTCCAGCGAGAAAAAACATACCAAGACCTCCAGTAAGGCTCGCGATCCCCCAAAGAATTGAACCGACGGCGAGCGGCCAATTTCGGCGTATAGACGTGCTTACGTCCATTACGCCACCATCAAGGCGGATCGGACGGAGCTTCATCACTTTCTTGCCGATCGATCGACCGTCCATAAAATCCAGCGCAAGGCCATCACGAACCAGATAGTAGCCCGCGCCGACTAGCATCCCGAGGCCATACAGTGTTCCGCGTCCTCCGAAGCTGAGAACCAACGCGAGGGCGTAGACAATGAGCCCATCTATGAGGGCTGCGACGAAACGCTTGCCGAGGTCTGCCTTTCCATCGGAGAAGGAGCCGGAATCCGTGAAACCGGGATCGGAGATGTTTTCCATAGCGCTTGTGTTTGGGGTGAGTGGTGGGCGGGGTGGCATCCCCTTTCCTTCCTGCACGATAGGGCTCAGCCCCAATTCGGGGCAAGCCCTCGCCGACCTCATTTCACTGCGGGATCATGCGTCCGTGATGTGGCCTTCTGTTGGGGGATGAAGCTTGGCTCTTTCGGCGCTGTTGCCTGTGGAGTCTCCGGTTCGAAGCATGGTCGACAACGGGGCTCGTAGGCTTCCTTTTCACCAATGAGAACCCGGTCGCCGGAGGCCACGATGCGTTGGGAATGGTTGGCCGGGGCGCCGCATTTCATACACACCGCGTGCAGCTTGGTCACGTGCTCGGCGACGGCCATAAGCTGCGGGACCGGTTCGAACGGGTTGCCGAGGTAGTCCTGATCGAGACCAGCGACGATCACGCGTTTGCCATCGCGGGCGAGGCGGTCGCATACCTCGAGAAGCTCAAGCCCGAAAAACTGTGCCTCATCAATGCCTACGACATCGGCTTCCCCGGCAAGAAGAAGGATTTGGTCAGCCGAATGGACGACCTGCGAGGGAATCGCATTCTCGTCGTGCGAGACCACGGCGTCTTCGGCGTAGCGCTTGTCGAGCGCCGGTTTGAAAATCTCCACGCGCTGCCGGGCGATCTTTGCACGCCGCAGCCGCCGAATCAGCTCCTCCGTCTTCCCGCTGAACATCGAGCCGCAGACCACTTCAACCCAGCCTCGGCGCCGACCGCTCTCGTCTCGGGTATAAACATGGGGCTCCGTCATGGGCAGAAAGTACGTTCGCGAGCGAGATCTTTGAACGGGTTAATGGTATGCGCGGCAGCGCCACATTGAACGGGTTCGGGAATAGTTGTTTCTTTCGGCCATGTCCGAGTCGTCCGCCATCGAAGCCCAGCGCCTTTCCGAATTCGCGGCGGCGCTCCGACCACGGATTCAGGGCGAGTTTAGAACCGACCGCCTCCATCGCGCGCTCTACGCAACGGATGCATCGATGTACCGAATTCCGCCGGTTGGGGTCGTTCTACCAAAGTCGGCGGACGATGTGCAGGCGGCCATCGAAGAGGCACGACGATTTGAAATTCCCGTCCTTCCTCGCGGCGCGGGGTCGAGCCTCGCGGGAAGCGCCGTCGGTGCCGCGCTCGTCATCGATACGTCCAGGCATCTCGACCGAATCGTTGCCGTGGACCCGGAGGCGCGAACAGCTACCGTTGAGCCAGGCGTTGTTTTGGACGACCTGAACCGGATGCTCGGGCAGCGTGGTTTGATGGTCGGGCCTGACCCGGCGTCGGCGAGTCGTTGCACACTGGGCGGGATGGTGGGCACGAACGCTACGGGCGCACACTCGATCAGCTTCGGCTCCATGGTCGATCACGTGGAGCGCATCAACGCCTTTCTACCGGATGGGACGGCCGTTCGCTTTGTTGCGCTTGCTGCATCAGACTGGTCATCAAAAAAAGCCCATCATGGTGCGGAAGGAGATCTTTATCGGCGCATTGATGCACTGCTGAATCTCCACGGTACCGCGATCCGGAAGGACACGCCGACCCACTGGCGAAGGGCGGGCGGCTACCGGCTGGAGCGGCTTTTGGAAGCGCCTGACGTTGATCGTGGCCCGGGCCGGGCTTGGGACGGGACGCGCAACCTTGCACATCTGCTGTGCGGTTCGGAAGGGACGCTCGCCTTTGCCACGGAAGTCACGATTGGCCTCGTCGATCGCCCCGCACACACCGCGCTCGGGATCGTCCATTTTGACGATCGGCGGACGGCTCTCGAACAGGTCACGTTACTTCTCGAAACCATTCCAGCCGCCATCGAATTGGTGGATCGCCCGTTGCTTCGGCGCGCGCGGGAAGTGGCGGGGTATGCGTCCAGGCTTCATTTCGTCGATGGAGACCCGGCCGCGCTGCTCGTGGTCGAATATGCTGGCGCGTCGAAAGGCGAAGTGCGGAGCGGCCTGGATCGGCTGAAGGCGAAGCTGGGCGGGTCGTTCACCATCAAAGAGGTGCATGAGTCCGCAGAGATTGCCGACGTTTGGGCTGTGCGAAAGGTTGGGTTGGGCCTTGCCATGAGCGCGAATCTCCCTGTGCAGGCTCTGGCGGTAGTTGAGGATGCAGCGGTACCGGTCGAACACCTCCCGAACTACATCGACCGCCTGGAAACTGCTATCAAGGAATGCGGCGTGGAAGCCGTGGTCTACGCGCACGCGTCGGCAGGATGTCTGCACGTCCGGCCATTCATCGATACAAAAAAGCTCGAAGGCGTTGCCTCGCTGGTTCGCATTGCTGCGGCTTCAGCGGAACTCGTAAAAGAGTACGGCGGATTGATCGCGAGCGAGCACGGCGACGGATTGGCGAGGAGTCCGCTCAACGAGCAATTCTACGGACCGGCACTGTACGCCGCCTATCGCGGCATAAAGAAGGCTTTCGACCCGCAGAATCTGTTCAACCCGGGCAAGATCACGGACGCGCCGCCGATGACAGACAACCTCCGTTATCTGCCTGGCTATGAAACGAAGTCGGTTCACTCCGCTCTGATGTTTCCGAATGCCCGGGGCATCGACGTCGGCTTTGCCGCAGCCGCCGAAGCGTGCAATGGGATGGGCGTTTGCCGCAAGCGAGGCGTCGAAACGATGTGTCCGCCGTTCATGGCGACGCGCGAGGAAAAGGACTCCACGCGCGGCCGCGCGAATGCCTTGCGCGAAGCTCTTAGCGGGCAACTCGGTAGCCTCACTGGGCCTGAAGTCGCGGACGCGATGGACCTCTGTATCGGCTGCAAGGCGTGCAAAGCCGAGTGCCCCGCCGGCGTCGATATGGCTGCGCTGAAATCCGTCTGGCTAGAGCAAAAGTGGAAGGATCAAAAGCCTCCCATCCGCGAGCGCCTGTTTGCGAACCATCCAAAGATCGCAAGGCGATTCTCGGGCCGGATGGCCCCGCTCATCAACCGGATAAACCAAACCGGATTAGTCAAGAAGCGCCTCAGTGGGCTCGGCATCACCACGGCGCGTACGCTTCCACCCTTCGCGACCGACCCCTTCCTTCGAGAGGATCCGAAATTCAAAATCAAAAATCCGAAATCGACAATCGTTCTATTTGCCGACACTTTCTCCCGCTTTCACGAGCCTGGGATTCCTCGCGCCGCCGTTCGCGTGATGGAAGCCATGGGATTCGACGTAACCGTCCCTCCCTACCGATGTTGCGGGCGGACGTATCTCTCCGGAGGATTTGTGGATGAGGCCCTCTTGCTGGCTCGGAAAATCGTGGAGACGTACGCGCCGTTCGCCGAACGGGGAATGCCGATTGTCGGGCTAGAGCCGAGTTGCATTCTCAGCCTGCGCGACGAACTGCCTCGCCTGCTCCCTGACAATCCACGAGCGAAAGTGATCGCTGCGCATGCGCTGACCTTCGAGGAATGGGCGGCCAATCATTCTGCCAGACTCAGTGAAGTCATTGGCGATGTGGGTGGGCGGGAGGTTCTCGTCCACGGGCACTGCCACCAAATAGCGCTCTCATCAATGGGCCCAACGCGGACGATGCTGGAAGCCGCTGGATATTCTGTGCGATTCACGAATGCAGGCTGTTGCGGCATGGCGGGCTCGTTCGGCTATGAGTCGGAACACTACGAGGTCTCCGTCGCCATCGCGGAGGATCGGTTTCTACCGGCTATTCGCGAAACCGCTGACGATACGCTTCTCGTGGCGGCAGGTGCGTCCTGTCGGCATCAGATCCGGGACCTGACGGGAAGAGAGTCTGTGAATCCCGCCACGCTTCTGGCAAAATCGATGAGACCCACGTAGCGCCGTTGCATGCAACGGCGAAGCATCATGCACGCTCGCGAGCGGCGGTATATCATGGCGCGACGAGGTTGCATGCAACGTCGCTACGGGCTATCGACAGTGGGCGAAGCTTCCGTGCTATCCGGCTTCGTCGCCCACCGAACCCACGCGACGAACACCAATTGAAGTGGCAGCCGCGCGTACAGCGCCCATTCGGGAATTGTCGGGAACAGCTCTGGATTGAGCGCCATGTGCAGGTTGGCTGGAAAGACTGCGATCAGCAGCGCGATGAGCCCCCAACCGGCGAACCTCCTCGTCCACGAAAAGAGTGCACCGATGCCACCCAGAATCTCAAACACGCCGCTCAAATAAACCAACTCCAAATGCAGCGGCAAATAGAGCGGCATGATGGCGACAAACCCGCCCGGATTGGTGAAGTGGGCAACGCCTGCCCGAATGATCAGCGCCGCCATCAGGAGAAGGGCGACGCGTTTGGAGATCGACCGGGGAAAACCGAATAGACCTTTCAAAGACCGTTTGATCCTCACTCGAACCCCTTCATGTCCTCCGGGTGCACGGGCCTCGCCAGTGCCAGGATCGCGCTGTGCGGCACGATCAGGTAGGCTTCCTCCTTCCATTCCAGCTCGATCGCATCCTTGGCGAGGAATAGAGCAAAGTCGCCCGGACGCGCCTGTAACGGGATATAGCGGCCTGCTTCTCGGTCCGGATCCCACGCATCTGACGCCGAATATTCGGGATTGGGGATCAAGTGTCCCGGGCCCGTCTGCATCACGCGCCCTCCGTGCACTTTGTCTTTCTCTCGCACACTCGCCGGGAGGTATAGTCCAGACGACGTGCGCTCGGCCGGATCCTCCGGACGAATGAGGACGCGGTCGCCAACCATGACAAGGGACTCGGTCGGGTTCATGCTCTTTTTGACAGTGGACGTTCAAAATCTACCGCCTGCATCACACGATGTGATCGGGGTGTATTATTAGGCATTCCTTTCACCCAGCCTTCGCCATCATGCGCAGCACCGGAGCCATTGCCCTCCTCGTCGTTCTCCTCCTCGTCGGTTTTGCCGGATGTGCCGGTTGCGGGACGTACAACTCTCTTGTGAACCAGGATGAGACCGTGAACAACGAATGGGCCAACGTGGAGTCGACCTACCAGCGTCGCGCGGACCTGATACCGAACCTCGTGTCTACCGTTCAGGGAGCCGCGAATTTTGAGTCGGAAACCTTGCAGGCCGTTACTGAAGCTCGAACACGCGCCGTGAATGTCACGCTCTCCGCAGAGGATCTCGCCGACCCGGCCGCCGTCCGTGGCTTTATGGAAGCCCAACAAACACTCGGCGCAGCTACGGGTGCGCTCATCAACGCCGTCCACGAAGACTACCCAGAATTGGGCGCGACCGAGGCTTTCCGGGATTTGCAGACGCAACTGGAGGGCACCGAGAACCGAATCAACGTGGCCCGCCGCGACTACAACGGAGCGGTTCAGAACTATAACTCGTCCGTTCGGAGCTTCCCGGCCAACATCGTTGCGGGCATCTTCGGCTTTGATCGACGCACGCCGTTCGAGGCCGACGAAGGCGCAGCGGTGGCACCGGAAGTGAGCTTCGACTGACGCCCTCGCCTAACAGGCTGTTGATCTATTCCTCCTATCTGCGTCGGCGGCTCTTGTTCGATCTCAGCGTTGCGAGAATCTCGCCGGATCACCAATACGACTGCGATCTCGCGCCTTGATCTCGACCAAGATCCGCTCGCCTCGCCAACGGATGAATAAATCCACAGCCTGCCAAGAAACGGTGAGGTTCGCTCCAACAAAGATCTCCGTGACGACCATGCATCCGCTATGACGTTCGACGAAACTATGGCCGACCTTGAAGCACTCGGCACCGCGCAGAATCGAAAGGTGTATCCGCGCCACGGCATCCGCGAGCCGATGTTTGGCGTGTCGTACGCAGACCTTGGGAAGCTGAAAAAGACGATCAGGACCGACCACGCGCTGGCGCTTGATCTTTGGGATTCCGGCAACCACGACGCGCGCATTCTGGCAACCATGGTCGCTGACCCGAAGCTGGCAACGACCGCCTTGCTTGAGGATTGGGCTGGCGTTCTGGATAATTATATCCTGGCCGATGCCTTGTCTGGATTCGCTGGCAAAACCGCTTTCGCGGACGGCCTGATGCAATCGTGGATAGCCGCGGACGCCGAGTTTGTGGAAACGGCTGGATGGAATCTCCTCGGCGGCTCAGCGATGTCTGCAAATGACCTTTCAGACGACGCTTTCGAACCCTTTATCGAGCGGGTCGAACAGGACATCCACGGTGCCAGGAATCGCGTTCGCTATGCCATGTACACGGCACTCATCGCCATTGGAACCAGGAGCGATGATCTCGAAGAACTGGCTTTCGAAGCGGCGACTCGAATAGGCAGAGTGGAGATAGACCACGGCGAAACCGGCTGCAAAACGCCGGACGGACCGCCGTACCTCCGGAAAGCAAGGGCGCATCGACGGAAGAAAGAGGCGAAGGCGTTCGCAGCGTAACTACGGCGCGAGCCTCGTGATCTTCCAGGCTCCGTGCTCATCCAGCAGGTACTGAATCCGGTCATGAAGTCGACCTGCCCTGCCCTGCCAGAACTCGAAACGGTCGGGCACGACGCGGAATCCACCCCAATGTGGAGGCAAGGGGATGTCGCCGCCATCAAATTGGCTTCGGACCGCTTCCATTCGTGCGTCCAACTCTTCGCGGCTCTCCACAACCCGGCTCTGTGGCGAAGCCCACGCGCCCAGCCGACTTTCCACAGGGCGGCTGTTGAAATACTCCGTGGCCGCAACGTCGCCGATTGGCTCAACGCTTCCTTCAACCCTGGCCTGTCGCTCCAACGTGGGCCACCAGAAAGTGAGCGCGGCCATCGGGTTTGCCTTCAACTCCTCACCTTTTCGGCTTTCCAGATTTGTGAAAAAGGCAAGTCCACGCTCGTCGAGACCTTTTAACAAAACCATTCGCACGGAGGGTCGGCCATCGTTGGAGGCCGTTGCGAGCGCCATCGCGGTAGGCTCTTGCTCCCCGACCGCACGAGCCTCATTGAGCCAGGCGCCCAACTGCACGATGGGCTCGCTTGCGACATCGCCTTTCGCGAGCGACGCCTGGACATACTCGTCACGAAGATCGGCCAGGGAACGGGCGTCGTGCATGGCAATCGGTTCTGTTTCTCGCCTGAGACGCACTAACGGATCAGCGGTTCAACGACCGTTGCTCAGGCTACAGCTTCCGACGGATTCGACCGATCGCTTGCTATCCTCTCTTCCGTTCGCGGACGATCCGGGCCACCCGGACCGGCGATAATCATCTGCATGCCGTGCTCGCCGATGGACCGCCCGTCGCCGGCGGAGCTACCATCCATTAGTTCGGCCAATATGGACAACAATTGTGGTCTTGTGAATGGCTTCGACAGGTAGCCATCGAATCCGGCGTTCAGAAATCGTTCGCGATCTCCCGGAAGGGCGTACGCTGTAAAAGCCACGATAGGGACTTCGGCGTAGCCATCCAGGCGACGGAGGCTGCGCATCACATCCTCTCCAGAGGCCTGGGTGCCAAGATTTATGTCCATAAGAACCGCGTCTACGTGACGATCGAGAGCCACGGCGAGCGCGTCTTCCTCAGATCGAGCCGAGATCACGTTGAACTCCGTCTCCAGCATATGCTCCATGAGGAAGCGCGTGGTGTCGTTGTCTTCTACCACGAGGACGCTACGACCGGGCCGATCATCCGAGGTGGGCTCGGCGGTTTTCCTTTGTTCGGCGAGCGGGATCTCGTGGGGCATGGATCGTTGCATTGCGAGTGGGAAGCAAACGGTGAATACGGAACCAACACCTTTCACGCTCTCAACAGAGATCGTGCCCGACATCCGTTCCACCAAATGATGGGTTATCGTGAGCCCAAGCCCCGAGCCCTCGTGGCTTCGGCCAATTCCCGTTGATTCCTGCTCGAACTCGCTGAAAAGGCGCGGCAAAAACTCCTTCTCAATCCCAACGCCCGTATCCCGGACGCGGATGATTGCGGACTCGGTGTTTGCATCCACCTCCACCGTCACGCCGCCTACCTGGGTAAACTTTATCGCGTTGCCCAAAAGGTTGGTCAGTATGCGGTTCAGCGCGCCCACGTCCAGATTGGCTTCGGCCTCCGCATTCACTATGGCGGCCTCAAGACGGATGTTGCGGTCGTGAGCCATCGGCTGCATAAGGTGCACGATCTCGGTGACCGCATCGGCCACGGGAATCGACTCCATGGTCAGCGCCATGCGGCCAGATTCGAGCCTCGCCAGGTCGAGAACTGAATTCAACGTTTCCATGAGCCGCTTGCCGCTCTTCTCGATGAAGGTTACAAACTCGCGCTGTTCGGGGTCCGTTATTTCTTCCGCGAGTATGCTGGAAAAACCAAGAATACCCGTAAGCGGTGTGCGGATTTCGTGGCTCATATTCGCCAGGAAGTTGCTCTTGAGCCGTGCAACTTCTTCAGCCTGCTCTTTGGCGGCCACAAGTATGGCCTCGGTGCGTTTGCGCTCGGTTATGTCGCGTGAGTTGAGCACAATGCCGCCGACGTTGACATCGTGCAACAGGTTCGCACCCACGGATTCGATGTACACGTAGTGTCCTTCGGCGTGCCTCATGCGGAATTCCACCGTACCCTGCACGCCGCTTTCCACGGCAACTTTTTTCATGAGCGCTTTCATTTTTCCGCGGTCCTCCGGGTGGACCATCGCAAACGGATCCCGCCCGATCATCTCTTCTGCCGAATAGCCGAGCAGTCGTTCAATAGATGGGCTCAGGTAGGTGATCGCCCCAAACCCGTCGAGCACGGTGATGATGTCGGAAGAATGCTGCACCAGCGACCGAAAGCGCTCTTCACTTTTTCGTAAGGCCTGCTGGACTCTTCGCTGTGCGGTTACATCCTCAACGGTGCCTTCGTAAAAGAGCGGACTGCCTTCTTTATCCAAAACGACGCGCGCGTTCTCGCGGACGTGCAGGTGACGGCCACCTTTCTGCCGCCAGATCGTGGAGAAGTGCCTTACTTCGCCATCGACTTCAATGCGTTCGATGAAGTGCATACGCTGCTCCGGGTATGCGTAGATCTCGTTCTCGGGCGCCAGGGCCTTTACTTCCTCTTCCGATTCGTATCCAAGAAGCGCGACCATGGCGCGGTTGGCCATAAGGATTTTGCCTTTAGGCGTGGACCGGTACACACCCTGCGGCACGTTGTCGAACAACGTCTGGTAGCGTTCCTCACTCCGCGCCAAAGCGGCTCTGAAACTTGTGATGCGCGTGTTCAAGGCACCCAGCTCACGCAACGTGTGACCTTCGTAGAACCACCCCCACATCCATGCAAAGAGCGTTGCCGTCGAAACGGTCAGCAGCGCAGCGAGGTCCAGGTCGGCCTGGCCGGAAAGGTGCGGGAACACATGTCCATTGACGGTTAACGCGTAGAGTGCACCAATGCCGATCAGGTTGAGGACGGCACTGATGACGGACAGGCGTGGACCAACTGAAAGGGCTGCAGCTAACGGCACGAGCGCGGTCCAGAATAAAATTGGATCGTGCAGGCCGGCATCGGCGAATGCCTGAAAGAAGAGGACCAACGAAAGGATCCCACATATAATCAGGCCCGGCCAGACATGGGACCGCGAGAGCTTGATCGCTCCAACACATCCGATCGAAACGGATCCACAGATGATCGCGAAAATCGCTTGTGGGACCAGTCCACTCATCCAGAGCTGTTGCACAAGAAGACCGTAGAACGGGAGCAGCAGCAATCCGACCGTCACGACGAAACGAGCGCGGCGACGAGCACCCAGATCGTCAACGGCCAGGCTTTCGGGCAAGAACCGATCAATGAACTTCTGGAACGAGAGTATTACCCGATTTCCGCTGTTGTCCTCGTGGCCGCGGATTGTGGCCATGAGCGTTTCATCGTCGAACCGCCGACCGGATTCGGTCGCATCCAGCATATCGGATTCGATTTGAGAGCTCGGGGCCATGGTGGTTCGGGGGCAGACGGGCTGGCATGGCACCGCACATTTCTGCCACTTGGGTGGCGAATTCGTAATGTGCAGGCGCTTGTTGTTTTGGCTTCGGGGTTTTGATGCCCTGATGCAACACATGCCCACGTGGGGGCACAAGTCATTCCATCACGACGGCCAGTTCGGTGTCAACGCCGTCATTAGAGGAGGGCTGTTTTCGAGAGGCTTTCGATTGAGGCCAAACGGTACACCCGTAGTTTGGGGGTGATCTGGTGTAATCCACCTGCCACGCGCGTCATCAGCTATGAAACTCCCGTTCGTCCTGGCCCGTCGGTTCGTAGCCGGTGAGACGCTTGATGATGCGCTCCCGAAGGTCGACAGGCTACTCGCCGATGGCTTATTTGTATCGCTGGACCTCCTCGGTGAGCACGTCGGCGAACGGTCTGCCGCAGAAGCTTACACGCGCAGTTACATCGACCTTGTCCAGCGGCTTGCTGATCGACGAAAAGGCGGCGACGCCAATATCTCGATCAAGCTCTCGATGATCGGGCAGGTGATTGACCACGACTTCTGTGTTGCGAACCTCAAGCAACTCCTCGCTGTTGCCCGGGAAACGCACACGTTTGTAAGACTGGACATGGAGGGGACCGACATCGTCCAGTCGACGCTTGACATTTTCGAGGACGTTTACAACGATTACGGAGACCAAGTCGGCGTAGTGCTCCAGGCATACCTGAGGCGGACCGAGCGCGACGTGGAAAGGATGTGCGAACTCAAAGCCCGCGTCCGCCTTTGTAAAGGTGCCTACCGCGAGCCCGTCGAATTGGCCTATCAGGACATGGTTGCCATTCGCGAGCAATACCGCCAGTACATGCGAATGTTGCTGCTCCACGCGCGCTATCCCGGCATTGCCACACACGACGACGAGCTGATCAACGCCACCAAGGCATTTGCCACGGAAGCGGCTATCGACCGGAACGACTTTGAGTTCCAGATGCTGTACGGACTGCGCGCGGAGACCCAGCGAAACCTCGCTGCCGAGGGATATAACATGCGTGTGTATGTTCCCTATGGGACGCAGTGGGTGCCTTACTTCTCCCGGCGCCTTCGTGAGCGAAAGGAAAATATCGGCTTCCTTGTAAAAAACCTTTTTCGTAAATAGGCGACGATATGACGCTGACCCACGTCCGCCCTTTCGTTCTGGCCGCATCCTGTCTGACGGCGCTTACCGGTGTCGTTGCCTTCTCGACCGCGGAATCACGCGAAGCCGAGCCTCGATTCAGGCTCCCCGCTTTCCTCGTTGCCATAACCGACACAATCCCGACTCTCGGCACGCCGGGTTCAGATGCAAGCGGGATTTCGGCAGACGCGATGGAAGCGGCTTGGATGCCCGTCGATGCGCCGCTCGAACGAGTCGAACTGGTGTTCTCGCTGAACCGGTTGATGGTACCCGTTGCCGGCTTTGAACCTGATGATCTAGATGATTCTTTTTACGCACGTCGATCGGGCGGGCGAACCCATGAGGCTATCGACATCGCAGCCGATGCTGGAACACCCGTCGTAGCCGTTTCGGACGGGTCTGTCATCCGGAAACACACCAACCGCCTCGGCGGACGCGTGCTCTATACGCTGAGCCCCGACGGTCGATATGCCTTCTACTATGCCCATTTGGATGGGTATGCGCCTGGCATTGAGGTTGATCGGACGGTCCTGCAGGGAGATACCCTGGGGTACGTAGGCAATTCAGGGAACGCGCGATACACCGTTCCCCACCTCCACTTTCAGATCATCGAGACGGGAGGGAGGGCGGCCAGCCAACTGTACCGAGGCCGCAAGCTCAACCCATACCGGCTCTTCCGGAATAGCGGCGTGTACAACACGCGCATGGGACGGGCGAGGAGCTAGCCACGCTATTTCACCCGCAGCCTCTGCCCAACGCGAACCGTTGTGGATCCCAGGCTATTCAGTTGACTGAGGGCGACGACGGTGGTCTCGTAGTGCCGTGCGATGTTGAACAGCGTGTCGCCGGGAGCCACCGTGTGGAAAACTGGACCGGCAACCGGAGGCGGCTGGCTCGCTGGCTCGGGCACCGCCTGTCGCGCGCCGTCGTTGTCCGAAATGTCTGCCGGATTACCACCAGCGCCGTCATCAAGCGCCTCGGTCGGACGCCCCTCCAGTCGGATTGTGCTGCGTACTTCCCGGACGCCCGACAGCCCGTTCGTGATCGAGACAACTCGATCCCGCGCTCCTAGCGTTGGAACCAGGCCGGAAAGCAGGACTACGCCATCGGCGGCCTCCACCGCGACAGCTACGCCGTCCATTCCTGCGTCTTCCGCCAACGCCAGGCGAACAGCGGTTTCTGTACGAAGGTCCTGAATCCTGTCGGCGAGTGCTGGCTGGGCTCGACCTTCCGCGATGCAAAACAGAAGGAACAGCAGCAAAGTCGACGACCGAAGCATCAGACACAATAGAAGACGTGTGACGCAAAGGTAGCCAGGTTGCAGGGGCCCGGCTGCCTTCTATACCGTCGCTACTTCCACGGAGGTCGGTACCTCCTGCTCCGCCATCCACCGCTCTGCGTCCATGGCCGCCATGCAGCCCGTCCCGGCAGCTGTGACGGCCTGCCGGTAGACGTGGTCTTGTGCATCGCCAGAGGCAAACACGCCAGGGATGTTGGTATGCGTCGAATCCGGATGCGTGTTGATGTACCCGGTTTCGTTCATATCAAGCCATTCTTTGAATATCTCCGTATTCGGCCTATGGCCAATTGCGACAAAGAAGCCTTTCACTGGCAGCGTCCGTTTCTCATCCGTCTTCAGATTGTGCAGCGCAACGCCATCCACTTCCTTGCCGCCCAGCACAGCGGTGACCGCCGTATCCCAGATGAACTCGATCTTTTCGTTCGCGAATGCTCGCTCCTGCATGATCTTCGAAGCCCGCAGCGTATCGCGACGGTGTACGAGGAAGACCTTGGTGGCAAACCGGGTCAGGAAAAGTGCCTCTTCCATCGCCGTGTCGCCACCGCCCACAATGGCGACGTCTTCCCCACGGAAGAAAGCGCCATCGCATGTCGCGCAGGCTGAAACCCCATGACCTAACAGGCGCTCTTCGTTCTCAAGGCCGAGGTATTTCGCGGAGGCTCCGGTCGAGACAATGACCGTATCGGCAAGAATCGGCTTGGTGGCATCCACGACCAGACGAAAGGGCCGCTTTGAGAAATCGACAGCCGTCACCGTCCCATAACGAAGGTCGGCACCGAAGTGCGCCGCCTGCGCTTCGAACATTTGCATGAGCTCGGGACCCATTATTCCCTCAGGAAAGCCCGGATAGTTTTCAACGTCTGTAGTCGTGATCAACTGCCCACCAGGCTGAATCCCCTGAATGACGAGTGGCTCAAGGTTGGCGCGCGCTGAATACAAGGCCGCTGTCAGCCCGGCCGGTCCTGTCCCTATGATGACGACATTCCGATGTTCGACACCCTCAAAACCAAGTCCGGCAAAAGCTGAGAGATCAGGCGTTCCGTTCGTCATTGTGTCGCGTGTACGAAAGTGGAGATCCAAAGTGAAAGTAGAACGGACGGACGACCATATACACTTCCACGTCGTCCGGCTACTGGACTTCCTGGCTGACGAGAGCATCCAGCTTCTGGGCAAGGACGTTCTTTGGAACAACCCCGATCATTTGATCGACCGGAAGTCCATCCTTGAAAAAGATCAGAGACGGAATGGACCGGATCCCGTACTTCATTGCAATTTGGGGGTTGCTGTCGGTATCGAGCTTCGCAACACGGGCCTTTCCTTCGTATTCCGCCGCGATCTCCTCGATTGTGGGCGCGATGACGCGGCACGGACCGCACCAAGTCGCCCAGAAATCGACGAGAACTGGTAGATCGCTGTTGAGCACTTCTCGCTCAAAGTTTTCGTCCGTGGCGGTAATGTATTTGGCGTCGTCGGCCATGATGGGTTATGGAAGGTTCTTAAGATAATTAGCGGCGGTTGAACGGGGAGTTGTGCTCTGGGTTCTCCGCACTTTGTTGAGGTTCCGTGTGATATCCGTGTGATATACGTATGCGGGTTCCCTCACGCGCCTCGGCACCAGGACTAAGCTAAAGGCCTGGTCCCCCGAAGCCGATATCCGCCCTAGTGGTTTAGCACGCGCATGGTAATGCAATCCGCCGTTTACCTATTCCGGCGTCGCGCCTGGCGATGCGCGGCTCTGCTTATTGCAGGGCTGGCGGCGAATGGAGGCATAGCAGAGGCGCAACAGGTTGCGCGCGATGCGATGCCGATGTCCCGCGTCCTGCTGGACCGGAATCAGGATCTCATCCCTGACGCAGTAGGTGACACGGTGCACGTGGCCGGGCGAATCACACTCTCCTCCGGCCAGCTTCACCGCAACTGGACAGAGGTATTCCTGCAAGATGGCTCGGGAGGGATCAAGATCGTCGCGTCGTCCGGAGCGCCGGTGGTCGTGGCTGGCGACAGTGTGGAGGCCGTCGGTCGGCTCGATCATGAACTGGGTATGGCTCAACTCACCGATCCGTTCTACAGGATTGTGCAGGCTCCGCGTACAGCAATGGAGCCAGAGACGGTTTCCGAGCCCGACTCGAGGGGCCTTGAACCCTATGAGGGCCGCCTGATTGAGGTCAAGGGGACGGTGGTGGCTCGCGTTCCAAACGAGGCCGGAGACAACCTCATCATCCTCACACACGGCCAGATGCTCAACGTGTTCGTGTATGGAAACCGATCTCAACCCTTCACTTTTGAGGACTACGAGAGAGGCGAGTACGTTCGTGTTCGGGGAATTGCCGGGCAGTTTGATCCACAGCCACCATTCAACGCCTCCTATCAGATCTTTCCCCGAACCGCCGACGACGTAACATTAGCAGGCTTCTCGCCAAATTGGTACCGCAACGTGGCCATCGTTGTCGTGCTGTTGCTTCTGATGGCGGCCGGTTGGTCTTTGATGTTGCGCAGGCAGATTCGCAATCGGGTATCGCAGCTTCAGGTTTCCGAGTCCCGCTACAGCCACCTGTTTGATGCCGCGGGCGACAGCGTCCTTGTCCACGCCAACGACCACACCGCCGGATGGATCATCGACGCCAACGCCACTGCACGACGCGCGCTGGGATACACGTCAGAAGAGTTCCACACGTTGACGTTGCGCACCATCGCCGGGGAGGGCGCAGTACCGGTGCTGGAGCAACATCTGTTTGAGGCGAACCGCCGTGGCGGCGCACTCCACACGGTCGAACTGAAAACGAAAGCGGGCGCATCGATCCCATTTGAAATCCGAACGCATCGTTTGGACGTCCATGGAAAATCTGCCTTCCTGTCTATCGCCCGCGATGTGGCGGTGCGCCAGGCTTACGAAAAGGGGCTGATCGAAGCCAAACGAGCGGCCGAGGAAATGGAGCAGCTGAAGAGCGCCTTCTTTATCAACATGAGCCATGAGATCCGTACTCCGTTGACAGCCATCATCGGTGCGGCTGAATTGCTTCACGATGAAGTGAGCCAGGACCAGCAGGAGTTCACCGATCTAATCGAACACGGCGGAAAACGGCTTCTCCATACCTTGAACGACGTCCTGGAATTTGCCCAACTCGATGCCGGTGAAGTTGCGCTGGCGCCGAGGCCAATCGATCTGGTTGAGGAAATCCACGTTTTGATTGCCGAGCGCAAGGCCGACGCGGACGCAAAAAGTCTCCCTCTCGAATTGGCGACCGACGTTGGGTCGCTTCCTCTTCTTCTGGATCAGACAGCAGCTCGGAGGATCGTGGGCAATGTGATCGACAACGCAATCAAGTTCACAGACCAGGGAAGCGTTCGCATCACACTCGAATCGAAGCGCGACCGCGTTCACGTTCATGTCTCCGATACAGGCGTTGGCATGGACGAAGCGTTTCTGCCGCACCTGTTCACAGAATTCAAGCAGGAATCGTCCGGATTCTCACGCAGCCACGAGGGCAATGGCCTCGGCGTGGCCATTGCCAAGCGCCTGATTGATCTCATGGGCGGCAGTATCGACGCATTGAGCCGCAAGGGCGTCGGGAGCGTTATCACCGTTACGTTCCCCCGCACTGGGCTTCCAATTCCAACATTTGGCGGCGACGGCGCGACTGTGCAACCGTCGATCTCGCCAGAATTTGTAAAGGAGGGAGCCATTGGAGGCACGGAGCGTTAGCGGCGTCACTCCCATTCGACCTCGGCTCTACCCAATGAACAACATATTTCGTGGCCTCCTCGCCGGCTACGGCGCAAAGAAACTTGGAGGAGGGTGCTTCTCAACGATTCTGGTCTTTATCCTGCTCTGGGTGCTGCTGGGGCAGTGCAATGCTGCACTCCCACCCCTGTCGCCGGAATCCAACGTTCACAAAATGCAAAGCTCGCAGGTGGAACGCGCCAAGGAAACTTACGTGGTGTCTGGAATCCCGCCAGCTAGCTCGCCCATCGCATTTGGAATAGCCATCCGGTAGGGTTCCGTGAGTGCTTCGACGGGCTCGGCCAGAACGGCCGAGCCGTCTATGGAAATACGAAGGGCCGTCCCGCCGACGGTGCCGATCCGCAATGCCGTTGCGCCCAGGCGGCTGGCCACATCTTCAGTCTGCTGCTCACGATTCGGGGGAGTAGTGAAAACTATCCGTGATTGAGCCTCCCCGAACAGGATGGCGTCCAGCCGCGAGACGTCGGGCGTAGTGCTGAGCATAACATCGGCGCCAAGCCCGCTGTGGATACACTTCTCCGCGAGGCATACGGCAAGTCCGCCGTCGGAGACATCGTGTGCGCTCCTGACATAACCTGCGCGGATCAGCGCCAACATGGCTGCGTGGACGGCCTTCTCCTCGTCGAGGTCGAGGTGGGGGGCATCCCCGGTTGTTTTTCCCAACACGGCCGAGAGGTATTCCGAGCCTTCGATCCCTCCCATGCTGATCCAGGCGGCTGGCGAGAGCAGGAAGATGGCATCGCCCTCGTTCTTGAAGTCGGCGGTCGTCGTGTGGGCATCCACGTCATCGACAATCCCTAACATGCCTATCGTGGGTGTCGGGAAAACAGCACCTTCCGGGCTCTCGTTATAGAAGGACACGTTGCCTCCGGTGACCGGCGTGTTGAACGCCCTACATGCGTCCCCCATACCGCCGACGGCTTCCTTGAAAACCCAGTACACTTCCGGCTTGTACGGATTGCCGAAGTTCAGGCAGTTCGTGATGGCGATGGGGCGACCACCCGCGCAGATCACGTTCCGAGCGGCCTCCGCCACGGCGATTTGCGCTCCTCGGCGCGGATTGAGGTAGACATAGCGCCCGTTACAATCCGTCTTGACGGCGAGGCCCTTGTTCGTGCCTTTCACTCGAATAACGGCAGCGTCGGTCGGCCCGGGGCCTGCTACCGTGTTCGTGCGGACCATCGTGTCGTACTGCTCGAAGACCCACTGCTTCGACGCAATGTTCGGACTTCCGAGGAGCTGTTTGAGGACACCGCCAGCATCATCGAGATCGGGCAGCGACTCGGTCGAGAACGCCTGCACGACATCGAGGTACGTCGGGCGCTGCGTCTCGCGGATGTATACGGGGGCGCCGCCACCAAGAACAAGGTGCTCCGCCGGCACATTGGCTACCTCTTCTCCGTGCCACAAAACGCTCACCCGGCCGTCAGCGGTTACCTCGCCGATCTCCTCAACGTGGAGATCCCACTTCTCAAAGATGGCCTCGATCACAGCTTCCTTGCCTTTTTCAACAACCACGAGCATCCGTTCCTGGCTTTCGGAGAGGAGGATTTCGTAGGGTGTCATTCCCTGTTCACGTACTGGCACGCGGTCGATGTGGAGGATCATTCCACAGCCACCTTTCTCGCTCATCTCGCACGATGAGCACGTGATACCGGCTGCCCCCATGTCCTGAATGCCAACCACGGCACCGCTCCGAATTGCCTCGAGCGTGGCTTCCAAAAGGAGCTTCTCCGTGAACGGATCGCCGACCTGAACGCTAGGGCGCTTGGCTTCGCTGGCTTCGCTGATCTCTTCGCTCGCGAACGTTGCGCCGTGAATACCATCGCGGCCCGTGGCCGAGCCAACGATGAAGACGGGATTGCCGACACCTACTGCGATGGCGCTGGCTGTCTCGCCCACGTTCACCAGCCCCACACTCATCGCGTTCACGAGCGGATTGCCTTCGTAGCTGGGGTCGAAATAGACTTCGCCGCCGACAGTGGGGACGCCGAAGGAGTTGCCGTAGTCGCCGATACCGCGCACAACGCCATCGAACAAATAGCGTACGCGCGGATTTTCGAGGGAGCCAAAGCGGAGGCTGTTCAGCGAGGCAATTGGCCGCGCGCCCATAGTAAAGATATCGCGCTGGATGCCGCCGACGCCGGTAGCCGCTCCCTGATAGGGCTCGACTGCGCTCGGGTGGTTGTGGCTTTCGATCTTGAACGCGACGGCCAGCCCGTCGCCGATATCGACTAGCCCCGCGTTCTCCTCCCCTGCGCCCACGAGCAACGCTTCGCCTTCGCGGGGGAGGGTTTTTAGAACAGCAATGGAGTTCTTGTACGAGCAGTGCTCACTCCACATCACGGAATAGATTCCAAGCTCTGTAAATGTTGGCGTCCGGCCGAGCTTTTCCAGAATCCAGCCATATTCCTCCTCCGTCAGGCCATGGTCCTGGGCAAGTTCGAGACCGACCTCCGGCTCTCCCGCAAGTGAGCGAGGCCGGCTGTCTGGCAGGGGAACGGGCATGCGGGAGCGAACGGACAGTTTGCCCAAGCTGGCAAATCGGCGGGAGGACTTGATCGCAGAAAAGGTACCGATGACCCCGAGGGCAGACTGAACTCTGCCCATCTCTTCCCGCAAAACCGCTGAAAGTCCACAATGCCACTCTCCGATCTGCGTGAGACGCAATGTGTGCGACGAAGGCCTGACTGAAAGGCAAGCGCCGGCTCCCCTCCCACAGGAAAGCCGGCGCGAAGACGGTTATCTGCGAAGGATAGTGGGCCCTTAGTTCGCGAGATAACCGAGCTGGTCGAGGGCGGTCCAGCCCTCGAGCCAGTTGTCGCCCGGGCAAACGGCCCCGATGCACGACGCATTCGTGAAGAACGAATTGGTCGGTGCTGCACCGAGGTTCGTCAACGCGGGGCCAGTGGCTGTGGGGTTGATGCTCGTGCGGGCAGCATTTACGCTCGTGATGCCCGATGTTGTGCCGGTGAAGCGGCTGGCGTTGGCATTCAGATAGTCCAGGACGAAGGCCTGCGGCGCTACGTCTTCCGGCTCGTTCAAAACACCTTCTGTACCCTGCTCAGTCTCATCGTTGGTAAAAGCGCCCCAGAGAAGATCGCGAAGCGTCATATCGCCATTTTCAAGGCGCTGGCGGCTATCCGCTGCGTTTCCGTCAAGATCCTCCACGGCAAGGCCCCTGGTGAAACCTTGGAAATAGGAACGGTAGTAGCTGGCCGCGGAATTGTCGCGAATGTTGATTCCACGACCGAGGCTTGAGTTCGTCGATGCGTCGCCGGAGCCGATGTACGTAGCGTTCCAGATGATCGGCTGCGAGAACGGCGTGCTGCCCTCGCCGCCGAGATCAGCATCTCCGCCATCCATCTCGGAACCATTCTCGCCGTTGTCGGCGGCCTGGATGGAGAGCCAGAACTGGCCCATACCTCGGTAGCCCTGGTCGGTATCAAAGCCGTCGTCGCCCACGAAAGCGACCACCATGTATCTGGTGTTTACCGAGCCGCCGAAGAACTCGATGCCGTCGTCCTGATTGGCGAAGACCTCCACATGATCGACGGTTGTACCGCTACCCACCGAACCAAACGTGAGGCCGTTGATTTCGTTGCCTGCGCCAATCTCTGACCCGCCGTAACGAATGGAGACGTACCGAAAAACGCCTGAGTCGTCAGCGTCATCCGATCCGCCATAACGGGCGCGGGGCTCCGTCGTCGGTATGCCTTCTATTTGAAGTTCGGAAGGCGTGGTGTTCGTCCGCGCACTTCCGAGAATGATTACGCCACCCCATGAACCCGCTCCGGGCTCGTCATCCGGGTCGGCGAGGTTATCGGCGACCGAAGTAAAGACGATCGGATCTGCCGCGGTACCTTCGGCCATGATCCTCCCGCCACGAGCAACGACAAGCGCTGTGGCGCTCTCGCGCAGCCCAGGGTTGCCCTTGATTACGGTACCCGGTTCAATCGTCAGCGTCTGGCCGTCGTTGACGAAAACGCGGTTGGTAAGCACGTACGTAAAGTCGTTCGTCCACGTGACATTGTTTACTTCCGGGGCCACGCCGGATCCGTCAACGTCTGCAACAAAGATGTTGGTGCCGGTCGTGTCGTACACCGCATCCAACGGGTTAGGCCCAGGCGGAATAATCGTGGTCCCGGAGTCGCATGCGGCGAGTCCTACAAGCGAACCGGCCAGGACGAGGACGGTGAGGAAGTGGTTTGAAAACGTTTTCATAGTCGGGCGCTTTGTGAGCGACGTGTGGGGAGGGATGTGTGAATCGAAAGCTTGAGAGGATGCCGTTCCGTTTGCCTTAAGGAGAGGCGGGGCGACGTCTTGCTAGCGGGTATGATTGAGCGTGTGCCGGGCGCCGTTGTTGGACGGGCGCATGCAGATCAGGAAGTGGGGTTGTTTGTTGGCTTCTCAGAAACCGTAGGCCACGCCAAGCGAGAACGAACGACCTAGTTCGTACCGCTCTGTTTCGTAGTCGACGCCCTGGAAGGTCTGGATGAGCCGGTAGGGCGTGTTGAGAAGGTTCTTGGCCGAGGCCTTTAGCGTGAACCGCCCATGCACCACCTGGCTGGCGATGAAATCGAGCACGCCGCGCGAGGCCTCGTATACATCCGGCGTCTGGCTGATTGAGACGGCATCGAGCCGTGCGCCAAAGAGATTGTAAAACAGGCTCAGGTTCGTGCCCGTGTTCGCATTGGAGTATCCGATGTCAAGGTTCACGATGTAGGGACTTTGGCCCTGAAGCGGGCGTGTCGTTGCCGTCGGGTCGAGGCGAAGCGGCAATTCCTCCTCGCGAACGGAAACCTGGCTGGAGATCAGCGTGAGATTGCCGCCGATGGAGAGGTTGCTCAGTGCGCCCGGGAGCATGTCCAAGCGGCGACGCGCCTCCAGCTCAAGCCCAAAGACATTCGCGTCGTTGAGATTGCGCGGCTGAACCTCCGGATTTACGGCGTTGACGTTGTAGGTCAGCTCGATGGGGTTCGTGAACTGCTTGTAGAACCCACTGATGGCGAGGATCTCGCCCGGCCGAGTGAACCACTCCCAGCGCACGTCCATGTTGTTCACGAGTGTGCGTACAAGATCCGGGTTGCCGATGAACGTCCGGTTGTTGCGAAGTTCGAAACTCGCGTACGGCGCCAACTCGCGGAAATTGGGGCGAGCCAGTGTCCGTCCATAGGCCGCGCGAAGGTTCATGTTTTCTGCCACGGCATACACAGCATTGACCGACGGCAACACATCGACATTCTCCAACGAACCCGCCAGGGCTGGGTTGGAAAGGTTTGTTGGGGCAACCTCTGTTCGGTTGGCCTCGACGCGAGCGCCGGCGATGAGTCGCAATTGATCGGTTAGCGCCACGTCCGCCATCAGATAGCCGGCTCCTGTGGTCAGTTGCCCGTCATAATCCGCCTGCGGGCTCGTCGCGTCTGCGACGTAGTTGCCGAAGTCGAATTGACTGCCCGTCTGGCCAATGATCCCCACATTCTCCGGCGAAAAGAACTCGACGGGATTGCCGTTATAGGAAATGTCGTCACTCAGAATCTGGAAAGACCGTTCGCGGAACGAACGGTCGCGCGCCGTGAACGAGCCGCCGGTTTTGAAACGGACTCTCGTGCCGGCGAAACTGATCGGTGCGTTAAGGTCGATGTTGGCGGCGTAGTTGTTCTCCGCCAAATCGCGGAAGTAGCGCGTTGGACTGGAGTAAACCGAAGGGCTGATGCTGTACAGCGTTTGCCCCCCGACCTCGATGTAGTCGTTCTCGAAAACTCGATAGTCCGGCTCGTTCTGGGTCGTCCGAGCCGCAGACGCATTCCATTCAAGCTGGAGGCCCGAAGCCGAGAGTGCATGCTCTCCGCGAAGCTGTGCGGAAGCCAACAAGCGCTCAACCACAAGGAGCGAGCGGCTTTCAAGCACGGCGTCCGGGTTCAGATTCCCATCGAAGAAACGACCATCGCGATAGAGCGCTTCAGAACCTGTGTTCTTGTTCAGGAGCAGATTCAATCCGATCTCGTTTCGATCGGTGATGCGATACGACAGGTTGGCCAGTCCGCCAAGAAGCACCTCCTCTTTCCCAACCGTAGTGCCACCGATGCCATCGATATCAGGCGATGAGCCGTATTCCATGTCCAGTTGTGTCACCTGTCCGCCCGAGCCCTGTCCGCTGAACTCCTGCACGATTCCATTCGAAAAGCCACTGTAGTCTCGGCTCCAGTTGAACCCTGCGATGTACCCGAGTGGTCGACCAAGTAGATCGGCCTGGTTCCCCAGGGAGACACTCAGGCTCTGGTTTAATGGCGCGGCTTCGGGGGCCGCGGCCATGACCGGGCTGAAAGCCTCCGAAGCCAGATCCAGCTGGGAGGCAAGGGCAGCGTCGTTGCGGGCAAAGGCGATATCCGGGATGTCGTCCTCCGCCATGCTTGGCAGGTCGAGGTTGCCGGAGGGGGATCCAAGCACCCCCAAACCGCCACCATCGAATCGAAGAATATCACGACCGGGCCGGACATTCGAATTAAACCCCGTCGAGAGGGAGACGCTCGCCGTGAAGCGATCGGGGAAATTCCGCGTCGTCATGTTCACGGAACCGCCCGTAAAATCTCCCGGGCGGTCGGGCGTGAAAGTCTTCGACGTAACAATGTTGTCTAACAGTCCACTGGGGAAGAGATCGAGTGGCACCGCATTTTGATCAGGGTCCGCCGAGGGCAACGTCGCTCCATTCAACTGGACGTTGACGTAGCGTCCTTGAAGGCCACGCATCACGACGTATCGACCACCAACCGTACTTGCGCCCGTCACCTTTTGCATGGCGTCGGATGCCGTGGAGGATCCACTGCGCGCTATCTCATCGGCGGCAATGGCATCGCTTACGCCCGCCGCGCGCTGACGCTGACGCAAAAGTGCGGCGCCGTTGTCGCGGAGCATCCGTGCCTCCACAACCAACTCTACACCAAGATCGATCGACTCTTCAACCAATGGAATATCGATCGAAACGATTTCGTTTGCGACAATCGCAACATTGGTGACCCGCTGCGAGGTGTAGCCGATGTACGAGAAGACAAGGCTGTACGAACCAACGGGCAATCCTTCGATCCGGTACCGACCATCCAGATCAGTGGCGGCGCCACCAACCATCGTATCGGAGCCCTCGTCGAGCGCAGAAACATTCACCCCAATCAGCGTTTCACCGTGGCTTTCTTCCACCACGATGCCGGAAACGCCGCCAGTTTGCGCGTCTGCGCCTCCGGCGATTAGAACAAACAGGACGAGAAGAGCAAAGAGTGGGGGCCGGAAATTCGTGTGTCGAAAGTTGGGCGCGGAGCGCTGCGGTAGCGATAACATGGAGCTGTGGGAAGCAAGTGTGGGAAGTGCTCCAACGGGCAAATTTGAGTGGGACTGTCCTTGAAGCGGCAGCAACCTATCTGCTCGATGTTTCGCTTCCGTTACGTCCGCGTTATCGAACGATTACCACGACATTGTCGCCGGATGCCTTTGCCTCCGAGATGGGGCGCGCTCTCCGCTCATCTGCGACGAGTGCGTTAGAACTGAACCCCTCGAACTCTCCGTATCATCGCCTCCGATCTTCAACTGCCCAGCAACCCTGACCCACTCCCCTCTCCGTACCCTCGGGATCATCTTTTCCCTCTGGCTCCTTGTCTTCACCTCCGCGAGCCAGACGATCATTATCACCCCCATCCTGCCGATCATCGGGGAAACGCTTCAGGTTACCGAGGCGCGTTGGGGATGGCTGATCACCGTGTATTCGATTGCTCTGGCCGTCGCGGCTCTGGTCATGGGGCCGGTTTCTGACCGGATTGGACGACGGCGCATTCTGTTGCTTGGCTCAGGTGCACTCGCGACGGCTCTTGCGCTGCACGGGCTCGTGAATTCGTTCGAGACGATGCTGGGAGCACGCGCGTTGGCCGGGGCTTGCGGTGGTGTATTGAGCGGCGCGGCCGTCTCCTACGTGGGCGATTACTTCCCGTACGAGCGCCGCGGATGGGCGACCGGTTGGGTGATGAGTGGCATTCCATTCGGCATCGTTTTGGGTGTGCCTCTCGGGCGTGTGCTGGCGGCCGGGTTGGGTTTTCTCACGCCATTCCTCGCGTTCGCTGGCGTGATGGCTATCGCCTTCTTTCTCATACTCGCGGTCGTTCCTCAGCCTCCCGTCGATCAAGAAAAATCGCGGATGACATTCGTTGGAACCGTGACGGATTACGCTCGGCTCCTGGCGAAGCCTGACCTCCTCACAGCTTCTCTTACCTACTTCCTGATGTATTTGGGGCTGTCGCTTCTCGTGGTATATCTACCAGAGTGGCTAACGCAGCATTTCTCCATGGAGGTGAGCGTGTTTGGAAACCCGCTCCGAATCGGCAACCTTGATGTCGATTTCATCGCGACGCTCTTTCTCGTCGGCGGATTGGCGGGTGTGATCGCCGGGCCGATGGCCGGGGCATTCTCCGATAGAGCGGGAAGGAAACCTCTGATCCTCCTCTCCTGCGCCGGTCTGATCGTCGTCACCCTGGCCCTCACCTATGTGGTAACAGAGCGATGGGTGGCCTATCTGGCGTACGTAGCGATCATGATGCTTTTTGCCATGCGGATGTCGCCGCTGCAAGCACTCCTCACGGCGCTCGTACCCGCTAGGCAACGGGGCAGCTTTCTATCGCTGACTATCGCGATCGGGCAACTGGGGACTGCCATCGGAGCGTTTATCGCCGGGGTGCTCTACGGAGGCGGAGGGTATCGAACGACCACGTTTGCGTCAGCGGCAACCGTCGTGATCCTGGCGTGGCTCGTCTGGCGCTTTCTTCCCGAGCCCACCGAGGATGCCGTGCAGCAGCCCGACGTGGTCGCTGTATTGCCGGGTATCGGGCCAGATTCGTAGCGCTAGTCAAGGGACAATCGAGCCGCACCAGGTGATTGGAAAGTGACCGACGATGGGCGCAGATGAGCATGCCCTAGTTGGCAAATCGACGGTGAACCCCCAATTCGGCGACCGCCAAATGCGAGCCCGTTATAAGCAGAACGTCATGCTCTGCGGCGTGCAGGCTGAACCATTCGATGCCGTGCTGCACATCGACTACATCGACGACCTCGACGCAGTGGGTTCGGAGGATACCGGATAGCGCCGATTGTGACATCGCCCTTGGTGACGCGAGGCCAACAGGTAGGGCGATGGCCTCGCGTTCCGCCAGCATCGTGGCGAGAGCGGCGGCGTCTTTATCCGCCATGACGCCGAGCAGGACAAAGAGCTTCCCGTTGCAGCCCGGCCGGACGCTGGACAGTGCGGCAGACCAGCCCTCGGGGTTGTGAGCAACGTCGGCCACAATGCGCGGATGTTCCGAAATCGTCTCGCATCGGCCGAGGAGCCCGCTTAGCGAGACTACGCCCGAAAGTCCGGTTCTGACATCGTCCGGAGAGATATTCGGCCACACGCTCTCCGCCAACCTGACGGCGAGTGCAGCATTCCACGCCTGATGGCGGCCGGCGAGGCCGATCGTCAGCGCACGAAAATCATTGTGCGGCGTATGCAGGTCAATCACCAAACCAGCCGGACTCGAATCCACGATTTCCAGGGAAACCGTTTCACGGACGTCCTCGAAACGTGCGCCAAGTTTTTCAGCGGTTTCTCTGAGCGCGGCGGACGCGGCGACATCCCCGACACCGGAAAGCAGAGGAACACACGGTTTCGCGATCCCGCCTTTCTCGCGTGCGATGGCTACCAGAGAGTCCCCCAGAATCTCCGTGTGATCGAAACCCACGTGTGTAACGGCGCAGGCTTGCGGCACAAGCACATTCGTGGCGTCAAGGCGGCCTCCAAGGCCTACTTCAACGACGGCCAGATCGACCAATTCTTCTGCGAAATAGAGAAAGCTCAGTGCGATCGACGCTTCAAAAAAACTGGGCGCAACGCTCTTGATCGTGTCGTGGAAGCGCTCCACGGCGTCGGCGATCCAGTCATGCGGCGCAGGGCGACCGTCGATTCGCAGGCGCTCCGCGAAATCGAACAGATGCGGCGACGTGTGCAGGCCGATCCGCTTTCCGGCCGCCGTTCCAATGGCAGCAACCATGGAGGAAGTCGAGCCCTTCCCGTTCGTCCCCGCGATGTGGACGCTCTCGAACCGCTCGTGTGGATTCTCCATAGCCGCGAGCAACGCCCACATCCGTTCCAGGCCCGGCTTGTATGCCGCCGCTCCCACGTCCCCAAAACGAGGCAAGGCAAAAAGGTAGTCCCGGGCTTCTGCGTAGGTCACGCCGGAAGGATACGGGATGACGGATCGGACTCGGATATGCGCTCGATCAACCGCCGATTTGTATCCACATGGCTCAACCGCAGCCTGATGCAGTGTTCGGGCAGCATCGACTCCATCCGTTCCGGCCACTCGATTACGCAGATGCCTTCGCCATAAAGGTACTCGTCGACGCCCATGCGTTCGAGCTCGGATACCTGCTCGATCCGATAGACATCGAGGTGGTAGAGCGGCGGTTCGGTTGCGTACTCTTGAATCAGCGTGAACGTGGGTGAGGTCACGTCTTCCTCGGAAACTCCAAGTCCGCTCGCAATGCCTTTTACGAGGTGCGTTTTGCCCACCCCAAGATCACCGTAGAGGGCGAGCACGTCGCCTGACTCGATGACTTCCGCAAGTTGCTTTCCCAACGCAACGGTGGCCTCGGGCGAAGAAGTTTCCGTCGGGAGGAGGCCCTCCAGCATCATCAGATTGGCTGATTCAGGGCGACGCATTGGCTCTACCGTTCCAATGCCGACTCACTTCCGCGACCGCAGCGTAATCACCGGCAACAGCATCTCCTCCATAGACACGCCGCCGTGCTGGAAGGTATCGCGGTACTGGTTGAGATACTTGTTGTAGTTCGTCGGGTAGACGAAATAAAAGTCCTCCTTCGCGAAGATATAATTCTCGCTTATGCCCTCACGCGGCAAACCGTATGTCTCCGGGTCTTTCACGAAGATGGCATCGGCGTCGTCCACCTTGAGATTGCGCCCGTGCTTGTAGCGAAGGCTGGTTGACGTATCGCGGTCGCCGATAACTTTCGTCGCGTGCAAGCTGCGGACGGCACCGTGATCGGTGGTGATAACGATGGTGACGTCCTGCTCTGCCAGCGTCTGGAATGCCTGGAGCAACCACGAATGTTCGAACCACGTCTTTGTGAGGGCCCGGTATGCGGCAACGTCCGGCGCGATCTCCTTCAATACGGCGGAATCGGAGCGGCTGTGCGCAAGGATATCGACGAAGTTGACGACGACAGCGGCTAGATCGACTTGCGTAAAGTCTGTGACGGACTCGGCGAACGACTGGCCGTTGTTTGTCGAGACAATCTTCTCGTAGCGCACGCGGCTGTTGAGATGCTTGCGTCTGAACAGCTCCTGAAGGAACTCGGCCTCGTGCTGGTTGAGCGAGGCGTCTTCGTCGCGATCAACTGAAGACCAGAATTGTGGGAAGCGGGCGGCGATTTCCATGGGCAGCAGCCCCGAAAAAATGGCGTTGCGCGAGTAGGGCGTCGCGGTGGGCAACAGCCCGAAATGCCAATCCGTTTGCACGTCGAATAGCGGCAGCAGGGACTGCTCGAACGTGAGCCACTGGTCGTACCTCATGCAATCGATAAGGAAGAACAGAACCGGCTTTCCCTTATCCATCTCAGGGAAAACCCAGCTCGAAAAAACCTCGTGACTGAGTGCTGGCCTGCCGGTTTCGAGCGGCTTCTTTCCGGCCCGGCTCGCCTCGATCCATCCCGGATATGCGGCTTCGATGTACTTCCCGAAAGACGCATTGGCTTCGCGATACTGGTCGTCGAGGATTTGGCGGACGCCTTCCTCTGCGCCCTCAAGCTCGATATCGTAGCGCGTCAACTCCTGGTAAACTTCAATCCACTCGTCGGGCGCGAGGCCCGCACCAATCTTTCCGGAGAGGCGCCCGAATGCCTGGAGGTAGTTCTGGGAGGACTTCTGTGCGCGAATCTCCGAGCCATCCAACAATCGTTTGCATGTCAGCAGAATCTGCTTCGGATTGACGGGCTTGATGAGGTAATCGGAAATCTGTCCGCCGATCGCGTCTTCCATCAAAAGCTCCTCTTCGCTCTTGGTAATCATCACGCACGGCGTTTCCGGGCGCAGCCCTTTTATCTCTGCGAGCGCGTCGAGCCCACCGAGCCCCGGCATCTGCTCATCCAGAAAAACGACATCGTAGCGGGCATCCCTGATGTGCTCAACCGCATCCGCGCCGTTTGTGACGGTCGTCACGTTATAGCCCTTGGCTTCGAGGAAAAGAACGTGCGGCTTGAGAAGGTCGATTTCGTCGTCGGCCCAGAGGATGCTTGGCATGGAAGATTGCATTGGGGATGGGGAATCGTGAACGGAGGCGGAAGGTGCAGGATCCGGCGACCCGGCGGCTCTTCATAAAATCATCCCTCCTTCTCCACGCGGCATCACACGAACGCGACAACGGAACGCGTTAGCCTGCCGATCGCCGTTTACTCCCGCGAATTTTTTCAGCCGCATCTCATGCTTAGGAATTTTTGCCTCGCCGGCCTTCTGGCGTTCGTTTCCGTTTCCGCTCCTTCGGCACAGGACGCCGACGCCCCGCCGTCCGTCTGGTACAACCTCGACTACGAGCAGGACGGCGTGTATGGTATGAGTGTCGACCGCGCGTACGAGGCGTTGGGCGACCGCGAGCCTTCTCGGCAGATTGTCGTAGCGGTGATTGACAGTGGCGTGGACATCACGCACGCAGACCTGCAAGGCCAGATATGGGCGAACGACGATGCGCCAGGCAATGGCCTGGATGACGATGGCAACGGTTATGTGGACGACGCCTACGGCTGGAACTTCATCGGTGGCGCCGACGGTCAAAACGTGGTGCACGATTCGTTTGAGTTGGCGCGTGAGATCGCCAAACTTCGGGCGCGTGCGTCGGTAGGCGGAACCTATTCACTTGATGCCACCGAAGCCGAGCGCCTCACGACGCTGGAATCCGAGCTGGCCGAAAGCCGAGCGGAATTCGAAGGTATCTACGGAACCCTGGCGGGAATCCAGACTGCTGTCTTGGCCTCCGATGAGATCATCCGTGGGCACCTGGGCCGCGATGAATACGAGACTGCCGAGCTCGAAGCCATTGAAACAACCAACGCGGAAATTTCGCGCGCACGCGATATGCTTCTCTTCCTGGCGTCGAACGACCTTTCGATGGCTGAACTCAACGAGCAGGTCGAATACGTTGAATCGCGCCTGGAATATGGCTACAACCCGGACTATGACCCCCGCGCCATTGTCGGTGACAATTACCAGGACACATCGGAGCGTCTTTACGGCAACCCGGATGTGACGGGGCCGGACGCAAGCCACGGCACGTCGGTGGCGGGCGTGATCGCGGCCGTACGCGGGAATGGTCTTGGCATCAACGGTATCGCGCCAAATGTGCGGATTATGTCTGTTCGCACCGTTCCCGATGGCGACGAGCGCGACAAGGACGTTGCCAACGCAATTCGCTACGCGGTCGATAACGGTGCCAACATCATCAACATGAGCTTCGGGAAAGGCTTTTCGCCGGAGAAAGAAGCCGTCGATGATGCCGTCCGATATGCCGGGGAACACGGGGTTCTCCTCGTTCACGCCTCGGGCAACGATGGCAACGACTTGACCTCCGAGCCAAACTTCCCGAATCGCAATTTCGGCGACGGGCGCGAAGCGGACAACTGGCTTGAGATTGGCGCCTCGCGCTGGGATGAAGATATGGTCGCATCGTTCAGCAATTATGGAAACACCAGTGTTGATGTCTTCGCACCGGGCGCGACCATCTACAGCCTGAACCTCAACAATGAATACGGCAGCCACGACGGAACGAGCCTGGCTGCGCCGCTGGTCACGGGCGTAGCAGCGATGCTCATGGCTTATTTCCCAGAACTCAGCGCTGCCGATGTACGGAGAATTATCGTTGACTCCGCTGTTTCGCACATGCAGGCTGTGCCCCGTCCCGGTGGCGAAGGCGAACTTGTTGACTTCACTGAACTCTCGATCACTGGAGGCATCGTGAATGCCTACCGGGCCGTCCTTGCCGCCGAGCGCATGCCGAACTAGCCAGGCAGAACGACGTCCCCACGCCATTTGGCTGGGTCCGCCCCGTACCTTCTCCATCGTCCAATTTCCTTAGAATCACGCAATGGCACGTCCACTCTTTCTACTTCTCGCAATCAGCGTTCTAGCCCTTTCGGCCTGCAGTTCGAACGGAGACAACAGTCCCGTTCTTTCCGGCACCTACACGGGTCCCTATACAAGTTTCGATGGGAATGTGGGCACCTTGTCGTTGACCATTCCCAATGCCATTTCCGACGCCGTGTTTTCTTGGTCGGCCTTTGGCACTGTTGATGTCGGCGGCTCCGACTCCCCCGTTCAATTGTCCGGGACCGGCGAGTACGTGTTCCCAAACATTGCGTTCAAAATTCCAGGCGTCGGAGCGTCGCAAAGTCGGATGTTGGTCGGTACCGTGACGGGCAACGGCACTTCCATCACCGCCTCGCAGAATACCGTGCTCATCTTTCCGGGAACGGTAGAAACCTTTACGGTAACGCAATAGATCGCGCGGCACCAAACTTTCCGGCCCTGATGTCATGGGCTCGTAGTTGCAGCCTTGCGCGCCCGTCCCATGTCGTCTTCTCAATAGAGAACACCATTTCGATGTGGAACCCTTGTCGAGCTGCGTCTTGACGAAGGTCGGTTTCCTTGCTTGGTCTCAATCCGCAACGTTTATCTCAGAGGAAGCCAGGAACCAGCGATGGCCTGTTGTGAAGCCAGCACGTAGTCTTGCCGGCGACTTGGGCGAAGCAGTATTGGCTTTTTACAGCCAGAGGGGACGCCCGCGGCATGCGAGGTCCCCTCTTCGGTTTCGGTCCCAAACCAGGTAAGGGGTCTGGGGATTTCGCCATTTTGGCGTGGCCTACGCCATGATGAATGGCCCGGCGATTGCCAAAACCTGATCCGATGTCAATAGCTCATCGAACGCCTCGGTTATGCCATCGGCACCAATGTCGGTGATCGTAGAAACGTCAATCCCGCCTTGTGAGATGTTTCCCTCACCGGCGTAGATGCCATCGAAAGCCGCGCCCAGCGTATGGTTGTTCTGGGTAATCCATCCTTGCTGGCCGCGAAGACGCCGGATCTGGGAAGCATGACGCGCCTCGACGGAGTGGATTTGGAGTGCGGTTGTCAACGTGCTGTTGAGTGAACCGCCGCCCGTTGAGAGATTCGCTGCCTGCCCCTTGTAAGCGCGAACTCCCGTGTCCTCGAAGCCCTGCGCGAGCGCGAGGAAGAGGTTGTAGTCCGAGAACGGATCGAAGCCGCCCGCGGTGAAATCGAAGTCATCGTCATCAAATTGTACGGGGGTTCCACCTGCGCCGGTGATCGCGCTTGTGAGCAAAGCGACGTGCGCGGTCTCGTGCTTGCTCACCTGCTGAACGTAGGTTTGCGGGAGGCCCGTCGGGACTATGCCGCTATCCAGGCCCATACGGTAGTAGGCGTCCTCCAGATATTCGAGCGTGAGCGCGAAGTTTAGGACCGAAATGGGGTCTCCACTTGTTTGGGCGTAGGCGCGGTTTGCGAGGCCGATCGCCGGAACAGACGCAAGGGCGAAGCCTGCGCTGATTTTGCCAAGCGTAACAAGTGCCATACGCCGAGATTCGAGCGCTTGAGCGGCCTCGGGGGCCAGAATATCAAATACTGTTTTCATGAAAATGGGGGTTCTGAAGATGGACGAAAACCTTGGAAGGTCGTTTAGGAGGGCACGTTCATTAGCTGGATGTCGTCGGTGATGAACCCGCCGGCAGCGGCAAGTACAGCAGCGGGCGTCGCCACCACATCGAGGCCAGTGCTCGGGTTGACGACGTCATCGCCCGCGAAGGCAGCGCCTCCGAGGAACACATCGCGAATAGCCGCCGCGTGCCTTGCTTCCACGGATACAATCTTTCCAGCGATGGTAAGCAGCCCCGTATCCCGGAGGTACTGCCCCGCGCCGTTGTAGGCTGACACGCCCGTATCCTCGAGCGCTTGGGCGGTCGATAGGACGCTCGTGCGGCTAGAGAAATCGACGGAACTGAAGTCGGGCGTGAGATTTCGAATCAGGGTGCCGCCTAGCGCCGGAATAGCAGCGGCCAGAAAATCCACATGGACCTTTTCGTGTTGGCGCAGGTCGTCCAGAATTGCCTTTTCTTCCGCGCTGGCCGACTGGAAGTATGCCGTCTGGGTGACCTGGAGGTAGAAGGCGTACTCGAGTTGTTCAAGTGCGTAGGCGTAGTTGAGCACGCCAAAGTCGGTCGAGAAGTCGAGCACGACGGCTTGACCTGTCAGGATCGGGTCGTTGCTATCGCAGCCCGCCAGTTGCGGGAGCGCCGTCGCGGCGACAGCACCGACGCCCAGCCGACCAAAAAAGCCTCGCCGACTCAGCGTGGCCAAAGAACGGGATTCGAGTACAGACATGGTTTTGGGGTTAAAGGGATGTTTGGACGAATGCCACAAGGGCGAAACAAGGCATGAATGTAGACGGACGCATTGCTCATCCACCAGTCCATTCCTTGCTCAATGTCTACTCAACAGGTGCGACGGTGCTGCCTCGCGGGCTTCCTTTGGACACAAGTCCCAATGGCGTGACAGCTGACAGAGCGAGTGTTCTCGGAGGGGCACGCGCCGCCCTCGGCCCCCATACCGTTCCTACGGAATTCACGTCCCGAGAAAGAATGGGGCCTAAAAACGGGAGCTGATCCTTATCCAGACAGGCTCTGAGACTCGCCCGACCGCCGTCCGGCACATGCACGGCGACGCGGAAATGACCGCATCGGCATTCAGTCCACCGCCCACCGGATGTCCTGGGCCCTTAGTTGCAGCGACGTGCGCCCGTTCCATGTATTCTCCTCAATGGAGAAGGCCATTTCCATGGGGTGCCCGCGCCGAGCGCAGTCCTGGGCGATGTTGAGTTGATCGCCTAGCCCGAATCCGATAACGGAGTACGAGGGGCTGCCATCCCTCTGGGCGACCTGGAGCTTGAGGTGGTGCTTCTCGGATCCAACGGCGGAGGGTTGGCCAACGACCTTCAAGTCCCTCCCCCAGAAAACGGGTCTCAGGTTGTCCGGGCCGAACGGGGCGAACTGGTTTAGGATCCGCCAAAGTCGCGCGTCGATGGCGGAGAGATTGAGATTGGCGTCCAGCGCAATCTCAGGCGTGAGGATGTCGACGTCTACCGTCTCGGCGATTACGGCCTGGAGGCGGTCTCGCAGAACCGATATGTTGTCGATGGGGAGCGCCAGGCCAGCGGCAAAGTCGTGTCCGCCAAAGCGTGTCAGCAGGTCGGAGCAACTGGCCAGTGCGTCGTAAATGGACAAGCCCTTGATCGAACGTGCCGAGCCTTTCGCTTCGTCATCGGAATCCGTTGCGAGCAAGATCGCCGGGCGGTGAAAGCGTTCCGCTACGCGGCTGGCCGTAATGCCGATCACCCCCGGATGCCATTCGGGGTGATGGAGCACGAGAACCAGCGGATCGCTCGGCATGAACCCCTCGGCCATCGAGATAGCCTGATCGCGGGTCGTTATATCAAGCTCGCGGCGCTTAATGTTGAGCGCTTCAATCTCATCGGCGAGGCGCCCGGCTTCAGCAACGTCCGCGGAAATGAGCAGTTCGACGGCGAGCGAAGCATCGGCCAGCCTGCCGGCCGCATTGATGCGTGGCCCCAGGCTGAAGACTATCTGCGATGACGCGCACGCCTTGAGGTCGACGCCTGCACGCTCGGCCAGGGCCAGCAGCCCGAACCTTGGCTCTCGGCGAATCCGATCGAGTCCTTCCCGCATGAGGATGCGGTTCTCATCGCATACCGGAACGATGTCGCTGGCTGTAGAGACCGCCACGAGATCGAGGTACGGCCACGCATCGGATGGGGGCAGGCCCAGCTTTTGTAGAGTCGCCTGAACCAGCTTGAACCCGACGCCGCATCCCGACAAACCCTTGAACGGGTAAGAGCAATCCGGGCGCTTTGGATCGAGAACTGCGGTAGCCTCCGGCAGCGTGTCGCCCACCATGTGATGGTCGCAGATGATCAGATCCAGCCCTTTCGACTTCGCATACGCCGCTTCGTCGATGGCCGTAATTCCACAGTCGAGCGCTACGATGAGATTGGCGCCTGTCTCCACTGCGCGGTCGATCCCAACCACCGACAAGCCGTAACCATGTACAAAACGATTGGGGACAAAGAAGGCCGTCTTCACACCCAATGATCTCAGAAAGAGCAGCATGAGCGCCGTAGACGTCGTTCCGTCCACATCGTAGTCGCCATAGACGAGGACCTGTTCGCCCATCTCGACGGCCTGTGCCAACCGCTCTGCTGCAACGTCCATATCCACCATCAGAAACGGATCGTGGAGATCATCGAGCCCTCCGCGGAAGAACAACTCCGCGGAATCGTATGATCGGATACCACGAAGAACCAGGGCGCGAGCCAGCGCCTCAGGTATCCCATTCAGCTCCGCGCCCAACGAACGGACCGCCGTCTCGTCGTCAACCGGTCGAAGCGTCCAGCGATTTCTGATTTGGGTAACTGTTTCCATGGGCGAGGTGGTCGGCCGTCTCTAGGATGTAGGCGCGCAATATAGCGGGAGGAGGGCACGGTTGACCGGCGTACGTACCGGTGGACGGCGTGAGATGATCGCCTGTCGCGAGGTTGCGGAGCGTATCGAGCAACAGATAGCTCCTGTGGGCAGAGGTCAGGGTGATGCTGTTGAGACGATGCAGCGCGTGGAGAGTGGATACGACAATTCGACTTGCCCGAGGCGATGACGACCCGCGTTCCATACGTAGAAACCATCAGCGCTGACGCGCGCACCTCGAAGCCATCTATCGTTTCCATTCAGGTGGACGTGATGTTCTTCACCCAAATGGATAGCCCATCCGGCATCTGGTATCATACCACGTGCGTTCCAGCCTGTGCCGTGCCATTAGGCGATATCTGTCGTTGATACGCCTCCGATTTCAGAGAAGCAGCCTGCCGCATACCTGAACCAACCTCGTCTCGATTTCCCACAGCCTGCTAACGAATCCCTAAGTCCGACGGACCCCTGGTCCGGATATAATCGAGCAACCGCCGGGCATCTTCGGCACCTTCTCCACGGCCATCCACGACTTTTTGGAGAGCCTCGGCTGCCTCCGCGTCACGCTCCTGATACATACGAATCTTGCCGAGGACGTATTGGGCACGCAGGGTTCGCATGGCCGTGGCTTCTCCGTCTGCTGCGAAACCCTCTGCCAGTGCGGCAGCGGCTTCGAGGCGTTCCGCGTCGTAGGAGGGGAAAAGACCCAAGGTCGACGTGCGGGCGTTTCGCAGGAGCTCCAGTGATTCATCCAGCGCGTCAGCTGTTGGCTCGGTGGGTTCGCCCCGCAGCGTCAATTCCACGAAGGCTTCCTCCGTGGCGTGCAAGGCTGTAAGGCGAGTACGATCCGACTGGAATCGCCAGCTGAAAATGGAAAGGGCTGCGTAAATCGTCACGAGCGCGACGCAAGCTGCCAAGGCGTACCGGATAGGTACGAGCAGCCGCATGTTTCGCCGTGGCACAATAGCCTCGCGATCCGGCGCCGGAACTTCCGCAGGCTGAGGACTTCGGGCCGTCAGCTGGTCAAATCGGGCGATGGGATCTTCGGCGGTCGCCGTGAACCGTTCAAGGGTTAAACGGATTGCCTCCACGCGTGCCCGCAGCTCGGGGTTCTCGCCGACGAGCGACTCGATCCTGGCGTAGTGCGCCGCGACACCGGCGGGTGGGTCGCCAGCCTTCAAGGCTGAGAACAGAACATAGTCGGTGAGCGCAGCCGTATTCTGAACCGCACGCTCCGACCCCGGCGACAGCACGGTATGCAAAGCCTGGGATTCCGCAAAAAGGGTTTCCAGCTCTGGATTCCCGCGAACGGCAAGCCTTACCTCGACCTGCTCGTCTTCGGGCAGATCAAAGTAAAGGAGAATTTTTTCTTGAATGGGCAACATGAGAAGTGGCGCCGAAAACGTACGAGGCGCGTCAACGCTAGGGGGACAACGCTCTTATAGACCGTTTTACTTTCAAAACGTAACCTCCCGGCAACGTGAATTGATTATCGCCATCGTCTATTCTTCCTGCGAATCGTCGTCTGGGGCCTTCAATCGGCCAAACAAGTCAGGGAAAACATCCCGGGCAATCTCCAAAATTTCGGGATCCCTGCGCAATCGGGCGTAAATCTTAGTCGTGTAGGTGCGCACAGTCGCCAGGGGAAGACCCGTCGTTTCGGCGATCTGCTTAAAGTTTTTGCTCTCCAATAGTTTCATCTTCCCAACCGCTGTAAGCGACGGCGGCAGTCGGCCTACGGCCCGTTGTATCACGCGGATGACTTCGGCGCGGTCCATGTCAATCAGCGTCGGAGGGGCGTCGCCGGCCAGGACATCCTCGTTCAATTCGCTCTGCGGCCTCACTTTGCGGCGCTCGTTCAGATAGGTGTTTCTACTGACCACGTTCACCCAGTTCACGAATCGTGCGGGCTCGCGTACCGATTCCATCCCCATCCTGATTTTTGTGAACAAGGCCGAGGAAAGCAGGTCGAAGTCGTTAGGAGCGGCCTGTGAATCCCTCGACAGCTTGTTCAGGACGTACAGCTGTGTTCTGCAGTAGCTCCAAATCTCCAACGTCCTCAGATCGGCTTCTTCGCGTTCAGAATGCCAGCGAAAGAAAACCTCGTTCACGCTATCTGAGTCGTCTACATGGAAAGGCAAGCGCCCAGCCAGCTCGTTGAGCCGCTTCATGTAGTGCATTCTCATAGCCGTGGGCGCGCTTGGTGACGACGAAAACCGCACAAGAGAAGTAGCGCCGAAGATAGGCTTGCAAGGCTTGACCTACGTGAATCGGAGAATGGCGTTGGGATTGCGCTAAGAATCGTTGAACCAGCCCTGTGTGCTAGACTTTGGGCAGGTCGTTTCGTTGACTGCCTCCCACGTGCACCGTAGCTTCCGAAGCTTTTCCGACATCAGTGTCTGGTTGAGGCGGCGCGATTCGGATCGTTTGATACCGTCGGTCGCCCGTTTTTTCTTCGATGGCGGAGCTTCTGATTGATTGGCGTCCGCCTACGGATCTTTCCCCTTCTCATGGACCACAACACTTTCAAGACATACAGCGCTAAGGTCGGCGAAGTCGAACACGCGTGGTATGTCATCGACGCCGAGAACCAGGTGGTCGGTCGGCTCGCCTCGAAAGCAGCTACAATGCTGCGCGGCAAGCACAAGCCGATGTACACACCCCACATCGATACTGGGGATTTCATCGTGGTTGTCAACGCCGAAAAAGCTCGGTTTACGGGCTCCAAGGAGACGGACAAGGAATACTTCCGGCACTCCGGCTACCCAGGCGGTGATTCCGTTTCGACCCCGAAGGACGTTCGCGAAAAAAAGCCAACGTTCATCATCGAGAATGCTGTCAAGGGCATGTTGCCCAAAAACCGCCTCGGCCGACAGATGCTCACGAAGCTGAAGGTTTACGCCGGTCCCGACCATCCACACGAGGCTCAGCAGCCTGAGCCGCTGGCGCTGTAACCAAAAAAAATCTAGCAATGGCAACCCTTACCCAGTTCCAGGCCGTCGGTCGCCGTAAGACCAGCGTAGCCCGCGTCTACCTTCGGCCCGGCTCTGGCACCATTACGATTAACAAGAAGCCACTGGAGACTTACCTCCCCACGGAGGTTCGCCAAAAAGCCCTGACCGGCCCGCTTGACGTAACCGAGAACCGCGGCAAGTTCGACGTGATTGTCAACGCCAAGGGCGGCGGACTTACGGGGCAAGCCGAGGCAACCCAATTGGGCATTGCTCGAGCGCTCCTCAAGTTCGACGAAGAGCTGCGTGGCCCACTTCGCGAAGGCGGTTTTCTGACGCGCGACCCGAGAATGGTCGAGCGCAAGAAGCCGGGCCAGCCGAAGGCTCGCAAGAAGTTCCAGTTCTCGAAGCGCTAGCGTTTCGCGTTTGGCAGAATTTTACGTTGGATGGATTGAGTCGGCAGAACTCGGCCGTCTTCAACCTTCCAGCTCATACCACACACCCTGCCCGATGCCCAGACGGGTGTCCCGGTCTTTCCGGGATCGTTTGCGGCAGATGACGGCAGGGGAGGACTCAACCCAAATCCAAAACCCCTATGCCTCGCATTGCGATTGAGGAGCTCGTGCGCTCCGGCGCCCACTTCGGGCACCTTACCAGCCGATGGAACCCGAAGATGGCGTCGTACATCTTTATGGAGCGCAACGGCATCCACATCATCGATCTGAAACAAACCCAGGCGATGCTCGACCAGGCGGCTGACGCGGCCGCTCGGTTCTCCGCTCGCGGCAAGAAGATTCTCTTCGTGGGCACGAAGAAACAGGCCCAGGAGGTCGTCCGCACGGAAGCGCAACGCTCCGGAATGCCGTACGTGACAGACCGATGGCTTGGCGGTATGCTCACGAATTTCCAAACGATTCGCAAGAGCATTCGTCGTTTGGAAACGATCCAGCGTCAGGAAGCAGACGGTACGCTTGCCCAACTCAAAAAGAAGGAACGCCTCATGCGGCGCCGTGAGCGCGAGAAGCTGGAGCGTGTGCTAGGCGGCATCGCGGACATGAACCGTTTGCCGGGCGCGATATTCATCGTCGACATCCGGCGCGAGCACATTGCCGTGAGCGAGGCCCGGAAGCTGAATATTCCGATCATCGCCATGACGGATACGAACTCCGATCCTGACCTCGTCGACTATCCTATCGCAGCGAACGACGATGCCGTAAAGTCCGTTGCCCTTTTCACACGTGTCATCGCCGATGCCATTGCTGAAGGCGCGAAGGCTGGAGAGATTGATCGCGAAGCGGCCCAGGTCGAAGTGGAAACGCGTAAGGCCGAGGCAGCAGACATCGCCGAAGAAACAGGTGAGGCGGCAAGTGAGACCGCCGATGGCCCCACGGAAGTAGCTGTTGCGACGGACGTGCCCACAGAGGAAACGGAAGCGTAGCCCTGCTGATTTCGCGACGCCGCCGTTTGATTCGTGGGCCTGTCGGCTCCCCCTACTCCTACCATCATTCAACATCGTAGCCAAATGGACATCTCTGCTCAAGACGTAAAACGACTCCGCGAACAGACGGGCGTCGGCATGATGGATTGCAAGAACGCACTGAGGGAAGCCGAAGGCGATTTCGAGAAAGCCATCGAGCTCCTTCGCATGAAGGGCCAGAAAGTGGCGGCCAAACGTGCAGATCGCGAAGCAACGGAGGGTGTTGTCGCTGTGGCGACGACCAGCGACAACACGGCAGCCGTCATCGTCGAAGTGAACTCGGAGACGGATTTTGTTGCGCGCAACGAGGAGTTCACCTCCTTCGCCGATAAAATGGCCGCGCTCGCTCTCCAGAAGCGCCCGGCGGATCGAGCAGCATTTCTTTCTCTCGACTTTGAAGGAGGCCGCACGGTGGAGCAGGCACTGACGGACCTGACCGGCAAGATCGGCGAGAAGATCGATGTTCGCCGCGTCTCTGTTGTCGAAACAACGAACGGTGGGCAGGTTGTAGGCTACGTCCACCCTGGCTCGAAGCTCGGCGTACTCGTCGAAATGACGGGGTCAGGAGACCTCCAGGCCGCAGGCCGTGATGTCGCGATGCAGGCCGCTGCCATGAATCCGACCGCCGCGACCCGCGATGAAATCTCGGCAGAAATACAGGAGAAAGAGCTGGAGATTGGCCGTGAGGCTGCCCGCAATGAAGGCAAGCCGGAGCAGATTCTCGACAAGATTGCCGCTGGCAAGTTGGAGCGCTACTTCAAGGACAACGTGCTCGTCGAGCAGCCGTTCGTGAAGGATTCGTCGGTCACCGTCAAGCAGATGCTTCAGAATGCGAACGCGGAATTGAGGCGGTTTGTCCGCTTCGCGTTGGGCGACTGAAACGTCCGCTTTCGCGGCGGAGTGAGGGGGGATGCCGTGTGGCGTCGCCCCCGAGTCGTTCTGGCGCACGGGCGATTCCAGAACACTAAAAAGATTCCGGGGTGCTTGGAAGTTTCGGATGCGCGCCCTACACTTGGGCCGAACTGGCCGCGAGGCCGCCCACCACGGTTCGTTGACAATCTCTAGAACCAACCTGATGAGGTTCACTATGAAACGCTTTACCCCCCCCCCTTCAAGCACTTAGCGCGCTGTGTGCTGCTGCTCGTAGCCGCTCTGGCAACGGTGCTCCCGTCAGCGGCCACTACCGATTCGCGACAAGCGTGTTCGTTCGCAGCGAATGAAGTGCTGATCGAATTATTCCCGACCACATTTCAACCCGGTGACCACGTGATGGAGGCTATCGGGATTTACGCTCTGGACGGGACACTGCTCCACAATGGAAGTGCCTCGTCGGAGGCAGGTGGCTGCTGGCGATGGGACTTGTTCGGTGATGCATCGCCTGCGAACGCGAATTTTCAATGCCTGCCACAAGACCCGGCCAACGACCCGTGCGAAGGAAACGTGGAGTTCATCATCTCGACAGCCGGTAGTTCCTGGCTGTTTTCAATTATGAGTTCCGTCCGGGAGGGGAGCTTTTTCTCGCCAACGGATGGTGTGTCGGGAGGGAATGATGATCTTGGCATCGGAATCTTCCATGAGGTTGGGGTGGCTAAGGCGAGGAAGAATGCTCCTTCTGAGAACGCCCTCTACTACGAAGACATCTTTAACGGCAGCTACGTCCTTCCATACAATCAGGATGTCGTGTGCGCAGCCATTGGAGAGTGCGCCGTGCCCTATTTCTTGTCGCCCGTCGATTTCACTCCTCCCCCACCCGGGAGCGCTCCAGGCGATCCTTTTGAGCCGGTCTTCACCTTTGCCGAAGAGGGCGATGTGACCATTCCTACGGAATGGGCTGCCCTGACATGGAATATCGACGATCTGACACTCAAATTCCCCGCCCGCACCCAGCTCATCGCCGAGGGGAGCCTTGAGCTGGACGGAGTCACTCTCACCGAAGCCGTAGAAGGCGAAGGCTGGTATGGCGTGCGCTACGAGCCCAATAGCGGCGGCTTCGTTCGTGGCGCCACCATCGAGAAGTTCGGCTACACTCCGGGCGGCGGTTCCGCGCTCGCCCCGCTCATCTGCGGCCTCACGGTCCACGATGAGTGGAAGGCCGTCTACCGATCCACCATCCAGGGCGGGATAAACGGCGCTATCGGCGTGTGCTCCTTCGGGCCCCAGGCCCAGGTGGCGCTGTGGGATGAAGTCGATCCAGTGAGCCAGTTGCTCGTTCGCACCGAGGTCATGGACAACGCTGGCCATGGCCTGTACGCCAACGCCCAGGGCCGCATCTTCCTGCGCGGGTCTAGTGTCATCAACAACGGTGGCCACGGCGCCCTGGCTCTTGGAACCGGCGCACGGATCTACACCAACGAGAGCTCGTCGATCTCCGGCAACGGCGGCGTGGGGGTGGTAGCGCAAGACGACGGCGAGGTCTACTTCTACAACCCCAATACGCCGACGGCCGAAACGCTGACGACGCTCGACCAGAACATCGGCGGGGGCCTGCTGACGACCGGCCAGGGCAGCTACATCAATGCCGGGACATGGACGAGCGGCTGCGTCGAAGCCTGCGACATCGAGATCTTGAGGCACGACGAGCCGGGAGTGCCGTTCGATGCGAAGGCCACGTCCGGGACGATTCTCTTTGCCGAGTACAACTTCTGGGGCGAGGGCCGCGACGAGCGCATTGACCTGAACCTGATCGAGAAGCCGGGCGGCGTGATCGAAGTGGACCCCATCAAGACGGACGCCTCGGAGTTCGTTCCTGGTCCTACCGCGGTGCCGCTCCGCTCGGGGCCGTCGGGCCGGGGAGAGAGCGTGCGGGGGCTGGTCGTGGACGCGCTGCAGAGCGCGGCCGAAGGTCGGTGGACGGCCGCGTTCGCGTCGGCCCAAACCGCGGTGACGCTGGCCGGAACCGACGAGGAGCTGGGGATGGCCCTGGGCACCGTCTCGGCCCTGGTGGGGCACGACGACGCGCCGGAGATCCCAGCGGGTCTCCTTGTGGCTATCCAGGCGCATCTCGGCGCCGGTCAAGCGGGACGGCCGCTGGCTCTCCGGGCCCTCCTGTCGGCCTCCGTGATGCGGGGCCGAGAT
>JBGTDU010000116.1:0-15590 GCA_041748175.1 Rubricoccaceae bacterium
CAAGGTCGTGATCTAGGTCGTCCGAGAGTTCGAGAGTCGCGATGGGGCCGATGACTTTCCGGCCAAAGTCGAGTGCCACAAGGACGACCGGAACGTCAACGGCCCGCGCGATGTGATGGAAGCCTGTCTTCCATCGCTCCGTTCGTTTTCGCGTCCCCTCGGGCGCGACGCCCAGAACGAACGTGCTGTTCTCTCTGAATGCCCGAATGGCTTCGTCAACGAGTCCGTGGGCCGAATTTCGATCAACAGGAATGCCGCCCAGACGCCGGAGAATCCATCCCAGGGGTGGGCGAAACGCCTCTTGTTTCGCAAAGAAGTTGATATCGAGGCGGAGGCGGAGAGCCGCCGCCAGCCCAACAATCGCGTCCCAGTTTGATGTGTGGGGTGCCGCAACGAGCACGAACTTTGGAATATCGGGGAAAGCGCCCTTCACACGCCATCCCAGGGTGCCGAGGATGACCTTTCCGAGAAGCTGCGCGGCCCAACCTCCGCGCCGCGACATCGACGGCGGTAGCTCCCTGAGTTCGGCGAGGTGGTAATTCGAATTGGACACAACCGGAAACTACTCGTTCAAAGTCACTCCTCTTTTAGAGATGCGGCGCGATGGAGTAATCTCGTCGTCTAACACACAGAGCCCCGGAGAAACTCGCGTCGCAGACCCTGACGCTACAGCGCTGTGTTAACAATTCGATCCGCGCCTTGCCTGAATGCAGCGGCGATGCCTACCCTTCCGCCATGCCGGAAACATCTATGCAGCCGACGATCGTTCGCGTGACCATACCCGAAGGCCCGAGCGATGTGCGACCGCCCGATCTGGTGGTCTCACGCCCGCCGTCCGAATATCGTGCGCCCGCGCCGGAAGCATTGCGCCTCTGCGTGGTCGACCTCGGAACCAACTCCTTCCACGGCATCGTCGTGGACGCTTTCCCGGACGGTACGTTCGCCATCCTGGACCGGCAGAAGGAGATGGTTAAGCTCGGAGAGGGTGAGTTCGCGGAGCACAAGCTCACCAAGCCGGCCATGAAGCGTGGCATGGTTGCCCTCCATGCCATCAAAGCGGTTGCGGAGGGTTGGGGAGTGAGCGCCTACGTCGCGTGCGCGACCAGCGCCATCCGTGAGGCCTCGAACGGTGGCCAGTTCATCGACCGAATTCGCCGCGAAACCGGGATTGTGGTTCGGCCAATTGCAGGGGAAACGGAGGCCCACCTGATCTATCTCGCCGTCAGCCACTTCGTCGACCTTTCGGAGCCGTCGCTTCTTGTGGATATCGGCGGCGGGTCGGTGGAGTTCATCCTGGCCGACGCCAACGGACCCCACATGCTGGTTTCGTTGCCCCTTGGTGTCCAGCGCCTGACCGAGCAGTTCATCACCACCGATCCCGTCAACCGAACCGAGTTCCGAGCGCTGCGCGATTACGTCCGGGAGCAACTCGGGGAGGTGTTTGCAGAAGCGAAGAAGCGTAGTGTGCGGCGGGTAGTCGGTTCCTCCGGGACACTGCTGAGCATTGCAGGCGTGGCCGCCGCCTCGGCCGGCGACATGGATTCGCCCGTTTTCGACCAGACATTTGATGCCGCGCACGTCCGTGAGGTGACGCATCGAATTATGGATTCTGATCGCGAAAAGCGGCTGAACACGCCGGGCATTGAGGAGCGCCGCGCCGACCAAATCGTAGCCGGCGCCATCCTTCTCGATGTAATCCTCAAAGATCTCGGTATCGAACGGTACGTCGTCTCGCCCGACGCGCTGCGTGAAGGCATCGTCATTGAGTACGTGGCGCATGAGCTGAAATGGATCCGTCGCCTCTCGCCATACCGAACGCGCCGCGAACAGTCGGTGCGCGAGCTGGCGCTGCGGCTTCGCTTCGATCAGGTTCACGCGGAGCACGTGGCGGGGTTGTCGCTGCAACTGTTCGATGCGGCGGTTGCCTTGCACGGCAGGGGAAATGATGAGCGTGAGCTTCTAGAGTTTGCAGCCATCCTGCACGATATCGGCTATGCGATCAGCCGACGAAATCACCACAAACACGCCCTGTATATCATTCAGGAGGCGGATTTGCAGGGCTTCACGCCTGACGAGAAGGCCATCGTCGCCAACGTGGCGCGCTACCACCGCGCCGGTGTTCCGAAGCCGACACACACAGAATTTCAGCGGTTGAGTGCGGATCAGAAACGGCTCGTTCTCGAGCTTTCCTCGTTCCTCCGCCTGGCCAATGGCCTCGACCGCAGCCACCTCCGAAACGTTACCCGTCTTGTTCCAAGCCTGAGCGACGACCGCTTCGTCCTGAAACTGATCACAAGCGCCGATCCAACGCTCGACGTGTGGGCGGCCACGCAGGGGGCCGAGCTCTTCGAGACCGTCTTCCACAAGCCCGTGCGGATTGAGGTCGCAGCGGCGTGATCCGCATTGCCCCGGGCAATCGACAAAGTCCACGAGCGACTGAAAGGTTTTCACACGATTGCTACGCGGGGGATGGGTGATCAGGGTAATTTCGAGCGCCTGCCGGGTGCCCATGGCGGTTCGATTCGCCCCCGCTATCTGGTCGCAGCCGATCTCGCCCCTCGCCCGCCATGCTGGAAACATTTTTGTTTTTCCTGTTCGCCGTCGTTGCGGTGGTTGGCGCATTGGGGATGCTGATTGCTCGGAATCCGGTGTCGAGCGCGCTGTGGATGATCATGACGCTGTTCGCCATCGCGTGCCTGTACATCACGCTGAGCGCAGAGTTCATCGGCGTCATTCAGGTGCTGGTCTACGCGGGGGCCATCATGGTCCTCTTCCTGTTTGTGATCATGCTTTTGAACCTCGAATCGCTGCCGAGCCTGGGCGCGATGGATTGGAAGAACGTGGTTGCGTTCGCGCTTGGAATTGCGGTTCTCGCGCAAATCCTCGCAGTGATCTCGCTTCGACTCGATGTGATGCCGGTTGCGATCTCGTCCGCCGAAGCCGCCGATGCCACGAGCGCAACCAACATCGGGATCGCGCTGCTTACGGAGCACGCTTTCTCGCTGGAGATCATAGGTGTGCTGCTCCTCGCCGCTACAGTTGGCGCAGTGATGCTAGCGAAGAAAAAGTTCGTTTGAACGAGAGCGCAATGCGTATTCCGTATCAGATCATTCGACCTGGCACATTCTACGCACTATGCACTACGCAATACGCACTATGCAATTAGCCCTCAACTGGTACCTCTCGCTAAGCGCCATCCTGTTTGTGATTGGCGTGCTGGGTGTACTTGTTCGGCGCAACGCGATCGTCATTTTCCTCTCGATCGAGCTGATGCTGAACGCTGCGAACCTCGCGCTTGTGGCGTTTAGCCAAACATTTGCCGACGTAAACGGGCAAGTTCTCGTCTTTTTTGTGATGAGTGTGGCGGCGGCGGAAGCGGCCGTTGGACTGGCCATCATCATCGCACTCTTCCGCAACAAGGAAACGGTCAATGTGGATGAAATAAGCCTGTTCAGGGGCTGACGCCCCACATTGATGCGTGTAGCGGAATCGTTGAGGATCTCCTCTTCAGCCGATACGCAATACGAACTACGCAATAAACTGCATGTCAACTTCAGTACTTCTCATTCTTCTCCTTCCACTGGCGCTTTCGGCGTTTAATGGATTGATGGGCCTGTTCGTGCCGGCTTACAGGAAAAATGAGTGGTTGATCGGCGGACTGGGCACACTGGCAGTGGCAATTCCCTTCGCCCTGACGGTGAGACTGTTCCTCGGATTCCATGGCGAGCCGGAAGTAGCGAGCTACTTCACCTGGATAGCCGCAGGCGATCTGCGGATCGAGTTCGCCTACCGCATCGATCAGCTGTCGTTGGTGATGACGCTTATTGTAACAGGCGTCGGCGCACTGATTCACCTGTATTCGATCGGGTATATGCATGGCGATTCGGGGTATTGGCGGTTTTTCCCATACCTGAATCTGTTCATCTTCGCGATGCTCAATCTCGTGCTCGCGGAGAATCTGCTTGTACTGTTCCTCGGGTGGGAGGGTGTCGGGCTGTGCTCCTACTTGCTCATCGGTTTTTGGTACACCGATTTGAAGAACTCCGCCGCTGCGAACAAGGCGTTCATCGTCAACCGCATTGGCGATTTTGCCTTTCTGCTAGCGCTGTTCATCATTTTCGCCGTCGTTACCGAGAAGACCGACGGAGCGTTTGGCTTCGACTTCACCACGCTCCTCGCGCCAGAGACGCTTGGCCTGTTTGGTGCCGGGACGCTCATGGCCGTAGCCCTTCTATTCTTCGTTGGCGCAACGGGGAAGAGCGCCCAGATCCCGCTGTTCGTGTGGCTTCCAGACGCCATGGCTGGCCCCACGCCTGTATCCGCGCTCATCCACGCCGCCACGATGGTGACGAGCGGCCTGTATCTGCTGGCGCGCCTCAGCCCCATGGTCCTCATGGCGCCAACCGCGATGACCATCATCGCAATAGTCGGCGCGATGACGGCGATCATGGCGGCGACAATCGCCATCACCCAGAACGACATAAAGCGAGTCCTGGCTTACTCGACCGTAAGCCAGCTCGGCTACATGTTTCTTGCGGCAGGCGTTGGTGCCTATTTCGTGGCCATTTTCCATGTGATGACGCACGCATTTTTCAAGGCTTGTCTCTTCCTTGGTTCCGGCTCCGTCATACACGGGATGCATGAGGTTCAACACGAACTGGAGCACAAAGGATTGCTCGGATCGCACGGAGCGACCATTGAGGACGATCCCCTCAAAACCGTAGACCTGCCCTATGACGGCGACTTCGACGCGCAGGACATGCGGACGATGGGAGGCCTGAAGCGCTTCATGCCGGTTACTCGGTGGACGTTCCTCATCGCCACGCTGGCCATTGCAGGGATTCCGCCGCTGGCGGGTTTCTTCTCGAAGGACGAGATCCTATTCAAAGCGTTTGAATTGGGCTACAACGGTCAGATTTGGGGCTACATCGTGTGGATTGTTGGCGTAGCAACAGCGGTCCTGACCGCGATTTATATGACCCGCGCTTACCTCCTTACCTTCGAGGGCACGCCGCGCTGGCCCGACGCGATGGACTCGCAGCCTCACGAAAGCCCGTGGACGATGACGGTGCCGCTTGTGGTCTTGGCAGCCCTTTCAGTGGTGGGTGGGTTCGTTGGGCTGCCCGCCGTTCTGGGCGGGAGCAAGATCCACCATTTCCTCGTGCACGACGGGCGCGGCCCGGTTGCCGCGCCACATCACGAGCTCCACGTTCCCGTTTCTATCGAGTGGGGTTTGCTGTTTCTCGGCATGGCCATCGCCGCGGCCGGTGTGCTGTTCGCCTGGTTTGTGATTCGCTGGGGATCGCGCGGCCCCGAGGCCGATACCAGCATCCGACGTTTCTTCGGACCGCTCTACGGCACATTCTCCCGCAAGTACTCGGTGGATGAGCTCTATCAGAAAGTGATCGTCAACCCTGTCGTGAACGGGGCGCGCCGCGTCTTTGCACCTTTCGATCAGAACGCGGTTGATGGCGCGGTGAATGGCGTGGCAAAGCTCGTGCAGGATATTGCACTTCGCTTACGCGGCGTGCAAACCGGCGTCGTTCAACACTACGCGCTCGCTTTCGTGTTCGGTGTCGCCGTTGTTCTTGCACTAATGCTCCTCAGGTAGGGGCGGACCGGTGGTCCGCCCGAGGGTGAGCCAACGGCTCACCCCTACAAAATCCACCCGATGAACGTTCTCTCTTCCATCCCCCACATCGTCTCGCTGGTGATCTTCCTCCCAGCGGTGGGTGCGTTGCTGGCGCTCGTTGTGCCGGGCGACAATGGCGTCAAGTGGACAGCGCTCGTAACGACCGTCATCACGTTTCTGCTGTCGTTGGGGCTGTACGCAGGTTTTGACCCGAGCGCAAGCACGGCGGAAGCTCCGCAGCTCATGGAGCACCTCAACTGGTTCCCGGGCGTCAACGTGTCGTACTTCGTGGGCGTCGACGGGCTGAACCTGCTGCTGGCCATGCTCACCACGCTGCTGGGGCCAATCATCATCCTCTCGTCGTGGACGTACATCGGTAAGCAGATCCGCGGCTACTATTCGCTGATGTTGTTGTTGCAGACGGGCGTACTCGGGGTGTTTCTCTCGTTCGACCTCGTGCTCTTCTACGTGTTTTTCGAGATCACGCTAATCCCGATGTACTTCATCATCGGGATCTGGGGCGGCGAGAACAGGGTCTACGCAGCCCTCAAGTTTGTTCTCTACACGCTCGTCGGCTCGCTTCTGATGCTCGTCGGCGTCCTGTGGCTCGGCTTTGCCGCGGGCGACGCCGTCAATGGTGGCGTTTTCACAGCCGACTGGTACCAACTCGTTAGCTATGGTGTGCCACTCGGCGCCCAAGGCTGGCTGTTCTTCCTCTTCCTGCTGGCGTTCGCCATCAAGGTGCCGCTGTTTCCGTTCCATACGTGGCTTCCGGATGCTCACGTGCAAGCACCCACGGGCGGCTCGGTGGTGCTGGCGGGCGTGCTTCTGAAGATGGGCACGTACGGGCTGATCCGCTTCACGATCCCCTTCTTCCCGAACGCGGCCCAGCAGTTCGCGCCGTTGTTGGCCGTGCTGGCCGTCATCGGCATTATTTACGGGGCGTTGGTTGCGTTCGCACAAGAGGACGCCAAAAAGCTCATCGCCTACTCCTCGGTAAGCCACCTTGGCTTTGTGGTTCTTGGTCTTTTTGCTATGACCACAGAGGCTGTTCAGGGCGCGATGTTCCAGATGGTGAACCATGGCATTTCGACCGGCGCGCTCTTCCTTCTGGTAGGGATGCTCTACGAGCGCCGCCACACGCGCGAAATGTCAGATTTTGGCGGCCTCGCCAAATCGGTCCCGGTGCTGACGTTCTTTATGATGCTCACGGTGTTTGCCTCTGCGGGGCTGCCGGGTCTCAATGGTTTTGTGGGTGAGTTCCTAATCCTCATCGGCTCGTGGAAGAGCTCGATGTTCAATGGATCGCTCGTTATTCTGGCCACAACAGGCGTAATACTCGCGGCTGTTTATCTCCTGTGGATGGTTTACCGTACGTTCTTCGGCGAACTGACGCACGAAGAAAACCGCACAATGAAGGATCTCAATTTTAGGGAACTCGGGCTGTTGATTCCGTTGGCCGTGCTAATGGTGTGGCTTGGGCTGGGACCTGCACCCTTTCTCGACAAGAGCGAGGCGGCGGTGCGGTCCATCCTTGAAATCACGCAGGTCAAGGCGGAGGCGGTTGAGGCCGCGGCCGACCAACCCGATGCCATCGTACGGGTGCCGTTACGCTGGCCCGATGCCGTCGCTGCTACGCAATGAGCCAATAATGGCCTGAATGATCTGCCGACCTCTCCGTCTTCTGTTCATCGCACTGGCGCTGGTGTGCGCGAACGCCGTCGCAGCGCAGGGCGCTTCCGGCGATGATCAAGCGAACGCAGAAGCACAAGTCGGCCCAACTACTCCAGGCAGTATGGCACAGAGCGATGGCCAGGGCGTCTCCCAGGCCCATGACGGCGCGGCGTCGGACGAAGTCCCCGGCGGCGCAGCCAGCAGCGCCGAGGATCACGGGCAGCCACCGCCCACATTTCTTGTGATACCGTTTGCATTGCTGCTGCTCATGATTGCGACGGGACCGCTTTTCTACGCACATCACTGGCACCACCACTATCCGAAGTACGCGCTGGCGCTGGGGATTTTCGTCGTGGGGTATTACCTCGCCATACTGGGCACATCCACGCCCATTATGCACGCGCTGGTCGAGTACATCTCGTTCATCGCCCTGCTGGCTTCGCTGTTCGTGGCTAGTGGCTGCATACTCATTAAAACGGATTACGCAGGTACGGCAAAAGTTAACAGCACCCTCTTGTTCATCGGAGCGTTGATCTCGAATGTGATAGGGACGACGGGGGCTTCGATGTTACTCATCCGGCCCTATATGCGGATCAATAAAGGACGGATCAAGGCATACCACATCATCTTCTTCATCTTTGTCGTCTCGAACGTGGGCGGGGCGCTCACACCCATCGGCGATCCGCCGTTGTTCCTGGGCTTCCTCCGAGGCGTACCGTTTTTCTGGACGTTTTTGCACACCTGGTACATCTGGCTGCCCACAGTCCTCGTGCTGATTGGCATCTTCGCGATCATCGATAGCCGCAACAAAGAGGAGAGCATCCGCGAGCAGATCGAAGATGCCGGCGGCGATCCCGTTCCAGGCGAAGGCGACGAGAGCGCGCGTGTCGAGACCGGCTCCCATGTTGTAATAGAGGGGAGGCAGGGGTTTTTCTGGCTAGCCATCATCGTCGCGTCCGTCTTTCTGGACCCCAACGTGTTTTCGTGGGTGCCCAACCTGCACAAGCTGTTTGGTGTGCCGATCGGTATCCGCGAGATGATCATGTTCTCCGTGTGCCTCTTTGCATACCGCACGGCCGACAAGAAGGTACTGGAGGGCAATGAGTTCAACTTCGAGCCGATCAAGGAAGTGGCTTGGCTTTTCATCGGCATATTTCTGACGATGCAACCGGCGCTGGAGTTGATACGCCTTTTCGCTCAGGAAAATGCGAGCACACTTGGAGTGACGACGTTTTACTTTGGCACAGGCGCACTCTCGGGGGTGCTGGATAATGCACCGACCTACGTCAGCTTCCTCTCCGCCGCCATGGGCAAGTTCGGGATGGACGTGAACCAGCCTGCGGAAGTATTCGACTTCGCGACACACCCGGGCGTGGCCAGTGGCTTTTATCTGCAGGCCATTTCGATCGCCGCCGTGTTCTTTGGCGCACTAACCTACATCGGCAACGGCCCCAACTTCATGGTGAAGGCCATCGCCGAGTCGGCTGGCGTTCAGACGCCATCTTTTGTGGGTTACGTTCTGCGCTACGCGATACCAATCCTGATCCCCATTTATGTCGTGGTCTGGTTCGTTTTCTTCAGTGGTCACGTTTTACCAATCCCTCCGGGATAATCGCCATGCCCTCCTACACAGCTCTCACGGACGTTCAGATCGAATCCCAGCTTGGGGCACTCGACGCTTGGCAACGTGACGGCGATCGCATCGTGAAGACGTTCGCGTTCGGCTCGTTCCGCGAGGCCATCAGCTTCATCGTGCGCGTCAGCTTTGTCTGCGAGCAGCACGACCATCATCCGGAACTCTCGAACGTGTACAACCGCGTCACCCTCGCTTTCACTACACACGACGCGGGAAACGCGATCACCAATCTGGATGTGAACGTCGCCCGTGAGATCGACGAGCTCTCCTGGGTTTAGCGATACGGGGTAGCTGAAATCGCAAGGCGCATAGCTGGAGCCTTCGGCACACCCGATATCGAATATCCCCTCTCATATACCGACTATGTACGATTTTCTGCTCCACGATATCGCGGCAACGGCGCCAATCCTGCTCGTTGCGATGATGGGTGTTGTGGTCGTCGTGGTCGATTCGTTCAGTAACGACGATCCGAACATCCCTTGGTTGGCAGCGGCGGCGCTTGTTGCTGCAATGGCGATTGAGCTTGCGCGCATCGATACGAGCGACGTCGCGTTCATGGGGCAAATGATGTCCGGTGGATTCGCCTCGTTTGTAAACGTCGTAATCCTGTTGGGTGCGCTGGGCAGTGTAATTCTCTCGGTTCCGTACCTCACAAAAACGGGCCACAACTATGGAGAGGTCCACGCCCTCATTCTGATCGCAACCTCCGGGATGATGGTGTTCGCGAACGCTGGGTCAATGATCACGCTGTTTGTTGGCCTGGAGACCATGTCGATCTGCCTGTATGTGCTAACGGGTCTCGTCCGCGAAGACCAAAGGGCCAACGAAAGTGCCTTGAAGTACTTCCTGCTGGGCGCATTTTCAACCGGGTTCTTCCTCTATGGCATCGCTTTGCTCTATGGAGCAACCGGCACGATGATGCTCGCGGAAATGCCAGCTGCACTCTCGGCGACAGGTCGCACGGGCTTGTTCACGGGCGGGGTGGCGCTGCTCCTGATCGGGTTCTTTTTCAAGGTGAGCGCGGTGCCGTTTCATATGTGGACACCGGATGTATACCAGGGAGCGCCGACCACGCTCACGGGCTTCATGTCTACGGCCTCCAAGACGGCGGCATTCGCGGCGCTGATTCTCGTCCTCGGCCGGATCATCCCATTGGATGAGATTGGGCTGGATACCCGCAACGTTCTTGCCATTATTGCGGCTATTACGATGGTCGTGGGAAACGTCCTCGCCCTCGCTCAGCGCAACGTGAAGCGGATGCTTGCCTACTCCTCAATCGCGCACGCCGGTTATATCCTGACTGGCCTGGCCGCCGGTGCGCTCGGTTACGCGGGGGCTCTTTACTACTTGCTGGCCTACACGGTGATGAACATCGGCGCGTTCGGCGTCATGGCAATCCTGGAGTGGGACGGCGAGCATGGCGCGGAGCAAACGGTGGATTCCCTTGCCGGCATTGGCTCGCGTTTTCCGCTACTCGGGGTGACGATGGGCGTCTTCATGTTCGCGCTTTCCGGTTTTCCGCCGCTGGCCGGATTCTTTGGGAAGTACTTCGTCTTCGCTGCGGCGGTGGACGCCAACCTGACGTGGCTGGCGTTGATTGGCGTGCTTGCGTCGGTAGTTTCGGCGTACTACTATCTCCGCGTGCTGGTGGCTTTCTGGATGAAGAAACCTGAGGAGGCGCCCGCGCCCGTGCAGTCTGCTGTCTTTCACGTCCCGTTGCTATCGAAGGCCGTGCTAATCGCCTGCGTTGTGGCGCTGCTCGTTCTCGGAGTTGTTCCGGGTATCATTACAGAAGCCGTGGGCGTGTATTTCTCAGGTGTTGAGGCGGCGGAGCTACTTCCGTGATTGCGTACTCACGTGAGTACGTGAGGGTAGAATCAGAAAGCCACGTAAGCACGTTCCTCACGTGATCATGTCGATAGACGGCCTCCTCCGCGAACTCCTCCCGCACGCCCCTAACCTCGGACTGTATGTGGCACCCGAGATTCCGTCTCCAAAACTCAGCGCGGCATTGCACGATTACGCCCACAGCGTTGCGGCCAACTCCGTCCTCGCGCTTTACGACGCCACACGGCTGGGTTCCGGGAAGGATGGCGCATTGTTTTTGGACGATCGGTTCGTCTTTCAGAACAACAACCTCGAAGCGTCTCGCACGATTCGCTACGACGACATCGTGAGGGTCCACGCGAAACGCCGACTTCTAGGAGGTCGCGAAGTCGAGGTCGACGTCAATCAGGGGCGAGCTACGGTTACCGAATCCATCGATTTCTCCGGTCGGTCGGACGCAGCCGAATACGTCGAACGATTTCTCAAGGAAGCGATGCTGGCGAGTATGTCAGGGGAGAGCAACGCTTCGTCTACCGATCTGCCTGCCGTTCATCAAGCACTGGATCGGCTCGTTGGCGATGGCCTCCTCGCCAACGACGATCGAACGAAGATGCTCAACGCGCTAACACGGAAGTAAAAAAGGGAGGCCGCGCTCAGCATGGCCTCCCTTTTTATGGGGTACGGTATTCGAGGCACGAAATCCCTCACATCGCGTGGCGACGCTCGGGATGATCTCGTTTTACTAGGTCACTTGGTCAACGTAACCTGGCGAACGTCGGTGAACCGCTCGCCGATGGCGCGAACAACGTAGACGCCGGACGGCAGGCTGGCTCCGTCAATCTGGAACTGGTGAATCGTTCCCGCGCCGAGCGCACCGTCGTGCAGCGTGGCGACCTGGCGGCCAAGCGCGTCAAACAGCGCGATGCTGACATTCTGCTGCTCCGCAATCTCCAGCGAGAACTGCGCCTGCGGATTGAACGGGTTGGGATAGACGTTGCTCAGGTTGTGAGTTCCTGGCAGGCCGTCCGGGCCGGGCTCGATGGCCACGCCCATGGCACCCGCCTCAATCGCTGTGTCAGGCGTCGATTCGTAGGCGTAGTCCTTGACGGTAATCGATCCGCTGTTGGGTGCAACGTCTAGCCGGAACCAGGCAAAGTGTGTCGTGCCACCGGCAGCGACGAATTGAACGCCAAGATATCTGTCTGTCTGGCCTGCTCCGGCCCAAGGTCCATATGGGCCATATGGGCCGTACGTGGACCCAAGCACATTGAAGTCATTATTCACAAACGCGGCCGCTGGCCCAACTTCGTCGCCCGCGTTGAGCGCACTGGGATAGTTGAAGTAGGGGCCGACATATCCAATAAACGCGGTTCCAGTGTTCTGCTCGGTAACGGCGGCAATCGGTCGGTCGGACGGGGCGGTAACAGACTGGATGGCGTGTCGAAGTTGGAGATCATCCGCAGCATCTCCGTCGATGTCAACCAGAAGGAGTCCGTCTGCACCACCGAATACACCCTGGAGAACCACGTCAGGGTTCACATCTGTATAGACGATCTGGGAGTCGGCTGTCGGAGCCATCACAAGCGCGGCTGCGGCTGCGGCGGCGGAGTACGAGAGAAGCCTGCGCTCCAGAGTGGCTGTTTCAGTCGGGTAGCGTTTCTCTTTCATGGTGGTTGAAGTTGAGTAGTATGACGGTGGGAAGAGGATACAGAGGGTCGCTTCCAAATGCAACCGTGTGCGGGGTCTATGCCGTCGGCGCAATGTGCTCGGTCGCAATCGTAAGGTGCAGCGATGCTCGCACCGGGTCGTCCAATTCGGTTCGGTAAAGTTGAGCGAGCCATTCATGGACTCGACGCATCCCCGGCTGCTGGCTGACCGCCACCTCGAAGGCTTCTGCAGCCCGTTCCGGGTATCCCAGGCGCATCAACGCTTCACCAAGGTGCGCGTGCGCAGCCGGGAACTTGTATCGGCGGGAAATTGCGCCAAGCGCGTAGTCTACCGTCTCGTCGAAACGATCCTGTCGAAGCGTCGCAAGGGCAAGTCCCCGGAGGACACCGGCATCATCGGGGTCAATTTCCATCGCCCGAAGAAACATTTGTTCGGCTTCTGTCCACCGTTTCGCCTGCAAATACGCGGCTCCAATCCGACGATGCAGTGCGGGAAAGTGTGGGTTGGCCTTTCCGGCTCGTTCCAACCAAGAGAGCGCCTCGTCCGTATGGCCTGCCTTGAGTGCGAGCAAGCCAAATTGCATAGAAAGCCCCGGTGTTTCCCGCTCATCCCCTTTCTCTTTCATTCTGCCCTTGAGCCGTTCCGCATAGGCATCGAGTGCTTCACGGGCACGGTCGAGCTGATCCAGCTCGCGAAGACAGTCGACGAGCCGTAGGGCATATCGATCCTGATCCGGTGCTTCGGCTACGAGTTCTCCGAGAATCGCGACTGCCTGCTCAAGTCGGCCCGTATTCTTGTATGCCCGGGCGAGATAGTACCGGGACTCACGTGCGGACGCTTCGATCGCCGCCTTGCCGCTGTCCTGCGGGATCTCGTCGATGTACCCCAATTCAACGAGCTGTTGCATGGCTTCCTCTTCAACGGCCCTTTGCGCCTGAGGATCGGTCTTTTCCGAAGCACGGTGTCGGCCATGGTTACCCTCTACCACCTCCCACGACGGGATCTTGAGCACATCCGGCGCTGTCAGAAAGGCCTCCGTCAGCGGTCTTCCTTGCATATCCTCGCCCACCGGGAGGCCGAAGAGCGTCAAGACGGTCGGTGCGACATCAAAAAGAGTGGCACCATAAACTCTCTCGTCTTCCCGAATGCTGGGACCAGCCATACAGAAGATCCCATATTCGCGATGCTCGTAGGCGGCGGAGGCCGGCTCGAAGGGTAGAGACTTTGGGCGGAGATGATCCGAGTGAAATCCATGATCGGACACTAGGACTACCGTTGTGTCGTCTCCGGAAAGACTTAAGAGCTGAGCCAGCATCATATCGTGCATTCGATAAGCAGCAGATACCACATAGCCCCATTTTCTCGCAGCCTCCTCATCAATACCAGGAAGACTAGGGGGGTGATACTTCATAAACGCATGGCAATAGTGATCGATGGCATCTAGGTAGATTGCTGTGAAATCCCACTCGGTATTTTCTAGCAACCATGTGGATGCTGCGTGGGTGGTCGCGGCGTCTGCAGTTAATCGTGCAAGCGCGTTCAGCCGTTTCTGATCCATTTTGTCCAGACGCGCCGAGCCAGCCTCGATCACGAAGGGGGCAAACGCCCCAATATGCGCACGCGTTAGTTCCGCCGGATGCACGCGAAATGGAGCCAGAACTTCTTCCAATGCGGGGGGGTGAACTGCGCCCGGCGAGACGGGCCAAGGTTCCCAAACTGGCTCGGTCGCTCTGTGGAAGAAGTTCGAAACCATTGAGCCGTTGATAGGCTCAACGGGGTGACTCGGCCACCAACTAACCACATTCGACTTGAGGCCTTCTTGTGAAAGGATGTTCCAAAGGGCCTTTACTTTCCGGTTGGAGCCCAGTATCGGAGCAAGTCGTTCGCCGCTTTCGTCCGGCTGGACAAAACCAAGTATACCATGCTCAACCGCCGAATGGCCAGTTGCAATGCTGGTCCAAAGCATAGGGGAGAGCGGCGGGTCCAGGGTTGCAATGTTGCCCATCACGCCGCGGTTGACCAGGCTTTCCAGCGCGGGCATTTGCCCGGCGTCCATCAGAGGCGTAATCACCTTCCAGTCGGCCGCGTCCCAGCCGATGAGGAGCACTTTCTTTGCAAGCCGTTTGGCCATCGGGGGAGGGTTGGTTATGCGTGCTCGCGGTGGAGCGAGGGATCAACAAGTGCAGCCATGGCGCCTTCCCGCAGTCGGCCTCCCAGGTGCTTGTTAACAGCCGCCGCCGTGGCTGCGGGATTTGAAAGGGCCTCGCCATGCTCAACCTCCAGCAGCGAGGCGCCCGTACTTCGGCACCAGGCCTTTGCCTCGGCAAGCTGCCGCTGATACGCGCGCTTAAGCACCTCTTTGTCTGCTGATGAACGCCCATCCCGCTCCAGCATTGTCGATTGGGATTGGAGAATCTCGTCGGTGTCGCGCTCCATGAACACAACCTGGTAGGTCGGTCCATGAGGTAGGTACCGCAAGAGGGGAGCCACGACCTTCACAACGAGGCCGTCGGCGTCCCGGAGCCAGGACGCGTCCTTTGCGACGCTTTTCACCTTTGCATGTTCGTAGTAGCCACGTGGGTTGCTCTCATCGGCCTCTCGCGCACCATCTGTGAAGGCTTCCATGCCTCCAGCGGAAAGCATCTGCATCATCATCGATGTACCCGATCTAGGAAGCCCAGAGACAACCGTAATCGTCAGCTTCTCCAGAATCGCGGCTGGTGGAATGACTCGGGCTGATGCGGCCTCGACTTTCATGGCCCCGCCGTCTTCCTCCTTCGCCGACTCGGCTTTCTTGGCCTCAATCCGCTTGTTCATCTCCTCCGCTTCCCGGCGCCGCTCCTCAACCCAATCCCTTCCGCGAACAGCGCGCCATGCCACAAGACCGCGGTAGCCGAGCGCAAGCAGGCCGAGGGATCCTTCTTTGGGGATCTCGTATGGAGTGTCGGGTGCTTTGGCTTTCATCTTACCCATCTGGAATACGCTAGCAGGCTGTTGAACTACTGGATTTCAAGGGGGCTGACCAAAAAGTCCGCGCCTGGGTGGGCGTTTTGTGCATGTAAAGGGGTTGGTTTGGTTAAATTTAGCCATGCAAACTCTTGGATCCTCGGGCAAGGTCACCTTCAAGGAGTACCAGCCCCATCAGCCGACTTT
>JBGTDU010000117.1:0-45160 GCA_041748175.1 Rubricoccaceae bacterium
TGCTGCACGCCCGTCGCCAGCACGTGCCCCAGCGGCGTCAGATTTCAATCCTCACCCGCCTGTGGAGGCGGGTGCTGCATCGTCACCCGCGTCGCCAGCCAATACTCCGGGTCATTTCAATCCTCACCCGCCTGTGGAGGCGGGTGCTGCCGAACACGGGAGCATGGAGGCTGCTGCGGACGCGCTATTTCAATCCTCACCCGCCTGTGGAGGCGGGTGCTGCGATGGTGCCCGAGGACTCGATTCCGGATGGCATGGCATTTCAATCCTCACCCGCCTGTGGAGGCGGGTGCTGCACGCCCGTCGCCAGCACGTGCCCCAGCGGCGTCAGATTTCAATCCTCACCCGCCTGTGGAGGCGGGTGCTGCCGCCGAAAATAGCGCGTATCGGCACATTCTGCAGGGCAAGCATCCGGAATTCGCGCTGCCGTGCTTGGCATTGTAGCCAGAACCACGTTGCTAACGCTGTTTCAATAAGTCAAAGAACGCGGACGCTCCGGTGAAACCGTGTGGGCTTGGGGTTCGCGCCTACACGATCAACGTGTCCTCAAAATCGAGGTAAGTGTCAAGGCCATAGGTTCGGACACACTGGTTTCGCCCGCCCGGCAACGTGTAAAGATGCAGGCTGTCAAGATTCGGGTCGAGCACGTCCAGGAGCGCCGCTTCCAGTTGTTCAAACTGCGCGCGATTGACCGTGCAGGCGTAGATGGAGTACTGCACGCGCTGCCCATAATTCTTGCACAGCTTGCAAATCTTACGCATGCGCCTCTGTCCCGCCCTTGTGGTGGTCTCGATGTCGTAGCTCACGAGGAGGTCGAATTGCTGCATGGTTACCTGGCGCGAAATGGAGGGTAGGTGTCCAAATCACCTCTCAGGTGTCGTGCGAGAAGGCGCGCCTGGATAAACGGGAGGAGCCCCACTGGAATGGATTCCTTGAAGAGGCGATGCCGGATTGTCTCTTGTTTGCGATTTTGATACGCCGTAAGCACAATCCGTCGGCCATCCTCATTGAGATAAACCGCACCTCCGGGTCGCGGCTCAAAATGCTTTTCTGAAAGCTGTTTCCTGTTGATCAAGGTTAGGGCGAGCCGATCCGCCCACCACGATCGAAACTCTTCCATCAGATCGAGAGCCAGGGCGGGGCGCCCCGGTCTCAGGACGTGAAGAAATCCAACTTGTGGGTCGAGCCCAACGCTCTCGAGGGCTCCCTGACAATCGGCGCGAACCAGCGTGTATATGAATGAAAGCAAAGCGTTCACTGCATCTCGGGGCGGCCTTCGGTTTCTGTAAACGAAATCAAATTCAGCTGCCGAAATAAGCCTCGGGAACTCCTCAAAATAGAGGGCGGCCGCCTGTCCTTCAAGTCCGCGCGCGACCTCGATATAATCGGCATACGCAGCCGAATGAGCGAGCTTTGCGAGTTGACTTGACGTTTCGCGGAGCGTGTCATCTCCGCTTCCTTCACGCGCCGCACGAGCGAGCACGGATTGTTGTCCGCGAATCTTTCCCGCTACAAACTGCCGCGCAATAGCCAGAGTGCGCTCCGGATTGCCCATCGCCTCGTGCTGCGCCTTCCGAAGCAGCACGTTGCCGGAAACCGGCCCGGCCAAACGCCCGACGAAACGCCCACTTCGAGACAACCAGACGACACTCCTTCCGTCCTCAGCACAGCGAGCAAGCAGGTACGGGCTGAGCAGCACATTGCCGAACACCACGAGGCTGCCCAGATGGTGGAGGGGAACCTGTAGCTTTTTTTCCTTCTCGACTTCAACGCGGAGGGTGTCGCCTTCCAGCCTGAGGTATGCTTGCTGTGATTGGACGTAGAGTGTATTGAGTATTTGCGTGGTCATTCATCCTCGCCGGTATCCAGTTGCAGCCGCTCAACGATATACGGCATGCAAGATTCGATGAGCGAACAGTCGGGGCAGCGGCTATCGGCTACCGGGCCGGGCAACTTTTGCGATTGAAGGAGAATGCGCACACTTTCAATTATGCTCATCGTGTCTGCGCGAAGTGAGGCCGTCATTTCCACCTCGCGTCGCCGCTGGCTTTTCTTGTAGAACAGGGCGCCGGAGGAAACCGTCATGGAAAACATCTCTTCGAGGCATAGCGCCTGCGCGCACAGTTGGATTTCGTCAGCACGGCGAGCCTTGCGGCTGCCCACTTTGTGCTCGACCGGATACGGCGTTCCATCGGTTCGGAACTCGACGATGTCGGCACGTCCCACGATCCCGTATTTGTCTGAGTAAATCGGTAGCGCTTTTTCCGTTCGTACATCGTCTCGCGTACTGCCACCCGGTACGTCCACTTGTTCGTGAGCACGATTTCCTCGGAGCGTGTAGATGTTTTCGTCCCAAACCTGCTCCACATGGATGAGCGCACATTGACGAGGGCAGTATGCATAGTGTTGGAGCGCCGAGATAGGCACGAGGTCGTCATCCCGCCAATTGCTTGTCCGGATCCGATGGGAAGCCGTAACGTTCATTTGGCCAACCTTCTACTATCGCTCATGAATCAGGCCCTCCGCAAGCGCGTGCGCATCCAGCCCGGCGGGCGCGTCGAGCTCCAGGACGACGCCCTCCCCGAAGGCACCGACGCCGACATCATCATCCTCCTCCCTGAGCCGGCGGGCGATGGCGCGCCCCCGGAGGAGGCCCCAGTTCCACCCTCGCTCGACGACCTCCCCACCGCCGCCGAACTCGATGCCCTCCCGCCGCTTCCGCTCGACCAGATCTTCGGGATCGCACCGAGCGGGCGTACGGTCGAGGAGATCGACCGGGACCTCCGCGCCCTCCGCGACGAATGGGACTGATCGAGCGCATCGGCGACCGGCGGACGTACCTCGACGCGAACGTGTTCATCTACAGCGTCGAAGGATCGGCGATGTTCGCGGACGTGCTCCCGCCGTTGCTGGCAGCCATCGCGGAGGGAGTACAGCCAGCGGTCACGAGCGAGTTGACGTTGGCCGAGGTGCTCGTCCACCCCTTCCGCGATGGTGACTCCGACCGCGAGCGGAGCTTCATGCGTACCATTCGGACCCACGGCGGTCTGACCACCGTGCCCGTCACGCGCACCATACTCGTCGAAGCATCGCAGTTGCGCGCCGCCGCCCCGACGCTCAAGCTGCCCGACGCGATCCACGCGGCAACCGCCCGGCTGCACGGCTGTGAGGTTCTGCTCACGAACGACGCTCGCGTCCGCGATGTGCCGGGACTCGAAGTGGTGCAGCTCAGCGACGTGGTGTGAGGTAGTCACGGCTCAGCCCACGACTCTCCTGAGGGTGATGCCGTCCGGCAGATCGGCCTCTTTCACGACGAGCCGGTCGCGGTAGTGGTCGAAGGAGCGCGGCACCGCACCGTTTCCCTTGTCATCGAACCGGATGCGCTCGAAGAGGGTATGCGCGGGCGCATTGCCGAGCTTGTCGTCGTGGGAGAAGACGTAGAGGCCGCGCAATGCCATCAGCCCGCGCGAGGCCGAGCGGTCGATCTCGAAGCCTTGCTGGAGCGCCCGCCAGAAGAGCGCGAGGTCGTCAGAGTCGAAGCCGGTTTGCTCTGCAAGCATTGGGTTGATGAAGCCGTGGCCGCGGTAGAGGCCGTAGGGGACAAGCGCTTTCCTGCCCATTGTACCCTCCCGGCCGCCCTCGTTGTCGCCACCACCCTCGGACTTGAAAGCCTCCTTTTCAGTAGTAACAGCCATTCGAGTGATCGACACATCGGACGGAATGATGCGATCAATGGACCGTGAGAAAGTGAGCTGGACCGGGCCACGGACTTGTCCTGCTCCGGCCTTTTTCGAGACCATAACGGCACCAAAAGTTCGGACATCAAAAAAGTTTTGACACATCCACTTCTTTGCCTTGTCTTGCCTCGTGCGCTCCTCCTCGTTTTGAGGACTGCCGACCGGCTCGATATCAAGGTCGGTATAGGCTCTCATCTGCTGGCGCTCCAGGATGCCCCGTTTCTCGACGTAAATCTTATAGCGGCCTTCCGCGCCTTTGGCAGCATCTACGAAGTTGCGGATCTTCCGCTTAATACAGACGTCGGTGACGAGGCCCTGCATGGTTTCCGGGTCCACGCGCGGAAGGTTACCCGCATCGGGATCGCCGTTTGGGTTGCCGTCGGTGACATCGAAGAGGAAGACGAAATCGTGGCGTTTCGTCGGATCGAGGTGGATTTTCTCAGACATGGTAAAATCGATTTGGAGTGAGAGGGATCAGGCTTCGAGTTCGGTGGATGCCTCGGAGGCACCGTCGCCGTCAACGTCGGCTTTTTCGTACGGGCGGTACTTCTCATGGTAGAAGCCGAGTGCGAAAAGGCCCTGTTGCTCCGGTGTGAGCGTGGTCGGAAACGTCGGGATGCGGCAAGCGATCTCGCCGAGGCGGCGGTCGAGCCACGGGTCACCTTTGCCCGTCCTCAGCTTGGCGACATGAGGCTGGGCCTTCCGCATCAGCGTACCGAACACGACAACGGGCGTGGTGGACGCCGAGCCGTAGAAGCGGTCGACGAGTGTGGCGTTCGGGCTTATGGCGCGACGCTGGATCTTGTCGAGGATGGCAAGGAGGCGGCCGCAATGGTAGGCAGGCTCTGGGTGGTCTTCGTTGAGTGATTCGCAGGTCATGGCGTTGGTGGATGATTCGAGAACGAGGCGGATGAGGGCGGCGCGGGGCCGCGTGACGGGGTGTTCCTTTTCTGCGCGGGCGCGCTGCACGGCTAGGTGGAGAAGCCCAAGCGGGAGCGGTGTGCCGCGGAGTGCGTGGTCGAGGATGGTCGGGAGCGATTGCGGCGGGAGATCCTTAAGGTCGCGCACGAGTGCGCCCGCGAGCGCGAGCAACTTCAGCGGTGGGCTGTCGCCCTCGTAGGTCTGGATCCTCTGGCGCTTGAAGTAGCGAGCGAGGCTCTCCTGCACCGCCCAGACGGGCAGCGCGAGCCAATCGCGGACGACGAGGCGGCTCTTGTTCGCCGAGACCACGAGAGCGTAGAACTGGTTAGCGCCCACGTCGGCTTGATGGCCCTTCTCGGTCGAGCGGAGCAGGCGTTGGACGCTCGCCGGGTCAGGGTCGGCCATGAGATCGCGAAACGGCGTGTCATCGACTGGCTCGCGCGTCCAGAACAACCACGTCACCCCACCGCCGACGTAGAGCGAGTGCGTGTCGGACTGGAGGAGGTAGCGGAGCGCCTCGCCGTAGCCTCTGGCGCAGTCGCCGCAGAGCGGGGCGATCTCGCTCTGCTTGAGCCCATGTGAAAGGAATGCGTTGGCATTGCCAGTCACTAGTCCAACGGTGTTTCCGCCGACGATGAGAGGAACGGGGTGCGTGCGGGCAATGGGCTTTTCGACGCCGCACCGCATACAGACCGCTGTGAAGTCGCTCTTGTCTGCGGCCTTCGCGTTCTCCCGCTCGATCCAGAAGGACTGCACGGCCGGGTTCCGGTGCGGATACACTTCCCCGACGCGGGGAGCGACGAGATCGCCGGGCTTCCACGAGGTCGCCGTGAGGGCCTCGCGTGCGGCGGCGACTAGTTCGGCGTTACCCAGGGCATCGCGGAGTAGCGCAAGGTCGGCGTTGCCGGTCGCCTCGGCGGCGTCGGCGAGGAGCCCGAGGTACGCCTCGTGCCGCTCGGCGGATCGCTCGGCATTCGTGTCCTCGTCTGCGAGCCCGAGCACATAGTCGGGCTTGTCCACGAGCAGGAGCGCTTGCGGCGCTGTTCCCTGGCGCTTTTTGAATGGCGCGACGAATTCGGTCCAATCCTTCCGTTTCGCGCCGGTCTCAATGGGCCCGCCCACGCGGCCGTCTTCCGAAACGGGCAGCACCCAACGGACGGTCTGACGCTTGTGCGCCTCGGGCACAAGGTCGATGTTCGGGTCGTCATCGAGCCGTTGGCGAAGGTCGAGGAGGCGGTCGAGGATCATGGCTGCACCTCGACTGCTCTGTATACCTCGTCGTAGAGGTGGTCCGGGACATGGAGGACGCCAGACGCCAACTCGGCACCGAAGAAGATGGGCATGTTGCGACCGCCCGATTCGTAGCGAACGTCAAAGAGCATTCGGCCCAGCGGCTCAGTTCGCTCCGCCAGTTCATCCGGTGGCTTGGAGCCATCTGCCGGGCCGAAGCTAGCGGCGAACTCGCGGCAGCCGAGGTAGGGCCGATGAAAGCACTGGCCTTTGGTGACGCGGCGGCGGAAGATGTCCCGGTGCTTGGCGGGATCGTCGCCCGCGCCGCGACCATACGGGTCCACGTCGGCCTCGATGAGGTAAGCAACATCGCGGAGAGCGAGCGTGTGCCGCTGCGTACGGTCGTCGTCGGCGAAGTACTCGTACCCTTCACCCTTCTCGAAGGAGCTGCGGACCTTTGAGGCGGCGACGGTGCTATTGACCTCGTTGCGGAGGAACGACGCGCGCCGGATCGGCTTCAGGACGAGGATGCGGCGGACGCGCCAGCGGAATTCGGGCTTCCAGTAGACAGCCTCCAGAATGCCACGCGCTGCTGAGGGCGTCATTACGTCGTAACTGACGCGCTCGGCCTTCATCTCAGGGCGGGTGAAGCAGGCGTAATCGCCCCAGACCTTGAGCGCGAGTGGGGGATGAGGAGACATCAGATCACGCCCCCATCGGGGCGGTTGGTGAGAAGAGGGAGGCCGCCGCGCAGACCGCGACCGCCTCGGCCGTCGGAGCCGCTGTCGTAGTCGCCGGTCCAGCGCCAGAGGCCGGGGGCGATCTCGGAGCACGAGCTGTCCGAGACGGCCTTCTGGTGCGCCCGCTCATAGAGCGAAACCATGAACGGCTGGAGCTCGCGGAAGTCGGCGCGTGTTGCGTAGCCGCGTCGTCCGACGCGGAGCAATGCGCCTTCACGAACCGCGGCGGCTCTAGGGTTAGCGTCATAGGATACGACGACTGGGATTGCTTCGTCGTCTATGATGCGGTAGGCGCGGGCAGTCTCCTCGAAGTGTAGCCGCTTGCGGAAGCCCTGTACACCGTTCTTGTCGAGACCTTTCTCGCCAAAAAGGCCATAGAGCCGCCGGAAGAAAGCTAGTGAGACCTCGGGGTCGTCGAGGTCGCGGCGCGCGAACGCGCCTGCCTCACGGAGCATCGTCTCGGCTTCCTTAGATCCGGCGGCGTACGCACCAGGGGGGAGCCCGCCATTTTCGGGAGAGAACAAGACGACCTCGCCGCGCCGGGGTCGGCCTCTGGTGTCGGTCAGCTTGCCCTCGCGGTTGCAGCGCCCGGCCGCTTGAACAATCCGATCAAGCGGGCCGAGTGCACGGAGCACGAGCGGAAAGTCGAGATCCACGCCCGCCTCGACGACCTGCGTGGCGACGAGGTGGCACGGCTCGCCAGCAGCTAACCGTCGGTGGACCTCTTCGAGGACAGCTCGGCGGTGTGCGCCGCAGAGGAGCGTCGAGAGGTGGAGCGGGTGGGTAACGTCGGGAAGGGCATCCAGGACCGCGAGGGAGTCCTTCTTGGTGTTAAGGATGGTGAGAGACTGGTGCTGGGCAGTGGCCTCTTCCGCCACGCGCGGCCAGTCCCACTTCTTGTCAGTCTCGACGCGGTAGTCCACACGCCGCAACCGCTCGAAGAGCGCCCCCTGGGCCTCCGACTCGATGATGTGTTCGACATGGTCTAAGCCGCGGAAGTGATCACGGGTTTCGAGCGCAGGTGGGGTGGCGGTGCACAGGACTAGCGTGACCCCGTAGTCGCGCACCAGCATTTGGAGGACGTCAAGTGTCGCCGTGAGTAAATGCGGCGGGAGTGTCTGAACCTCGTCCAGCACGACGACGCTATTCACGAGACGATGCAGCTTGCGGACCCGGCTGGTCGCGTTGGCGAAGAGGCTTTCGAGAAGCTGCACGGTGGTCGTCACGACGACCGGAGCGTCCCAGTTCTCCGCCGCGAGTTGGGCGCGCCGCTCGGCCTCTGTCGGCGGGTCGCTCTCGCCAGTGGCGACACCGCTATGGTGCTCCAGGACGTGTTCTTCTCCCAAGAGCATTCGGTATTCATCGGCGTTCTGGTCTATGATGCTTGTGTACGGCAGCGCCACGACGACGCGGCGGAGGCCAAACTGCGCCGCGTGGCGGAGCGCGAAGGCCATGACCGAGCGCGTCTTGCCGGCGCCTGTGGGAACGGTCAGCGTGTAGATGCCCTGGGGGCGAAGTGCGGCATCGAGACAGGCTCGGTAGATCTCCGCACGGGCCGAGTTAACGTCGCCCGTGCCATGGCTCATCTTAATGAGGTCGTCCTGTTTCGCTTCGAGAAGATCCGCGAGTGCGGTCCCGAGGCCGACGAGGTCCGAGCCTCCACGGAGCGCGGCGCGGTCGGGGCTCCCGAACGATTCGGAATCAAGCCGATCAGCATCAATGAGGGTGGACTGGAGCATCCGGAGCCACAACTCTTGCGCATACGTCGAGGTCTGGGCGAACGTGGGTACATCCGCAAGACTCACGTCTGGCGCAAGGTCGGCGAGGAGCGGCCTGGCGGTTGCCAGCGCGTCCGCTACCCGAGGCTCTTCTCTCTTCCTCTCGATGCGAGCCTTCAGCTTGTCCTGGTCTGGCAATCCCCCGTGATGCCCGGCGATGTTAAACGCGAGAGCGAAGAGCGGACCTAGCTCGGTCGCAGCCAGCATCCCCGCGCTGGAGTGGTCCGGGCCACTGGTGGCACAGGTCTCGCCACGGAGATACGCCTGCACGTCCGGCGAGACCTTCCCCGCGTCGTGCCACCAGCCGAGCCACTCAGCGGCAGCCCGTGAACCGAACACTGATGCGAAGTCACCCGCTAGTGAGGCAACCCCTCCGGCGTGCGCAGGAGTTCCCTCCACGTCATCGAAGAGCGGTTGCGGCGGGTTTCCGGAATGGGCGATCAGCAAGGGCGAGCGGGGTAGGGTGGTGCTCAAAGTATCCTTCTTGGGTGTCACGGTATGTCACCCCGGATGTTGTTTGGACGGGAGAATCCCTGTAGACAAGTGAGATGGTCAGATATAACCTCTCGCTCCAAAAAAGTCGCCGTCGGCCCTACCGCCCCTTACATCCCACGCAAGCTGCCGCCACTTCCGATACCACCTCCTGGTGCCCGAGAGGCCATGGGGAAAAGTGGACGAGTGCCCAACCGGTCCATTTTTCCCAATATGTTCCGGACACCTCGCACCTTGTGTTTAGGCCTTCTCTTTCGTCGAGGATTCCCCTTCGCATCGGACGCACATATCTAACTTTCGACATCATTTTCAAATCAACCAGAGCACATTCGTGTCCGACAACAAAATCATCTTCTCCATGGTGGGCGTCAGCAAGGCCTACATCCCGGGCAAGCCCATCCTGCAGAACATCCACCTGTCGTTTTTCCATGGCGCGAAGATCGGCGTGCTGGGGCTGAACGGCGCGGGCAAGTCGTCGCTGCTGCGAATCATTGCCGGGTTAGACGAGAAATACGACGGAATCATCCAGTCGGACAAAGGCATCACATTCGGCTACCTCTCGCAGGAACCAGAGCTGGACGATGCCAAAACGGTTCGGGAAGTCGTGGAGGAAGGAGCCGTCGAGTCCGTCGGATTGCTGCGCGACTACGAAGCGGTCAGTGAAGGCTTCGCAGAACCCGACGCGGACTTCGACGCGCTGATGGAAAAGCAGGCCAAGCTCCAGGAGAAGATCGACCACCTCGACGCGTGGGACATCGACTCCAAACTCGAAATGGCCATGGAAGCACTTCGATGCCCTCCTCCCGAGACATCCATCAAGATCCTCTCGGGCGGCGAGCGGCGGCGCGTCGCGCTCGTAAGGCTGCTACTTCAAGCTCCAGATGTTCTCCTGCTCGACGAACCCACCAACCACCTGGATGCCGAATCGGTGGCCTGGTTGGAGGGGCATCTTGAGCGATACGCCGGCACCGTCATCGCGGTGACGCACGATCGGTACTTCCTCGACAACGTGGCGGGCTGGATCCTGGAACTCGACCGCGGCAAGGGCATCCCGTTCGAGGGCAACTACTCGTCATGGCTGGAGCAAAAACATGGCCGCCTCGCCCTCGAAGAGAAGCAAGCCAGCAAGCAACAGAAGGCGCTGGCAGAGGAACTCGAATGGGTGCGCATGAATCCGAAGGGCCGCTCGAAGAAGAGCAAGGCGCGCATCACGAACTACGAGCAGATGCTGGCGGCGCAGCAGGAGAAGCGCAACGAAGACATCACCATCTACATCCCGCCCGGTCCACGCCTCGGCGATGTCGTCGTGGAGGCGAAGGGCGTCTCCAAAGCCTACGGCGAAAACCTCCTCTACGAAAATCTGACTTTCAGCCTTCCGCCGGGCGGCATCGTGGGCATCATCGGGCCGAACGGAGCGGGGAAGACTACGCTCTTCAAAATGATCATTGGGGATGAGCAGCCGGATGAGGGCGCGTTCACGGTCGGCAGCACCGTGCAGCTGGGTTACATCGACCAGAACAGACCATTGGACCCGAGCAAAACGGTTTTTCAGGAGATCGCCGACGAGGCCGAGTTCATCAAACTCGGCCCCCGCGAGGTGAATGCGCGCGCGTACGTCGGTCGGTTCAACTTCGGTGGGCAGGATCAGCAGAAGAAAACTTCTGAGCTATCAGGTGGCGAGCGAAACCGCGTCCACCTGGCCAAGATGCTGAAGGAGGGCGCCAACCTGCTCCTTCTCGACGAGCCTACGAATGACCTCGACGTGAATACGCTCCGGGCGCTGGAAGAAGCGCTGCTTGAATTCGTCGGCTGCGCCGTGGTTATCTCCCACGACCGCTGGTTTCTCGACCGCGTGGCTACCCATATCCTTGCCTTTGAGGGCGACAGCGAGGCGCGCTGGTTCCCCGGCAATTACTTCGAGTACGAGGAGGACCGGCGCGCGCGTTTGGGAGCGGCCGCCGACATCCCGCACCGCATCAAATACCGGCAGCTGACCCGCTAGTGCCTCAGAAGAACATATTCTTCAAGCCCCAACTGCATTTCGATGAGCCACGAAAAATGGACGACCGTCAACATTCCTGACCAGACCGGGCGGGTTGCCATCGTAACGGGCGCGAACACAGGCATCGGCTACGAAGCCGCACTCGCGCTTGCCGAAAAGGGCGCACACGTCGTGCTTGCATGCCGGAGTGAATCGAAAGGGAGGGAGGCGGCCGACCGAATTGAGACCGCGATTCCGATGGGGTCCGTCGAATTGATGCTCCTTGACTTGAGCAGCCTTGATTCCGTCCGCCAGTTCGCAGAGTCATTCGATTCGTCCTACGAAAAGCTTGACCTCCTCATCAACAACGCCGGCGTCATGATGCCGCCGTTCGGGACAACCGTGGAGGGCTTCGAGAGTCAGATCGGCGTGAACTTCATCGGCCACTTCGCCCTGACTGGCCTGCTGTTCGACAAACTGACGGCCACTCCGGGCTCGCGCATTGTTACGCTCAGCAGCCTCGCCCACAGAATCGGCAGGATAGATTTCAGCACGTTCACGGGTGAGGATTTACAAGATGGTGCCAAATACAAGCCGACCATTGCGTATCTGCAAAGCAAGCTGGCCGATCTCATGTTTGCCATCGAATTGCATCACCGGCTCACTGGTTCTGACAGCGGGACAATCTCCCTAGCCGCCCACCCCGGTTTCACAGCAACGGACCTCCAGCGGCACAGCGGTCTTTGGAACAGACTCGTCGGCTTGTGGAGCAACGAACCACCCCAGGGTGCGCTTCCAACGCTCTTCGCCGCAACGTCCCTGGATACACAACCGGGCGGATACTACGGGCCGGACGGGGTTTACGAGGCCCGTGGCTATCCTGCACCTTCCAAAGTGGTGCCCAGAGCGCGCGAAAGGCAGGTTGCACAGCGCCTGTGGCGCTACGCTGAAGAAGCAACCAATGTGCGTTTTCTCTCGCTCCCTGAGACCGCGTCAGTCTGAGGGCGAATACATCCTCAAAATGAAAACGGCTCCTTCATCCTTGAGGGAGCCGTTTTCGTGTAGCGGGGGCGGGATTCGAACCCGCGACCTTCGGGTTATGAGCCCGACGAGATACCACTTCTCCACCCCGCAATGTGAGAGCGAATATACGGCCTGGGGCGATGGGCCTGCTGTCGGCGGAGCGGAGGCGGTGTGAAGATTCCTGGCGCCCATGATATTTGGCGATGAGGTAGATAAACGATGCCCAGTGTCTATTTTGCGGCCTTTCCAACCACGCCCCACCTACTCGTTCAATGGCTACGGTTCGTCCGTTCCGCGCCTTGCGGCCGCTCCCCGATTTCGCGAAAGAAGTCGCCTCCGTTCCCTACGATGTTATCGACAGCGCGGAAGCGCGCGACCTGGCCGATGGCAAGCCGAACTCGTTCCTCCACGTCATTCGGCCCGAAGTGGATCTTCCCGATGGAACCGACGAGCACGCCGACGAGGTGTACGCAAAGGGCGCGGAGAACCTGGCTAGCTTCGCGGATGGGCCGCTGTTTTTGGAGGAAAATGAACCGGGATTGTACGTCTATCGGCTCACGATGAACGGGCGTTCGCAAACCGGCATCTTTGGCCTCGTCTCAACGGCGGAGTACGACGCGGACCTCATTCTGAAGCACGAGAAGACGCGGCCCGACAAGGAGGACGACCGGACGCGCCACATCCTGGAGCAGCGCGCCCACGCCGAGGCGGTGATGCTAACCTACCGCGGCACCGACGCGATTGATGAGGCGGTAGATTTGGCGATGGAATCGGAGCCGCTTTACGATTTTGCGGCGAGCGATTTCGTTCATCACACGATATGGAGGATGGCCGATCCGGAGGCCGTCGCCGAGGCGTTCCTGGAAGTGGATGCCCTCTATGTTGCAGATGGGCACCATCGCTGCGCAGCCGCGAGCCGCGTCGCCAAAGCGTTGCGCGATGTCGAGGGATCGCAGCATTTCATGGCGGTTCTCTTTCCGATGGAAGACATGGAGATCCTGCCATACAATCGGGCAATCCTCAAATTGCCGGTAGGAAAGCAAAAGTTTCTGGACCAATTAAGCCACCGCTTTGAGGTTGAGGAGACCTACTTTGCCGAGCCCGAAGAACACGGTACAGTCGGCCTTTATCTGGGAGACGGCTGGTATCGGCTCCGTCTGCCCGAAACGGAACAGGAAGGCATAGCGGCCACGCTGGATGTCGCGCGGCTTGGTGAGTTCATTCTCGAGCCAATGCTTCACATCGTCGATCCGCGAACCGACCAAAACATCCGCTTTATAGGAGGCATTCGCGGCACGAGCGAGCTTGAGCGTCTCGTTGATTCAGGCGAAGCGGACCTCGCCATCTCGATGTACCCGACCAGTCCCGACGAACTTCTGGACGTCTCCGACGCAGGCGAACTCATGCCTCCAAAATCAACGTGGTTCGAGCCGAAATTGCGCAGTGGACTGCTGGTCCACAGATTTTAGTCACTAGCCCGTTTTGCTGGTGACCGTCGGACCTCCATACACCTCAAACTGACTACCAACCACGAACGACAATCCACTGACGACCCACTACTATCTCCCGCACATGACTGTTCTAATAGCCGATTCGTTTTCCGAGGCCGGGCTGGAGGCACTCCAAAAGGCGGGGCACGTGGTGCTTTTTGAGCCTGGATTGAACGGCGGAGGACTTACCGGCGCACTGGCTGAGCACGAACCCGACGCCCTTGTGGTTCGCTCCACAGAAGTGACGGCATCGGACTTGGATGCGTCCTCGCATCTGGAGCTGATCGTGCGTGCCGGCGCAGGCTACGATACGATTGATGTAGAGGGCGCGTCGAGGCGCGGCATCTTCGTGGCGAACTGCCCTGGCAAGAACGCGGCGGCTGTCGCCGAACTGGCGTTTGGGTTGATTCTATCGCTGGATCGGCGTATCCCCGACAACGTCAGTCAGGCGCGCGAAGGGCGTTGGAGCAAGGGCTTGTTCTCAAAAGCGACGGGTGTAAAAGGGCGAACGCTGGGCTTGATAGGCATGGGCAGCATTGGCCGCGAAATGGCCGTCCGGGCTCGCGCCTTCGGAATGCACGTAATCGCGTGGAGCCGCTCGTTGACAGATGAGGCTGCGGCCGAGTTGGGTATCCGCCGTGAGAAAAGCCCGATCGATGTCGCCAGCGAAGCCGATATCATCAGTGTGCATATTGCCGCGACGGACGAAACAAAGCGCCTCATCAGCGACAAGTTTGTCGAGGCGATGCAGCCGGGAGCGCTGCTCATCAACACGGCCCGCGCTTCCGTCATGGACGAGTCCGCGGTCCTGCGAGGCATGAATGAGAAGGATATCCGTGTGGCGACCGACGTGCCGTCTGAGGAACCGGCTGGCAAAGAGGAGGCCTGGCTGCACCCGCTCGCGAGCCATCCGAATTTTTACATCACCCACCATATCGGCGCTTCGACGGAGCAGGCTAGCGAGGCTATTGGCGACGAGGCCGTGCGGTTGGTTCTCCTTTACGCCGATACGGGCCGCGTTGAGAACTGTGTTAATCTCGCGGACCAATCACCGGCTACGCACCTTCTCACCGTCCGTCATCTCGACAAGGTGGGCGTGCTTGCTGGCGTGCTGGACGTTGCCCGAGAGGCGGGCTGGAACGTGCAGGAGATGGAGAATCTCATCTTCGCCGGTGCCGAAGCCGCCTGCGCCCGCATTCGTTTTGACGGCAGGCCGGACGCCAAAACCCTTGGACGGATTAACGACCTGCCTGACGTGCTCAACGCAACGATCATCGAGCTTTGACCTCATCCCCGCTATGAAAATTTGCATTGCCGTCTTCATCCTTCTCCTGCTTCCGAACCTGGCGCACGCGCAGCCTGCCGAGGTGGAGGATGTCGAGTCGGCTGAAGTTGCCGATGTCATCGCCGCCGTCCGGGAGCTTTGGGAAGCCATGCGCGCCGGCGATTCCACACGTGCCCGCACGGTCGTACATGAGGACGCCATCGGCTACTCGATAGACCTGCGAGCCGAGGAGACGGTCTTACGGCACGCCACCCCGGACGCTTTCATCGCTGCCATCGGTTCGCCGCGAGATGACGTGTGGGACGAGCGTGTGTTCAACGAGCGGGTCGAGATTGATGGCGCGCTCGCCACGTACTTTGCCGACTACGAGTTCTGGCTCGGAAGCCGACAGCTCCATTGCGGTGTTGACGCCTTTCAGCTGTGGAAGTCCGTAGACGGCTGGAAAATTTTCGTCCTGACGGATACGCGCCGCGCGTGCGGTGAGTGAGAATCAGGGTCGCCGACCTGGATCGGCCAGACGAACGAAGGTCCCAGGCCCATTCCGGAATGGGCGCCAACGTGGATCAGGAGATCGACGGTCCCAGGGGCATGTCGGCCGCGGTGGCGTCCCATCCGCCGACCTGTTTCCTCTTGGAGGTTAGCATACTTGGATCTGGTTCGGTCGGTCTCCGGGAAGTAATTTGAAGGCCGCACAACCAACCCATCCATGCCTGCAGCAACCGCCGTCGCCACCGAACGCCTACACAATTTTTCCGCTGGGCCGGGCGCACTTCCAACGGAAGTCCTTGAGGAAGTCCGAGACGAACTGCCGGTCTTCGGCGACCTCGGCTCGTCGATCATGGAGATCAGCCACCGGTCGGCGGCATACACGGCGATCAACGAGTCGGCGACGGAGCGGTTGAAAGCCCTCCTCGGAATGGGTGACGACTGGCACGTGATGTTCCTGCAGGGCGGCGCGTCGATGCAGTTCTATCAGGTCCCGCTCAATTTCCTGTCCGCCGACAGATCGGCCGACTACATTAACACGGGCTCGTGGAGCTCGAAGGCAATCAAAGAGGCAAAACGCCTCGGAACCGTGAATGTGGCGGCATCGAGCGAAGGCGCTGACTTCACCTTCATCCCGAAGCAAGACACATGGGATGTTGACCCAAACTCCGCCTATCTCCACTTCACGAGCAACAACACCATCTACGGCACCGAGTTTTCTGAAGAGCCCACCGTGGATGTGCCGCTGGTTTGCGATGTGTCGAGCGACTTCCTCAGCCGTCCCATTTCCATCGGCCGCTATGGGTTGCTGTATGCAGGTGCGCAGAAAAACATCGGCCCGGCCGGCGTCACGGCTGTCATGATCCGCCGCGACTTCCTGGAAAGACAGAATCCAGGCATCCCGACGATGCTCGACTATCGAACACACGTGGATACGCTGTTCAATACGCCTCCTGTCTTCGCCGTCTATATCGTTGAGAAAGTGCTGCGGTGGATCGAGCGCGAGGGCGGGGTAGAGGGGATGGCCGCGCGCAACGAGGAGAAAGCTGCGGCGCTCTATGCCGCCATCGACGCGACCGGGTTTTACACCGGCACGGCGGAGGTCGGCTCGCGATCAAAGATGAACGTGACCTATCGCCTCCCGAGTGAGGAGCTCGACGCGAAGTTTATCTCCGAGGCCAAAAGCGAAGGCCTGCTTGCGTTGAAGGGGTACCGCTCGGTTGGGGGCATTCGCGCCTCCATCTACAATGCCTGTTCGCTGGAGTCCGTCGAAGCGCTGGTGGACTTCATGCAGCGGTTTGAAACCGCGAACGGCTAGCCGATGTGCATGAATTGCTCAACGGCGCATCCCATTCCCTTCGGGCCGGCAGAACGCGCTGCTCCAGCACGTTTTATGCACCGCAAGACCGGCACGCCGATGGCAAGGGGGATTGCAGATTTCCCTGAAATGCCGTACCTCTCGGAGTCTGTCGGACGTGGGCAGATTTTACGGTGGCAGCGGTTACCGGCCATTTCTCCGAACTTTGTTGTTACATAGTCCCGCTATGCGCCCTAAAAGAGAGGACAAGTGTTCTCGATGACCTACTCGCCTGGTAACGAATCCATACGTCCGACGAACCCCTAGCCGCCCCAAACCACCGTGCCTATGCCGCTTACTGTTGGAGTCCCTCGTGAAGCCGTGGAAGGGGAGCGCCGCGTTGGCCTGACGCCTGACGTCGCCGTGCGCCTCATCAAGAAAGGCTGCAAGATCGTCGTCGAAAGAGGTGCCGGCGTCTCCGCGTCCTTTCCGGATGCGGAGTACGAGGAGAAGGGATGCGTAATCGTGGATCGCTCCGAGGCGCTGGCGGCGGACGTCGTGGCTACCGTTGGCGGGATCGGAGAGGCGGACATCGCCGGGCTGCAAAAGGGCGGCGTGTTGCTTGGCCTACTCAATCCACTGGATGACCCCGAATCGATCGATCGGCTGGCCTCAAGCGGCGCGACTATCATCGCGATGGAGATGGTGCCGCGCATTACGCGCGCGCAGAAGATGGATGCGCTATCCGCGATGAGCACGGTGGCGGGCTACAAAGCCGTCCTCCTGGCGGCTGATGTGCTTCCCAAGTTTTTCCCCCTGCTCACCACAGCGGCAGGAACGGTGCGCCCGGCGAAGGTGCTCATTCTCGGCGCTGGCGTTGCGGGCTTGCAGGCCCTTGCCACGGCTCGGCGTCTCGGCGCGATAACATCCGCCTACGACGTTCGCCCAGCTGCCAGAGAGCAGGTTGAAAGCGTCGGCGCCGCGTTCATCGAACTTGAACTGGATACAGCCGACAGCGAAGACAAAGGCGGATACGCGAAGGCCCTGGCGGAAGATCAGCAACGAAGGCAGATTGAACTCCTGGCAGCGCACATTGCCGAGCAGGATGTCGTGATTACCACCGCGCTGATTCCTGGAAGACCCGCCCCGCTGCTCATCACAAAAGGAGGTGTGGAAGGCATGAAGCCGGGTTCCGTAATTGTGGATCTGGCTGCGCCGAACGGCGGCAATTGCGCCCTCACCATTGCAGGAAAAGATGTCTCTCATAGCGGCGTCACGATTCTAGGCCCCACCAACCTGCCATCCGGGATGCCGCTTCATGCCAGCCAGATGTACGCCCGCACGGTCGCCGCGCTTATCACGGAATATCTCGGCGCCGATGGCTTTGCGCTCAACTTCGACGATGAGATTGTTCAAGGTGCGGTAGTCGCGCATGGCGGCGAAGTGACAAACGAGCGCGTGAAAAGCAAGCTCGCCGAAGCTCCAGCCTGATCTCACCCTTCACACGTTTCCCTTAACCCCTCCAACGATGGATATTTCACTGATCGTCGTTTTCGTCCTCGCGTCCTTCGTGGGGATTGAAGTCATTTCGAAAGTGCCCGCCACGCTGCACACACCGCTGATGTCCGGCTCGAACGCGATAAGCGGCATTACCATCGTCGGGGCGTTGGTTGTTGTTGGTTCTCTCGACTCGCCGTGGGCAAAGTGGATTGGATTTGCCGCGCTCGTTTTCGCGACGGTGAACGTCGTAGGCGGTTTTATGGTGACGGACAGGATGCTCGAGATGTTTAAGAAGAAGGAGAGTCCCGTGGTCCAGACGAACGGACAAGCCAAATGATCGACTCACTCATCACCCTCGCCTACCTCGTTGCGGCGGCGCTGTTCATTTTCGGGCTGAAGGCGCTCTCGTCGCCGCGTACAGCCCGTGGTGGCAACCGCCTTGCCGCGATCGGAATGCTGATCGCGATTGTCGCTGCGCTATTCGAAGAGCAAATCCTCAACCCGGTCGAGTTAATCGCAGGGCTCGCGCTCGGCGGTTTGATCGGCGGCTTGCTTGCCAAACGAATCGCGATGACCTCTATGCCGGAGATGGTGGCCGCGTTTAACGGGTTTGGCGGCGCGGCATCGGCGTTGGTTGCAGCGGCGGAGATCATGCGATTCGTTGGTGGAGACGAGGGCATCACCGCCTTCTCGCCAACACTCGCCTTCACGATTGCGCTGTCCGTGCTCATTGGCTCCGTCACGTTTTCGGGTTCGTTCGTGGCCTACGGCAAGCTGAATGGCCGCATCAAGAGCATGGGCTTTCCAGGCCTTCGAATCATTTCCATGGTAGTCGGACTTGGTGTGGTCGCCGCCTGCGTCATCATGGTTCAGCAGGCCGGCGTCTTTCCGCAGGAAACGGAAACCATGAACCTGGCCCTGTTGGCACTTGCCGGTTTGGCGCTCGTTCTGGGGATTTTCCTCGTGCTTCCCATCGGCGGAGCGGACATGCCTGTGGTCGTCGCTCTATTGAATTCCTACTCCGGACTTGCCGCTTCTGCGACCGGGTTTGTCCTGCAGAACTACGCGCTGATCGTGAGTGGCGCGCTGGTTGGAGCATCCGGCCTGATCCTCACCAAAATCATGTGCGACGCGATGAACCGATCGTTGCTAAATGTGTTACTCGGAGGTTTCGGCGCGGAGGCATCGAAAGGCAAAGCCAAATCCGGGGAAGTTGAGGCAAGACCCATCCGCCAAACATCGCCCGACGACGCTGCCGTACTCATGAGCTACGCGGGCAGCGTAATCGTTGTGCCGGGCTATGGGCTCGCTGTGGCGCAAGCCCAGCACGAGGTCCGCGCAATGGCTGATTTGCTCCAGAAAGAAGGAGTGGAGGTGCGCTATGCCATACATCCGGTGGCCGGACGTATGCCGGGGCACATGAACGTGCTCCTCGCCGAAGCCAACGTCTCGTACGACCTCCTCGTAGAGATGGACGACATCAATGCCGACTTCCCGTCAACGGACGTAGTGCTCGTTGTGGGCGCGAACGACGTGGTGAATCCGGCCGCACGTACCGACAAAGACAGCCCGATCTACGGCATGCCGATCCTAAACGTGGACGAAGCGCAGAACGTGATCGTCCTCAAACGGAGCATGAACACGGGCTACGCCGGCGTTGAGAACGAACTCTTTTTCAACCCGAAAACCTCCATGCTCTTCGGCGACGCGAAGGACTCCATCGCGGGGATCATCAGCGAACTGAAAGAACTGGCGGCGGCGTGATGACGCTGGATCATGAGATACGTGAAGTTGTATTATTGATCAACGAACAGAACCCGGTTATGGCTACCAACACGAACAAAGGGAGTCGGCAGGGCGCTGTCAAGAATCGTGTGCAGGTTAAGAACCCGCTCACGGGTAGGTATGTAAAGCTCGATACCCGAACAGGCCGAATCGTCGATCACAAAAAGACCGAAGGGCCGTACAAAGGCGTTCGCGTCAAGTAGATGGCGATTATTTTTTCGCCAGTTACGCAAGATGTAATTAGCGGCCCCTACAAGCCTCGTCCGCTGCATGCATTTATAATGGTCCACAGCGCGGAACACGTTGCCGACGTTGAGGAGAAACTGCACGCTGTCGTGCGCGAGGAGCTCAAGCGAAAGAAGTTCACGCCATTCAAGGCGGCAGACGTGGGAGGGACGTCCGACTACCTGGAGAAGATCATTGGCTTGATTCGAGGATGTGGATTTGGTGTGGCGATCTTCTCGGAGTACACGCCAGCGCCCACGATGGCGAATATCTTCTTTGAGGTCGGTATGTGCCACGTCTTCGGGAAGCCGGTTTTGTTGGCGAAAACCGAGGAGGCGAAAATTCCTTCGGACTTCGTGCGGACGGAGTGGGTTAGCCTTCGAAAGGATAAGGAGGAGCGCTTCAGGAGTGATCTCGGCAAGGCCCTGGAGTCGATCAAAGAAGCCGGGGCATTCTACAAGGACATGGGCGATGTCGCGTTGGAAGCTGACGAGGTGGACTATGAGGTCGCGTTCGAGCGCCTTAAACAAGCTGTACTTATCGGTGGGGACGAAACCGCTCTCACGCAGATCGCTTAGATACACGTCATGCTCGGGGATCGGTCCGGCGACCAGCTCATGAACGCGGCCCGTAAGAAGCTGCGAGAGGAGATCGGGCACTTTATTAAGCAGCTTCGGGCACCATGATCTGGCTCACCCTTGTCCTCTCCGCGATTGCTGGCTACCTGGTATTCTGGGCCGGCGTTGTCAGCCTCATCGGGTTCGGCGGATGGCGTCAACTCGCAAATCTATATCCGGCAGAAGAATGGCCGGAGGACGAAGGCATCGCGCTATCGTGGCAGACGGGAAGCGTCGGCGTGTCGAATTATGGCAATGTCCTCCAAGCCGTCATAGGCGCGGATGGACTTTATTTGCGCCCGGCGCGCATGTTCGCCTTTAACCATCCGCCCGTTCTCGTTCCCTGGGGTGCGGTCGTTGGAATCTCCAGGGGATTTCTCGGAGGGATAAAGCTGAAACTGGAGGGCGGGAAATCGCTCGCGCTTCGAGGCAAAGTGGCCAGGTACGTCGAAGAAGCGGTGGCAGCGTATGGAGAAACAGACTCCGCGCCGGAAGAAAACTTGCTGGATGAGCCGGACGACGAAATGCTGCCCGAGGAACGCTCGCGCGAACTTCGTCAGCGTTCGCGGACGTGACGCTTCGATCAAGGAAACGGCGTCGGCCAGTCCTCTGTAGTAGCTTCCCTCGCGCCGTGCGGCAGATTCCGCCCGGCGCGTCGTATTTCACGCCTCCCGAATTTCCTGAGAATGAAGCGCCTCGTAGTCGTTGAGTCCCCCATGAAAGCGCGCACCATCAAGCGTTTTCTACCAGCCGCAGAGTACCGGGTAGAGGCCTGCATGGGCCACGTCCGCGACCTGCCGTCGTCCGCTGCGGAAATTCCGGCCAACGTTAAGAAGGAGAAATGGGCGCGCCTCGGCGTAAATGTGGCCGACGGCTTCGAGCCACTTTACATCGTCCCCAAAGACAAGAAGAAGGTAGTTCAGCAACTGAAGGATGCGCTCAAGGGCGTGGACGAGTTGTACCTCGCGACGGACGAAGACCGTGAGGGCGAATCCATCGGATGGCATCTCCTGCAGGTTCTGAAGCCGACCGTGCCCGTTCGCCGAATGGTCTTCCACGAGATCACGAAAGGAGCGATTCTCAAGGCTCTCGAAGAGACGCGGGACGTCGATGCTGGCCTTGTAGACGCCCAGGAGACGCGTCGGATTCTGGACCGGTTGGTCGGCTATTCAATCTCGCCGCTTCTCTGGAAGAAAATCGCGCCGCGACTTTCCGCCGGACGAGTCCAAAGTGTAGCCGTTCGGATGCTTGTCGATCGTGAGAAGGAACGCCTCGATTTTGTCTCGGCGACCTACTGGGACCTCCAGGCCAGGCTGAGCGTGAAGGCTGGGCCGTTCGACGCCACCATGACGCATCTTGGCGAACAGAAGCTTGCCTCGGGGCGCGACTTTGACGAAAACACAGGGCGCCTCACGGAAGGGAACGAGGCGCTGATCCTCCGGGAGGATGACGCGCAACGCTTGGCCGAGCGATTGAAAGAGGGCTCGTGGAACGTCGTCGAGGTCGAACACAAGCAACTCAACCGTCGGCCCTCAGCGCCTTTCATCACGTCAACACTGCAGCAGGAATCCAACCGAAAACTCGGGCTTCCAGCGCGGCGAACTATGCAGGTGGCTCAGGCGCTGTATGAAAGCGGCCATATCACATATATGCGAACCGATTCGCCAACTCTATCGAGCGAGGCCATCAGAGCAAGCCGATCCGTCGTCGAGGAGCGGTATGGACCGGAATATCTTTCGCCCGAGCCGCGACAGTTCACGGCGAAAACGCGGAGCGCGCAAGAGGCCCACGAAGCCATCCGCCCCGCCGGCACGGAGATGAAGACGAAAGACGAGCTAGGCCTCGACGGCATGGAAGGCGCGCTTTACGACCTCATCTGGAAAAGAACGGTCGCCAGCCAGATGGCGGAGGCCCGGTTGAGGCAGACAAGAGTTACGATCATCGCCGAAGCAGGCGACGACAAGGCAACCTTTCGTGCGAACGGGCAAATCGTTGAATTCCCCGGTTTCTTTCGGGCCTATGTGGAAGGATCGGACGATCCCGAGGCGGCACTCGATAACCGCGATCAGCCGCTGCCTGAGCTGAAGGAGGGCGACAAGCCTGCCTGCACAGCGATTGACGCCGAGGGCCACGAGACCAAGCCACCAGCCCGCTTCACCGACGCCACACTCGTGCGAGCCCTGGAGGCCGATGGTGTTGGGCGTCCGTCGACGTACGCATCCATCATCGACACCATTGTCAACCGAGGGTACACGCGGCGCGACAAGAATCAGCTCATCCCCACGTTCACGGCATTCGCCACGAACGCGCTGCTCTCGCAAAACTTTGAGCGGCTCGTTGATGCGCGCTTCACGGCGCGGATGGAGGAGGTGCTGGACGACATTGCCGAAGGCAAAACGGAAGCCCGGCCTTATCTGGAGGAGTTTTTCAATGGCGAAGGAGGTCTTGAGGCAAAAATTGAGAAGGGCCTGGAGACCATTGACGCGCGTGGCATCTCCGAACTCCGCCATGCGAAGTGGGAGCCGTACGTCATCCGCGTCGGGAAATTCGGCCCATACGCCGATGGCGAGGTGGATGGAGAGAGGAAGACAGCGTCGTTGCCATCCGACCTTGCGCCTGCCGACGTGACGAAGGAAAAGCTCCATGAGCTCATCACCACGGGAAATGACGAGCGCGTCCTCGGCATCCACCCCGAAGCCGATTTGCCGATTCTGCTCAAGCAGGGCCCATACGGGCCGTACGTGCAGCTCGGTGACGACGACCAGGAAGGCAAGCCAAAACGCACGTCAATTCCTAAGGGCACCGAGCTTGCCGACGTGGACTTCGACATGGCGAAGCGTCTTCTCACACTCCCAAGAACCCTCGGCGACCATCCCGAAACGGGTTCGCCGATCAAGGCCAACATCGGCCGATTCGGCCCCTACGTGCAGCATGGTTCCACGTTTGCGTCCCTCAAGGAGGATCACGTACTGGATGTCGGACTGGAGCGCGCGCTCGAACTCCTTGCCGCAAAGTCCAGAAAGAACGAGCCGCTCCGCACACTCGGCAATCACCCCGACACGAACGAGCCCATCGGCGTATTCGACGGGCGCTACGGGATGTATGTAAAACACCAGAAAACGAACGCGACCATCCCGAAAGACAAGGATGCAGACGCAATCACGCTCCAAGAGGCCATCGTTTTGATCAATGAGAAAGCGGGCAAGAAGGCACCGGCGAAAGGACGTGGCAGGAAGAAGGCGAAGGCGTAGCAAGATTCGGGTCGCATAGAAATATGGGTTGCGGTAGAATGCGTTGTCTCTCATCTCAACGCCCACCCGATGTCCATCCTCGACTACGACCGAATCGAAAAGGCTGTGCGCTATGTGCAGCAACACCAGAACGATCAACCCCATATTGATGCGCTGGCGAATCACGTTGGTCTGAGCCCGTTTCACTTCGTCCGTCTATTCAAACGCTGGGCGGGCATCACGCCGAAGCGGTTCCTTCAATTGCTCACCATCGAGTATGCAAAGGAGCGCCTGGCTGAGTCGCACAGCGTTCTCGAAACCGCTTTCGATTCAGGATTGTCAGGTCCGGGCAGGCTCCACGATTTGTTTGTGACCGTTGATGCCGTAACGCCCGGTGAGTTCAAGCGGCGCGGCGATGGCCTTGTTATCCAGTATGGCCTTCACGAGACGCCTTTCGGCAATTGCTTCATAGGAGTGACTGATCGGGGGATCTGTGCGCTGTTCTTCGTCGGGCAGGGGGAGATGGATGCTGCCATTGCCGAACTTGCTCTGGCTTGGCCCGAGGCCACCCTGGCCGAAGACGCAACGGCGACGCAACCTTTCGCCGAGGCCATGATTTCGGTTGCGTCGGGTCATGCCGTTCGGCCAATCCCACTCCTCGTTCGGGGGACCAATTTTCAGATCAAAGTCTGGCAGGCATTGCTTCAGGTTCCGCCGGGGCAACTCATCGCCTACGAAGACGTCGCCGCGCTGATCGGCCAACCGACGGCAACGCGGGCGGTTGCGAGTGCCGTGGCTCGCAACCGTATCGGTTACCTGATTCCGTGCCACCGTGTGCTTCGGAAGAGCGGAGCGATCGGCGGATATCGCTGGGGCCCGGCAAGAAACGCCGCGATCGTTGCATGGGAAGCTGCCCACATCGAACCTCAAGCTATTCTTGAGGTGGCCGCTTGAACGCAGCTACTAGTTATCCTTGGAAGACGGCCGTGTTCATAGCATTCGGAGCGATTTACCTAATATGGGGTTCGACGTACCTCGCGATTCGGTTTGCCGTCGAGACGCTTCCTCCGTTTACGATGGCAGGTTTGAGATTTTTTTCGGCAGGCACCATTCTCATGGTCTGGACGCGATTCCGCGGGACCGAGCGCCCGACCTTTGTTCAATGGCGTACTGCGGCGATCATCGGTGGCCTGATGTTTCTCGGCGGGAATGGAATGTTGGCGTGGGCCGAGAAAACGGTGCCGTCCGGCATCGCAGCGTTGCTCGTTGCGTTCGTGCCGTTGTGGATTGTTGTGCTCGTGGCAATCCGCCCTGGAGGCAAGCGTCCGTCGCGACCCGTCGTCGTTGGGCTGTTTTTGGGGCTCGCCGGCCTCTTCCTTCTTGTTGGCCCGAGCGATGTTGTTGGAGGAGCCGATCTCGACCGCGTCGGGGCGCTGGCGATTGTGCTCGCATCGTTTTCCTGGGCGGTGGGATCCGTCTATGCCAGCACGGCTTCGCAACATCCGTCGGCGTTCTTGAGCGCGGGCATGCAGATGGTCGCAGGTGGCGCACTCCTCCTGCTGGCTGGCTGGGTCTTGGGCGAGAGGGTTGTTCCGGCCGCGGTCTCGCTGGAGTCACTCTTCGCCCTGGTGTACCTGATCGTATTCGGGTCCATCATCGCATACACGGCCTACAACTGGCTGCTGCGAAACGCGGATACGGCCAAAGTTTCGACGTATGCGTACGTGAATCCCATCGTCGCCGTGTTCCTCGGGTGGGCGTTGGCGGACGAAATCCTCACCCCACGTACGGTGCTGGCCGCATTCGTAATTATCGGCGCCGTTGCCCTGATCATCACGGCCAGAGCCAGGAATCGAACATAGTGTCTATCGCCCTGTATCTCCCGGGCCTTCACGGAGCGACGCGAGAATGTTGAGGTAGCTGCCATAGCGCTCGAGGGTGATCAGTCCCTCATCGACGGCATCGGTTATGGCACATCCCGGCTCGTGGTCGTGCGTGCAATCGGGGAAGCGGCAGTGCCCGATATAGGGTCGGAACTCGACGAAGTAGCCGCCAAGCTCTTCCGGTGCCATATCCCAGATTCCAAACTCCCGAATGCCCGGCGTGTCCACCACGAGTCCACCCGCCATTCGATGCAGCGTTGCGAAGGTTGTGGTGTGTTTGCCCTTCTGAGTTTTCTCGCTGACCGTAGCGGTTCTAAGGTTCAATCCGGGCTCGATGGCATTCAGAAGGGATGTTTTCCCGACGCCGGACGGGCCGGCAATCACATTGGTTTTTCCATGGATGACCTCTCCGAAGTCCACAACGCCGCCACCCGAAATTGCACACGTCATCAGGACTTGATAACCAAGACCTTCGTACAGGTCTTTCCAGAAAGCAACATTCTCAGCGGCGGTCGTTTCGTCGTCGAGCAGATCGGTCTTGTTGATGACGAGGCCAGCCTCCAGATGATAAGCTTCCGCCATCACGAGAAAGCGATCCACGAAGCCCCCGTTGAACTTTGGCTGCGACGTAGCCTGCACACACCACGCGGCATCCACATTGGCGGCGATCACGTGTTCTTTGCCTACCCGTCGTCCTGCTGCCCGTCGGCTAAGCTGGTTGCGGCGAGGGTGGATGGCTGTGATGAACCCGGTTCCATCGTCACCCATGAGCATCGACACGCGGTCGCCAACGGCCAGAGGATTCGTTTCCGAGATTTCCGCTTGTTGGAGCCGAAACTTGCCTCTTGCGCGGGCCTCAATCTGATCGCCGCCGTCGTCGGGCAGAACGGCATACCACGAACCCGTGGAGCGGATAACCGTGCCGACGACGGTCGGGTTGGCCTCCGAGTTTTCCGCCGCGGTCATCGGCGTGAAACTCCGCCAAGGAGCCCCCGTCTAAACGAGGTCCGCCTCGCTACGCGAAACCGCGCGAGGCGACGAACCTTCTCAAAACCGACCCAAACGACCATGAGCGAAACGGAAACCAGAGACCGCGCGGGGTACGATAAAACCCGCGAGGCGTTCAGAAAACTGGATATGCAAGATAAGGCGGCCTTCGTTTTGGAGGCGACGTTCAGCACGTTCGGCGAGGCTTTCAAGGACGCGGGCCAGCAGTTCGCCGACGTCGTCGAGAAGGTCTCGTCCGAGGACTTCTTCAAGGGATTTGCTTGGGAGTGCGGACCTGATACCGAATCTGAGGATGACGCGACGAAGGAAAAGCCTTCAAACGGTGCCAAGCCCTCCGGCTCGCGTCCGTCTGCAAGGAAGAAGGACGAGGATGCCGCCGACTGAACCCAACGGGCCTCGTGAAGATTGGCTCGAGCAGTTCGAACACGCAGGTTTCCTGGATCGCGTTCGGCTGCTTGGCGGTGGTGCCGTTCGTTTGACCGCCAATGCAATTGACTCCATCCTCAAACGCACCGCCCAGACAGCCGTGGATGCAGAGAAGGCCTTCCGAGGTGAACTCGACCCAAATGTATCGGACGCGAACGTGATTGACGAAGTGGAGGAGAGGTAGTGCAAAAAAACGGGCCGCCCCCACCACAGAAGCGGCCCGTTTCGTCCTTCACCCAATCACGCTAGGCCGCCAGACTCCGGCTCTTGTGCAGCCCATGGATGCGGCGGTGGAAAACCCGTGCAACCATGGGCCTGCCATCCCCGGCGGTAGTCAGTTCCGCGTCGATCAGCCCGCGGTCCACCAGCTCCATCACCACAGCGTGACCCAGTTGCGACGAATCCGACTCGCCCTCTCGACTTGTGGGCCGGAGCCAACGAGCCGCGAGGCGGTTGATGTCTGGCCAGGCGATTGACCCGCAGGGTATCGCCGAGGCCGCATCGAGTACATCGCGGATGAACTCGGTCGCGTGGGGAAGGGTGTCAGCCAGCCGATTGGCGAGCGCGGCCGTGGGTTGAGTAATTGAACCAGTAGCTGTCATCGGGGCGGTGTCTTGCGTGATTGCGTGCAAGTTGCACACCGCGGGTGACAGGGTGTGTCAGACGCGAATTCATGGGCTGTGACCCCGTGAAAAAAACGGAAGGGCGCACTCAAGGAATTACGTCAATCACGTAGTCCTCCTAGTTCAACAGCGCCTCGCCGCCAATCATCGCTTCGCTGGAAATGAGGGGAGCATGGTTCGCTTCTCGTTTCTCGCTGTCCGGAACGGCGAAGAAATCTGTCGGATCCGTCACCGCGTCTGGGCAAAGGAGCAAGTCAAGCGCCTCGTCAATGCGCTGCACGTACTTCACCTCAAGATCCTCAATCGCGGAGTCCTTGATCTCTTTAATGTCCTTCGCGTTTTTCTCGGGCAGGACAACGGTCTTGATGCCCGCCCGTTTGGCGGCGAGCACTTTCTCCTTTATTCCACCGACCGGTAGCACGAGGCCTCGCAGCGTGAGCTCGCCGGTCATCGCCACAGAGTTCTTCACACATCGCTGCGTATAGATGCTCGTGAGCGCAGTAATCATCGCAACGCCCGCGCTCGGGCCGTCCTTCGGAACTGCGCCAGCGGGCACGTGAACGTGGACATCCCAGAACCGGAACGCATCGTTCGGGATGCCGAGGTCGGCAGAGTGGGCTTTCACCCAGGAAAACGCGGCCTGCGCGCTTTCGCGCATCACATCGCCGAGCTTGCCGGTTACCACCATACGCCCCGAGCCGCGGCTGACGGACGCCTCGATGAACAGGATGTCGCCGCCGACGGGCGTCCAGGCCAATCCCGTCGCAACGCCAGGCACTTCCGTGCGGTCGGCGACTTCGTTAAAAAACTTCCGCGATCCGATGTAGCCTTCAACATCAGTTTCGTTGACTTCCGCCTTTTCAGCTTCGCCACTCGCCACTTTAACAGCCACGCCTCGGACAACTGCGCCGATGGTGCGTTCGAGTTGGCGCACGCCGCTTTCGCGCGTGTAGCCTTCAATGATGTGCATCAGCGCTTCGTCGGCAATGGCGAACTGTTCTTCGGAGAGTCCGTTGCGCTCCACCTGGCGCGGCACTAGGTACTGCTTGGCGATCGCCAGCTTTTCTTCCATGGTATAGCCGTTGATCTCGATGATCTCCATGCGGTCGCGCAGCGGCGCAGGAATCGTATCGAGGTAGTTGGCCGTCGCGATGAAGAGGACTTTTGACAAGTCGTAGTCCAACTCCAGGTAATGGTCGTTGAACGTGTCGTTCTGCTCGGGATCGAGAACTTCAAGCAGGGCAGAGGAGGGGTCGCCGCGGAAATCTGTACCCAGTTTGTCTATTTCGTCGAGCATGAAGACAGGATTCGAGGTTCCCGCCTTCCCCAGACCCTTGATCACCCGGCCTGGCATCGAGCCAATGTAGGTCCGGCGATGGCCGCGGATCTCGGCCTCGTCGCGTACGCCGCCCAGCGACATCCGAACGAACTCGCGACCGATGGACCTCGCGATGGATTTTCCGAGGCTGGTTTTGCCAACGCCCGGGGGGCCGTAGAAGCAGAGGATGGGCGCTTTCATGTCGCCTTTCAATTTCAGAACGGCGAGATATTCGAGAATGCGCTTCTTGACGTCATCCAGGCCATAGTGGTCCTCGTCGAGGATCTCGCGGGCTTCGTTGATGTCGATCGAATCCTCCGACGTGTATCCCCACGGAAGGTCGAGGATAGTCTCGAGGTAGTTCCGCGTCACGCCGTATTCTGGAGACGCCGGGTTCGTCCGCGCCAGTTTTGTCAATTCCTTTTCCGCGGTTTCGACAACCTCGTCGGGAAGAAACTCCAGCTTCGCGTCCATCTTCTCGCGTAACTCCTCGGCTTCCAAAGCCGAGCCCTCGCTTTCGCCGAGTTCCTCCTGAATCGCCTTCATCTGCTGGCGAAGCAGAAACTCGCGCTGTTGCTGGTCGACATCCGTCTTGACTTTCGAACGGATTTCCTCCGAGATCTGCAAGACGCGGATTTCCTGCTGAAGATGTTCCAGCACGCGCTCTGCGCGCTCAACCAGCGGGCGCATTTCGAGAAGCTCCTGCTTTTTCTGCACGTCTATCTGCAGGTTCGACGCGATGAAGTGGATCAGAAAGCCGGGGCTCTCAATGTTCTGAATGGCGTAGGCGGCCTCGCTGGGTAGGTTGGGCGACATGTTCACGATCTGGATCGCCAGTTCCTTGATCGACCGCACACGGCCTTCGAGCTCCGCAGAATCCTCGCCATCGTTTTCGTCGATCGGGTCGATTTTCGCCCGGAGGTAGGGATCCGTTTGTGTGTATTCGACAACCTCAAAGCGCCGCTTGCCCTGAATAACAATGCTCACCGAGCCATCCGGCATTTTGATGAGTTTGAGAATGGAGGCCGCGGTTCCGGTTCGGAAAAGGTCGTCTGGCGAAGGGTTCTCTACCTCTACAAGTTTCTGCGCAGCCACGCCGATCAGGCGGTCGCCCGCGTAGGCATCCTTTACAAGTTTCAGCGAGGCATCTCGACCAACCGTAATGGGAAGGACTACACCTGGGTACAGAACGGTGTTGCGCAGAGCAAGGAGCGGCAGCGTATCAGGCAGCGTCGCCTCGTGCATTTTGCGCTCCTCGTCGGGCGTGAGGAGCGGGATGGTTTGCTCGAACTCATCCTCAACCAGAAGGAACGGCTGTTGTGTCATGGACGAAGGGGAAACGGTAGGTTGGCTACTGAAAGTTGTTGGCAAGAGGTTTGCGAAAACCGGGCCAAGGCAACCCGTCTGACAGAAGGGCAGCGAGAGCGGAACGCGAAGTGCGCAACGAAAGATTCGGGCGCGTTTCGTTTAACGGATGCAGACTTGCGTGCTACACCACTCTGAAAATCCTGTACGATTTTATGCTGCTCGTCCGGCGTTTCGACCTGCTAATCACTTTGAGCCTCGGCAGCTTTGTCGGTGCAGCGACGGCGGTTTTCGCGGACAGGCTCGTGGAAATGCCGTGGCTCGGAATCGTTGTGAGCGGCCTCGTTTTTGGGCTTGGATTGCGACGCCCGATTCGGCGATGGCGAGCCACGCGGCGCATGCTCCCCGCTGAATCGAAGCGGTGGTTGAAAAAGCACGTTGCATTTTACGCCTCGCTAAATCACCCATCGCGAGCACGGTTTGAGCGAGACGTTCAGATTGCGCTGGCCGAGTTGCGGTTTGAGGGCGTCGCAGGCGTAGAACCGACTGACAACCTGAAACTCGCCGTGGCGGCAGGCGCCGCACTTCTGCTCCACGGTCGTCCCGATTGGGATTTGCCGCGCGGACATACCGTGTTGTTTTATCCCGGCCCGTTCGATGACGGCTATGACGTGGATGATGCGGGTCGATTCGATGGGATGATCAACCAGCAGGGGCCGATTCTCTTTTCTGCTCCCGCCGTCGAAAAGGGGTGGAGGCACGACGACGGATTGAACGTGGTCCTTCACGAGCTGGCGCACCTGCTCGATTTTCAGGGTTCGGGGGCTGATGGCCTCCCCGCATTACTCGCGGCGTCATCGGGCGCAGCGTGGCAGAAACTGGTTCGGGAGGAGATCGAGAAGGTGAGGAGGGGCCGATCCGTTCTCCGTGCATATGCCGCGACCAACTCGGCCGAGCTTTTTGCCGTGGCGGTCGAGCAATTCTTTGAGCGCCCCGAGAGACTCCACGACCGGCATCCCGATCTTTTCGACGCGCTCGTTGCTCTCTTTAATCTGGATCCCACACCTGGGGCGGTCGGAATGGGTGGAGGCACTATGCCGACTCCGCCAGCACACGTTGAATAACCGCCTCCAGGTCGTCCAGCTTGAAGGGCTTCTTGACGACTGCGTTAATCGTTTCGCTGCCGTCATGGGCGTCCGTGTCACCCGTCAAGAGCAGAATGGGGATGTGCTTGTTCCGCTTGCGCAGATGATGCGCCAGCTCGCGACCGCTCATCTCGGGCATCGACAGGTCGGTTATGACGAGGTCGTAGCCGCCTTTATCGAACCGGTCGAGGGCTTCGGGCCCACTCCCAGTCTCCGTTACATCGTGGCCTTTGAGGCGCAACAATTTGCCTGTGACGGCGCGCACCATCGGTTCGTCATCGACGACCAGGATTTGTACAGAATGGCTCTCTCTCGAAGCGGCGGAAGCATCCGGCTCCGATGGTGGGCGCACCTGCCTCGCTATAGGAAACACCAGCCGGAAGCACGTTCCGCGTCCCGGATAGCTATCAACCTCAATGACGCCGTTGTGCTCTCGCACGATTCCGTACGAGACCGTGAGCCCCATCCCCGTTCCTCCTTCACCTTTCGTTGTATAGAGCGGCTCGAAGATCCGCGATTTAACCCGATCGGACATGCCAACACCCGTGTCCTCGATTTCCAGAATCACACCTCTTGCCTCGTCGGGGCGCGTCCGAACGCGCAACGTTCCACCAGCCGGCATGGCCTGGATTGCGTTGAGAATCAGATTGACGGCAACCTCACGGAGCTCGTTCGCAAAGCCGGAGATGGGCGGAACGGCCGCAAGGTGCGGCTCCACTAAAATCGAGATCCCACGGCGTCGGGGCTCATTGTACCAGTAGGGCCGCGTCAGCGTCAGCACGTCCTCCGCCAGATGGTGTAAATCGACGTGCTCGAAGTGCTCCTGCTTTTCGTGGCGGATGTACTGCTGGATCTTGCTGACCAGCGCAGCTCCGTCGCTCGCGGCTTGCTCCAGCGTTCGGAGATGTCCACCGAGTTCACTTTCTCCCGCAACATCGGCGATGGAGTTTTGCAGCAGCTCGACATGGCCAAGGATGGTCGTGAGCAGATTGTTGAAGTCGTGCGAGATGCCCATCGTCATCTGGCCGAGCATCTCCATGCGCCGCCGCCGTGTTTGGTCGGCCGCCCACGAAACCGGCTCTTGCAGCACCTCACCTGTGATTGCGATGGGGAAGTGGCCTGGTTTAGATTCGGGAAGGCGGACAGGGAGAAAGTGCAGCAATACCGGGCAGGGCACGTCGCGCCCGGGCCGATCCACGAGGAAAACCTGATGGGTGACGAGCATTCCACGCCCTGCATCGGCCAGGTACTCGTCCGCGAAGCGCCTATCATCCTCGGGCAGCGCGCCCCACAAGCCATCATCTCCAAACACGGCAATCCACGCCTCATTGCAGTGGAGGCACTCGCCTTCGGGCGTGCATGTTGCCACGAGAAGCTCCGGTGTAATCAGCGGGAGGCTCTGCGCGATGTCGAGAGGTGCTTCCATGCGGTGGTCGCTGAGCGTGGTGGAATAAACCTCTCCGACGCTGTTCTTGCAACAAGAATGCGAGATTGCCGGGAATACGAGCGATGCCATCCGAGGCCCTCAGCGACACGCTGTACTTTGCGTACGCAGAGATACGGACGCCGAATGCAGAGCGGTGAACGTGCCCTGCTGCTCAGAGAAACTGGAACATCCCGGACGCACTATGTGGCACGACAATATCCTCGGCACTGTTGGAAATACGCCATTGGTGCGGTTGAATCGCGTGGTGGGCGACTTGCCGTGTACCGTGCTGGCAAAGCTCGAGTACTTCAATCCGGCAGGTTCTGTTAAAGACCGTATCGGGCTGGCAATGATCGAAGACGCAGAGGAGAAAGGAGAGCTCAGGCCGGGCGGGACCATCATCGAAGGCACCAGTGGAAACACAGGCGCAGGGTTGTCTCTCGCGGCGATCGCCCGCGGCTACTCGTGTATTTATACAACGACCGACAAGCAGAGCCAGGCCAAGATTGATGTCCTAAGGGCCCTCGGTGCAGAGGTAATTGTCTGCCCGACGGCCGTCACGCCCGAAGATCCTCGCTCCTACTACTCGGTTGCCAAGCGGCTCAGCCAAGAGATCCCCAATTCGTTCTACCCGAATCAATACGATCATCCCGCGAATGCTGAGGCCCACTATCGGACGACCGGGCCGGAGCTTTGGAACCAAACTGACGGGCGAATAACACACTACATCGCAGGCGCCGGTACGGGGGGGACGATCTCCGGAGCTACGCGCTATTTGAAAGAGCAAAGCCCGTCTATCAAGTCCATCGGCGTCGATCCGTTCGGATCGGTCTACTACAAGTATTTCCACACCCGCGAGTTTGACCACAACGAGATTTACCCATACGCCACGGAGGGCGTTGGTGAGGACATCCTGGCCGGCAACATGAACTTTGATTTGGTGGACGACTACGTCCGTGTAACGGACAAGGACGCGATGCAGATGACGCGTCGGCTGGCGCGCGAGGAAGGCCTTTTTTTAGGTCAAAGCAGTGGTATGACGATGGCGGGAGCTCTGCAGTGGATGGAGACCAACCTCGAATCGCTCTCGCCGAACAATGTGGTAGTTGTGCTCATGCCGGATTCCGGCTTTCGCTATCTCTCGAAGACGTACAACGACGAGTGGATGCGGCAACACGGCTACCTTGATCCTGAATCGCCGATGACCGTGCGGGATGTGCTCGCGCAGCGCGAACGCAGCCTGATTTCCGTTTCGCCGGACGCAACGCTCGCCGATGTCGTCGCATCAATGACCGAGCATGGGATCTCGCAGGTACCGGTCGTGGATGCGGAGCGTCGCGCGGTGGGAAGCCTTTCTGAGCGAGACATATTGAGCCTCCTCGTCGATCAGCCGGAGAGCCGGTCGAAGACGGTGCGAGAGGTTATGGCTGCGCCATTTCCCATTGTCGAGGCCGACATTAGCGTGGCAGGACTATCGACCTATCTCGACAACAATACCGGAGCGGTGCTTGTAAAAACCGGTGGAACGAATGACGATTTTCGCATCGTGACCCGCAGCGACCTGATTGCAGCCCTCGCAAAAGCAGGATGACGAGCAGAGTCTAACACGACCGCTCCATCTTCCGCCAGCCTCTCCCGGCATCACTCGTACCTTCTTTTCCGCAAACATCGCCGACCCGCCTAGCCATGGATAAGAAAGACATCAAACCGAATCAACCGCAACTCTCCATCGAACTGACTGAGGAGCACGCAGAAGGCATTTACTCCAACCTCGTTATGATCGCCCATTCACCTGAGGAGTTCATTCTGGATTTCATTCGCGTGATGCCGGGCGTGCCCAAGGCGCGCGTAAAAAGTCGCATCATCGTGACTCCTCAGCACGCAAAAAGGCTTCTCGCAGCCATCGAGGACAACATTGCGCGCTACGAAGCCCAGTTCGGTCCGATTGGCGATGTCGGTCACCGCGAACCTCAATTCTCATTCACGCCGCCCGGCGGCGAGGCATAGCCTTGCGAACGAGGTGCCCTGAAAAGAAAGGGCCGATCCCTCGTTGAGTCGGCTCAACTGTTCAAAGGTCCCGATCGCTATTCGGCTTTGGCAACGTGGGGCGTCGGAATTTGCGAGGCGAGGCCGTCACCTGAAGCCGTCGAGAACTCCGCCCAAACCTCCTCCACGGCAGTCAGGAGGCGATCAAGATCCTCCGTCGTGTGGGTCGCCATCACGCTGATTCGGAAACGTTGGCGCGCCGGCGGGACCGCCGGGTATTCGAGATGGTTGATAAATATCCCGCGCCGATGGAAGGCATGCGCGGCCGCGCGGATATTCATTGCGAGAGGAACAGGTAACGGCAAGATCGCTGAGTCCTCCGTTGCGGGGAATCCAATGTTTCGAAGGCCGTTGGCCAGGTACTGGATATTTCTTTTTAGTTGAGCATGGATCTGGGGCTCGCTCTCCAAAAGATCCAGGCCCGCAAGCACAGCCGCTACGACGACAGGTGAGAGTGAGGCCGAGAAAATGTAGGCGCGGGAGAACATCCTGAGATAGTCGGCGACGGCCTTTGAGCACGACACAAATCCCCCGGAAACGCCAAACGCCTTCGAGAAAGTCCCGAGGGTGATTTCGACGTCTCCATGAACGCCGAATTTCTGTGCGGTCCCGGATCCGCCCGGCCCTGTGATACCCGTGCCGTGGGCATCGTCGAGAACCAGAATGGCGCGATACTTTTTGCAAAGTCGGACGACCTCGTCAAGCGGTACCACATCGCCATTCATCGAATAAACGCCCTCAACGCCCACAAAACGATCACCCTCGATATTCTGGACAGCGGCAAGATGAGCCTCCAGATCCGCAACATCATTATGGCGGAATGACGTGGTCGCATAGCCACCCAAGTCGACACCATCCGTGAACGACGCGTGGCTGTCCGCGTCGTAGATAATCGCATCTGTTTTCGTTGGAATGCAACTCATTAGCCCAACGTTGGCGCTGTAGCCACTGCCATACAAGACGGTGTCTTCCGTTCCTTCGTACGCGGCCAAACGAAGCTCAAGTTCGCGATGTAGTTTCGTATAGCCGTTCAGAAGTGGAGGCCCCCCGACGCCGACGCCGTACTCGTCAATTGCCTTCACCACACGCTTTTTCACGTAGGGGTGCACACCCAGCCCCAGGTAGCTGTTCGACCCGAACATTACCATCTCCTGTTCAAAACCACTGTGGTCGCGCACCCTCACAACGCGATCCATTGGCGACGTAACTATGCGCAGGTGTAAACCGTCGAGGTTCTCATTTTTTAGATTCTCAAGCCAGGCGGAGAAAAACTTGGTCCGCGCGTCGAAACTGAGTTTACGACCATGGACCAGAATGTCGCGGAGATTGAGGGACGTGTTGGTTTCTAGTAGCTCTTTTTTCATAGATGTAGCTCCAAGCTTTGGTGAGCGTTGCTAGCATTCAACCTGTTGGCGGGGACCAATTATAGTGCAAAATCGGAAACAAAGAAACTTGGCAGTGCGCATTAAATGGATTTTTGCGCAAGTGAAGTGTACCCTTCAATATCCGACGGGTGAGATTATTCGATAGGAAAGTCCTCTGAGGCCAACCAATATGTAGTAGGGAATTACTGCGTCATTGTGCGACGCAATGCCGTGGTAGCGAACGATTGATGTCGCTCCTTGGCGCGATGGGCGAGTCCGCGCTCGAGTTTTCTCGAAACGTCCAGTTGAGCTGCCGCCCTTGCGCATGGCCCACTGATATTTACTGTTGGTGAGCCTTGGTGGCACCTGCCGTGACAAATGCGCTGGGCCAACGCGACTCTCTGGGCATTTGACGATTCATGCGCGGCATGGGCTTTGACGATGGTACGCGAACCCGCGTATTTCGTATAAATCGACCCCATTCCAGTGGACGCCCAGCACTTTTCTTCCCGCCAGACAAACGCAACGACACGGTTGGCTCGATCCGCCGAGCCTAGCCCGCTTGGCCTTGCGATGGTAAAAGTGGCGGGTGGAGACCGCGCAATTCTTGATGCCCTTCGCGGAATGGCTTGGAGGACGTACGTGGATGCAGATTGTCCGCACGGTCGAACCGAGGACGGGATGCACCTTTGGTGGGCGGAACGACTCGCATAACCTGTCGGGGACCGGTGGACCTTTCTTTCGATAAAACTGCGTTCGCGGGCTGGAACAGGTCGAGCGGAAATTATTTCGGTGCCCTTGCCAGAAGTACGAGCGCAATCACGAAAAAAATGCCATGCGGAACCCAGGCGGCCGCTGCTGGCGGGATAGCCTCGGCATAGCCGAACGGTTCGGCGATCTTTTGCATGGCGAGATAGACAAACGCCACGAACAAGCCCAACGCAAACTGAATGGCCTGCCCCCCGCGCCGCCGACGTGCAGCCAACGGAACACCGACGAGTACGAGGATCAGGTTGGCAAGGGGATACGCCAGCTTGCCGTGAAAATCCACCAACGGTCGTCCAATATGGCTCGCGCCAGCACGGCGAAGAGACTCGACGTAATCGCCTGCCTCGGAAATTGTCATTCGTTCAGCGTCGCGCTCGGTCCGCGCGATGTCTCGAGGGAAAACGCTAAGCGTCGAATCGAAGTTGGCCAGCGAGTCGATTCGTTCGCTACCATCCTGGAGAAATGTGCGGCGGATCGGAGAGTCGAACGTCCATTTTAGTGTGGTGTCGTTCCACGTCATCTCCTGCGCGTCGAGGCGGCTTTCGAGATATTCCGACCCCGTGCTTCCATCCGACGTATCGGCTTCGAAATCGAACAGACTCACGCGGAACGCTCGATTGAGGCCGGCATCGAAGAAGCCAACGGCGAGAACTGCGCCCGGCCCTGTCTGCCGGAAGATCTCGCTTGTCTGCGCCTCCTCCGTCGCGTCATTGAAATACCGTTGCTGGAAGTCGATAACGGTCCCGGTTGACTTTGGGACGACGAAGCCGTTGAAGAAGAGCATCCCGGCAGTGAAAGCCAATCCGGCCAGCACAAACGGGGCCATCAGCCGATAGAGCGAGACGCCGGACATCGTCATCGCGGTAAGCTGCATCGACTGCGACAGCCTCGAAACCGTATAAATGGCCGCCAGAAACAACGCGAGCGGGCTCGTGAGCCTGATGATCTCCGGGACGTAATTCAGGTAGTATGTCCCGAACACTTGCCGAATCGTCGCACCGCGATCCATGAAATCGTCGATGTATTCAACGTAGTCCAGCACGACGAAGAACACGACCAAAAGGCCCATCAGCAGCCCCGATGCGGCGACGAAGCGACGAAGTATGTAGCGGTCGAACCTGGTCAAGAGATGGGCCGTGAAGGAGCCGAATTGCGCCCACGAAGAACAAGCGAGAATACGAACGATCCGTGCCCGGCAATGCCGGCCGTAGTAGCTTTCGGCTCCAGAAATAGCCGCTTATCGCTTCCCGAAGGTCGATCTCCATGAAGGTTCACGAGTATCAGGCAAAAGAAATTCTAGGCCGGTACGGCGTTGCTGTGCAGCTTGGCGAGGTTGCAGAAACCGCGGACGAGGCCGTTTTAGCAGCCGAACGCATGGCGGCCGACGGTGCTAGTCTGTTTGTCGTAAAGGCGCAGATCCATGCCGGTGGGCGGGGCAAGGGCGGTGGAGTGAAGCTGGCCCGCAGCATCCACGAAGTGAAGGAGAAAGCGGAGGCTATTCTAGGGATGCAGCTTGTCACGCCGCAAACCGGGCCAGACGGCCAGAAAGTTCGCAGGATTCTCGTGACCGCGGCGGAAGACATCGCACATGAGTACTATGTCGGCGTCACGCTCGACCGGGCTCGTGGCCAGAACGTCATCATGGCATCCACCGAAGGCGGTGTGGAGATTGAGACGGTCGCCGAGGCGACGCCGGAGAAAATTGTAAAAGTGTACGTCGATCCCGCGGTCGGCCTTCGTCCGTTCCAGGCCGTGGAGATTGCCTCGCGCCTCGGTTTTGAAGGCTCGGCGTTCAAGGAAGCCGTCAGATTCGTCCAGGCGCTGTACAGGGCCTACGAAGAATCCGATGCCACGATTGCCGAAATAAACCCGCTCGTTCTCACGGAGGATGGCCGGGTCGTGGCGCTCGATGCAAAGATCAACCTCGACGACAACGCGATGTACCGGCACGCGGATCTTGCCGCGATGCGCGACGAGCACGAGGAGGATCCACTAGAGGTTGAGGCCGACAAGCACAACCTCAACTACATCAAGCTCGATGGCAACGTGGGCTGCATGGTTAATGGTGCCGGCCTGGCGATGGGAACCATGGACCTCATCAAGCTCGCGGGAGGCGAGCCTGCCAACTTCCTGGATGTGGGCGGAACCGCGAACGCGGAAACCGTGGAGGCTGGGTTCCGCATCATTCTCTCGGATCCCAATGTCGAGGCTATCCTTGTCAACATTTTCGGCGGCATTGTTCGCTGCGACCGTGTGGCACAGGGAATCGTGGACGCTGCAAAGAATGTTGAAATCAACATCCCCCTGATTGTACGCCTGCAAGGGACCAACGCCGAAGAAGGCATGGCCATCTTGCGCGAAAGCGATATCGAGCTTGAATCGGCCATTCTCCTCCAGGAAGCTGCCGACAAGGTGACGGCGGCGCTGCAACAACGGTAGGGGCATCGCGCCTACGTCCATTGGCTAAATGACCGGTAACTCCGCTGGCATAGTTGTCGAAAACGTCGCGAAGCACTACGGCAAAATCTTGGCAGTAGATGGCGTCTCACTTGAGGTTGAGGCCGGTTCGTTTGTTTCGTTGCTTGGCCCGAGCGGTTGCGGCAAAACAACGCTTCTGCGGTTGATTGGTGGATTCGAGCAACCGGATTCTGGCCGAATTTCTATCGGCGGGTCGGATGTAACGACGAAGCCGCCGCAGGCTCGCCCGACAGCCATGGTCTTTCAGAGCTACGCTCTCTTTCCGACGATGACGGTAGGAAAAAATGTCGGCTACGGCCTTTCGGTGCGTGGAGAAAAGCGAGCGGACGTCAACGCTCGCGTGGAACGTGCTCTCGAACGCGTCGATCTTGTGGGACTGGCAGATCGACCCGTTGGCGCGCTCTCGGGTGGGCAGCAGCAGCGCGTGGCTTTGGCGCGGGCGTTGGCTGTAGAGCCAGCTGTCATTCTCTTCGACGAGCCACTTTCGAATCTCGACCTCGCCCTTCGCGAAGCGACGCGGGCCGAACTGAAGGCTCTTCAAAAAGAACTGGGCACAACAAGCCTGTACGTCACACACGACCGGAGTGAGGCACTCGCCCTGTCCGACCGAATTGCCGTAATGCGCGAGGGCCGCATCGTGGAAGTTGGTACTCCGGAAAAGCTGTATCAAGAACCCGACTCGGCCTATGTGGCCGGGTTTCTCGGAGGATCGAATGTGATCACCAACGCCAGCCTGGCCGAGCAGCTTTCGGGATCGGCGCCGCCCGACGGGAAGGTGCTCACGGTTCGTCCGGAAAGCCTGGAACCGCTGACTGAACGAACGGACGGATCCGTCCCCGCTCGATTCCTGAACCGGCAATACCTCGGCACCCATGCGGAGTGGGTGGTTGAGGCGGACGGCGTTGTGCTCCGCTTGTGGACGGCTCCTTCCCGCAGCATTCCGGAGCAGCTCTATTTGAGAGCGAGCCGCCACAGGTGGGTTCAAGCGGAATACACAACGAGGCCTTCGTAACCTCCCGCTCCGGAATTCCGCCAAATTGACTCTCATGGAATCAGCCTCTCAAAACGAGTACATCCTCCGCGACGGCCTCGAAGGTCTTACACCGTCGAGAATCGCGACGCTGTATCGGCGGGCACCGCTGCTCCGCCAGACCGATAACCCTGCCTTGCTGGAACAGGCCTATGAACGCTCGCAGCTCGCGCTGTCGGTCTGGCAGGGCTCACGGCTGGTGGGCGTCGCCCGCGTGCTGACGGACGGTGTGCAGACCTCCTATCTCTGTGACCTCGCGGTGGAACCCGACGTGCAGGGCAGTGGCGTCGGACGGATGCTTATTGACGAGGTTATGGAGCGGTGCAAAGGCACCGATCTTGTCCTTCGTGACTCGAACCTGTCCTCGGGTTTCTACGAACACCTCGGTTTCACCCACATCGACAACGGGTGGGTGAAGACAGCCTGAGGTTAGGCTCCCGAGAGCTCCAGATGATCGGTAATCCGCTTGGCACCGGGCTGCTCGGCCACAAGTGATAGCACGTCCTCGCGCCTGGTGGCGTTTTCAACGGTTCCATAGACATCCACCGAACCATCGTGGACGTAAATGCTCAGTCCGCGGATTTTCAATGTGGAGCTTTCAACGGCTGCGCGGATCCGGCTGGTCAACGCCCTGTCGGTCGCGGTACGGACACGGCGCTCCTGAAGCGAATTCAGAAACGTGCGCAAGACGGGCGCAAGACTACTCGGAGCTTTCTGAGGAGTGGGCAACAAAATCTGGGAGGCCGACGCAAAGATCAGCTTTCGGCTTTAACAAAGGATATACCTGATCCCAATTATACATCTCCCGTTGTGAATTGGGAGTGTAAATACGCGCTTCCGGTGCCTTGAAGGCCCACTGAAGCAAGGTCGCCAAGTTTTCAGAAGCATCGAGAGACGCACCAGGAGCACGAAAAGTAGACGTGGGTTTACATCTCGTACCGCAAAACAAGGGTTAGCGAGTGTTCAGAAGAGGTTGTCGAAGCGGTTCTGAACGTCGGAGCGCGGAAGATCGAGGCGCAACAGGTCTCGCAAATGACCACTCTTTACGTAGATGGAAAAGTTGAACGAGCTGTAGGTACCGAATGGAATCCAGTTAAACCGCATCTCCCAGCAGTGTAGGTCGCGCACGACGGAAAGGGAGGTTGTGGAGAGCTCTCCCAGCTCGAAATCGAAACCCGTGCGACCGGCGATCTTCCAGCGCGGCGTCAGAGAGAAATCGAACGACGAAACCGAGAGGATCGCGCTCGTCCGCGATTCCACCGATCCGATCCGTGGCGTGTATCCGTAGGTAAAGTCTAGCGAGATCGACCACGGAATGTTGAAATCAACAACGCCATTTTGGGTAGTTGCCGCGCCCGGCAGCGATGGATCGTAGCCAAAAGGCGCTGAAGCGCCCGGCGGCAATACGGACGGACGGCCCCCCGAAGAAGATGACCGGAAGGACGCCCCGGTCGAGACGTTGAACCGCGTGAGGCGAAGCAGACGGCCGGCTTCGCTGAGGTAGTAGTTGTCCGTCAGGGCACCCAGCGAATCAACCGCGTAGGGTGAAAAGTTGGCGTCCGCCCGCACGCGGTAGCGGCTGTGCTGGCTGGTCAGATCTATACTCACATCGGAGAGTGGGCGCAGGTCGGCGGCAAAGTCATACGCCGAGCGCATTCCCAGCGAAAAGAGTTGAACCGTGTTTCGCGTTTCCTCGCCCGTCGAATCCGTTTTGACGACCCGCGTCTGGAAGACATTCTGAAGGCTGAAGCCCAACCGCTGCGTCCTCCGGTTCGGAATACCTCCAATGATCGCGTACTCTATTTCCTGGCCTAATGTGTCCGTTACGGTACGGAAATAGTTAAAGGGAGCGCTCGAGTAGTCGGGTTCGTATGAGAAGCTCACTTGCGGCTGAACCGTATGCCGCAAGCCATCGAAGGGGCCGATGCGAACGGGGAAAATTCCGTAGAACTCCGTGTTGGCGCTGAGGCCAAGGTTAACCCGCCGGATCGCCGTGAATCCATTTTCCTGCAAGGTCACGATAGTCCCAGTGGAATCAAGTGACCGTCGATCGGAGCGGGTGAACCAGTTTTCGGTGTAGTTGATCGAGGGCGACCAGTTCAGCCGGAAAGGTGACTGGACGGAAAACGATGCACTTACGGGGACAGAATGCCGTGCCTCTGGTGCAAAACGACTGGATATCCGGCCCGTCGCGCCCTCGTAATCCGTCTGGCTAAACAGGGCATCCACCCACGAGACATCCCCAAAGCCATTGGCGGAGAGGACGGTGTCGGGGAGTGGCGTAAAATCAAAGGTGTTCGTTAGCGATCCTGCGTAGCTGATCCCAATCTTTTCAAACCAGGCCTCATTGCGCCCGGCAAGTGTCTGCCGACGGAGCGGGAAGCGGCGCTGCTGACTTAACGAAAACGATGGAAGCGTCAGGTTCGCCCCGCCGGTTGAGAGCTGCTGGGTGAGACGCGAATCGAGGGCAAGCGATCGACCGCCTCGCGGCCAGTTTTGGCGAAAAGAGATGGACGACGTGCTCGTTTGTGTGACCCTGTCGTCGAACTCGTTGGAGATAAAACGTTGCGAGTTGGACGTCAGGTCAACCGACGCATTGAGGGACGTGTTGGGTGTAAAGGTTTGCGCGTGGCTCCAACGAATCCGGGCGTTATCTGCGACGGCGAAGTCCGGATCCTGACTCTCGCCGCTGCGAAGGCGCGCGTACGACAGATCCAGTGCGCCATCGAAGCCGTAGCGCCGCACGTAATTGAACCGCGTGTCAATCTGGTACGAGCCGAGCGTACCGAGCTTTCCTCGGACGAGTGCGTCAAAATGGTCGCTGACCGCCCAGTACCAGCCCACATTTTCGAGATAAAAACCGAAGGCACTTCGATCCTCGCCGTATGACACGGGCAGCGGTCCGCTCCTTCGTCCTTCGGCGGCAGGAAAGAACCCGAACGGCAGCCAAACGGGCATGGGGATCCCTAGAATCGACAAGTGAACCGGCCCTGTATAAACCCACTTGCCGTCGACGATTTTCATCCGGCTCGCCTCCAGCGAGTAGTGGGGATGGTCCAGCTCGCAGGTGGTATAGGCGGCGTCTTGCGCGTAAATGATGTGGGCGTCGCGCTGCTTTATGATGCCTCCGAGGAGGAAGCCATCTTCGACCTGCGTTCGAGCCCCGACTACGCGTCCCCGCCGCGACTGCATGTTGTAGACGAACTCCCGGCCCGTGAAGGCCTCCGCTCCCTCCGCAAAGCGCGGGATTTCCGTCTGCGCAGAATCGCTCTCGGCGGGTGTGGCGCGAAGCTCCTGGCTCTTGAATCGTAGTTCAATCACGCCGGCTGTCAGCGTTGCTTCTCCATAGATCGCCGTCACATTTCCGTAGAGGTAGGCGCGGTCGTCGCTGGACGTGCCCCGGCCCTCGGTACTGTCGCGTGCCGCCGTCGAATCCGAAGGGGCAAAAACGATGCGGAGGGAATCGCGGGCCGTATAGGTTACTGGTTGTTCGAGGCCGTCGGATGCTGCGGGTGCGGTAGCGCTCTGGTCAGAGTTGCTCGCCGTCGGCTCAACGAAAACAAGCGAATCAACGGCCACCGTCGAGTCTACTGGAACCGTTTGGGCCGAGGATCCCACCCTCCCCAAAAAGAGGACGAGCAGGACAACAAATCGGACAACGCGGGGGGACACCGAACGGAAGGCGGATAAGCCGAAAGATACCGTTCGCTTCGCCGCACAACGGCTGTACCAGGTTATCGAGTCAGTCGCCTTCTTCTACGCGGTAAACCGTTTCTCCGGGACGGCGCATCCCGTATTGCTCGCGCGCAATACGTTCCGTCATCTCATCCGAGAGCCCAGCATTGACTTGCTCGGCCAAGGCTACGTTCTCGGCTTTCAACCGCTCATTCTCCAACGTAACCTGCCGAAGTTCTCGGTAATAACCGGCTCGACGGAGAAGGCTGTGGCTGTCGAAGAAAGCGAGCCATGCGATCAGGCCAACAAGGCCAACCAGCAACAGGCGACGTCGGATTCGCAGCCGCGTGAAAAACGACAAGAGAGCCATGGCGGTCCGGGGGAGAGACGCACGGAAAGTAAGGGAAGACTGGGGTTGGTTCAAATGGCCAATAAAAACTGCGCCCTCGAATTGCGGGCTGGGGATGCTGCAGTTTGGCTTTGTGTGACGGGCGCGCAGTGTGTCGTGGCCTCTCGTCGGGTTGCGGCGCACCCACTTTGTCATCCTGACGACCGTAGGGAGGAAGGATCTCCCGAGTTCCAAACGGCGACGAAGCCTGGGAGCTTGGGAGATCTCTCACCTCTTCTTGGGATGACGCGGGTGTGAGATCGTGCAATGCTGGAGACATCCAGCCGCCACCAGCGATGTTGCAGAGGAGCAATCTCGCAGGGGGCTGACCAAAAAGTCCGCGCCTGGGTGGGCGTTTTGTGCATGTAAAGGGGTTGGTTTGGTTAAATTTAGCCATGCAAACTCTTGGATCCTCGGGCAAGGTCACCTTCAAGGAGTACCAGCCCCATCAGCCGACTTT
>JBGTDU010000118.1:0-68751 GCA_041748175.1 Rubricoccaceae bacterium
TGGATTTTTTCGGGAGCCTGAACGACGTCATCATCCGGCTGGTCGATGTGATCATGAAGATCGCGCCCGTCGGCGTCTTTGCTCTGATCGCCGCCACGATAACGTCGGTCACGGGTGACGATCCCGGGCAGGTTGTTGGGCTCTTGAGGGGCTTGGGTGTCTATTGCATGGCTGTGTTGCTAGGCCTACTGATACAAACCGTTGTGGTCTATCCGACGATCCTGAAGCTGTTCAGCCCGATGGGCATCCGGACGTTCTTTGCGGGGATTGGGCCTGCGCAGCTGGTTGCTTTCTCCACGTCCTCCAGCGGCGCTACGCTGCCCGTAACCATGGAGCGATGCGAGGAGAAGCTCGGCGTTAGCGAAGAAGTGTCGTCGTTCGTCCTGCCGCTCGGTGCGACGATCAACATGGATGGCACCGCGCTTTATCAGGCCATTGCGGCGGTGTTCATCGCGCAGGCGCTCGGCCTTGGCCTCGGCCTCGCGGCGCAGCTCACCATCATTCTTACCGCCGTGCTGGCGTCGATCGGAACAGCGGCCGTGCCGGGCGCGGGCGTAATCATGCTGGTCATTATTCTGGAGGCCATTGGCGTACCAACGGCTGGCATTGCGCTCATCCTCGGAGTCGACCGCATTCTGGATATGTGCCGGACGGTCACCAACGTCACGGGCGACGCCACGGTTGCCGTTGTCGTTGCGGCGTCGGAAGGCCAACTTGGCGTGCCCGATCTTAGCGAAGTCGAAGACCACCTGCGGTTATCAGCGACCTGAAATTTTCCAGCAAGACAACACTCTATCAGGTAAAAACACACGCAATCAACGACTATGTTTGAGAATTGGAGTAGGGGTAACAGGCTCGTTCCATTTGTTTTGTGGGGGTTGATCTCGTCGACCGCAGGGGCGCAGACAAGCGTTCAGCACGACACGGCCTGGGTCGCGAAGTTTGCCGAACAGATCGCAGAGCCGTCGTACGGGGCAATGCTTCTCACGTCCGACGAGGGCCGGGCGCTCATGGAAGAGGGCCGCGCGCTCATGATAGCTTTTCGATTGGACGAGGCCGAAGCCACGTTCCGTCGTCTCGATGTGCTTGAGCCCGAAAGCCCCGCCGCCGACTTCCACCTCACGACCATCGCCCTCTGGCAGGCGCTCATGACGGAACGAGAGCCCTGGTACGGTCGCTTCTTCTCTCGGGCCGATTCCCTTGAAGATCGCGTCGGTGAGTTAGCCGATTCGGCGTGGAAAACACACATCGAGGGCGAGCTTTCCATGCAACGCGCCGTTGTCTACGCCAAGCAGGAGCGTTATGCGAAGGCAGCGCTGGCGCTTCGTGGAGCGTACAACCGCTACGACGCCAACGTCCGCAATTATCCCGAGTTTTGGGAATCCTACAAAGGAATGGGAGCGTGCCACATCGCTGTGGGCACGGTCCCAAAGGCGTACCGCTGGATCATGAGCATTCTTGGTTTCGGGGGAACGGTGCAGCAGGGGATGGCAGAAATAGAGTTGGCGTTGACGAACAGTGCCTACAGTCGGGAGGAATCTGCCGTACTTCTTGCGCTAATGGACGCGCTGATGAACGAACAACGGGTCGGGGCCATTCGGCACGTGGAGGCACTCTATGAGGCATATCCAGAGAGTCCGATGCCGGCCTATGTGTATGGCTTTCTCCTCCTGAATGCGCGGCGGGCCGTGGACGCCGAAGCGGTGGTGCGTGAGGGGATGCGGCGCGAAGAACCCGAGGAGATCGCTGACATGCCATACTTCGGCTACTATCTGGCCGATGCGCTCTTCCGGCAGAACCGGTTCGAGGAGGCCGCACCATTGTTCGAGGAGTATGTCCGGAGCTATCGCGGACAGACGCTCATCGCGCAGAGCTACCTGAAAGCGGGCCTCTCTCGAGAAATGCTGGGAGACAGCGAGCAGGCGCTTCGTCATTACGAGCGGATTCGTTCAGACAGAGATGTAGACGCCGACAAATCTGCCATTCGACGGGCGGAGCAATTGATAGACGCGCCGATCTCCGAAAACGAAAGAACCCTTCTTCTTGGTCAGAATCTGTACGATGGGGGTAGCTACGAAGAAGCCATCACGGTCCTTCAACCCGTACTTACCAACCGGGAAGCCACCGTGGCGCATCGTGCAGAAGCTGCCTACCGGTCGGGCCGCGCGTTTCAGTCGCTGGAGACTTGGGATGAGGCACTCCGTCACTACACATTCGCTCGCGACAACCCTGGTGATGTCCTGGCGAAATGGGGCCCGTGGAGCCAGTACCACATTGGCGAGGTCTATGAGGAACTGGGAAATCGCGAGGACGCCCGCCGTGCCTATCGCGCCGCACTGGAGTATGAGGAAGAGTTTGACTACCACAAGGCGCTTGAACAGCGGACGAAGACGGCGCTTGGACGGCTCTAACCCGGCGTCCAGACACGTGCCACATTGTTTGGACGATGACCGAGCTTGGCCTATGTTGAGCGCCCGACTCAGGCCATGCGTGCTTGTCGTACACGAGATAATCCGCGATCCCATGCGTCTATCCAACCGACTCTTCGCCGTCACAACCATCCTCTTCGGCGTAGGTGCGATGTCGGCGGCTCTCGCCCAGAGTGATGGACTCGGCGCAATGGACGCGCCAACAATCGTCTGCGAACTCCCAACCGATCATCCCGACATGAGTCGGGTCACCGAGGATACGCAGCAGATCCTGACATCCTACGACCCCAGCCTCCCGGGTACGGCAACGATTACCGTCACGTACAATGGGTTTCCTGCCGCCGCCATGACCGCCTTCCAGTTCGCCGTGGATATCTGGGAACAGCACATAGAATCGACGGTCACGATTAGAGTGACGGCGAACTGGACGCCACTAGGAGCCAACGTTCTTGGATCGGCAGGTGCCAACCTGATTCACCGCAATCAGACCGGATTCCCGCTGACCAACACATGGTATCCCGACGCGCTTGCCGACGCGCTGCATGGGTCGGATCTCAATCCCGGAAGTCCGGATATCAACGCCAATTTCAGCAGCAACCAACCGAATTGGTATTTCGGGACCAACGGCAATCCTCCGCCTGGCCAGTTCGATCTGGTGATGGTAGTGCTTCACGAATTAGGGCATGGGCTGGGCTTCTTCGGGACGATGAAAGTCGACAACGGTACCGGTACCATGGAGTGCAACGGGGTGAATGGGAACGGCTGTTGGGGAATCACAGGATTCCCAGGCGTGCCTACCATTTATGATCGCTTCGCCGAGGACGGGCCGGGCGCTTCGCTCATCAATACGGGCGCGTATCCAAACCCATCCGCCGCGCTGGGAACCGCTCTTCGGAGCAATAGTGTCCATTTTGACGGCGGCCTGGTTGTGACCACACTTGGTATGCGCGGCCCCCTCTACGCGCCGGGCACGTGGAATGCGGGCTCGTCGTACTCGCATTGGAACGAGGCCAGCTTTCCGGTGGGCAATTCGAACTCGCTCATGACGCCATTTATCAGCGCGGGCGAGGCCAACCATTCGCCGGGCGCCGCTACGTGTGCCCATTTCAGCGATATTGGATGGCCACTTGGTCCGGCCTGCAACGCATTGGTCGTTGCCGTTGAGCCACAAGCCGTCATCGCGGAAGGCGTCACGGTGGGTAGTGCTTACCCGAACCCCTTCACGAATGAGTTGGCGCTCACGCTGAGGCTCGACCAGACGCAGAACGTTCGCGCGACGCTCTATGATTTGCTCGGACGTCGCGTCGCCATCTTGCACGAAGGTGCGGTTGGTGCGGGGAGCACAATGAATCTGTCAGTCGATGGTTCTTCGCTCCGGCCGGGCGTGTACATCGTCCGAATCGAGGGCGATGGGTTTGTAACCACAAAGCGTATTGTTCGGGCACGGTAGAAGAGAGGAGTAACTCAGCTAAGGTCGAGGAGCAGGCGGTTGAGCTTGTCCCCGGCGGCATCCACGCGTAGGTTTCGCGGGCCGTCGTTCCCCCCTTGTGACATGCATGCTCCTTCCGTCAACTGCGCGGCTGTTTTTCTGGCCGTTCTCACAGCCACAAACGCCTCGGCACAGCAACGGCAGGTCGAATTCAGCCCGGCTCCGGCGATGGTCTGCGAGCTGCACGCACAAGTTGAGCGTGTCGGAAGGCGAGCCATTTCAGCGCCGGGTTCTCCACCCGCGGCGTCTGTCCGTGGCGGGTCAACATTCGAGGTGACGTATAACGATTTTCCCGCCGAAGCCGAGGAGGCATTTCAGGCCGCTGTCGATGTCTGGGCGGAGCATGTCATTTCTCCGACGCCCATCCGGATCAACGCAAGCTGGATTCCGCTGAGTTCGAACATCCTAGGATCGGCCGGCCCGTTCCTCATACGCAACTTCGACGCCGCGCCCATCCCCAATACGTGGTACGCGGCTCCCCTGGCGGACGCATTAACGGGAGCCGATCTGGATCCCGGCAATCCGGATATCGAGGCTACGTTCAACAGCGCCTTCCCGAATTGGTACTTCGGTGTGGACGGAAATCCGCCTCCGGATCAGTACGACCTGACGACGATCGTTCTCCACGAGATCGGCCATGGCCTTGGGTTTATTGGCTCCTTCGTCGTGGAGGATGGACTTGGAACGGTTGGCGTTGCGTCCGATCCGGGGCTTCCTTTCGTGTACGACCGTTTCGCCGAGGACGAGATCGGGCGCCCGCTCTTGGATGCTGGCACATACCCGCTCAACTCGACGGTTCTGGCCGATGCACTTGAGAGTGCGGTATTCTTCGGTGGGCAGTCGGTGGAAGCGACCTACGGAACATCGGCTCCGTTATACAGCCCACCACAATGGAACGACGGCTCGTCGTACTCACATGTCGACGAAATGGTCTTTCCTACCTCCGACGAAGATGGATTGATGACGCCTTTCCTCCAACGGGCCGAGGTGTATCGAAGTCCGGGGCCGATCCCGTGTGCGTTCTTGCTGGACATCGGATGGACACTTGCGCCAGCCTGTGCAGCGCTTGTCGTGCCGCCCGATCCGGACGGTACGATCCCTGAAGGCTTCACGGTGAAGATAGCCGGTCTCAATCCCTTCGTTTCCGATACGGAGCTTCTCGTCGCGGTGGAGCAGCCGCAGGTCGTCCTCGTGCAGCTCGTTGACCGGGTAGGGCGTGTGGTCATGCGTCAGGAGCGGTTCCTGCAGGGCGGAGCCACGGTGCTATTCCGCATAGCCGCAGGAGGTCTGCCATCTGGCGTTTACTTCGCGCAAGTCGTGGGGGACACGTTTGCGGCAACGCGAGCGGTGACGATTGTGCGGTAGCCCTATTCTTTGTACGCCCGGCAGGATTCGAACCTGCGACCTCTGGTACCGGAAACCAACGCTCTATCCAGCTGAGCTACGGGCGCGATGCGTGGCGAAGATAGAAAGGTCGTGGGCGCTTCACAACGAAATGGTTCGGTTGCGTGTCGCGTATTGCGTAAAGTCGGGAAGATGCCACGCCCCCGCACCGCGTATCGCTCCTGAGCACTACGCTCTACCCATTTCAAACTAAACCGCCCGTGCCCGTCCGCATTGCCTCCATCGAACCCGGATCGCTCGCCGAAGAACTCGGCTGGCTGCCCGGCGACCAGATAGTCGCCGTGAACGGCGAGGTGGTAGAGGACGAGCTGGATTTTCGTTTCAAAACGGCGGAGGAAGCTTTGGAGCTGCGTGTCCGCCGAAACGGTGAACTGGACGTGCAGTACGTCACGAAGGAGATCGACGACCCGTTCGGTGCAGAGTTGGAAGAGTTCCGCATCAAAACTTGCGGCGACGACTGCCTCTTCTGCTTCGTCGACCAGAACCCCGTCGGCCTCCGCGACACCCTCTACTTCCGCGATGGCGACTTCCGGATGTCGTTTCTGTATGGCAACTACATCACGGTCACCAACCTGCGCGAGCGGAACCTGAAACGCATCGTCGAGCAGCGGTTGAGCCCACTATACATCTCCGTCCATTGCACCGACGACGCCATCCGCCGCAAGATGATGGGCCATCGCACCCAGGACGACCGCCTTCGTGAAAAGCTTCGGTTCTTCTACGACAACGGCATTGAGATGCACGCGCAGATCGTGCTCGTGCCCAACTTCAACGATGCGGGAGCGCTTGTCAAAACAGTACTCGATCTCTACGAATTGCACGAACAGCTATTCTCCGTCTCCATCGTTCCCGTTGGGCTTACCCGACATCGCCGCGATTTGACGACGCTTCGGACAGTTTCATCCTCGGAGGCGCGTCAACTTGTTCGCATGGTGCAGCGCTGGCAACCGTTCTTTCGAGAGCGAATCGGCCGGGGCTTCCTCTACTTATCCGACGAAGTGTATTTGCTTGCCGGGCTAGACTTTCCCCAGGAGGATGATTACGACGGCTACCCGTTGATGGAGAATGGCGTCGGCATGAGCCGCGACTTCCTCAACGAACTCAATTTCCAGCGTGAGCAGTTTCCGGCGGTGCTGCCCAGCTCGAGAAAGTTGACGATTGTTACCGGGGCACTCGCTCGTCCCATGATGGAAAAGCGCATCGCACCCATATTGCGTAGCGTGGGGAATCTCGGCGTGGAGGTCATCGCGTGCGACAACGTGCTCTTCGGCGATTCGGTGACGGTTTCGGGGCTTCTTAATTTCAAGAGCTTCGTTCATGCGCTAGGGCCACGCATGGATCAGTTGGGGAATGTGCTTCTCCTGCCACCGGATAGTGTGAACTTCGAAGGTCTGTTCCTCGACAACAAGGAAGGGATGAGCACGCCGAGCGACCTCAGCGCTGCGCTGGGTGGAGTTCGTGTCGAGGTCTTCGACGGCGATTGGGTCGCGACAATGGAGCGGCTGGCGACCAACTGACCGCTCCATTCGGCGAGGTCCGGGGGGCGTGCGAGGTGATTTGTCATAGTGAGTACTTCGCTCAGTCCAAGCTAGGCGCAACCGTGCGCAGTACCCACGTTGTCATCCCGACGATCCCGACTTGTCGGGAGAGGAGGGATCTCCCAAGCCCCGACGCCCGACGCAACCTGGGACGTTGGGAGATCCCTCACTTCGTTTCGGGATGACATTGTGTAGGAGTTTCCCGGAGTACACCGGGCCTGATTCCGAAGGCCACGCGATAATCCCGAGGTTGCGGAGCGCGGAGCGCGAGCTCGTCGCGCCGGCGACGCCCCCTCAAGAAAGGAGTCTCAGACTAGAACCGGAACGCGTCCATTCCGGGGTAGATGGCCGAGTCGCCGAGCTCCTCTTCGATGCGTAAAAGCTGATTGTATTTGGCGATCCGATCCGTTCGGGAAGCCGAGCCGGTTTTGATTTGTCCCGCGCCGGTCGCCACGGCAAGGTCCGCGATGGTCGTGTCCTCGGTCTCGCCCGACCGATGTGAAAGCACGCATGCATAGGCGAAATGATGGGCGAGTTCCACGGCTTCAAGCGTCTCCGTCAGCGTCCCAATCTGATTGGGCTTGACGAGCAATGCGTTAGCCACGTCCGTATCAATACCACGCCGTAGCCGCGTCGTGTTCGTTACGAAGAGGTCGTCGCCGACGAGTTGTACGTGGTCGCCGAGGCGTTCTGTGAGCAGCGCCCAGCCATCCCAGTCGTTCTCATCCATCGCGTCTTCGATGGATATGATCGGATACTCCTCGGCCCATCCTTCCCAAAACTCAACCATCTCTTCGCTCGTCAGCTTTCGGTTTGGGTCAGACTTGTAGAAGACGTACTTCCCGTCCTGGTACATTTCGCTCGTGGCAGGGTCTAGCGCGATGTAGAGGTCTTCGCCCGCCGTATAGCCCGCGCGCTCGATGGCCTCCAGAATTACTTCAACGGCTTCTTCGTTGCTCCGGAGGTCAGGAGCAAAGCCGCCTTCATCCCCGACGGCAGTCGAATAGCCCTTGCTGTGCAGGACTTTTCTGAGATGATGAAACGTCTCGACGCCCATTTGGAGGCCTTCCGAGAACGACTCCGCGCCAATTGGCATCACCATAAACTCCTGCAGGTCGACGCTGTTGTCGGCGTGTTGGCCACCGTTGATGATGTTCATCATCGGGACCGGCAGACGCCGCGCATTCGGCCCGCCGAGGTACGTGTAGAGTGGGAGTCCAGCAGACATTGCAGCTGCTTTCGCCACGGCTAACGAAACGCCGAGCATCGCATTCGCGCCCAGGCGACCTTTGTTCTCCGTGCCGTCTAGGTCCACCATAAGCTGGTCGATGTGGGCCTGTTCGAAGACGCTCACGCCCTCCAACTCGGGCGCTATCTCGGTGCCGACGTTCTCAACGGCCTTCAGGACGCCTTTGCCGAGAAATCGGCCGTCATCGCCATCGCGAAGCTCAACGGCTTCGTGTTCGCCCGTCGATGCGCCGCTCGGAACGGCTGCTCTGCCGAGAACGCCTTCATCCGTAAGGACATCAACCTCGACGGTTGGATTTCCTCGGCTATCGAGAATCTGACGGGCGGTGATGTTGACGATAAGCGACATAGAGCAGACGTTGGTTTAGCGAGTCAAGATCGCACGGGCAGGCAGGTGCGAGAGGGGGAGTCGGCGAGCGGGAGAGCTGGGAATCGTCGGGCTGAAAAATAAAAGCCGCTCCCGGTTTCCGGAAGCGGCTCGTAGTCCGCAGCTTTGACGAAACTACCTGACGGTCGTCGAACACGAGCCGTAGCCTGTGCTCGACGAAACACGCTGTCCGGGCCGCCAACCGGGATTGAAGAAGTACTCTTGCTGCGACGGCGCCGCCCGGTTGTAGCGAGCCGCGGCGCTTCTTGCACGGCCAGCGATTGCGGGGTCGCCCGTGGCGGCCGCCCGGTTAAACATATCGGCGAGGCACCAGTACGCGGCTCGCGCCTGAATACCGCCGCCCCGCACCGTTCCGGCAACGATGGCGGCCTGAAGGTAAAGACTGCGCCCGTGGCCGGAGTCGTATTGCAAAGCCTGCCCGGCAAAACGATAGGCTGCGCCACTATTTCCACCCGCTTGTGCGCCTGCCGCCGTGCGATACGCGCAATCGCGTTTCTGCACGTTCGACGTGGCCATACCGATGCCGTCAGCCATCTGTCTTTGTGCCGTATCAATATCGCCGGAGCGCGCTGATCGGCCGGCGAGGGCGCAGAGCAGTTCGGGCGTTGGATTCTGGTCGGCGTAGAGGGGTAAAAGCTCGTCGATGTAGTCATCGCGCTCCTCTTGCTGGGCGATGGCGATAGCCAGGCGAAGTTTCTCGGGGTCACGATCTCCCCCACGAATTTCCGCCATCAGTTCCTCCAGACGCTCTGGCCAGGTCATGGACGAGTACGCAGGCGCGGAAGCCGATTCGTAGGCTTGCTGGAGATACGTGGCCTCGTCGGCCTGGGCGATGAGTTCCTGGAGCAGATCGACCACCACACTCTGCTCCTGCCCGCGCTCCATCGCCTTCTGCGCCAGTCGGTTCAGATATGCGTCCGTGAGGAACTCGGGGTCGACCCGGAAGGCCTCCAGATAAAGGTCGTAAACGCCGTCCTGTTCATCCGGAAAGTCCTCTGCATACGTCTCGTAAAAGCGACCGTCATCCAACAAATAGCGGGCGCGATTTATGGGAAGGCTGGCGGCACCAAGCGCTGCCTGGGCTTCAACAAGCATGGTCCTTGATGAATCGAGGTAGGTCTTTCGGAGCGTCGCGTGATCGCCTGCCGCCGCCGCGAGCTGCTCATAGATGTCCGAAAGCCGCCAATAGGTTCGGTCGTCTGGAGCTCCGCCGGTATAGAGCGGGTCATTGTCGCGAACCCAGCGGAGGTAGAGAAGCGCACCGCACGGGTCGCCATTCTCGTAGTTCGTTGCACCCACGCTGCGATTGGCGCCCACCTGATCCGTCAGGTAATAGTTGACATCGGGGCAGATCGGCGACACGGATCCGCTATCGTGGACGGCCACGTAGTCGGCGCCGCCCGGCGCTGCATCGCTGCCGGGGCTAGAGTCGGCGCCGGTCGTGGATGCGGGCGCGGCGCATGCCATCATCAGCACCCATGAGGCGACGGCGAGGCTGGAAGCAAGAACGGAAAAGGAAGCGCGATAGGAAGGCATGGCGAACAAGATGGTGAATCGTGTGAACGAAGACTACGAAAGGCCAGGCGTTCGAGCATTGATAAAAAAAGAAAAGGCCACGCTCAAGATTAAAAGCGTGGCCTGCATGTGTTCGTGCTCGACTAGCGGACGGTCGTCGTGCAGGACCCGTAGCCGTGGCTGGTCGTCACAGACTGGCCCTGTTGATATCCCTCAAAGAAGTACTGTTCGCGCGTGGGCCCGGATCGGGCGTATTGATTGGCGGCGTTGCGAGCGGCGGTTGCGGAGGTGCCACCGGCGGCGGCGGCGCGGCTAAAAAGATCGGCGACGCACCAGTAAGCCATGCGCCCCACGAGCGTGCCTGAGTTCACAGTTCCGGCGACGACCGATGCGCGGAGGTAAAGTGCGGGGCCGTAGTTGGAATCATACTGGAGGGCGTTGCCTGCCAGCGTGTATGCGGTACCTCGATTGCGGCTGAGCATTCGACTTGCGAGCCCATACCACAAGTCTCGTTTCTGGGAATTCGATTCGGACATCTCGATGGCGCGTTCGATGTAGCGCGTGCCTTCTTCCGTATCGCCTCGCGCGAAAGCGCGTCCACCCATCGCGGCGAGCAGATCGGCTGACGGATCAAACTCTATGATAACCGGCAGCAGTTCATCCGCCAATGCTTCCGGGTCGATGTCCGGGTAGGTTGAGGCGATGAGGCTGTCCATCTGTGTCGCAAACACGAAGAGCACTTTTGTGTCCTCCTCATCCCGTTCGCCCGCACGGTATGCTTCGTAGAGCGTGTAGAAGTGCTCAATGGGTTCAACCCTGAAGGATTCGCCTACTTCATCCAGGTAGGTGGGGTCGTCGGCGTAAGAAGCCAGTTCGATCACAAGGTCACGGCCTTCGGCTGGATCAATCTCCTCGGCGGCGGCCTTCTCCGCCGTCACGCGACCAAGGTAGGCGAGGTAGTAGTCCGCAGTCGAATCGGGCTCCATGCGGAAGGCTTCCATATAAATACCGTAGATCTCCGTTTGGCGCTCGGGGTATAGAGCGGCGTACTTCTCATAAAAGCGTCCCCGCGCGAGAACGCGCTCCTGCCCGTCGTACGCAAAATTGTTCTCGTCCATCACCTGAAACATCTGGTCGGTAGTTACCAGAGTCGAGTCGAGGTACGTGCGCTTCACAGTCGGGTCGTCCGTCATCCCCGCGAGGCCTTCGTATGTCGTTGCGAGGCGGCGGTAGTTGCGCACGTCGGGCTCGGCACCCGTGAAGAGCGGATCGTTCTCCATAACCCAGCGGAGGTACGGAAGCGTGGAGCACCAATCCTCGTTCTTGAAGTTTTCGTAGCCCATGCTGTAATTCGTCCGGATGTTGTCCATCAGAAAAACCTGGGTGTCAGCACAAAGCTGCGCCTGGGCGGACGGCGCGAATAGCGCGCAAATCGCCAGAACTGCAAGGGAGACGATTGTGGACTTGCGAGGCATTCGAAATTCGGGAGGACAAGACATCGGAGAGAGAGCAGTGTTGTCTAGTTGGTCTGCAATGCTAATTGAGGCGACGGCGGACAAACCAAAGTTCGCCAAAGTTGATCGTGGCAGTCCCGCGGATGAACGTATCGCGGACGAGCATTCCATCGGTGGAGCCCCTCATGCCGACCTCCAGGCCGAGGTCGAAACGTGCAGCGGGGACTACCGTCGGGAGGCTGACACCCGCTGTGATCGCAATTGTCTTCACGCTCGACTCGAACGGTGCGTAGAACCCTTGCTCGGCGTATGCACCCAGGCGATAGGCCGTCCTGGCGAAATATCCAGCCGTCCGTTGCCTTCCGCCAGGGACGACCTGAAACCCGCCGCCCGCGCGAAGCCGATCCTTCAGGCTGTTGATGCCTGAGACTGGGTCATACCCACCAAAGGCAAAGTCGCCCTCGAGTGAACTCCAAGGCTCGTACAGCACGTCGGCGGCGAAATTCCAGCTCTCGCTTCCGGTGTAGGCGAAGCCGAAACGAGCGGACAGCGGAAGTGTCACGTTTCCACTCAGGGAGACGGCGATTGTATCTCGGTCAAGGCTGACGCCAAGGGTCTCGACAAAGTCGCCGGAGAGGCGCGCCGGAAGCGTCAGCGAGGCCCCCACGTGGATGGCGTCGCCTTCGCCGAATATGTTGTCCTTCGTGACGAGTGCGCCAACTGTGCCGGAAACGCCGGAGAGGCGCGTCGAGCGAGCCGTTCGCGTTTCCCGATAGGCGTCATTTCCGGGGAACTCGGTGCGTTGGAGGTAGCCGATAGTCCCGAAGAAAACCTCCGCGCTTGCGCCCACGCTGAGGCCGTGGCTCACGCGCGCACCAAGACCTGCCGTGAACTGATGGAGCCCACCGGTCCCCTCAAAATTATGGCGGAAAGCGACGGGTGTGGTCCCTTCATCTGGAACGAACTCGCCTTCCTGAATTGCCCGGTAATCGACGCGCGAATACGGCCGAAAGGCCAGCGTCATTCCGACCTTTTGGCTCGACAACGGCACGCCAACCTGGATAGCACCGACCCCGCCGCCCGATGCGCGGCTCGTTGCACTGGTCGCGTCCGAGGTTTCCGTTCCCCGCACCTGCGCCGCCGCAGAAAAGCCCACAAAACTCAGATCCGCCCACTGGGCGGGGTTAGTCAAGTCGTTGTAAAGGGCCGATCGCAACGCCGTGCCTGCACCACCCATCGACTCGGCCATCGACGAAGTCAGGTCAAGACGCTCACCCAGGCCAAATCGAGAGTAGGGCGAGCCGTAATTGCTGGAACTCTGTCCTGCTGCCGTCAGAGGCACCAGGCCCGTGGCCAGCAGTATGGCGAGGAGGACGAGTCGCATAGGGAAAGGGTTGTTCCAGGAAAGACCGCTCACGGATGGAATAGTCGCCCTGTCAGCTTGGTCGAGGAATGACGGTCAGCGCAAAGCGAGGCCGTGTGTCTGGCTGGCCTTCCTGTGGCACGGGGCCGAGAATCAGTGGGAGGGCATCGAGCGAAGCCGGCGACGGCGCTATGGAAATCTCAAATTGCTCGACAATCGCGGAGCCCAGGAGCGCTTCCTGAATAATCGCCGTCAACGTTGCCGAGACGAACGCATAGGAATTCGTCTCCTCATCGAGCGTGGCGTTGACGATAGAGAGCCGGTCATCGTCCTCCGTTCGGCCGAAGAGCGAGATGGTTTGAGGAAGCGACCGGGCGAAACCGGGCTGGTCAAGCAGGGTCGGATCCACCGTGAGGCGAAGTGTGGCGTTGGCCAGCGGGAGGTCCTCAAACTCCTCAAACGGAAAGGTGAGAACGACGGTCTCGCTTGCTCCAGCACGCAAGAACAAGCGGTTGTCGGGCGGTGGTGCTGCGTCGCCACGCTCTATATGCGAGAAAACCTCGAAAAGAGGATAATCCACCGTGTCCTCCGCGGTGAGAACACGAAGCGTGCTCAACGCTGCATTAAATCCCATGACGGCGCCAGGCATTGATCCGCCGGGAAGGCGGACCTGAAACCCATCGATGGCCGAGGCAACAGAATCGCTCCGCAGGATTTCATTGAATTGCGTAACCCAACTGTTTGGAAGCGTCAGTGCCACAACGGAGTCCTGAGCAAGCACCGTTTGCTCCACCAATATCGCTCCAGCCTCAAAAGTTGAGTCGGAGGGGGCACCAATTGGTAGCCAGGCCATGTCCATTTGATGGAGCTGGATCGGTACCATCGCGGTCGAATCTCCATAGACGTAATCGCGCACGAGACGGAGGCTCGCCGAGACGATCACTCGTTCCAGGAAGCCGTCGGGAATAGAGGATGGGGGCACGAAGTCGACGTATGCGAATGCCGATACGTCCCCGAGCAGCGGGTCCGTCGCCGCGCCGACAAGTACGCGACTTTGCACCGGAGAGAGCCCCGACGCGAAACCACCGGTGAGGTTATCCTGATCGGCCAGCGAAACCATGTCAGTAGAAACAACGCTCACGTTTGGATCCGCTGCTTCCTCGCCAATTACGTCAAGGCCAACGCCGGAGGGATCCTGGCAGGCGGCGAGAAAGATGAACGCGCCCGACAGGGCAAGCGCAGTACGACGTAAAATTGTAAGGGACATAGACGGTGGGTGGTGGGTCGCGGCGACCAATTCCTGAACGACCGGTTTACAGGGTTTCGTGTGCTGGCGCGCCAAGTGACCACGTTGCCCAAATTGACGTTCGATCTTACGCAGAAACCCCGCCAGAGCGGGCGGGGTTTTGCCGCGAATCGTGCGAAATTTCGGGCGAAACGACGCTGAACAAAGTTCAGGCCGCGAGTTCGCGCTGTGCCGTGAGCGACGTGTACAAATCCTTGGCGCGTGCGATAACCTCGTCGTCCTCGCCTATCAGGCTCGTCCCTTCAGGACCTCCCGCGTGGTCATCTACGTAGGCAACGGCATCAGCCGTCGCCATGCCGATTTGCTGGAGCGTTTTTCCGACAAGGTCGGGGGAGAGGTCGAACGCGGCCGCTTCGGCGGCTGACAAAACGATCCGGGTGTCCGTCGTGTCAGGGGTATACACGCACTTGGTATCGGAGAAAAGCGCGTCATCTTCCGCGGCGCGCACGAGCGGCGGCACGAGCCCGGCTATCCAACCCGTCGCGTGAATGACATCGGGGCTCCACCCCAGCTTATGCGCGGTCGACATCGCTGCTTGCGCGAAAAATAGCGCGCGGGCCGGGTTGTCTTCGAACACGGTTCCGTCCCTACGATCCTTGTACAGGCCCTTCCTTTTGAAGTACAGCAGCGAGTCCATGAAATAAACCTGGAGGCGAATGCCAGGGATGGAAGCGACTTTAACTCGCAGCGTGTCCCGTTCGTCGCCAACCTGGATCTCCGTGCCCGAAAGCCGAATCACTTCGTGCAGCCGGTTTCGGCGTTCGGACACGACACCATAGCGAGGCATCATTATCCGGACCTCGTAATCATCAACTTCCGATTCCTGAATCGCGTCGGGGACCAGGCGCAAAAGGTGGGCAGCCGCGGTGGTCTGCGAGAAAGGAGCGACTTCGCCGGCGACGTACAGGACTTTCATTCGTAAGATCGGGCCTTAGGGGTGGTTCGCGATGCCTTCAGACGGCGGCCATGCTCAAAGTCAAACAGCAACGTAGACACCGTTCGGATTGCCACGAAAGATACGGAAAATGGCTCCTTCGGCCAAGTAGCGCGGTATCTGTGCGGTCCTCAGCACGGCCTCCAAACATTACTAGCGCATGGCACCGGTGTACTGCTTACTTTCGAGTTAAGCCTGCGCATCTCATGCATCACGCGAGGAGATTGGCGCTACTGACGAACCCTCAATCCAACCATGCTTTGCCCGTGACTAAAGCACAGATAGTAGGCCGCATAGCCGATGCCACGGGTTTGACGAAAGTGGAAGCCGACGCCGTCATTGATGGCTTCATGATTACCGTCATTGAGGCTGTGGAGGCGGGAGAAAAGGTCGAACTTCGCGGATTCGGGACATTTCGGGCGCGGGAACGCGCGCCGCGGAACGCGCGAAATCCTCAGACGAACGAGACGATGGTGGTTCCGCGTCGCTTCGTCCCCGTGTTCAAACCTGCAACCGAATTTCGCCGCGCGGTGAATGAGGCGCGAATAGAGGCCGGGGCGTGAATCGTCCGCTCATGGATGAGATAGGTTGGTCTGTCCGTTTGCGTCACGCTCGCCCCCTCCGATGAAAAACGTTTCCGCATGTCCTTCCTGTGGTGCACGGCTCGCGATCGGGGCAGACCAGTGTGATCTCTGCGGTACAATGCTGAGCGATTTCCGTGACGAAGAAGTAGACGGCGAGGACGCAGACCTCTTTGTGGAGGAACTGGTTGTGGCGGATCCGGCCACGAACTCTTTCGCTGAGCCGTCCACCGAACCCGTTCGATGCGGAATCTGCGCGCGGATGAATCCTGCGCAATCGCGTTTTTGCAACCAGTGCGGAACGTTCCTGGACGGCACCTCCCCCACACTAGCGGCTAAAGCATCGGTGACCAGGTCTCTACCAGCACCCGTCGTATCCGATGCAACATCGATTGGAGACAAAGTTGAGCGGCCGCCCTCTGATGTCGGGAAGCGGGCTCTCTGGATGGTTGGCGCGGGTATCCTCGCCGTACTTGCCCTCTATGCTCTAACCGATTGGAGCAGTCGAAATCAGTCGCCCGATCAGGCCTCGACCGACGGCGTTGAGGCCACGCCACCCATGGGTTCGTCGGCGTTGCCCGATTCTCTGCGGGCCAGGGTGAATGCGCTGGAAGCCGACGGCACGGCCGCGTCCTGGGCGCGAATTGGCCATATTTATTTCACTGCCGCGATGCAGGCCGACGAATCCGCGCGCGGAGAACTCGCTGGTCGGGCGGTCGATGCGTTTGAGCTCAGCGTTGAAATCGAGGACAACCCGGACGTGAGAACGAGCCTCGCCGAGGCCGCGCAGTTCGACCCGCGCAATCCCATGCGGGCCGTTCAGGAATTGCAGACCGTGCTCGAAACGACACCCGATCACATCGCCGCCAACTACCTTCTGGGCTCCCTGCGTGCTCGAATTGGCCGCCTCGAAGGTGCCGTTGAGTCCTTTCAACGCGTAATTGCCCTCTCGCCTGCTAGCGATCCCATTCACCAGCGAGCGGTGGAGGAACTCGCGGCTGTTCGACAAACGATGGCTTCCGGCCCTGCGGCGCAGTGATCTGGCCGTTCTTCCTGTGGGCTTTCGGGGGTGCGATGCTGATCGCTCAAATTTCTGGATGCGCGACGTCAACTTCCGATCACGTCGAGGTTGTGGTTTTCGCGGCGGCTTCGCTGACGGACGTCACAGAAGCTCTGGCGGAGGATTTTGAAGCACGGAATCCAACCGTCGACGTCATCGTGAGCATAGGCGCCTCCTCGACCCTGGCGCGCCAGATTGCGTCAGGAGCACCCGCCGATCTGTTTCTCTCCGCCAGTCCGGAGTGGATGGAGGTTGTGCGGGAAAATGGCCGGTTGGTCGGCGAGCCTTTGGCGCTCGCGCAAAATCATCTCGTTGTCCTCGGAAAGGTGGGCTCTACGCCGCTTTCACAGCCCACTGATCTTGTCCGGTACGATCGCATTGCCGTGGCCGATCCGAGCCACGTCCCGGCCGGTAAATACGCGCGAGAGGGCCTGATTGCGGTAGGAATATGGGAGGATGTGCAATCCAGCCTTGTTCCCACGCTGGATGTTCGGGCTGCCGTTGCCGCGCTCGATCAGGAAGTTGTCGATGTGGCGATTGTCTACGCATCGGATGCGCTCGCTGCGCCAAACCTTCCTGTCGTGCTGGTCTGGCCAGCGGATCTGCAGCCGCACATTGAGATTGTCGGGGCATCACTTCTCGGATCGGGCTCGGAGGCTGGGTCCTTTCTCGCGTTTCTAGGCGAACCCGGGCAGCAACGAGTCTGGGCCGACTTCGGCTTCGATGGTGCCAGATCCGTTCAGGAGGCCCAGCCATGAGCCCGGCGGATTGGTCGGCCGTCGTTCTATCGATGCAAGTGGCGGGGATGGCAACCGTGCTCAGCCTGCCCATCGGCATTGCGGTGGCGTTTGCTCTGGCCAAGAAGCGATTTCGAGGGAGGTTTCTCGTCGAAAACATCGTCCAACTTCCACTCGTCGTTCCGCCGGTAGTGACCGGATACGTTCTACTGATCGTGCTCCCGAAGTCGCTTGCATTCACCTGGGGCGCGGCGGTTCTGGCATCCGCCATCGTCGGCTTTCCGCTGCTTGTTCAGACGGCGCGGGTGGCGTTTGACGGCGTCGATCCCGACCTCGAAGCCGCCGCGCGCGTCGACGGGGCGAGGCCGTTGGATGTCTTCCGCCGGGTCACGCTTCCATTAGCAGCACGCGGTGTCGCGGCGGGCGCAGTCCTCCATTTCGCCCGCGCCTTGGGCGAGTTCGGAGCGACGATTGTCGTGGCCGGAAACATCCCCGGCCATACCCAAACCCTGCCACTCGCTCTCTTCTCGCGGCTGAACCAGGCGGGTGGAGAAGCTCCTGCATTGCGACTAGCACTGGTTGCGGTTGGTCTGGCGGCACTCAGCCTCGTGATTTACGGAATGCTCGTTCGGCGGCTGCCGAGGGGTTAGCCATCCCGAACGAGATAGGGGAGAAGCATCATCGGCCGTGCAAAATGTTAGCAATACTTGTTCGTTAACCGCATTCTGAATGCTAGCCTTGCATTTCTTATGTCTCCTACGTAGCTATCGTGCGAACGAAGCACGATGAACAATGATATACGCGGATATCCTAGGTCGAACGATTCGCGTTGTGGCGACGTTTTTGTTCGTCGGCAGTGCGACGGCTCAGACTCCTCTTGCTCCTTTGGACGGCCCCCGCGTACTGACGGAGGATTTCAAAATGACGGGCGCCGATGCGGACTCGATTGCGTCCATTGGATGGAGTCTAGGTACGGCAGGCACAGGAGCGAATGCATTCATTGTGGCCGGCGCGTTTCGAGACGCCACGTTTGGACCCGAAACGGGAGCAGCCTATGTGTTTCGTTACGAGGGTACAGGTTGGCTCGAAGAACAAAAACTTTTGGCGTCCGATGCTCACGCGAATGATTCGTTCGGGCTAGCGTCGACAGCCTTTTCAGACGCAGAAGGTGATTTCATTGTAGTTGGGGCTCATAATTGGTCGGCCTTTGGCATGAGGGGTGCAGCGTACATTTTCCATTTCGACCACGACACTATGGCGTGGCAGGAAGAAAGCAGACTTACTGCCAGCGATGGTGAAAATGGAGACAGGTTTGGTCGTGCTGTAGCGATGGTGGATAGTCTCGTTATTGTCGCTTCTCCTGTTGATGATGATGTTGGAGAAGACGCTGGAGCCGTTTACGCATTTCGTAGAACGAGCGACGGCGCAGGAGGGGTTACGTGGTTAGAAGAATACAAGCTGGTGGCAAGTGATGGCCTCCCAAGCGATGCGTTTGGTCGGGCGGTTGGGATCGCACGGACGAGCGTTGGTGACGCCGTGTGTGTAGTTGGTCCGAGTAGTCCAGACGCTCATCCGGCTGGTGCCCTTTATATCTATCAGCGTGAGACAGATATCAACGGTGAGGCTTCCTGGGCCGAAGAGGCTATTCTCACAGCGGTCGACGGTGTGGAGTTCGATCATTTGGGATGGGCGGCCTCAGTGGCTGGAACAAACGCGGGAGTATTCGCCCTCGGTGGAGCACCGGGTGCCACAGTTGCCGGAATGAGTTCAGGGGCAGCCTACCTATTTCGACGCGAAGAAAATGGTCAGGGCGGTTTCCAGTGGATCGAGGAGGCGAAGTTGGTAGCGAGTGACGGAGCTATTGCGGATGCCTTTGGCTGGTCCGTGTCGATCGCGGACTCTCCCTTAGGCGTAGTGGCTTTGGTGGGCACACGCTCCGACGACAACTTTCGAGGTGCCGCATACGCCTTTTTAAGAAGAGATGACGGCGTGTGGGACGAAGTGGCTAAACTGGTGGCGAGTGATGGCCAGTCTGGCGACTTTTTGGGCTACTCGTCTGTCATTGGTCCAGATTGGTTCGTGGTTAGTGCACCACGAGACGACCCGATGGGAGCGCCAGCCGGGCGCGGCGCGGTGTACACCTATGACCTGCGGACCGTGGCCACAGCGACAAACGACGCAAATCCCACTTTTGATCAAACATCAGTTCGGACGTGGCCTAACCCGTTTAGTACGCGTGTTTTTGTCTTGTATCGACTTCTCGAACCAGGCCAGGTTGAGTTCATTGTATTTGATGTGTTGGGTCGCGCCGTTGTTAGGATCGACGACGTTTTTCGACCGACTGGCGAGTTTGTTGAAACCATTGACCTCGACCATTTGCCTACCGGTCGGTATCTGCTTCAACTGACAACGCCAAACGGCGTGACTACGGAAACGCTCACGAAAGTCCGCGTAGCGGATTAGCACACTGGTGACTTGGACGAACGTTGGTCTACGCCTCGCAATTCGGCGCAAGGAATACCTCGCGGGATGTACCTTGGCATTTCCAGACCTCGCGAAGAGATTTATGAGCCCGCCTATCCTTACCGAAGCCGATCAGGAGCGCATCCGTGAGGCCGTTGACCACGCCGAAACGCAAACGGCCGGCGAAATAGTTCCGTACATCACCGTACGGAGCGGTCGGTACGAGATCGCTTTCTGGCGGGGCGGCGCAATGGGCGCTTTGGTTTCGGGTGCCATCGGGCTACTCATTGCGTGGCTTTACGACGGCTGGGGTTTGGGTTGGCTGTATTCGGCGTGGGGAATGGCCCTCGTGATGGCGCTAGGCGGCGCCCTTTCCGCGTCGTTGGTTGGTAGTATTCCGTCGTTGCATCGCTGGATGGCGGGTCCGGGACGGATCGCCCAACGTGTGCATCGGAGGGCAGAGGCCGCATTTCTCGAAGAAGAGGTTTTCCTGACCCGCGACCGCACGGGAATTCTGCTCTTCGTTTCCCTGTTCGAGCATCGGATCGAAGTGATCGGCGACGCCGGGATTAACAAAGTCGTAGGGCAGGAAGAATGGGAAGAGGTCGTCCATCGCATCCGCTCAGGGATCAAAGACGGACGGTTTGCAGATGGGCTTGTCGACGCCATCAAAATGTGCGGCGATCTTTTGCATCGCAGCGGCGTCGGCATCCGCGATGACGACGACGACGAACTCTCCGATGAAGTCCGAATCCGCGCCGAATAGATGCACCGTTTCCTCCTCGTCCTTGGACTCTTACTTGTGGCGTATCCCGCTGTCGCGCAGCCGGCGGTTCCCACAGAAGGTCTTTGGGTAACCGATCTTGCCGATCTGCTCGACGAAGCCACGGAGCAGGCCATCACTGCTGAACTCGTCGCGTATCAGGACTCGACAACAAATCAAGTGGTCGTCGTCACGATCCCGTCGCTCGAAGGCAGCGATATCGAGTCGTACGCACGGCGCATTTTCAACACGTGGGGTGTCGGCCAGGCAGGCCAGAACAACGGCGTGCTGCTGCTGATCGCCCACTCAGACCGCGAACTTCGCATTGAGGTCGGCTTGGGGTTGGAAGGCACGTTGACGGACGCCGAGGCCGGGAGAATCATCCGAAATGTCATCGTTCCCCAATTCCGCAACAGCGATTTCGAGGCGGGCGTGCTTGCCGGAGTGGCGTCCATCATCGACGAACTGCAAGCGGCACCCGGCGAGAAACCCCTCGACGTGGCGATTCCCCTTCTCTACTCCCGCCGACGGTTTGGCAGCGACTCCGTTGTAGCATTCTTTATCGCACTCGCGGCCCTTCTCTTTTCGTTCTGGGTGGGACGTGCCTGGGTGGTTAAAACCGGCGGCTATGCTCCTGCACGTCGCGGGTGGAGCTTCGTGTTTCGCCTTTTGCTTGCGGCACCGGCCCTTGGCTTCTTCCTTTTCCTGATCGTCCCGGTAGTGAAGCGGTGGATCGGTCTCGGCCATTACGAGTGGTGGACGGGGCTATGGCTTGGAATGCTGATCTGGCCCGTTCTGGTTCTGCTGGCCGAAAACACCGTTGCAAGACGGCCGACCTGGTTGCGATTCCGCAGAATGCAGGCCCACGTCGAGGCGCAGAAAGATGCGGCCAGGAAAGCGGGCAAGCGGGTGCAGATTCAGGCCTTCGGACAGACATATTGGTACGACGGAAGAGCGCCGACTTCGTCCGGTTCGTCATCAAGCGGCGGGTCGTCGTTCAGCTCTTCGAGCAGCAGTTTTAGTGGCGGGGGTGGCTTCTCGGGCGGCGGCGGAGCCTCTGGGAGTTGGTAATCATGCGATTGATTTTTCCCGTCCTTGCGCTCCTGACCTGCCTGAGCGCCTTGGCCCAGGAGCCGCCGCCTCTCACGGGTCGGGTTGTGGACAACGCGGAGATCCTGTCTGCTCAGACCGAGGCGACCATAACGTTCCTGCTCGATACGCACGAGCAACAGACCTCAAACCAACTTGCCGTACTCACCATAAAATCCCTCGGCGGCGAATCCATTGAGCCTTACGCCAACCGGGTTTTTAGAGCGTGGGGCCTCGGCCAAGCTCAGGCGAACAACGGCGTGCTCCTCCTGATTGCAAAGGACGACCGCGAACTCCGGATCGAGGTCGGCTACGGTTTGGAAGGAGTTCTGACCGACGCCGAGGCCGGTCGGATCATTCGCAACGTCATCGTCCCACTTTTCCGCGACGACGACTTCGAGGGCGGAACGCTGGTTGGCGTCAATGCGATTCTTGGCACGATCGATGGATCCTACACGCCGCCGGAGGACAGTGGAGGCGGCGAAGAAGATTTTCCATGGTGGATGGCGCTCATATTTCTCGTCACGCACGGGCTGATGCCCATCTTCTTCGGCGTTCGTTCACTGGTAGACGGACCCGCATCGCGTTATTTCACGCTCGTGTTCACAAGCGTATTCATTGGCCCAATGACGTTTATATTTGGGGGCCTCCTATTTCAAGAATATGGACTAATAGCAGGTGTCGTTATCCTGGCCCTTTACGTCATGGGCTATATCATCGCGGACATCTACATGAGCACCTCGCCGAAATGGCAGGATATCCGCAAGCAGGTCCGCGCAGCGCAGAAGAAGGGCACCTCCACAAAAATAGACGCGGGCTGGATCAGTTTCTCGGCGGGAGGATCGTCCTCCTCGGGCGGCGGGGGAGGTTTCAGCGGCGGCGGAGGATCTTCAGGGGGCGGCGGCGCCTCCGGTAGCTGGTGAGCGGCGAACTCCCAATTCCGAAGAACGAGGTTGGAAATCCTCCGGCGATCTTGTACCCCACCTGCATACGCACTGGGGAATACGGACTACGAAATACTGCCTCTCAGCGTTCGCCCAACGGCTGAACGCGAAGCACCATCCCGTCTGCGTCCTCGAAGAGGAGGGAGTCTCCGCTTTTTCGATAGGGGTGGTCGTGTGCATCCAGCCGGGCTCGCAACAACTGCCACGAACGGAGGGGAAGGCTGAAGCCGAGTTGGCTCACGTTGGTTGGCACATCAACGGCCCTGTCCGATTCGACGAGTTCGAGCACGTCCCGATCTTCCGCATCGACCAGAATGGCGTGCAGACGGCTAGGCTCCGTGGGGTCGAGCTCCACGGCGCGCAGCGAGAGTCCGAGTGTAGAAACGTAAAAGTCGAGCGCCTTCTCGAACTGCGTTGTACTCACCCTGACATGATTTAGCCAGATGGTCGACGAAGGCCGCCGAAGCGCACGCTCAGCGAGGTGCTCGTGCGTAACACACCGACGGGAGGGAGAGGGTAGGAAGGCCATGAACGGAAGGGAGGGAGCAGTGAAGCGGCAATTTGGCGTGAGCCGCATTGAGAACCGCTCGATCCTTTTCACAGGCTGTGCCAGAGCAGAGGCTGGATTTTTATGTCCACGCCGCGTAATGTCCCCGCCCGGTCCGTCCGGATTGATCCGCTTGCGTGCCCCCAAACCCGCTTCTCCGTCTCGCTTCGGGAGAATTTCAGCGGCTATCCGACCATTGTTCGGGTCAAGGCTTTGCGAGCAAACGAGAGCGCGTCGGCGAATTTGTCCGCGTCGGCCAATGTGTTGTACACGTAAGCGCTGGCTCGGAGCGAAGTCTCGGGGAAATCGCCACCGCTCGAGAGATGCGTGTGGAGTGGCATCGTGCAATGATGGCCAGCCCGCACCATCACGCCTTGGGCGTCGAGGAGAACGGCGAGATCATGCGGATGGATGCCGTCCATTTGAACGGTCACGATTCCACCTTCCGCTCCATGTCCTTCTGGAGGTCCGATCAATCTTATACCGGCGATTCCAGCGACCTTCTCAACGGCGCGCTGTCCCCAGTCCTGCTCGAAAGCAGCTATAGCTTCCATTCCGTGTTTGCTGTCGTATTTGACGTCGTTCAAATAATCGCACGCAGCCGCAAAGCCAACCGCGCCAGCCGCATTGGGTGTGCCCGCATCGTATCGAGCCGCGCCATCCAGATAGGTTGTGCCGTCGACCGCCACTCGTTCGATCATCCCGCCGCCGGTCTGGTAGGTCGACATTTGGTCGAGCAGATTCGGAGACACGACCAGCGCCCCGATGCCCGTAGGCCCAAGCATTTTGTGTGCGCTGAAGGCGACCGCGTCGCAGCCAAGATCCGCGACATCGACGGGCCGAGTGGGAACGGACTGCGCGGCGTCCAGAACGGTGACGGCGCCGACAGCCTTTGCGGCGTCGAAGATTTCCCGAACCGGATTCTCAACACCCAGGACATTGGAGACGTGCGCCATCGCCACCAACTTCGTTCGGTTGCCGATCAGATCGAGCGTACCGGCGATGTCAAACGTGCCGTTCGGGCTCAGCGGTGCAAACTTCAGCGTAGCGCCGGTTCTTCTCGTAACCTCCTGCCAGGGCGTAAAGTTGGAATGGTGTTCCTGTGGGCTGATGACGATTTCATCGCCGGGCTTGAGTTGGTCCTCGGCCCAGGCGCGAGCGATCAGGTTCAGTCCTTCCGTCGTGCCTTTCGTAAAGATGAGGCGCTCCGCGTCCGCCCCAACGAATGCAGCCACCGTCTTTCGCGCCTGCTCATAGAGGTCCGTCGCGCGCTGGCTGAGCTCGTACACCCCGCGATGCACCGGCGCATTCTCTTCTTCGTAGAACCGCGATATCCGTTCGATTACGGCGCGAGGCTTCAGAGTCGTCGCTGCCGAGTCGAGATAGCAGGGTCGTTCCTCGTGGTTGAGGAGTGGGATCTCGGAGGGAGGAAGTGGAAGAATCATTTCGGTAGGGGCGCATTGCGATGCGCCCGTACGTGGAACATTTCGGTAGGGGAGCATCGCAATGCGCCCGTACGTGGAATATTTCGGTAGGGGCGCTTTGCAATGCGTCCCTACGTGGAACGCCATGCTCTACAAAAATCCAAGCGTCAGCTTGGCTTCTTCGCTCATCATCTCCATCGTGTAAGTCGGCGTAAAGACGAGGTCGAGGGTGACGTGATGGACGCCCTCCAGCGCATTGATGCCCTGCTCGACCTCAGCCGGGAGGGTTTCCGCAGCAGGGCAGTTCGGCGCGGTCAGCGTCATCCGAACGGTTACGTCTGCGCCATCCTCGCCGTCCTCGACATCCCATCCGTAGATGAGTCCGAGGTCCCAAATGGGTACCGGGATTTCCGGATCGTAGATCGTCTTCACGACTTCGAGCATCGAATTCTCGAGTGCGGAAAAATCCTGGTCGCGGCCATCAATCAAAAAATCGCGGGTGGTCATGCTCGCGGTGAGAGGGTAAGGGAGCGTGCCGGAGGCAAGGTTCGTGGTATCGGACATGGGGGTGAAATCTTGTGGCTCTCAGGTTGTTTCCTGATGCATCGTTATGCGCTCCCAATCCGCAATCGGGCCACCTACGAGGTGGAAAAGCCCATTCATTGGTACGTATCCGCCGATCTCAATCGTAGCCAACCAATCGGGTGCGCGCTTTATGAGTTTGAGCCTGAGATGTCTCCACTCGTAGGCTAGCTGATCGTCAGAGACAGCGATCAATCTCCTCGTTCTTGCTCTGACAATTTTAGAAGCATCGAAGTTGTAGTTCCTTAGTTTTGCCTCAATGGAAACGGCCGCGAGATAGGTGCCGATCGCTCCGAGTGGTTTCGGGTGTTCTTTGAATCGCAACAACTGAGGATGATTTCGATAGCCCGTCGTCTCGCCCTTCAGGACCTTTTGAGCAAGCAATCCCTCGCGCCACAAAGCAACAAGCCCCTTCGAATCGAGCAGCATCGGATGAAGTGACCAGAGGCGCATGTTATCTCTTCAGCGCAAAAATTGCCGCCAATCCAAACAGCGGCACCCAGAGAAACCACGGCGCGCCGGTGCTCGCAGCTATCGTACCGGAGACGAGCGCCGATCCTGCAAGCAGGCTGCTCTTCAATCCTTCCATAGGATTGACCGTGGGCTTGCGAATTTGGGTTTCCAGGAAGCGCAGTCCTTCCGCCGCCAGTGACGGACTCTTGACGATTAGATCCACGAGTTCCGGAGCGCCTTTGACACTCTCTTTCAGGAGCGCCAGCGGGTTGAACTGCGTCAGAAAAAGCTTGTTGATGTGTTTCTGCGAGACTTTTGCCACGTCGAAGCCCGGAACCAGGATCTGGCCGACGCCCTCGAAGGTGATGAGTGCCTTGGTCATCAGCACGAGTTCGACCGGGAAGTACATCCGATAATGCGCGCCCAGACTAACGGATTCCATGATGAGTTGGGCCAACGAGAAATCGCCGTGCTTGGAGGCCGCGTTGAACCTCCGGACGAGGTCGGCTACGGCTTTCTTGAATCCCAACTGATCGGCCTTCGGGCCGAGCTCGGCGACGCTTGTGAGGTACCGCGCGGCATTCTCCGAGTCTCCCGTGACGAGCGAGTAGTAGTAGTACATCAGCGTCCGCCGCAACTCACCATCGAAATAGCCGACCATCCCGAGGTCAATAAAACCGAGTTTCGGGCTGACGACATCGAACTCGTCGGGCTCGGCATCGAGCACGAACAGGTTGCCGGGATGAAGGTCGGCGTGGAAGAAGCCGTCCGAGTAAAGCATCCGAATGATGGCTTGCGCGCCGAGATCTACCAGTCTCTCGCGCGCTACCTGTGGCAGTGCGCGCGACGCCGCCGTGTCGGGCCGGATACCATCGAAGAGCTCCATCGTCAGGACGAGGCGGCTCGAATACTCCCGGTAGATCTTCGGGAAACGGATGTCGGCCACGTCGCTGAAATTGAGCGCGAACTGCTCGGCGTTGTCGGCTTCAAGCCGGAGATCTACTTCGCGGAGGGTGTATTCGGTGAACTCGTTGAGGATGCGCTTGGGCTGGAAGCGGGAGAAGAACACCTGAAGGAACGAGCCGAGGAAGCCAAGCAGCCGGGCGTCGCGCTTCAGGACGATGTAAATGTTTGGCTTGACGACCTTCAGAATCACATCCTCGCCGCCGACGGTTCGCGCGCGATGTATCTGGCCGATGGACGCGCTTCCGAGCGGCGTTGGGTCAACCCAGTCGAACATCTCGTCGATGGGCCGCCCGAGACCCTGCGCGACGCGTTCGAGGTAGTGCGAGAACGGCATCACCGGCAGTTTGTCGAGCAGATTCTTGAGTTCCTCGGTGATGAAGAGCGGGAGGATGTCTTCGCGCAGGGCCAACACCTGCCCGAGTTTGATATAGGTCGGGCCGAGGAGTTCAAGACGGCGGCGAAGTTGCACCTCCAACGGCAGCTTTCTCAGGTCTCGCCGGACGAGCGGCTTCACGAAGAAGGCGGCGATTTTGATAAGAAACAGCGGAAATCCCTTGACCCACGCGAACTGCTCGCGATCCCGCACCACGGCGACAGCCGAGCCGTAAACCAGACCGGCGGAGTGCCGCTGAACCGTCATGAAGCGCCGAATCAGCCCGGGTGGCTTCGTGATCACCATCTCCTCGAACCCTGCTTTCTCGGCGGCAGACAACTCTTTTGGCATCGGAGCTTTTCGGCGGTCTCGCCAACGCCGGACGATGCTGTCCATCACCGCCCGTTCGCTCTCGGGGTCGTGACGACCATTCGCTGTTGGTGACAGCGCAGGCGGATCAGCTCGCTCAGGTCGATTGTTCATGCCGCCGTTTTTGTCTGGAGATGCGTTCGGAGCGAGGCCCCCAAAAACGCATTACGCATTGCGCATTGCTAATCACGTCTCACCGATTCCGCCCGAACTTTTCGTGGCTCGAAACCCAGTCGTTGGATGAGATGGCGCTTGCAAGACTGATCTCGCCTGCCAGCACAACACCCGCGACGATTTCAGCGAATTTTTTGACGCCGCCGCGCCCCGCGCAGCCGAGCATTCGCAGGCACTCGTTCTGCGTCGAGAGGCCAGTCCCGCCGCCATAGGTGGCAACGATGAGGCTCGGGATCGTGATGGACATGTAGAGGTCGCCTGAGGGCGTGAGATCGCAGTAGAGGAGCGCGGCGCTCGATTCAGAGACATTCGCCACATCCTGCCCGGTGGCGATAAACATGGCCGTGATGCCGTTTGGAGAATGCAGGCCATTGTTGTTCACGCCCGCGAGGGTCGAACCGATCTGCGCGACGCCGTAGTGGTAAAAGAGATTCTTTGGCTCCACGCGCATGTGCGTGCGGAGAACGTCCGCGCTGATGGTGCACTCTGCTGTGACGCGCTTGCCGCGTGTGCGCATGATGTTCACCATGCTGGCCTTCTTGTCCGTAGCGAAGTTGCTCTCGAGGTAGAAGCGGCGGATCGTGTCGTTGTTCTCGAGAATCCACGAACAGGCGGCAAACGTTGCCCGGCCCACCATGTTTTGGCCAGCGGCGTCGCCGGTCGTGAAGTTGAAGCGGCAGAAGGCGAACCGGTTGGAGAGGTACGTGTCGATGTACTGAAGCTTGCCGATGCTGGTTGTCGCCTCGCCGGCCTCGCGGATGGCCTCAATGTTTTCGTCCAGCCAAACCTTAAAATCGCGCGCTTCGCGGGCGGTCTGGAAGATGAAGACCGGCGCACGCTGCATGGCGTCGGCTACCACGGTGCAGGTAACACCTCCCGACATGTTGATGACCTTCATCCCGCGGTTGTAGCTGGCAACGAGCGTTCCCTCGGTGGTAGCCATGGGGATGATGAAATCGCCTTGGGCGTGCTCGCCGTTGACCGTGAGCGGCCCCGCAAGGCCAATCGGCACTTGTGCTACGCCGATGAAGGCCTCCACATTGCCCTGCAGCTTCTGTGGGTCGATGGAGTACTGCCAGACGTGTTCGAGTTTTTCGCCAGAGAACTCTTCGGCAAACTGCTGCCGCGCTCCGATGGCCGCCTGGCCATAATCGTCGTCGTGGCGGGGGATTCGAACGCGCTCGGGTTCGTTCTCCACGACCGAATCCTTCACCTTGAATCCGATCGTGCCCATGCCTTCAATCTCAAACTCCAGCGCAATCTTGTGGACGCCGCTCCCCACGCTGATGCCCGGCGCGTAGATCTTCACAACCTTCTTTAGCGGGAAGTCAACCGGGTTGGAGGACGTGATATCGGTGCCGATAACCCTGGCACCGTCTTCCAGCGTCATGGTCAATTGGTCGGACGACACCTCGGCGCCGTCGACCGTCACCTTATGGAGCCCCGTCAGTTTGGCGTCCACAAGCCTGTTTTTGAGGCTGAAGCTGACGCCGCCGTTGGAAGGCGTGAGGCTGCCGTTGGTATAGAGCTGACGGAGGAGCAGGGAAGGGATTTTCATGAGCGAAGAAACGGTGCAGAGAACCTTAACCAATGTACGCCGCTTAGCAATGGCCTTTTCGGGATTATCCAACGGAGGAGACGTGAGCGTTTCGGGAGAACTATCGCCTGACGCAGGTGGTGAGAGAACTCAATTAATACCAGAGGGCCTGAGCCTCGCGTTCGCAAACCCTTGGTCCCGATTTCGGGCTTCCGCTTTTCTACTCAAAATCCGTTTTACTCCATGACTTCTCGCATTGTCTCGTTAATGAGCGCACTGGGTCTCCTGCTTGTCGGGCTGACCAATTCTGGTTGCGACTCTAACGATCCCAACATTACACCCAGCCTTTCCCGCACCTTCAGCGTCACAATTTCCAACGTGGGAGTGGGTTATCCAGTTTTAAAGAGCGGTGCGGTAGCATCGCCTGGCGGTCCTGATATGGGTCCCGCAATTTTTGCTGGAGAAACAGCAACGTTCAGCTTCACCGCTCCGGCGAACACGACGCCTATGTCGGGTATGAACCTGAACTTTGCGACCATGTTCGTTCAGTCGAACGACCTTTTCTACGCCTTCCAACCAGGCGGACTGCCGCTCTTCGATGCCAATGGCGACCCAGTCACGGGGGATGTCACGGACCAGGTTTTTCTCTATGATGCGGGTACCGAGGTAAACCAGGAGCCAGGTCTCGGCGACGAGCAGAAGCCGGTTCAGGACCCAATGGCCGTTAATTTCGGCACCGAAGAGAATGGTATCGTGCGCCTGATTCCGGATGGCGGCGTGGATATCGAAGGCTTTTCCTACCCGGACAAGGCCGACGTCATCGAGGTCACCATCTCGCACGATGGGGGCTCGACATTCACCGTCAACGTCACAAACGTCTCCACTCCCGGCTTACTGAACACACCTCGTGCCGAAGGAACTGTGCCGCTTTCGCCCTTCGCATGGGCCGCACACACAAACGCGTACATGCTCTACGAAGTCGGCGTGCCAGCCAGCCAAGGCATCGAATACATCGCTGAGGACGGCTTCCCTGCCGACGTACTTGACGGCGAGGACCTGCCTATCGACGAAGGTCTGGCGGATACCGTCGGCGGCGTGACCGGCGTTACCGTGCCTCTTTCGCCGGGTGCGTACGCGGTTCACAACACGTCATTCATGTTCCACGAAGTCACCGTTCCTGCTTCCGCCGGGATTGAGGGAATTGCCGAGGATGGCGCACCCTCCATACTTGCCGCAGCGCTAGCCGCGGATGGAGATGTAAGCGACTCCGGTGCGTTTACACGCCCCGATGGTGCCGCTGCCGATGGCCCGATCGGCCCGGGTGGGAGTTACACCTTTGAAGTCACCGCAGCTCCGGGAGACCAGCTGGCATTGGCTACGATGTACGTCCAATCGAATGACCTCTACTACGCTTTTGGACCCAATGGCATCCAGCTGTTTAACGGCAACGCTCCCATCAGCGGTGATGTAACCAATCAGATTGGGCTCTTTGACGCCGGGACTGAAGGCGACCAGGAACCGGGCGTAGGGCCCGATCAGGTTATCCGTCAGGCGGGTGAGGATTCCGGCCCAGCCGGCGAGGGAACCGTCGTCAGTATTGGCGACGGAGGTAGCAACGATGGATTCACGTACCCGCCCGATGCGTCGATCATTCAGGTGACGGTTACGCCACAACAGTAGCACGTGTCCGCGCCAGCATTCCGCCGAGCGAAGCAGGTGGGGGAGAAGATTCCTCCACCTGCTTTTGTTTGGATAACACCTCGTAACACGCGGGCTGATTGTTTTGCGAGCAACCCCTTTTGATCTGCGCCAAACCCACTTGCAAAATAGAAACGGAAGGAGCAGTCCACGGTTTTGTGAGAGATTCTGAGGCCACGAAAGCGTAAACTGAATCAAACCGACGAGACCTAGCATGCCACACGCTGTTGCAATCCTTATTGTTGAAGACGATCCGGACATCGCAAAACTGGTCGAGATCCATCTCTCGGACCTGGGCTACCGCGTCGATACCGTTGAAGACGGCCGGGAAGGTCTCCAGCGCGCGCGTGTGGGCGATTATGCGCTCATCATTCTCGATCGCATGCTTCCAACGATGGATGGAATGGATGTCTGCCGGACACTTCGAATGGATGGCATTCCAACGCCTATCCTCATGTTTTCTGCGAAGGGCGAGGAGATGGACAAGGTCGTCGGCCTCGATATGGGGGCGGACGACTACGTATCGAAACCGTTCTCAATACACGAACTACTTGCGCGCGCCAACGCGCTCATCCGCCGGCGCCGCCTGGATGGAACGGACAGCGAAGGCGATTCTCGCCGGAATATTGACATCGGCCCCCTGGCCATCTCGCCGGAGAAACGCCTGGTGGAACTCGACAACCAGGTAGTTGATTTGACCGCCAAGGAATTTGATTTGCTCGCCCTTTTTGCCCGTCATCCGGGCCGCGCGTTCTCCCGCCAGGAGCTGCTCGATCTTGTTTGGGGATACCAGTATGCCGGATACAGCCACACCGTCAACTCACACATCAACCGCCTCCGGGGCAAAATCGAGCCCGACCCCGAGAACCCGCGCTTCATTCGGACGGTCTGGGGCGTCGGATACAGGTTTGCCGAAGAGCATGAACTTGCCGAAGACGGGCAGACGGCCTGAGCCCATCCGCTGGTGGCAGCGGTTTTACGTCCGGCTTGCAGCGCTATTCCTCGTGCTGCTCTTCGGGCTCGGCATTTTGCTCGCGTTGCTTTCTGTGGGAGCTGCTGAGGAAGTCACCATTGCAGCCGATCAGGAGCTCCACCGCGACCTCGCGGTTGAGCTTGCCCCGAGGTTCGAGCCCCATCTTCGCGAGGGCGTAGACGAAGAGGCCATCAACGGCATCATTGCCGGGTTGACGCAGATCAACCGCCGCATCGACATCTACCTGCTCGAATCAGACGGCGAGATAAAGGGCTGGTTTATGGACGGGAGCGAGCCACCCGTTCTCGATCGCGTTTCCTTAGGGCCGATAATGCGCTTGATGTCCGGCGAGCCACCACCCATCTTCGGGGACGATCCTACCCTTATGGACGGCGCAAAGACTTTCAGCGTCGCGCCGATCACCGTGATGGGCACGCAAGGCTGCTATCTCTACATCATCTTGCAGGGCGAGGACTACGATCACGTCATGGAAATGCTTCGTGCGGGTTTAATGCGGCATCTTGGCTTGCGCATTGCCGCTTTTGCATTTCTCTTGACCGCATTCGTGGGCCTCGTCCTCTTTTGGTGGATCTCGCGTCGGCTGATTAACCTGCAACGTGTGTTTGCAGATTTCGAAGATGGGCAGCTCGATCGTCGGTTCAGCGTGGGCTCGAAAGATGAGATTGGAAGGCTCGGGTCAACATTCAACACGATGGCCGACCGGATCGAAGCGCAGCTCGACGAACTGCAGAACACAGATCGATTGCGTCGGGAGTTGGTGGCCAACGTCTCCCACGATTTGAGAAGTCCGCTCTCCTCGATTCAGGGCTACCTGGAGACCTTAATCGTCAAACAAGATGCGCTCGAACCGGAGAAGCTTCGTCAATATCTGGACGTCGCCTTCGCCCAGACGAAGCGCCTTTCGAGCCTCATCGGGCAGCTTTTCGAGCTTTCCAAACTCGACGCGCAGCAAGTCCAGCCCCATTTCGAATCGTTCCCGATTGCCGAACTTCTACAGGATGTGGTGATGAAGTATGAGCCGGAGGCAGAGAAGCGGGGCGTACACCTGCGTGCCATCCTGCCGAAAGAAGGGCTCCCACTCGTCAGCGCCGACATCGGCCTGCTGGAGCGTGTCTTGACCAATCTTCTCGACAACGCCCTTCGTTTTACCCCGGAAGGCGGTCGCGTCGAGGTTCGGACGGAGCGAGCGGGGGAGTTTGTCAGCGTGCAGGTGAGCGACACCGGCGTGGGCATCGCTCCCGATCATCTCGAAGGCGTTTTCGAGCGGTTCTCCCACACGGATGCCAGCCGGGCCCGGTCGAAAGGGGAGGGAGCCGGACTTGGCCTCGCCATCGCGCGTAAGATCCTCGACCTCCACGGCGGCGCAATCAACGTCGAGAGCACGCCTGGCGAGGGAACCACGTTCACATTTGAGCTGCCCGTGGCGTGAGGCGACAAGGATTCCCTGAAATTGTGCTCCCTGAGAATGCTCCGCACCGCAAGCAAACCCATGGAGTGAGAATCTCGGCAAAGCCACATTGGTCAGCCAGACGCTAGGTTATCCCGTGAAAACGGGCCGTCCACGGGTCCTCAGCTTGTGAGCGAGCGTAGTTTTACCCGCATTGTTTTTCACCTCAAAACTTACCGTAAGAATGCAAATCAGAACTATCGGGCACGCTGGAATGCTGCTTTCGGAAGACGATGGCAGCCCACTTCTCCTTACCGATCCGTGGTTGCTGGGCTCGACCTACTGGCGCAGTTGGTGGCTGCAAAACTACCCGACTGTCGACGAGTTCGAGAAGCTGAAATCCGTGAAGTACGTCTACATCACGCACGAACACCCCGACCACTTCCATCCACCAACGCTTCGTCAACTTGGCCGGGAGCCGCACTACTTTTGTCCGGGGCTGCCCGAGGACAACATCTCGACCTTTCTGACGGAGCATGAATTCAACGCCGAGCCGCTGACACCGCTGGCGTGGCGCAAACTTTCAGACGAAGTCTCCATCCTGAGCATCCCGCTGTGGAATGACGACAGCGTCTTACTGGTCGACATGCCGAATGCGTTCGTCGTCAACTTCAACGACGCCAAGCCCAGCTCGCCAAATCTGAAGCGGCTCCGGCGTTTCCTGGATGAGCATCTCCCCGAAGGCCGTCCGCTCATTCTGCTCAGTAGTTACTCCCCGGCCAGCGTTGTCAACAGTTTCATGCGTGGGGCCAAGCGCGTCTCCATGAAGCAGAAGTCGACCTACGTCAAATACATCAACGAGCTTTGCGACACGCTCAAGGCGACGTATTTCATGCCGTTCGCCAGCCAGGCCATTTTTCTGCGGAGCGACTCGCAGTGGGCGAATGCCTTCAAAGTGACGATCGAGGACCTCCAGAGCGACTGGACATCGAAGACCAAATTGCTGTACCCGTATTCGACGATAGATACAGCTTCGGGTGAAGTCAGCCACATCGATCCGGCCAACTACAATGCGAGCCCGGAAGGCCAGACGGCAAAGATCGAAGCCCAGGAACAGCTCGATGAAACAGCCGAAGTGAACGACGAGGACATCGAACGCCTTGAAAAGAAGATGCGGACCCAGCGCGTCCTGTTCGCGCTCCTTTTTCCGCGCGGCATCGGTTTCAGCGTCAAGGATCTGGATCTGGTCTACAACACGTGGAAGGGCCGCATAACACGCGGCAAGCAAGGTGGCGACTTTACCCTCAAGGTCCCGACGCAGGCTATCAAGGACGTCCTCGCTTACGACCACTTCGCCGATCTTGGGATCACGATGTTTACCATTGTTAGCCTGAACAGCGGGATCTCACCGGCGAAGGTCTACATCTTCTTCATCCTGCTGATGATGGATGATTACGAGCACACCAAGGGGTTGAAGAACTTCGTCCGGTGGGCCAAGAGTATGTTCTCAACCGGCGTCTGGCGGATTCCTGAGCCCGAAGCCGCCGTTGCGTAAGCAAGGCGACGACCGCAACGTCGCGATGTTGAGAACGATGGTTTCTTGCTAGCCTGACAACGAACGGCGCAGCCGGGACAGGAAGGCAAGGTGATCTATCCCCAAACTTCCCTCGCCGCCTACCCGGATATCGCGGCGCTGAAACCGCCAGCCGGCAAGCGCAGAGAAAACGCAACTTGCTGCCAGTAGACCTCCGAGCCAGACCAGATTCAAACCATGGATGGCGGCGCCGCCCTGAAAATATTCGTAGGGCAGGAGCCGGGCAAAGGGCGCCAGATCTGCATTGAGATTAGATAGACCTGAAAGGAAGAAGCCGGCTGCCATCAAACCACCTGAGGTGGCGGCAGCCTTCCGGCGCGAGGACAGCATCATGCTCAGTAGCAGCGCCAGCGTGCCGAACGCCAGCACCACCGCGAGGACAGACAGGAACGGAAGCGCCATCTGCCCCCAGCTCACGCCCAAGGACGACCCACTCAGCGGAATGCAAAAGCCCAGCCAGCACACGGTCAGGATGGCAATGGTGGCCGCGACGAACGCCGCGAGCCGCCCTCCGAAAAGTGAGAGACGGCTCACGGGATGGGCCAGAATTAGATCCAGACGGCCGCTTTCTTCGTCCGTGGCGAGAAGGGCGCTGCCTGCCAGCACGGCAAAAATGCCGAGGATCAAGGGCAAGGTCGACATTTGCCCGTCGAGGAAGCCTTCGGGCGACATGATATCGGCCGTGCCGCCGAAGAAGGCCATGACTTCGGGCGGATAATTCTCAATCAGCTGAAGCATCTGCTCTTCCTGCTCCAGATACACATTGTAAAACGGGACGACAAGCAGCCCAAGCGCCCCAAGCGCGAGGCCCCAGGCCACGATGCGGCCCCGAAAACGCAAAAGAGTGTAGAGAAAGACCGCCTTCATTTCAACTATCCTCCGCAGACACTTCGTCGCTTTGGTAGTAGGCGAGGAATACGTCTTCGAGTGAGGCGCGTGTCGTTTCGAGCCGAGTAACCGGGAAGCCAGCAAGGGCTTTGATGAGGGCGTCCATTTCGCCTTCTACCTTCACGGTGACATTTTGTGGGTCCTCATGTGAGAGGACCGTAACGCCGGGTACGTCGTCAAGCGCGTGGTCATCAACGGCGGACTGGAAACGCACTTTCACGTGGTGCACGGCGCGGTCGATAAGCGCAGCCGTGTCCGCTACTTCGACAAGTTGCCCCCGACGGATTATGCCGACGCGCTCGGCCACGGCTTCCACTTCACTCATGATGTGCGAGCAAAAGAAAACAGTAGCGCCATCCGCTTTTGCCTCGCGGAGCAATGCCAGGACCTCCTGTTGCACAAGTGGATCGAGGCCGCTGGTGGGTTCGTCGAGCAGAAGTAGTTCCGGTTTGTGCACGAGCGCCTGGACGAGGCCGATCTTCTGCTTGTTGCCCTTTGAGAGGTTCTTGACGGGAATGTCGAGGTCGAGACGGAGGCGTTCGGCCAGGACGTGCGCACCGTCCCAATCAACGGCGCGGCTGCGCAGAGCGCTGAGGTAGCGCAGGATTTTGCGACCGGTCAGGTTGTCCTCCAGGTGGAGCTCGCCGGGCAAATAGCCAACGCGCGAGCGGACGCCTACCGGGTCGGCTTGCGGGTCAAGGCCCAGCACGCTAGCTGTGCCGCCGTCGGGGCGGATCAGGTCGAGCAGACAGCGGATGGTGGTTGTCTTGCCCGCGCCGTTGGGACCGAGGAAGCCAAAGATCTCGCCCCGCTGAACAACCAGATCGAGCCCGCGCAGCGCCTCAACCTGCCCGTAAGATTTGGTTAGACTTCGGGTGAGGATGGCGGGTGTGTTGGTCACGTAGGCGCTGCTATGGGTCGGTCTCGCTGTGAAGCCCTATAGTACGGCCTGACTGTCGTCCGCAATATCCTCGATCTCCTTGGCAAGGCCATCAAAGCCTAAAGCACTCTCAGCGAGCCGACGATGTTCACATTCGTGTTACGCCGGAGAGGGTGGGGTCGGTCGCCTCTCACAGCCGATGGGCGATCAAAGACGCTTGATCAACGCATCATATTCAGCATGCGTCCCGATCCAGAACCACCACAGAGTTTTTCCTTCCTTCTCCCAGAGTGCCACGGCGCGATGGTGAGCGCCGACGCGGGCTGACCAAATTGGTTGCCGCCGACTGATTCGCTTGAAGTGGAGGCTCGGATGCCGCGGATACTCGATCCAGAGCGCGTAGGATTCACGGGCCCGCTCTTGGACGTGAGCAGGCAGCGAGGAGAATCGCTTCCGGAAGTCTCGCGTTACTCGCGACTCAACCACGTTCACCTCTAATCAACTCATCCAGCGATACAGATCCTTTAACCTTGACATCGCGCCGAGCCATCTCCGCCAACCCATCCCACTGCTCATCGGTAGTGGCATCGAAACTGTTCGCCCATTTTTTCTCGTCCTCGATTTCCTCGAGGATGCGGGCCGCGATAGCATTTTGCTCCGCCTCTGGACGAGAGGAAGCGGCTGCGAATGCCCGTTCAAGTAGCTTGGTCATCGAAGACTCGTTTGGCTGTTTCGAGCAGACGCGGAGGCCCACAAAGCGTTCCGAAAGACTGGTCAATGAGATATATGCTGCCCGCAGAATCCTCGATCTCCATGGCATTGCCATGAGAACCGAAAGCACATCCGGCGAAGGAATTACTTGTTCATTTAGGTTGCCAGTGGAGGTATAACAGCGGGCCGCTCAGCCGCAACAAGCAGCGACCGCGGACGGTGAGACGAGCAACGCAGACGTCGAGGCGCGGACTAGGCAAGAGCGCTGGCACCCGTTGTCGGCCTACAGCGGCTGGTTCTGCCGCACGGCGGTCACGAGACGTGCCGGATCAATTCATCCTTGCTCATACCGAGGTGGACGGCTACGTCACCCAGGATCGCGTTCAGCGTTCCGACCCGGAGAGGGCTGTGGAGCGGGACCGTCACGTGGTGCTCGCCTTCATCCGATTGGCAAGTGAGACGGACGTGACTTCCGCTTTGTCGGGTCTGCTCGTAGCCGAGTTTCCCAAGCCGTTTGATGAGACGGCTTCCGTCGAGGTCTCGCGGTGTCCTCACGCCGCCAGTACCTCCTCCCGGACGAAGTGGAGCCGGATCATCCCTGGGCGAACCGCTTCGTCAAAGTGTACGCCGACGGCGTCGCGGACCATCTCGCGCAGTTCGTCTACCGAGTCGGCCTCTGTGTAGATCGAGTGGCCGAGAGCGCGGGCCTCGAACCCACCCTCCGGCGAATCAGAGATGATGAAGATGATCTCGTTGGTCATGGTGTCGTCGTTTCCGACAATCTACGACCCTCTCGCGCCTTCAACCGATTGCTGCGGCGGAGTGCGGCATAACGCCCAGGTTCAGCCGCGGGCTTGCCGGAGCGAAGCGGAGGCAAGACCGTCGGCTGGAACCGTTTGTTAGGCACCACTGCGGGGCTTTCCCAACGCGGTCATGCGGCCGGAAAGGGCCGCGATGGCGGCGTCGCCAGCGTGATCAGGTTGCCATCAGGATCACGCACCTGCGCCAGCGTCGAGTAGTCGCCCTCAATGTCGTCGCCGAGCACGATTCCCAATCCGTGACAGCTTTGCTCGCGTGCGAAAGTGGGGTTTGTACTGAGAACACAGCCATGCCGTGGCCGTGATGGAGGAAGTCTGTCATTACCCGCCAGCCCAATGCCGTCAGAAATACAAGGGCTCTTTCAAGCCGAGAATCGAAGCTTGGTGTTGACATCCACCTAATAACAGCCGCGGGTTAAGCCGCCCCTTACTGCGCGTCAAGCTGATCGGTCACGCGGTCCAGGTTCTCTTGGAAAGTAGCCACGCTCGGATGCTGCGCGCCGAGCGCCACCGCGCGCTCGTACTGCCGTCTGGCGCCCTCGAGACGCCCCATCCTCTCGTAGGCCTCGCCCAGACTGTCGTACGGGTTCGCCACCTCCGGGTACTCCGCGACGTTCAGCTCGAAGATGGCGATGGCGTCCTGGACCCGCTCTTCGGCCAGCATCTGGTAGCCCAGCGTGTTCAGAAGGTCCTCGGTGAACGAGGTCGCCGGGTAGTAGCTCGTCAACTGGCGGTACGTCTCCGCCAGGGTGGCGGGGCTCTCGCTGAGCGCGCGGGCAAGCTGGCGGCCGACGTTGGGAAACGTGACCCGCCGGACGGCCTCGATGACCAAGGCCGGGTCGTCGCGGTGCATGTAGTGAGCGGCGTGCGTCGCCACGACCAAGGTGGCCTCCGGAGACGCACGCACCCAGTCGCTGTAGCGGGCCAGACGGAAATCGGTCGCTGCCTCTTGCCATGTGTCGAAGTCGAACGGCAGGCTCATGCCCGGCGGCGGTGTCCCCACCTTTACACTGAGCAAGACGGCGAGCGGCACGTCGGGGAGGGACGGGATGGCTCGGCTGGCAAGGCTGCTTTGCTGAAACGCAGTGATGGCCTCACTCTCTGTCCGGATGTTTGGCGGCGCCTGCTGAAAGAACTCCCGCATCGTGGCCTGGAGCGCATCGTAGTCCGCCTCCCCCGATCCGAAGGACTCCATCACGGCGATCTCCTCCTCCCGCGTCATGAACACGTCTGTCGGGTCGATGAACACCAGCCCTGCAATGTCCTCGGGGTCAAGGCCGCTGGTGGGTTCGTCCAGCAGGAGTAGCTCCGGCTTGTGCATCAGCGCCTGGACGAGGCCGATCTTCTGCTTGTTGCCCTTCGAGAGGTTCTTGACGGGCTGATCGAGGCCGAGGCTGAGGCGTTCGGCCAGGACGTGCGCACCGTCCCAATCGACGGCGTGGCCTCGCAGAGCGCTGAAATAACGCAGGATTTTCCGGCCGGTCAGGTTGTCTTCCAGATTGAGCTCGCCGGGCAGATAGCCAACGCGTGAGCGGACGGCTACGGGATCGGTTTGCGGGTCAAGGCCCAGCACACTCGCCGTGCCGCCGTCGGGGCGGATGAGGTCGAGAAGGCAGCGGATGGTGGTCGTCTTGCCCGCACCGTTGGGACCGAGAAACCCAAAGATCTCTCCCCGCTGCACTTCCAGATCAAGACCGCACAGTGCCTCAACCTGCCCGTATGATTTGGTCAAACTTCGGGTGAGAATGGCGGGCGAGTCGTTCACGTGTGGGCGTTCATCGATTTAATAGGCCGAAGTCGGCGACACACAGGGTAACCTTGTTAGTCCGGCAAACGCTACTTCGCCCGCATCCGGTTGTTGCGCGGGTTGTGCTCCAACTCACAGAGGCCAAGCTCTTCCATAAGGGGCGGGACGTAAACGCCGAAACGGCCGCGCAACCCCTTCTTCAATCCTTACCAACCGCCAATAGGGTTTTCGGGTGATCGACCCCAGGCCTCAACCGTGCCTTCCTTGGCGGGTTTCTGCTCGTCCGCGCCGCCCAGGTCCATCCAGTCGCCGTGGGCTTTGAGCATCGCATGGAGGTCGTCGATGCAGCGGGCGTCGTAGTGGAGGACGGTCTTACCAACCGTGCAAACAAGAATCGGAAGATCGTCCTTGGTGTCCGTATGCATCGTGTACTCGGACGACCCGGGAGGGGTTTTGAGGTTCCAGGGGTTGTCTTTGGTGTGGTTGAATTTCGTCCAAGAGGTGTTGGTTCTCAATTTCTGAAGGACGCATAGTTATCGAAGCTTCCAGAAAGAGCGGCATTTGGCTTGGTACGGATGAGGTCGCCCTATTAGAATACACTTCAGCGGCCCACAGCTACGAGCACAATTGGCAACACATAGCACCCCACAAAATCAATTATCTCACCATTGTTTCGGCAAGACACCGAATGACCTCCTTGCCATCTTCATATGCCTCTACTACTTCAGCTAAAGTCGCATATGTTGGAAATGCGCCGGCATGGGCAAAGTCATGTCTCCACGTAATAAGGTTGCCATAGGAGTTTCTTATGTCTCTCCCTCTCTCCCTTAGACCCTTTGACACACCAAGTGTTATTTTTCTATTAAAGCGCAAGATATACTTTTCTCCAAATCTCTTGATGTAATCATCTTTCAGGTGCGCTATCTTGATTCTGCCATTAATACGGTCGAAATAACTAAAAGTGTAAACACCAAATACAGTATGCTTCTTTGCGGCGAAATCAATAAATATCTCCTTTATTGAAAGCTCGTATACGGTAACCGCAGCAACTGTAATGAACCCTAGGTATTTTGATCTTAGAACAGGATCTACGCCTGGGACAATTGTCTGCAGGTGAGCGATGACGTCGTCGGCATGCTTAAAATGATCTGAGTAGGACATTAGTTCTCTACCAGGTATCGTCGGACAATTTTTAGTCGTTCAAGGACGGTTTTGCCGTCTGTTGTATTTATGCTAGTCGTTTCGATGAATTCCGTGTCCTTCATTAACTGCTCATACCGAGATTTAAGTGTACCTAGGTCTAAACGCTCGAACTCCTGAAACAATACGCTCATCACAGAATCCAGCGCAGATACATTCAATGGGCCGCGCAAATGAAATGGCTTTTCTCCTAATTCAGAAATGATCGTTGAAGTCAATTGTGGAAGTAGGCGATGAAATCGTTTTGCTTCTTTCTTCCTTCCGTGCTGGTGGATCGCCATTGCCCTATTTAAGTGTTCTTTCATTGGTTTTTCATAGGGAATCGTAATAAGCGAAAACACCCGTAATAACAATTCTATATCCTTTTGATGTTTATCGATATAACTTTTCCCAACTATCAATCTCCAATTAGCATCTTCGTTTGCCTTCTTGAGAGATTTATTAAAGTCACCTCTGAAAACAACATTTCGAATTTCTTGTGGTCGTAATGGAGTACCCCCGGTATTTAGTCGTTCGAAAATGTGATAGGCACTTGTCTTTTCTCCCACAGGGCTTAGCTGCCTAATGTTTACGGCCCTGAGTACAGATTGCTTTAGTTTTCTTCGATCAGACTCCTTCAGTTCATCGTATTTCTTCTTGTCAAACCGGCTTTCGCCCAAATTCGCCAGTCTAAACACCTGCCTTCTCCCTTGAGTGCTTTCTTTTCCGAAGTATCCATCCAAGAAGAAAACAACACTCATTATTCGCTGTTGACCGTCAATAACAAGATTTACATTTTCGTCGTCCACGTAAAAGAATACAGGGGGTACCGGTAGGCCGCTCAGGAACGAGTCAATTAAAAGTGACGACTGCTTGATCGTCCAAACAAACTCTCGCTGGAAGTCAGGAATGACTATATCGCCATCCTTCCACATTTGATATAGACCAGATAGCGTGTAGTCAGATGGATAAGTTGCTATGTCATACGAAATAGCAACACCATCATCTTCAAGCTCCTCAACAAGATCGAGCTCGTCCTCCTTGATCACGGTTTCCATAGGGGGTCTGATTTTCAGTGTGACGTTGGTCAACACAGGTTCATAGTGTGAATCGGTTGTCGTTCACGGAATCCGACTGTTTCTCCAATACTAGGAAACGTAAGGCTAGACCGCAAACGATGTGAAGTTAGATGAGTGTAAAAGATGTATGGAAAATTTCAAATTCTCAGGATTACGGCCGGATTGCCTGCCTCAGACCACCACCTTCCACATCACAAAGTGCCCCCCAATCCCCTCAATCTCAAACTCGGGGCCAATGGTCTCTAGCCCCATGCGCCGATAGAAGTCGAGCGCCACGATGCGGGCGTTGCACCACAGAAGATCTAAGCCGTGGCTCCGTATGTGTTCAAAGCACAGTTCCAACAACTGTCGTCCGTAGCCCAACCCGCGAACTTCCGGAGTGGTAGCCATCCCGCGGAGGCGGAAGGAGCCGTTGTGAGGTAGTTGGTCCTCGTATTCAGATGGCGGATCTTCCGGATAGATCGTTGCGATGCCGACCAATCTTCCTTCGTGAAATGCGCCGGCGTGCAGAACATCGGGATCGTCATCGCCGGGGTAGACAAGGTTTTCGGGCGCTTGGCCAGGGCGTAAAATCTGCGCGCGTAGTGGGCGGGTTTCGGCGGCGGTGATTGGGCGAATCATGCGTGATTGCGTGAATACGTGAGAACGTGAATCTCAACTTGCAGAGATGGCGATCATCAAAGTGGGAGGGCTGCCTAAACGTAGTCACGCCCTTCACGTAATCGCCCTCATCCCCCGCCATTCGAGAGGAACACGATCATAACGATCAACAAAATCACAGCGAGGATTGCCATCGCAATCTTGATGGCGCTGTAGGGCCGCTCGCCCTGAACCTGGCCCGTTTCGGCATCTACAGTGAACTGGTAAGTCTTGGGTCCGAACTGGTACGAGCTGATCCAGATCGGCAAGAGGATGTGTTTGAAGGTGACGTCGGAGTAGCGCGTATCCCTGCCCAGGATTCGTTGCTCGTCGCCGCCGATGTCGCTACGAATGGCCTGATCGATGCGCGGCGCCATGATCGCGGTCGCGTTCTTGAAGCCATCCTCTAACCCGATCGTGTAGTGCTCCGCACGAAAGCCCGCGAGGTACTCGTCCGCGTACGGAACGAGCCGCTGAAGGGCGTCTTCGGGCACGTTTGGTCGATGGATTTCAGGAAGGGACTGGCTGCCTTCGACGAGCACGTCGTCGAAGTCGACGTAAACGCGCCCCGATGCTGGTGCCCAGCTCGTTTGCCGAACCTGCCTTGTTTGCATCTGCGATCTCCCGTTCACCATCGCGGTGTACGTTTCCGACGTGTAGTAGTAGGTACCGCGTTGGCCGGAATATGCCGAAACCGTGTGGGCGTCGTACGTCCAGTGAGGGATGTACATGCCGGTCAATCCGCGCGAGCCGCCCGAGTGGCGCTTTAGTTTGCTCGGTGCGAACCAGCGGCCGCTCAACCAAACCCTAAATGCTTTGACGGCCTCGTCGTCCCTCACTTTGAACGGCAACAGACTCTGTGGCTTGATCGACCGCATCGAAGCGCCTTCGAGGACGACCGGCGATCCGCAGAACGCGCACGTGTCGCTCATCACGTCGGGCGCAAGGTTCGTTTCCGCTCCGCAATTCGAACACCTTGCGGTGATCGTTTCAACGGTGTCGACCTGGCCTTGCAAGGCCTGAAGGGCGGCGTCGAAGTCCATCTCGCCGACAGCGAGCTCTCCAACCGCAACGACGTTTTTCGTGCCGCAGTAGGGGCACACGAGCGCCTCCGTCCCGGGGCCAAACTGGAGGTCGGCGCCGCAGTTCGTGCAGGCGAACTGGCGAAGTTCCTGTGCTTCCATCTATAGGGCAAGGAGATATCGGAAAGGCGGCAGCTGCGGGAAACTCCGAGCCTCGGAAACCCATCCTCCATCAGGCGGATGGTTCTTCGGAAGGAGGTAGACGAGCGCCGGTGGGCGGCGGCGGCGGCGGCGCGGCGGCAAAAAGGCTGCCCAGCGCCTCGACCTGGCTGGCCGGAAGCCACTCAGCCATGCCTTGCGTCCAGACCACGCTTTCTCGTGTAAGCGAGCCGCTCTGGGCCTGGCTGCGAAGCGTGCTCATGTCGTAGGGGCCGCGCGATTCGCCGTCGATGGCGACGTGGTATTGCGCGGCAGCGGGGGCCGGTGGCGGAGAACCGGCCGCGGGTTGCCCCATCGTCTGGCTCATCTGGTTCGCCATCGCGAAGCCCATCCCCATCCCCATGCCCTGGCCCGCGCCGCTTCCCGGAGTTTCTGCTGCCTTCTCCATTGCCTGCGCCGCCTGGAATTGCGTGTACGCCCCGAGGTCGCCGACGATGCCCATGCTCGTCCGCTTGTCGAGCACTTCCTCGACGGCGGGTGGAAGGGAAATGTTCTCGACGAGCAAGGACGTGATGGCAATGCCGTAGCCGTTGAACTCGTCCTCGATTTTCGCGCGGACGAATTCGCCGAGCTCGCTGTAGTTGGCGGCGAGGTCCAGCGCAGCCAGTTTGCTTTCCGCCAGCACGTCCGTGAATCGGGAGACGATCAGGTTGCGGAGCTGATCGGCAAGATCATCCACCTGAAAGTGCCCGTCTGTTCCGGTGATTTCGCGGATCAACGTCGCCGGATCACCTGCCTTGAATGCATACGTGCCGAAGGCTCTCAGCCGGATTGGCCCGAACTCCGGGTCGCGGAGCATGATCGGGTTCTTCGTCCCCCATTTCTGGTCGGTGAATTGGCGGGTTGAGACGTAGTAGACCTCGGCCTTGAACGGGCTTTCGAAACCGTGCTTCCATCCCTGAAGGGTCGAAAGGATGGGGATGTTGGCGGTCTCCAGCGTGTAGGTGCCGGGCGGGAAGACATCTGCCAACTGGCCTTCATCTACAAAAACGGCCTCCTGCCCTTCGCGGACGACGAGTTTTGCGCCATACTTGATTTCATTGTTGTACCGCTCGAAGCGGTGGACGAGTGTGTCGTCGGAGTCATCGGTCCATTCGATGATGTCGATGAACTCGCCGCGGATCTTGTCGAAGATGCCCATGGATTCGGTAGGAGTCAGATCAGGAAGAATCGTACGATACGGTTCGCCGCCAATGCCCCGCAATAGGCAACGCGGGTACAATCGTTGCTCGGCTGGTTGATGAAAAGTCGTTGGTCAATAGCCGTAGCTTCGACGTTCGGTGTCGAAACCAATCCCGTTCCCCATGCAAGTCATTGACCACGAGCGATCGGGCACCGTAGCACTGGCACTTGCCGGCGGCGGCCCGGAAGGCGCCGTCTATGAAATAGGTGCCTTGCGCGCCCTGGATGACGCGATGAGCGGCATCGTCTTCACGGAAGTTCCGGTCATCGTGGGCGTATCCGCCGGGGCGTTTGTTGGTTCATGCCTCGCGAACGGAATTACTACGGCCCAGCTCGTTCGCTCGGTCATCGCAGAAGAGCCCGGCGAGCACCCGTTCCGGCCCGAGCTTTTCATGACGCCCGCTTTCAAGGAGTTCATCAAGCGCGGCATTTCGATCCCGAAGCTCATCCTTGAATCCGTTGTCCACTCCGTGAGGGAAGGCGAAATCGGCGCAGGATTCCTGGCATCCATGGCGAGCAGACTGGGCCGCGCGGTCCCGGTCGGGATGTTCGACAACAACCCGTTGCGCGTCTACCTCGAAAACATTTTCTCCAAGGCTGGTCGCACGGATGACTTTAGCAAGCTGAATACGCGCCTCTACGTCATCGCCGCCGATCTGGACGCGGGCGAGACGGTTCGTTTCGGCGAATCCGGCTGGAGGGACGTCCCGATTTCCCTTGCCGTGCAGGCTTCGACGGCCCTACCCGGATTGTATCCGCCCGTTGAGATTAACGGGCGTTATTACGTGGATGGCATCCTTCTGAAAACGTTGAACGCATCGGTGGCGCTGGAGAAAGGTGCGGAACTGGTCCTCTGCGTCAACCCGCTCGTACCCGTGGACACGGATGGTGCCGTGGCCCAGGGTTTCATGAAGCGCGGCAATTTGCTCGACCGCGGGATGCCGACGGTGCTCTCGCAGACCTTTCGGACGCTCATTCACTCGCGCCTGGATACGGGCCTGGCTGCCTACCGCGATCGCTACAATACCGCCGACATCGTGCTCTTCGAGCCGCGGCGAAACGATTACACGATGTTCTTCCGCAACGTCTTCTCTTTTTCGACGAGACGGGAAGTCTGCGAACACGCATACCGCTCAACACTCGAGATCCTCTCTGAACGCCGCGAGGAACTGACGCCTATCCTTGAACGGCATGGCATCACGCTCCGGCGCGATGTTCTCGACCGCCCCCGCTACGACCTGTGGGAAAGTGTTGGGCTAGGTGGAAGCGGCAAGACCATGCTTCCCTCAACGGTGGCCACCCGTGATTTACGCGATGCACTGGATGAGTTGGACGAGTTGGTGAGAGATTGAGTATCAGAGAGGTTGTTCCGCTTGACCGGGCCGACTGACCAGCATCGTATTGCTGCCAGAGTTCAGACTCAAGAGTCCTCGGAGGGAGAACGATTTTGTTCTTACGGACGAAATCCTCATCTTGGGCGAAAGGCTTCCTTTGGGTCATCTCTCTTGAGGTACGCAGAATGCCAGACACAAACACGGAGATCAACTGGGTCAACGTGCCCGGATTCGAGCACTGCTCGTCGGTATTCCTTGACAAGGTTCGCGGGATAGGGGAAGACCTCAAAGTGAACCCCAACTTCCTCATGGCGGTGATGGCCTTCGAGACCGGCGGCACCTTCAGCCCGTCCGTCAGGAATGCGGCGGGTAGCGGAGCGGTTGGGCTCATCCAGTTTATGCCTGCAACGGCAACGGGCCTGGGCACGAGCACGGCGGAGCTTGCAGCGATGACGGCTGAGGATCAACTCAACTTCGTCGCAAAACACTTCAAGCCCTTCAAGGGAAAGCTCGCCTCGATCGAGGACACGTACATGGCGGTCCTGCTGCCCAAAGCAGTGGGAAAGGGTGGAGGCTTTGTGCTGTTTAAGAAGCCTTCAATCGCCTACACGCAAAACAAAGGGCTTGATATCGACGGCGACGGCGAGGTTACCGTTGCGGATGCTGCCGACCGCGTTCGCAAAATGCTCGGTGGCGCCGTCGTCGTATCGCCGGTCGCGCTTCGGCGAGGCATGGAGGGGCCGGAAGTAGAATCCCTGCAAGATGAGCTTGTGGCGCTTGGCCACCTTCGCGCCGAAGAAAAGGCGACCGGGCCGGGCGTTTTCGGCGGTAAAACGGAGGGCGCTCTCAAGGCTTTCCAGCGCGACAACTTCCTTGCGGAAACCGGCGCGTACGATGGGCAGACCCAGGAAATCTTCCGACAGATCCACGAGGGCGTTCGCCGCGGCAGCACGGGCAACGCGGTGCGGGGGATGCAGGAACGCCTGGTCATGTTGGGCTACATAACAGCCGCCGGTGTCCAGACTGGGCCTGGTATTTTTGGGCCGAAGACGGAGCTGGCCGTGCTTGCGTTCCAGAAAAACCACGGGATCGCGCAGAGCGGGACACTCACCGACGAGACGTACAAAGCACTCCTTACATCATCCCCGGTGGTTGGCCCGGCGCCGACCCCAATAAGTAGCAAGAGTGTCGAGACCGTGTTGTCTGCGTCAGGGCTTGGTTTCACGACGTACAATCGGGAGCAGGGTGGAAAGGACCAATATGGGAGAGCGGCCACGATCCACGCTATCCTGCAATTGGGGGAAGCCTGGTCCAGCCTTCACCCGGCGCAGCCCTTCGCCGTCGGAGACATCAGCCGCCGCAGAGGTGGGCCCTTCCCACCGCACAAAACGCACGTCGACGGGCGCGACGTGGATGTCCGGCCACTCACTGTCAATGGCCAGAATATGCCGGTGACCATCGATAGCGCTAATTACTCGCACGACGTCACGCGGGAGTTCGTCCTGCTGGTTCGAAAGCTCTTCCCGGATGCCAAAGTGCTTTTCAACGATGCACGGCTCGTCAAGGCCGGGCTAACCAAAAAGGTTGCGGGGCATCACAACCATCTCCACATTCGCTTTTCGGGATGACGCCAATTGTCGGCTCGGCGACCTCCTTACTGGCCAAGCGAGTGGAAAGCGCCGCAAGCCGCATCGCTTGCTCGATTAATTGATCGAGCAGAAAGCTTGCAGGGCTCTCCACGGTCATTTATTCGTTCTTGTCCGGATCGTGAGCCGTTTCGTCTCGGAAAACCGTTTTGTTCTTTGATGTGATTTGCAGAACTTGTGAGTTGCACAGCCTGAGGCAAACGCTCCTTCCCCACCATGACCGACATTTTCTCTGAGAGCGGCGAGCGAAGTACGCTGGCCCTGGACTCCCGCCGAATTCTGAGCGGCAACTATGAACTCGGGCGCGTTCTCGGAAAGGGAGGTTTTGGGATTACGTACGCGGCGCTGGATCGGTCGCTACAGATGCCCGTGGCGATCAAGGAATACTTGCCCACATCGGTGGCTGGGCGGGGAACAGATCGCGCGACGGTTCAGCCCCATGGAGACAAAGACGCGAGCATTTTCGAGAGTGGGCTGAATGCGTTTTTGAAAGAAGGGCAAACCCTCGCAAGGTTTAACCACCCGAACATCGTTCGCGTCCTGGCTTTCTTCCGCGATAACGGGACCGGCTATCTGGTGATGCCATTTCTGGAAGGCCAAACCCTGGCGCAGTACGTAACCGCAGCCGGGGGCAAAATCACTTCCCAGGAGGCCGCCCGCATCATACTGCCCGTGCTGGATGGACTTCGGTTGGTCCACGCGGCGGGCTTTCTCCATCGCGACATCAAGCCGCAAAACATTTACCTGACAGACGAAGGCGGCGTCATCCTGATCGACTTTGGAGCGGCGCGGATTGCGTTCGGGCAGGAGAGCCAGAGCCTCTCGGCTGTGCTCACGCCGGGGTACGCGCCGTTTGAGCAGTACTACCGCAAGGGGAATCAGGGCACGTGGACGGATGTCTATGCCGCCGCGGCCACGTTCTACCGCGCGGTGACGGGGCAGCGTCCGCTCGAATCGCCGGAGCGGAACGAAGTCGACGAGCTGAAACCCGCAAACGAGATTGAGCCATCGATCTCGCAAGCGCTCAGCGACGTGCTCTCGCAGGCCCTGGCACCTAAGCCGGAGGATCGCACGCAAACCGTTGAGGCGTTCCATACCGAACTTTTGCGCGAGCTAAGCGCCGCGCCCGGCGAGGTAGAAACGCAGGTTGTCGGGACGGTTTCCGCTGCGACGCTCCCGTATGCACCGCCGACACCATCAACGCCGTTTCCACCACCAAAGCCATTTGCAGCGCCCTCTCCCTCGTCTCCACCTCCACCCGCGCCCACACCAACTCCGCCTTTCGGGGCCGAGACGGTACTCGATGCGTCGCCGCCTCCGGCGTTCGCCCGTCCTTCCAGCGCGCCTGACCGGGACTCGGGCTCATCGTCTAGCACCCCGACAGCCAGGCTGGTTCTCACAGCGCGACGTGGCTGCAAAATTCTCATCGATGGGGAAGAGGTGGCTCGGCTTCAGAAAGGCGAGGAGCGGACGTTCATGCTCGCGCCCGGGCCCCATCAGATTACGGCCCGTGCCGACGACGGAGAAACGCGTGAAACGACCATCGACCTGACATCGGGCGAGGAGCGGCGGGTAACGATCCGCCTGGATGGCTCCTCCACACGCGGTTCGTCTGTTTCTGGCCCGCACGCGAGTACAAGAAAGGGCTTCCCCAAAGGTTTGTTGATTGGCGGGGGCGCGGTTTTGCTTCTCATACTCGCTGTGGCGTTCTGGCCACGCGGGGGAAACGACATGCCAGCGAACCTGCAGAGCCAGCAATTAGTTCAGCCCAACGTGGTTGCTGAGAATCAGACGGAAGACAATACCCCGCCTCCGCAACGCAGTGCCCAGGGTGGTGTGCAAACCGCTACGATCCCGTTTGCGGTGACCGGGCGTCTTGAAAGTGCCGACAATACGTTGCAATCCGGCGAGTACGTGGATGCCTACCGCTTTTATGGCAGCGCAGGAGATTTTGTCACCGCAGAGCTTTCGTCCCAAGAGTTTGACACGTTCCTGATCGTCATCACGCCGACCGGCGAACAGATTAATGTGGACGACCACGAGGGTGATACGTCGCTGACTGTGATCGAAGACGTCCTTCCAGTCGAGGGCTGGTATGAGCTCATGGTGACCAGCTTCACTGTAGGGGAGACTGGGGCGTATTTTCTCGAGTTGTACTACTAGCAGGCTGCGGAGCTGCGAATGACTGGAGTGTAGACGGATCGCCAACTGGCTGGCTTCAGCGGATGGCATTGGCGTCAGCCATCGCCCGCCTTTTTGCAATAGGACTGGCACGGGTAGCGTCGTCAAAAACGTCGTGAGTATGAGAGCCGTGAAGAGATCCTGGCTAATGACGTGCAGGCTATTTTCGGCGATTCCGGCGAGGATTCGGTCCGTGCCACCGCGGCCATTCATCCCGACGCCGAGGATAGCGCCTTCGCGCCAGGAGGCGATCTTGAGTACGCCACTTAAAATTCCGGCCAGAAACTTTCCGCCAAACGCCGCGACCAGGATGGAGAGGGCGAGCAGGGGTCTTCGGGTTACGAACGTGACGTCCTCCTGGAAGCCTACCTCGAAGAATACGGCTTCGGGAGCACGCTCGTACCTCACGCAGCGCACTTCATGCCGTCTCGTGATCGGCGTCGTGCACCAGCGCCGGCTGGGTGGAACCGCCCGCCACAGCCGGCATCGTCCGCCCGATGTAGGCGTCGAAGAGCGGCCCCGTCATGGCCGTGGTGGCGAGTGCCATCAGGACGCCCCCGAGCTGCATCACCGGGGTGATCACGCCCGACTGGAGCCCCACGATCGCGACCACGAGCGGCAACAGCCCCCGGCAGTTCATCAGGATGCCCAACACGTTGCCCTCGGCCCACGTCAGTCCGCCCGCCCGCGCGAACACCGCACCCGCCCCCCACTTCCCTACGACGCCAGCCACGAGGAACACACCAATACCGACAAGGGAGGCAAGCGTAAGCTGGGTAAAATCGGTGCCCAGCCCGGAGAAGGCGAGGAAGACGGGCAGCAGGATCGTGCCCGTGAGTTCAGCCAACCGCTTGCTCATGTCGACGAACAGGGGGCCGCGCGGCTGTGGCAGGACGACGCCGGCCATGAACCCGCCCACGATCACGCTCAGCCCGAGCAGGTGCGCCACGTACCCCGAGGCGAAAAGAACGATGAAGACCGTCGCGAACAGGCCTGAGGTCATGCCCTGCTCGGCATACCGCCGCCCCAGCGGCTTTAGGAGCGGCTGGACGACGAGTACCATGACGGCGAGGTAGACCCCCGAGAGCGCGAGGCTCCGGCTCACGGCCCGCCCGCCCGCCCCCGAGGCCACGATCCCCGCCGAGGCCGCAAGCTGAAACATGAGGACCGTTACGATGGCCGCCGCCGCGATCCCCGTCGCCCCCATCGCCGAGGTGGTCAAGTTCTTCTCCTGGAGGATGCGCACCATCACTGGGAACGCTGTCACCGCCAGCATAGCCCCCACGAAGAGCGTGAACCCGAGGTCGGAGGTGCCCGCCGCCTGGAACGTTGGCGTGTTCATGAACGGAGCGATGGCGAAGGCGAGGGCGACCGGTACCGCTACGACGCCCAGCCCCACGAGCACGATGCCCCTGAACTTGCCCTTGAGCGCCTGCACGTTGAGTTCCAGCCCCGTTAAAAACATGAACAGCAGCAGCGCGATCTGCCCAATGGCGCCCAGCACCGCGCGCGCCTGCGGCGGGAACAGGCAGTACGTAGGACTTTGAACGGGAGGACCGGCCGCGCTCCACCCTGGAAGGGCCGCCGACAGTGACGCCTCACAGTGCAAGAGGGTGGGCGCCTCAAAGCCCGTCCACAGCGTTGCCCCCAGCAGCGTCGGGCCGAGCAGAATTCCAGCCACGATCTCCCCTACGACGCGGGGCTGCCCGATCCGCACGAATAGCCTGCCCACGAGGCGGGCCACGATGAAGATGATAGCCAGGTCCAGAAGGACGAAGGCGAGAACTTGATTCTGGCTCAGGGGCAGCATCGTGGGATCTTCCTGGATCGGCGAACTAGGGGGCGAGCCGGTCCGCCTCCGGACGGGGGCTGGCGGAGCGAGGGATTAAGCGACGCGACCGTCTCGGGCGCGCGGTCGTTCGGGTCACCCGTGCACCGGCGGGTAGCCGAGCCGTCGGGCAAAAACGCCCGCGAACCAGGCGAGAACAAGAACGAGAAGAATGGCAAAAAATGGCATCAGCAGCCTCCGTTGGGGGTTTAGGTCCTTGTAGCGGGATGTCGTCCAAACTGTCCTCCCCGAAAACGCCATTGCGGGAACAGCACGCGCATGAAGCTCTGAGAGACGAAAAACGTGGCGAACCACACCGAGCCGTAATGCCAGAAAAACATCTCAAACGACAGGTCGAGCGGCACGCTGCCGACAGCGTCGGCTCGAATGAGGAGGAGCAGAAGCGCACCTTCCGCAATGCCCGCGAAGAACTGATAAACCGGCGGCCAGTCGCTATCCCAGCGGAACAGCTGGAGGTAGTTGTAGAGGACATCCCATCCGAAACCGAGCAGCGTGACGTACGCGAGCAGTACGAACGGGACGTGGAAAACCTCTTCGAACGGCGAGAGCGCCTGGAAATAGCTCGCAAAGAACCACGTGACGAAAAGCCCCATCGTCCAGAGAAGGAAGAGCCGGGATTGCCAGCGGCCAGAAAGCGTGGGGGTCATTTCGGTTTGGGACGGTGAGCCTTAGCTAATTGCGGATTTCGGGCGTCGGATTATGGGATTTCGGGTTGTGGAAGTCGATCATTGAAGCGCCATCATCCAGCCTCGGTCGGCTGATTATTACGGTGCTTTGTTTCTGGCCCAACGCATCCATTGGGAGAAGGAACGGGTTGGGCTGAGGTGCTTCAGGCGGGGCGCGCGTTGGAGAACGAGTGCATTAACGGAGCGTTGCGCAGCGTATTGAAGCCCCAGAAAACTGTCTACCGGCGCATACGGCCCGCCGAGCGTGGCGACGCCGCTTGCATAGATTCGGCCCTGTTGATTGGCCATGCCTTTGATCTCAAAATCGTTGCCGACATCCAGCCTGCCGAGCACGTTGCGCCCTAGCTGATGGTGCTCGACGAGATCTCTCAAAAGCGGATGGCTTTCGATGCCCGACTGCAGGCCCGTGCAATCGACAATGTAGTTGGCATCCAGCCGTGTTTCGTCGCCAAGCGCCTTGCTTCCGTGGACAACGGTGCAAAGCCGCCCATCCGGGCCAGCTTCCACATTCTTCACCCCACCCTGACGAATCTGGTACCAACCCTCGCGCAGACCGGTGTCGACGATTTCCGCCCAGTCCGTACGGTCGGCGGTCGTTGTTCCACCCCACATTTTGAAGAGTCGTTCGCGTTCTTCAGCCGGCGCATTTTCAAGCAAGAACCTTAAATCTCCGCCCCAAGCGGCCTTCGGCCAATTGAAGGGCTGGAACTCCCAGTTGTTTTCCGTCTTGCGCTGCGCCTTTCGGTATCTGTTGCCCTGCGAAACAACGTTGCGTGTGAGGTGGAGGATCTGGACGTCCGCACCGCGGTCGCGCCGAAGTTCGAAAAGGTGCTGGATAATCCGCGAGGCCACGATTCCCCAGCCACGGAGCAGCACTACGCCGCCCTTCGTCGCCAGGTCTTCGTAGACGTGGCCGTGTTCTTCATAGGCGTTGAGGACGCGGTGCATGTCGCCCGTTTCCACTCGGTAGGCCTGGAGGTCCGGGAGGAGGCGGATCCCCGGATAACCAACTGCCAGATGGATGTACTTCCCAATCGCGATGCGATTTCGGCTTGTTGATGAGTCGCCGGGAACTGTATACGCGACGGCGTAGCGCCCGTCGTCGGTCTTGCGGATGGCCTTCACGCGCCCGTGCTTCCATATCGAGCTCCAGCCGATTCGGGAGGCCTCTTTTTCGATGGAGTCGAAGACGACGCCGGAAACGGGTGTGTAGGTGGGGGAGAAGGTGGGCTCAACGAATATCTGCCACAACGAATGTGTCGCCGCGCCGAGTTTGCCGCGCGCCAGGTTCTTCCACGCCTCCCGAACCGCGTAGCCCGGCCAGCCCCACAAGCAATCCGGGCACGACGCCGAGTCCGAGCGAAGCCTTTCGTAGGCGGGGATCTGCGAGCTGATGCACAACCGCTCATAGCGACCGTGCGGCTTGGATTCGAGCCCAATCACCCCGATTCCCTGGGTGGGCACACCGTAGACGCGAAGATTGTCGACCCAGATAAAGGTCCCGAGTCCGCCGCCGATGCCGAGATAGACGAACTCGTCTATCGGGAAATCGCGTTTCAGATTCGCCACGGAAACTGTTGCGTCGGCGAAGGACGGCGGCGGGAATCCACGTTCTTCAACCGCCGGCGGTGTGGGCGTCAATTGCCCGTGCTCGTCATCGAAGAAGATCGACGCCTCCTCCCCGACGTCGTCCTGAACGGCGACCGGCGCTTCCGTTGGTGCAACCGTCGGTGGGGGCGTCCGCTTTGGTTCGGGCTCGCCCGCCATCCAGACGCTGATTGAATAGGGTCGGATTGAAAAGGAACCCGAGGATCCGAGGTGCGCCACGGCCACTTTCTCGGCACCGACGAACGTGCCGTTGGAGGATCCGGCGTCACGAAGAACGATCTCACCATTTTCTACGGACACGGACGCGTGGCTGCGACTCACGCGCGCGTCCTCAAGCCGAACATCACTCTGGGTCTGGCTGCCAATCGTGGCCAGATCTGGAACCAGCAACGAGCGCTCTTCGCCGGTCTCATCGTTCTTCCAGAAGATGTGAAGGCCGCCAGGCTTGTCCTCCGACATTGCAACATCATCACTTCTCTCATCCATGACGGTCGCGGATGAAGGCTCAAGGACGGCCACCGTTTCGATCTGGTCGGGTGAGGCAGTGGTCTCATCGGCTGCTTCCACGACAATCGAGGCTTCAAATTCCACCGGCCCGAGGCGGAAAACTCCTGCGCTTCCCAACGTGGCTTCAGAGACGCGATGGTCGTCGACGAAGGTGCCGTTGCGGCTCTCCAAGTCGGTCAGCGTGAGTGACTTTTCAAGCCATTCCAGTCTGGCGTGCGCGCGCGACAGCTGGCCGTTATCTACCACGCAGTCGGCGGCCCGACCAATGGTGCACGGAAGCTCACCCGCCCACTCACCGGTAGCCCCCGATTCGGTGTCTCGCCAGGTAAGGTGAATCTTCATCGACTAGCCCGCGGTGTCTGTGTCGTCTTCCTGGACGTACACCGTGTCTGCGCCTGCAAGCGCGAAGCCGCACTGCACGCACATGGCTTCGGGGCGATAGGGTTGGAGACGGCTGCAGTTGTGGCATCGCAACATTCGCATCTTGGTCGGCCCCGAGGAGATCATCACGAAGACAGTGACACCACCCAACTCAAAGGCGTCGTCCTCTTTCAATGGGCTGATCTGCCCTTGGCTGAGGGAGAGACCACGTTCGGGGAACCGAATCGGATTGGTGCCCAGGCTCCTGAGCTGTGGTTGCTCTCCCGCCCAGATCACCTCAGCATGTTCACGGTGGATCTTGAGGTTGTCGGCCGGCATCACAAGAGCGCACGTATCGCGTCGGCCGATTAGCACGCGTTCGCCCGAGCCAAGAGTAACGTGGCTTTCGATGTTCTCGTGGCGCCAGTGAAGGGTGATTTGTTGCATGAACGACCGGTGTGGCGAATTCGGAAGCAGGATAGGCGACAGGAGACTAAAGATGCAATGTGCCGCGAGCGGTATGCTCAGGTCACGAAAACGGCAAGAGCGGAGTAGTTGTCGTTGTCCGGCGGTACCCGCTCGAGAAGACGACGCTCCATGGAGGCCACCCACGCATCGGGTGTGTCCGAGCGTTGAAGATCGGTTTCCATCTCGGACTCAAGGACGTACTCCCAGAATCCGTCTGAACACAGGAGGAAGGCGTCGCCGGGACGGGTGTACAGCGGATCGCCAATGTCGGGTCGGGCCTCGCCAGGTTTTCCAAGTGCACGGAGCAGGCGGTTGCGATCCGGGTGCAGGCGGATTTCTTCTCGCTCGATTTCTCCTGAATCGACAAGGGCCTGCGGAACGCTATGGTCGTCGGTGACCGCCCGAACAAGCCCATCGCGGAGCATATACATCCTTGAATCGCCAACATAAATCCATCGCGCAACGCCCTCGGACGCGACGAGCACGCTAATGGTCGTTTTCATCGACGAATGCTCCGGATGTTTTCGTTGCTCGCCATGCACCGCTGCCTGTGCGGCGGACACGTAATGGCGTAGCGCGTTTTCTGAGTAGCCGAGCGTTCCATTAAATGCACTTACAACGGCAGCTACGGCTACAGATGAAGCCACCTCTCCTGCCGCATGACCACCCAATCCGTCTGCGAGCACCCAGCAGCCCATTCCTCTTACCACCACACAATCGGTTGCGTCCTGATTAACAGCGCGGCCTCCAGGCTTGCTAAGCGGAAGCGCGGTAATGAAGGGCATGGCGGCAGATGGCAAAGGTGTGTGCAGCGTGTGGGCTCCGCCCTCACCGTTCAATCGACGCATGGAGATGGATGCGCGATGCAGGTGTGTCTACTACAAACGAGTTTTCCGGTTAAATCGGCTCAAGGCCGTTCGCGAAGTTGTCGACCGTTCGAGGTACTCTTTCAGGGCCGCCGCGTTGTTGAAGCGTTCTTCGCGCGCGGCGAACACGAAGGTGACATCGCCGCCGGTGTAGTGTTGACGCAGCTCATCTACCGCGCCTGCGTTCTCGTCAAGCTCTGCGAAGTAGCGTTGCTTGAACGCGTCCCATTTTGCGGGGTCGTGGCTGAAGAACTTCCGCAATTCGGACGACGGCGCTGCGTCCTTCGCCCAGAAGTCGACGGATGCATGCTCGCGGGAAAGTCCCCGCGGCCACAGCCGCTCCACCAGAATCCGCTTCCCATCGGATGGCGTCGGCGACTCGTAAACGCGCTTGAGTGTGATGGTCATGGATCAAGCTACCGCGCACTTCCGCGCCTACCTTCGACAACATGCGTCTCGGCGATATTAATCTTTCCAGTCTCCGCTTCCGTACGTCGCGCGAAGTGTTCGACGATCTTCGTTCGGCGTGCGAAGCGAATCCCGACCTCGCGCTTTTCGAGACGATTGGCAACAGCGAGGAGGGTCGGCCAATCGCTGGGATTACGCTGGGCTATGGACCTGCGCTGGTCACGTTGGTCGCGGGCGCTCATGCCGATGAGCCGGTAGGCCCCGAGACGCTGAGAACCTTTGTTCTTGAAGGCCTCGCTGCGCGCGACTGGCTCGCCGAAGAGGAGGGGCTCCACGCGCTTTTCGAGCAGTTTACGTTCAGAATCATCCCGCACATCAACCCGGACGGTGAAGCGCGGAATCAAAAATGGATTCAGGAATGGCCGTCGCTGGAGGCCTACCTCGCCCATCGGGTCCGCGAGCTTCCCGGCCACGATATCGAGTTCGGATACCCCGTGATGCGCATGGAAAACCGCGCTGCCAGCGCTTTTCTGTTCGACTTCGAGCCCATTTATCTGCACATGAGCCTCCACGGGATGGGGTTTTCCGAGGGCGCCATGTTGCTCATTGAAAAGCGATGGGGCGAGCGCGTGGACCAACTGAAAGAAAGTTTTGCCACCGCCTCTTCGGACGCGGGGCTGCGCCTCCACGACCACGACCGGCGCGGCGACAAGGGCTTTCTTTACTACGGCCCAGGTTTCTGGTCGACGCCGGAGGGAACGGCGATGCGTTCGCATTTCGAAGCGTTGGGCGACCACGACACGGCGGAGAAGTTCTTCCTCTCGTCCATGGAAATGGCCGTGCAGACAGGCCGCGATCCGAAAACCGGCGGAACGCCGCTGTGCCTTGTCACGGAGTTGCCCCTGTTTGTGTTGGATGCCGAGTACAACCACGAGCCGGGCGTGCCCGGTCTACTCAACAGGTTTCAGGCGGAATTGGTCGGACTAACGCTTGCCGCCCCAGCAGGGGAAGACCTTGTTGATCGCATTGCTCTGTATGGCCTCTGCGCGCTCGATCTGAAAACAGCCGTGCGGCTTCAGTTGCGGACGATAGAGTTGGGGCTGGAGGCTACAGTAAGTGGCAAAACTCGTTAATGCTGAGTCCTGTATGGCGAATTATTGCGCGAAGGGTACCTCTGTCCAATTCTTTGTGATCCGGGACAACAGTCTGGGCGAACGGATCATTTCGCCGAATCACGACATGGCTGCCTTTCTGACGCACGACAACAAAGCCAGCGCGCGTGGGAGCTTTGACGCAGGTTCGCCCGGAGATGCGCGGGAGTTTGCTCATCTCTGGCTATGCATATAGTCGCTCGTCACATTGTGAGGCGGTGCAGAGCGGGACAAGGCAAATGCACACTTGAAAGGGAGACGACCTCCCACTATCCGGATACTTTCTCAAACTGTCACCACCATCGCCTCAAAACGCTCCTCCGGCACTTCGAGCCCATCCTCTTCAAGCGCAGCAACGTATTCCACGATAGCCTCACGAACATTCGTTAAGGCTTCCTCACGGGTTTTGCCCTGGCTCACACAGCCAGGTAGACTTGGGCATTCGGCTACGATGTAGTCGTCTTCGCCGGGGTAAAGCAGCACTTGTCGCATTGGGGATTGACGTGTCTAGTTAATCAGTGAAGCAGTGTAACTCCATTCATCCGAAAAGGAGCCGCACAACCCACACCGCGATCAGCATGGCCGAGAAATCGGCGATGAGGCCGGCCGGCACGGCGTGGCGCGTCTTCTTGATATTGACCGCGCCGAAGTAGACGGCGATCACGTAGAAGGTGGTCTCTGTAGAGCCGAACATCGTCGCGGCCATTTTCACGAAGATCGAGTCCTCGCCGAATTGGTTGATCATATCCACGACGATGCCGGCGGAGCCCGAGCCTGTCAGCGGCCGGACGATGGCCATCGGGAGCACCTCGGACGGAAATCCGACGAGCGCCAGGACAGGACGGAGCGCATCGGCCATGAAGTCCATCGCGCCGGAGGCGCGGAACATCCCAATGGCGAACAGAATGGCAACGAGGTAGGGAATGATGCGAACGGCGACCGAGAACCCCTCTTTGGCGCCTTCGACGAAGACCTCAAAGACCGGCACTTTCTTGAACAACCCGTACAGCGGGAAGCCGACGATAATGAGTGGGAGAATGAAGTACGAGAGGAGGCCGAGAACCTGGCGAAACGTTTCCATGTCAGGCCTCCTCGGTTGCATCGGTGTTCGGAGTCACGAGCGCCGGATCGGATCGCTTGAACACGTTCAGTTTGCCCAACAGCTTCGCCGACGCAATTGCGATCAGCAGGGACAGGAACGTCGTGATGATGATGGCGAAGATGAGCTGATTGATCTGTAATCCCATCAACGCCAGAAGCAGAACCGGCGGCACGAGTTGCACGCTGGCCGTATTGACAGCGAGAAGCATCACCATCGAGTTCGTGGCCGTGTCTTCTGTGGCGTTGAGCGTTTGCAGCTCCTCCATGGCTTTTATGCCGAAGGGCGTTGCGGCGTTGCCAAGCCCAAAGACGTTTGCCGCCAGGTTCAGGGCAATCATTCCCAATGCGGGATGGTCGTCGGGGATCTCGGGGAAGAGGGGCTTGAGAATCGGCCTAACCAGCCTGACCAGCGCGTGGATGACCCCTGCCTCCTCCGCAATCTTTAGCAATCCAAGAAACAACGCCAACACGCCAATCAGGCCGAGCGCAATCCCGGCCGCCGTCTCCGCGAAGTCCAGCGCGGCCTGCGAGATGGCGTTCATTTTTACGAAACGGACGGGCTCGAAAGCAAGCAGAATGCTCCCGCCCGCCGCTGAGACCGTCCCAATCACCTCGCCTTGGAGTTGCTCCTCTCGCGGGTTCGTGACGTCACGAATTGTAGCGAGAGGCTCCGGGATACTCGCATCGGAGTCGAAACGGAGCTGTGTGCCCTCCTCCGATCTAATCAGCGTGGCCGTGTAAACAGAATCGGGCGAGTGCGAGACGCCATAAAACGCCTGGAACTCACGGGCATTGATTCGGACTTCAGTCGGTTGATGCCTGGCCTCCGCGCTAAATCCATCGGAGAAGGAAAGCGAAACTGGCAGCGGCTCACCATTCCGGTACGTGTCTCGTGAGATGTCCCCAACGTCGAAGACCAGCGCGAAAACGAGGCTGGAGACGATCAGCCCGGCCCAGATGTAATTCAGCATTGGCGGAGGTTGCGAGAGGCAGCCCAAAATGTAGCGACGTTACATGCAACGTCGTTAAGGCCCAGGTCCCCAATTTCCGTCGCGGCTCACCAATCGCGGTCGGCGTTCCCTCATAGCACGCCGACGTTGCATGCGACGTCGCTACGGTTCGTACAAAAAAAGGCGGCCCCGCTTTGCGGAGCCGCCTTCGAACCCGGTAAAGAGCCGGGCACTCTTGTCAGCAGCAAGTTGACAGAGAATGGATTAGTCGCCGATTGCAGCCTGGCAGGCGGCGACATCGGCTTCTCCTTCGATCCGCCATTGGGCTACGTCGAGCTGTGAGAGCTCGTAGCAGTGGCCGTCGGAGAAGACGAGAAAGTGGTTGGAGTCCTCGGCTGCGTCCGCGGACTTTGGTATGAGGCCGAGGGCAAAGGGCGCGACGATTGCGCAAACAGCGTCAAGAACAAAGGCCGCGATGAGAAGTCGGCTGCGCATGGATTGGAGCGTCGGGTTCTTCACACTTCGTTGGCAATACCGAGCCTGCCCATGCCAAACGTGCATTGCTCGCCGGAAAAGGAGCAAAATTGCTCCCGTCGGCCCAGAGCGTTCAGGTTGCCACATTCGTTGTCTCTGTCTGCGACGCGACAGTTTCCGTTTGAACAGGCAACGCGTCGAAGTGCCGACGGAGCTTTGTGGCCATAGCGGTACCAACAGAAGAAACGAGTTGTTCGTCGTTTGCCCTCCGCACTCCTATGGCGCTTCCAAAGGTGCGCAACAGCTTCTGCACGCTCTTGGCGCCAACGCCGGGAATTTCCATCAACTCGGAGTGCAACGTCGACTTCTTTCGTTGTTTCCGCTGCGCGGTGATGGCAAAGCGATGGGCCTCATCGCGAATACGCTGAATCAGTCTAAGCGAAGACGACGTGCGCGGGATCAGGATCGATTCGCGGTGACCCGGCTTGAAAACCTCTTCGAGTCGCTTCGCAAGACCGACGACCGGGAAGCGGCCAAACACATCGACCGCCTGCAAGCTTTCGACAGCGCTGGAGAGCTGCCCCTTGCCGCCATCGATGATGACGAGGTCGGGCCAGGGGCCGTTCTCCTCCACCAACCGCGCATATCGTCGCTCAATCACCTCGCGCATTGACTGGAAGTCGTCCGGCTTGCCGGATTCCACCGTGCGGATGTTGTAGGTCCGGTAGTCGGACTTCCGTGGTTTGCCATCGGCAAAAACAACGCACGATGCCACCGTGCCTGTGCCGCCGAGGTGGCTGATGTCGAAGCACTCGATCCGGCGGGGCGGCTTGTTGAGCTGGAGGTCGCGCTGCAGCGACTGGACTGCGTGGGGGAGGCGGTCGGCATCCTGCTTCGCCTTCTGGATTTTCCACTCGGCTACCAGGAGCTTCGCGTTGGACTGCACCATGCGCAGGAGGTCGGCCTTCTCGCCGCGCTCCGGCACCTTGAGCTGCACCTTCTTCCCGCGACCTGCTCGTAGAATGACTTCGAGCGATTTGGGCTCAGCCACATGCGACGCCAGGAGAACCTCATCGGGGAAGAACGTGGCTTCTGCGTAGTAGTCGACCACGAAACGCTGCATCAGAAACTCGTCTGATACGTCATCGAGACCTCGGAGATATTTTTGCTGTCGGCCGATGATCTTTCCCTCGCGCACTTTGAATAACACCCCGATGGCCACGTTGGCTTCGCGGTCGACTTCGAGCGCGAAGAGGTCGCGGTCGGTTTCTTCATCGGTGACAATTTTTTGCTTCCTGCTAAATTTTTCCAGCGCCTGAATCCGGTCGCGATACTCCGCCGCATCTTCGAACTTTCTTGCCGCCGCGAGGTCGTTCATCTCATCCTTAAGCAGTGCGATTAGTGCCTTCGTTTTGCCGTTGAGCAGCTTCTTGATCTGCTCGACCGTCTGGTTGTAGTGCGCCTCGGTTTCGTAGCCGACGCACGGCCCCGCGCACCGCTGGATGTGATAGTCGAGGCAGGTCTCGTACTTTCCAGCTTCGATTGCGGCCTCGTTCAGGTGGAGCGAACACGAGCGCAGCTTGAAGATGTCCCGGATTGTTTTAAGCGTCAAGCGCATGCCCTTCGCGTCGATATACGGCCCGAAGTACAGCGACCCGTCGCGTTGGATGCGGCGCGTCGGGAAGATGCGTGGGAAGCGCTCGTTCTTGATGCAGATGAACGGGTATGACTTGTCGTCGCGCAGATCGACGTTATAGCGCGGCTTCAGCTGCTTGATGAGGTTGTTTTCGAGAAGGAGGGCCTCGACCTCGGTGTCCGTGACAATCACCTCTACATCGTCGATCTTGCCGATCATGATGGCGAGCCGCCCGTCGTGTGTCCCGGACTTGTGGAAGTAGCTCCGCACGCGGTTGCGGAGATTCTTCGCCTTGCCCACGTAGAGCACCTTGCCCTCGACGTCTTTGTGCTGATAGACGCCCGGCCGCTTCGGGAGGTGCTTGAGCTTTTCTGCGAGGGCGTCGGTCATCAAGAGGGAACCGATTGGAGGGACCGTTGGGCAGGCGTGTGCGCTACAACGCTGGAAGGACACCCGTGTGCCACGGTGCACCGTTCAGTCTGTGCCAAGAACATGAGCCCACGCCGACTATGGCGCGGGCTCGCTTCCGTGCACGGAGACGGGGATTGCCTATTACCTCAGGAGGGAGAGGCGCTGTGTCTGGACGAACTGCCCGGCAGTGAGGCGACACACGTAAACGCCGCTTGGGAGCTGACCGGCCTCAAAAGACGCGGAGTGCGCACCCGCTTCCCACACGCCCTCAGCTAGCAGCGCGACTTCCCTTCCCAGAAGATCATAGACTGCAAGATGGACGGCACTGGCTTCAGCGAGCGAAAACTGAAGGGTTGTTGACGTGCGGAAGGGATTCGGGAAGGCTCCACGTAAGGCGGTTGGTTGAAGGCCCTCTACCGACCCTACAGGGCTTTCAAATGCAGCCACATTATTAGGGATCGCCACGGCCGCAAGGTTCGAGCAGTCGCCGCCCGACTCGTGCTCGCAGACCTGGAGTTGGTACATGCCAGTCGCATCCCGCCCGAGTTTGTACGAATAGGCTCCGTCATCTCGTGCAGCCTTCACGAGCGCGCCGTCGAGATACACATCCATCTTGCCGCCATCAGAGGGACTCCAATCGAGGTCAGCGAACCAGCTTCGTCCATTGTAGCGCGCTTCGGCTGTGAGCGCGATCTCGTCGCCGCCGCCCGGTCCATTAGCGACGTAGACGCCAGAAGGTCCAAATTCGAAACCGTTTACGCTGAAATACAGGCGTCCGTCCGGGCCAAACGTAAGGTAGTTCGCGTCGCCAAACCGGGGGTCCACCTGCGCATACAGATCCATGAAAGCGCCGGTCGAGCCATCGAATCGAACGACGGCGGGTTTATAGTCGCCGAAGGCGTTGGCGATACGATTCCCGCTGACGAACAGATTGCCATCCGGGCCGAATCTGAGGCCGATCGCGCTTTCGAAGACGCCGCCATTCGCCACGAAGACGTCCATGAAAGCCCCCGAGGCCCCATTGTACCGATACACATTACCTGCGTGCGCACCTACGTACAAGTGACCACCCGGGCCAAAGGTGAGATCCCTCGGCGCATCAAGCCCGCCACTGCCGCTCGACACGAACACGTCGACGAACACGCCCGTCGCGCCATCGAACCGTCGTACGGCATCATCGCTGTCGTCCAGTACATAGAGATTCCCATCCGGCCCAAACGCGGCGCTGTAGGTTCCATCGGGCGCGTCGGGTCCTGACACGAAGTTGCCAAGAAAAGCACCCGTGGTGCCGTCAAATCGAGGGACGGATTCCGCAAATCGGGTGCCCATGTAGAAATGGCCGCCGGGTCCAACGGTAGCATTCATAGGGAAATCGAGCCCGCCGCTGCCGCTTGATATGTACACATCAAGGAAGGCACCCGTCGCGCCGTCGTAGCGACGTACGCTGTCGGACGCATGATCAACCGCATAGAGGTTGCCATCAGCGCCAAATGTCAGGCCGGTTGGATAGCCAATGCCCCCGGCAAAGAGCGAAGCCGAAACCGTCTGGGCCTGGCTGGTGGCTGCGAGCGCCAACAGCATGCCGCCGCTGAGCAAAAATGCGAGAAAGACGCGTATCGTTAAAGAGTAACTCATAGCTCAATGACCCGGAAGTGCCGCAGGTTATTCAGGGAAGGGAGCCCTCTCACGGATTAACGGGAGCTTACCCTAATGGTCTAGGAACATAGGAAGTAAAGGACAGAGAGTCAACGAAGTCAGCGTACGTCGCGTCTTATAGGGTCCGCAAGAAAAAATCGCGGACCTGCACGCTAAACGACTCGGGCTCCACCGTCTGAATCGGATGATCCACCCCGGGCAATACGGCCAGGCTCGCATGTGGCAGCGTCGAATGGAGCATCAGCGCATGTCGAAGGCCGAAGAACCGGTCGCGGTCGCCGGTGCTGACGAGCGTTGGATGGGCAATGGCTGCGAGATCGCCAACAGGGAATTGCCGATTCGGGAGTGCCTCCGTAAACGCAATCATACGCCGGACGAGCAACTGCCAGTTGGCTCCGTGGGTTTTGGCGAGACGCCTCGACCAGTACGAATCCTGCTCATCCAGCGCCGACTGCAAGGTGCCGACCATCAAGCGTAGCTCGCGCCGATCCCACCGCACATTATGCGCGTGGATGGCGAGGCGATCAAAACGCGTCGGATGCCTGGACGCGGCGTGGAGCGCCACGCTTCCGCCGAGGGAGAAGCCGAAGAGATGGGCTTTCTCGATCGCTTGCCCGTCCAAAAGGGCGATCACATTCTCGGCGAAACGCTCCATGGTGAGTTCGTCGTCCTCAAACGCATCCGACTTTCCATGCGCCATGAAATCGAGTGCGTAAACACGGAAGTCCTTTTCCCAGAGTCGCGTCAGGCGGCGGGTCTCCATTTCTGTGGAGCCAAGGGCGGCGTGAAGAACCACGAGCGGCGGCGCACTCTCCGGCCCACTGACGAAAGCCGCAAGGTTGCACTCCCTGAACGGAATCGAAATCTGGGTTGGCTCGGTGGATTGGCACAGTTCGACGAGCACCCCACCGGTGCTTTTGGGATGGAGAAATGCAATCAGTTTGCCGTCGGCACCGGGCTTCGGTTCATCAGCCATGAGCTGGAAGCCGAGCGACGTGAGTCGGGCCATCTCGGCTTTGATGTCATCTACTTCAAACGCGATGTGGTGGAGCCCGGGGCCACGCTTGTCAAGAAACCGGGCGACAGGTGATTCAGGACCAAGGACTTCAAGGAGTTCGAGCTTCGGCACCGCTTTGGCGACTCCACCGTCGCCGATGAAATAGGTTTGGACGCCTTCGCTCGCTACTGTCTCGACTTTGTACGGCGTCGCTCCCAGCAGCCGTTCAAAAAGCTCCATCGCCTCCGAGGCGTCGGAGACGGCGATGCCGATATGTTCGAGCGTGAATCGTGACAAGGCGCGTGCCTGCATGAGTTGAATTTGTGATCTGGTGGTCTTTTGCGGCTATCCTGCCACGACGAAACTAGCCATTGGTCTCGCGGTCTGAGCCTCATGTTGCTGCATCTGCATCACTCCAACGCGCCGAAAGAGAGCGCCGCCGATGGTTCAAGGGCGAAATGGCTAGCCATGCGGGCGAGCATCGTCATCGCGGTCGTCATGCTGGTCGGCAAGCTATGGGCCTACTTCATCACGGGCTCCACGGCAATTTTGTCGGATGCCCTGGAATCGGTGGTGCATCTCGTGGCGACGGCGATGGTAGGATTCAGCCTTTGGTACGCCGCGCAGCCGCCCGACAAGCAGCATCCCTACGGCCACGGAAAGATCGCGTATTTCTCCTCCGGCTTCGAAGGCGCGATGATACTGATCGCTGCTGTGTTCATTCTGGCTGAAGGCGTACGGGCGCTGATCGCCGGGCCGGAATTGAGCCAGCTCGGCACCGGGCTTTTGATAACCGCCGGCCTCGGCCTCATCAATCTCGTTCTGGGGCTCTATCTCATCCGCACGGGCCGGAGGAACAATGCGCTGGTCCTCGTGGCAAACGGCCAACACGTGCTGACGGATATGTGGACGAGCCTCGGCGTGGTTGTCGGAGTGGGGCTGGTGTACCTCACGAACATCCTCTGGCTCGATCCGGCTGTCGCGATCCTTCTTGCTCTCAACATCGTTTGGACCGCGTTTGGACTCATCCGAACGGCCTTTCGCGGACTCATGGAAAGCGTCAATCCCGAAGAGACAGACCGTGTGCTTGGCGCGCTCGAAAAGGCCAAAGTGGACGGCGATATTGAAGGGTATCATCAACTGCGCCATCGTCGCATTAACGACCAGGTTTGGATCGAGGCGCATTTCATCATGCCCGACGGCCTGTCGCTGGAAGAAGCGCACCGCCGTGCGACTCTTGTTGAGTTGGCGCTTGACAACTTGTTCGAAGGCGACATCGTTCTGGTAACCTCGCACCTCGAACCGGCCGCGCACGAGCATCCGGAGGAGTACGCCACTCCGCTCGTGGATTCGCTGACGGGAGAGGGTTAGGTTTGAAGGGAGTCGGGAGAAGGGAGAAATGGGGGCGTCAGCTCTGAATGGTAGGGCGTGCTCGCCGGGCGGGTCGGCCGATTTTAGAGGGAGGCCCGACGTGTCAGGTTGTCGTCTGATTCCGGGCCAATCTTGTGGTGTTCGGAGAAGGAGGTGGACATCGCCAAGGAGATTATTCGCGGCTGATCCCCGAACTCCGATTTACACGATTCGGGGCGACACTTCTGGAGAGCGAGTCGCGCTGCGGATCGGGAGATCCGCAATCCCGGGGGACGCGATATCCGAAATCCCAAATCCGCAATCCCGAAATCCAGATATTCTATTTTCCGAAATCCGAAATCCAAAATCTCAGGACCGTGCGCATCGCAGTCATAGGCGGATTGGCCTCCGGACCCGCAGCCGCGGCGGAGGCCGCTAGGGCAAACCCGGACGCCGAAGTCGTGCTGTACGAGCAGGGGCCGCACATCAGTGTAGGTTCGTGTGAGATCCCGTACTTCGTCGCGGGTCAGATTGCAGACGCGTCGACGTTGGAGGTTCTCACGCCCGAGCAATTCGAGAAAACGAAGGGTGCGAGTGTGCGTGTTCGGCATCGCGTTACGGCCATCCAACCCGAGAAACGGAGGCTGATCGTCGAGTCGCTCGTTCATGGAAGCTCGCACGAGGAGCCGTTTGATCGGTTCATCCTTGCCACCGGGGCACGGGCACGGCGGCTTGGCGTGGACGGCGAGGAGGCCGATGGCGTTTTCACGGTTCGGGGGCTTACGGACGCCGTTGCTGTAAAAAGCTGGCTGGAGACCGAGTCCGTTCAGCACGTCGTTATCGTTGGCGGTGGGTTCGTAGGGGTGGAGATGGCCGAGGCTGTGCGCCATCGTGGTTTGCGCGCCACGATCCTCGATCCCAGCGGTCGCGTTCTCCGCGGTGTGCTTTCGGAGGGCATGTCCAACCCCATGATGGAGGCGATCCACGCAGCCGGTGTAGCCGTTCGCGCCGAGCGCGTAACCCGCATTGAGGCTGATGAGCAGGGCCGCGTAGCCTCCGTCCGGACCGACAAGGACGAGGTCATCGGCTGCCAGGCTGTTGTTGTTGGCATCGGCATCGAACCCCGAACGGAACTGGCAAAGGCCGCCGGAATCAAGATTGGCTTGATGGGCGGGATTTCAGTGGACGACCAGATGAGGACGAGCCTGCGCCGCGTCTGGGCGTGCGGCGATGGCATCGAAGTGCCGCGCGTTGTGGATGGCAAGAAGATCCTCTGGCCGCTGTCGCCGATTGCCCGAAGAACTGCACGAGTAGCGGCGCGCAATGCCGCAGGAGTCAAACCGCCGGATCGGTTTACCGGCGTCACGCCTTCGGTTGCCGTATCCGCTTTCGGCATGGAAGCCGCTTCAGCCGGACTGTCGTTGGCCGAGGCGAAAGAAGCCGGTTTCGATGCGGAGTACGTACAGATCAAGCACTGGTCGCGCGTAAGCACGATGCCCGGGGCAAAGCCGCTGCACCTGAGCTATGTCGTCGAACGGGGGAGTGGCCGCCTGCTCGGCGGATCATTGGTAGGGGAGGAAGGCGCCGCGCTCCGCGCCAACGTGCTGGTTCCGTGGATTCGGTCGGGCGTAACCGTAAAGGAGATCGCCGAGGAAATGGACCTCGTCTACACGCCGCCCATAGCGCCCGCAACAGACCCGCTTCGCGTGGCCGCGTCGGTTGCGATGAGAGAGCTCTAGGCCTTTCTAACGTTCCGTGCTTCCGTAAAAATGAGGAGTAAGAAACCGCCCCATTTTCAAGGGGGCTGGGGCTGACCAAAAAGTCCGCGCCTGGGTGGGCGTTTTGTGCATGTAAAGGGGTTGGTTTGGTTAAATTTAGCCATGCAAACTCTTGGATCCTCGGGCAAGGTCACCTTCAAGGAGTACCAGCCCCATCAGCCGACTTT
>JBGTDU010000119.1:0-6747 GCA_041748175.1 Rubricoccaceae bacterium
GCTCGGTGCCCACCCAAAGGGCGCCGTCGGGTGTAGCAAGGAGCACCTGGATGCGGGCGTCGAGTGCGCCGCCGCGCGAGACGACGCGGCTGCAACCGGCGGTGTCGCAGCGGACGAGACCGACGTCGGCCGTCCCCACCCAGAGAGCACCGTCGATGGTTTGGGCGAGAGCATGGGCATCGGCCCGGGGGTAGACCCCCAGCGGGAACGGCTCGGGGCGGCCGCCGCGGACGCGGACCACGCCCTGCCGGGTGGCCACCCATAGAATAGAAGCCGACCCGGTTCGGGTTCCCGGGTCCCGCCCTTCGAGGAGGTCGCGAACGGTCTCACTGGGGACGAACGCGGTAGTATTGTCCTGGTCGAAGATGCGGAATTCTACACCGTTGAACCGGGTGAGCCCCTCTTCGGAGCCAAACCAGAGGTAGCCGTCGCGGGTGCGCGTCAGCGCCGTGACGGTGTTCTGCGGAAGCCCTTCGGGCACCTGCCATACGTCGAGCTGGAGGTGGGTAAGTGGCTCCCGGGGGTCGGGGGCGTTGGGCGCCTGGGCAAGGGCCAGCGTCGCGGGGGCGAGGGCGAAGCAACACATCGCCACGATCCGGGGTGCGAACCGAGAAATCGGAGAAACGAGGGCCCTGCGTTCGCGGTGTCTCATCGGCGTGTCTCAGCAGGCGGGGAGCTTAGGTATCCAGCGCCCTCTGCACAACCCGTTCCACGCTTTTTCGGACCTCATTATGCAGCGCCCGTCTCTCCGGCGCGGTGTTTGACGCCGACTGCGTTATTCAACTCCTTCCCTCGATCATGGCTCGCCTCTTTTTTCCCGCGCTCGCGCTTTCGGTCCTGCTCGTCTCCGCCGCCCTCACGGGGTGCTCCGACGACCTCACCGGTCCCCAGGCCTTCGATGATGGCGCCGCTGCGCCGGCGACGGCGGCGGAGTTCTCGGACGTGGCCGCCGCGGCCCACCGGCCCCGCGTCATCGTGCTGTTCGAGCCCACGATCCTCGACCCGCAGGCCTTTCTGCGCCGCTATTCCTTCCTGCGCCGCTATGCCTTTCTGCGCCGGTACGATGGGCCCACTACCTCGACAACGTACGGAGTCTCAGCAGAGGTGAATCTCTCCATCTTCAGCGCCGAGTATTGCGACGACGACCTTGACGACGACGACTGCGAACTCGACGACGCCATTCTCGTCCTCGAGGCCGACGACGACGTCCGCGCTGTGGAGGACGAGGTCCCGCTTTCGATCCTGCCAAACCCGCTCTTTCAGCAGGGCCCGGGGACGCAACTGACGCCCTGGGGCATCACCCGGATCGGCGCCGATGTGGTCGCGCTCCCGCCAGACGCCCTCGACGGCGTGGATTTCTACGTCTTCGATACCGCCCTCCTTCCCGATGACCTCGACCTCGTTGAGCAGGTCAACGATGCCGGCTATCCACCGGGAATCCACGGCTACCACGTGGCAGGGATCGCCGCGGCCGAAGACGACACGGACGGGGTGGTGGGTGTGGCGCCCGGCGTGAATGTGCGCAGTTTTGCCGTGCTCGATAAGCGCGGACAGGCGCTCCTGACACCTGTTATCCTCGCCATCGAGGAAGTGCGACGGCGGCGCCTGGCCGATCCGTCACGGCCTGTCGTGGTCAATATGAGCTTCGGCGCCGACATCCAGACGACGGCCTACAACGCACTTGACGCAGCCGTCGAGGCGGCGATCGACGTAGGGGTCGTCGTCGTGGTCTCGGCGGGGAACGACGGAATCGACGCGGCGACGGTGACGCCCGCGCACGTGGCTGGCGCACTCACTGTCGGCGCTTACGATCCGCTGGACCAGTTCGCCTCGTTCTCGAACTACGGTCCTGTCGTGGACCTCCTCGCGCCGGGGGTAGATATCCTCTCGCTCGGGCTCAAGCCGAACGGGACGTTAGGGCTGTCCTTCGGCACCGGGACCTCTGCGGCAGCGCCTCACGTGGCGGGCGCTGCGGCGGTCTACCTCGCGCTCAATCCCACCGCGACTCCGGCAGAGGTGGAGGCCGCGCTCATCGCCGCTGGCCTACCAGATATCACAAACGTCCCGGGTGGCACGACGAACCGGACCGTCTGGCTGGGCGATGGATTCTGATGACGCGGGGCGGAGTAAGTTGTCTCAACTGAGACATGGGCGAGACAGCGGACGATACTGCGATTGAGGCGGTGGACGAGCGGCCATCCCGGTCCTGCTCGTCAGCAGCGAGACGGCTTCGGTGCCGGATACGTGCGAGGACGGCTTCCTGGAAAAGCCCTTCAACGCCGCCAGGCTCGGGGCGCAGATGGATCGCCTGCTCGTCCCGCTATCCCTGGCCCTCGCCCCTCGGGAGAGGGGGATTTTGAGGACCGCCTCCAGACCCTCAGATGGCCGTGTGGATGAATCCGAGCAGGACGCATCTGCGCCGCCGCCGCTGGTTATGCCGTCTTGAGCGCTTCGTTGTCTCACTCCTCCACGACCCCGCCGACTCGACGAGCCTCGACCAAAAGAGTGTCAGCAGTCTGTTCCAGGACACGACCGGCCGGCTGTGGGCGGGCACCGACGACGGCCTCAATTCCTGGCCCCAAATTCGAGAACGGTAACGGTCGCAATTTTTATTGCTGGGGGCTCGGCACTCGCCTTGGATATGTCAGGTCAGTTCCGTAGGTTTAATTGCGCGGTTGGCCTTTGGGGGCCCTATGGTTCCCAACGATTTAGGCGAAGTGCGACGTTAGTCCCTGTTCACCTAACCTCTTGGTTCTATGAAATCGTTCCTCTACAGCCCGGCACGCCACATTGTGGCGCCAACCTGGTGCTCTCTGGGAGCCCTGATATTTCTGATGCTGGTCCTCGTAGCCCCGTCAACGCAGGCGCAAGACTCTGGCCCCCAGGTTTTTTCCGCAACGCGCTTCGACACCTCGATTCCCTTGCGAGACATGCTGGCCGTCAGCGGAATCACGCGGGGATATCCGCAACTTTCGCGTGACAAGGCCCACGATTTTCTTGCATTGGGGAATGAAGAGGTCTCCCTCGACGACCCGGTCGTCGATAGAGGTGGCCCCGCCTTTGGTGGACCAACGGCCGTCGTTGACCTCAGCTTTGAAGCGATGACCGCCGACAAGAGTGCCGCAGTGGCCGGGCGATTTGCTCCGCCTGATACGAATGGAGACATTGGCCCGAACCACTACGTTCAGTGGGTCAACGTCGCTGCGGAAATCTATGACCGAACGGGCACGTCGGTCCTTGGCCCGTTTGCCGGCAACCAGTTCTGGGCCGGCTTCGGCGGCAGGTGCCAGAGCACGAACGATGGCGACCCGATTGTCGTCTACGACGAACTCGCCGACAGGTGGATGGTATCGCAGTTCGTCGCCTCTCAACCGTACTTGATCTGCACTGCGGTTTCGGCGACGCCCGATCCTACGGGCGCATACCACCGGTACGAGTTTTCGTTTGGCAATCTGTTTCCGGACTACTTCAAAATGGGTGCTTGGACGGATGCCTACTACATGACTACGCGGTCATTCCTGAACCTGGCCAGTTACCAGGGGCAGCAAGCTGTCGCGTTTGAGCGCAGCGAGATGTTGCTGGGTAACGCCGCGCAGATGGTCGTCTTCTCCATTCCCGGTGGCACCGGCATCGACGGCTGGATTCCGGCCGATTTTGACGGCCCTGCACCCCCTGCGAATACGCCGGGCATCTTTGGCGGGCGGTATGCCGTCGGAGGCGTTCAGCAGATCCGTCTCTATGAACTAGACGTCGATTGGGTGACTCCCGCGAGTTCGACCCTGTCGTTGCTTGCCACATTGACGGAGGCGCCATACTCCTTCTCTACCACGGACGTGACGCAGCCCGCACCGGGAGAGACGTTGGACCGCCTCGCCCATTTCACGATGTATCGGATGCAGTACCGGAACTTCGGTACACACGAGACTTTGGTCTCAAACCATAGTGTGCAGGACGGTGGTCGCGCTGCGCCACGGTGGTTCGAACTACGTTCCAACGGCGGCGGCCCCTGGGGCATCCACCAGCAGGGTACGTATGCCCCGGCGGACAACCACCACAGGTGGATGGGTTCAATCGCTATGAATGGCCAGGGTGAAATTGCGCTGGGTTATTCGGCTTCGTCGTCCACCCTTATGCCTTCAGTCTGGTTTACCGGCCAGACGGCGGCCATGAGTGGAACAGGAATCATGGACGTGCCTGAAACAGAAATCCATCCTGGTACCGGCGTGCAAACTTCGACGGGCACTCGATGGGGTGACTACAGCATGATGGGCGTCGATCCCGTGGGCGACGAACAGTTCTGGTATACCCAGGAGTATTACAGTAATACTGCCTCGTTCGACTGGAAGACGCGCGTTGGCGCAGTAACCATCAGCGAGGTCCCCGTTGAACTGGTGAGTTTTGGTGCCACCGTTAGCGGCTCGGATGTGAATCTCAACTGGTTCACCTCGTCCGAGACGAACAACTCCGGATTTGAAGTTCAGCTTCGCGGAACCGGCGACTACGAGGCCATGGGCTTTGTAAGTGGCCACGGTACTACGACGGTGGAACAGTCCTACAGCTACACGATCTCGGACCTATCCTCTGGAACGTACACGGCTCGCCTCAAGCAAATCGACTTCGACGGCGCGTTCGAGTACAGCCCACAAGTGGAGATTGCCGTTGGCGTGCCGGGTACGCATGTTCTGACGCAAGCGTATCCGAACCCATTCAATCCACAGGCTTCGTTCTCGCTTTCTGTGGCGGCTGAGCAACATGTGGAGGTCGCGCTTTACAATGCAATCGGCCAGCAGGTCGCCACGTTGTTCAGCGGCCAGATGGAAGCCGGCCAGGCTCGCGCATTCACGATCAATGGGGCAAATCTACCAAGCGGCCCCTATTACTATCGTGCAGTCGGGCAGACCTTCACTGAGTCTGGTCGCGTGACGCTGCTCAAGTAACGCCTTCCAAATGAGAAAAGAGTGCCGGGGCGGCGGAGCAATCCGCCGCCTTTTTTATCGCATCCGCCTCTCGATCGCCTGCTTGTCTCCTGGATGGGCAGTGTCAGTGTCAGCGTCCACACCATCCTACGCGCAGCGGTCGGCTACCAACGGACGGCTTCCCCGGCGGCGCTCATTAGGAGCAGCACCTTTATCACCATCCAACCACGAGATAGCACCCTGCAACGCTTCAACGTCTTTCTCATCCTCCTCCTGACGACCCTCGAACTCCGCGTCAGCGGCGAAAGCACCTCGTTACCGGAGACCGGTGCCTTCCTCCCAAAACCATTCAACACCGGATCGCCGCGAGCGTGTGTCTCAACATTGCTCGACGCCACCCATTAACCGCCGAATGTGACGATGTGCGTGTCGTTCCGAAGGGCGATTACGTCACAATTTCTTCCGACTCTACCAACCACTTCCAGTTTTCGGACTTCACCCTAGCCCTTGGGCTGCTTCCTCAACCAAACCCCTGAAACCATGAAACGCCTACTCCTATTCTCCCTCATGCCCCTGCTGGCCTATGTGCCTCTCGCGCAAGCGCAGATGATGCCCTTGACGACGACTTCCGACCCCGCCCGCGCCGAATTCGAGCAGGGTCGCACGCGACTCTCGCACGCCGACCTCGTGGGAGCCCGCGAACACCTCGACGCGGCCCTCGCCGCCGACCCGTCGTTCGGCCTTGCCCACATGTACCGGGCCGTCGTCTCCACGCCTGCCGAGGAAGTGGAGCACATGCGCCACGCCTCCGCCGCCCGCGTCTCTGAGGGCGAGCGCCTGATGATCGAAGGCCGCGCCGCCCACGTCGCAGGCGATCACGACCGTGAGGTCGCCCTGTACAAGCAGGCGGCCGACACCGCGCCCTCCGACCCGCACCCGCTCTTCGCACGCGGCTTCGAGCTCTACTTCCAGGATCGCAACGCCGAGTCCCTCGAGGACTTCCGCCGGCTCCTCACTATCGCCCCCGAATTCGCTGGCGCGTACAACGGGATCGGCTACGCCGCGATGGAGCTGGACGACATGGCTACCGCCGAGGCCGCCTTCCGCGACTACATTCGCACCGCGCCCGACGAGGCCAACCCGTACGACTCGATGGGCGAGTTCCTGATGAGCGTCGAGCGCATGGACGAGGCCGAGGCGCAGTTCGAGATGGCGCTCACCAAGGATCCAACGTTCTCGAACAGCAGCTTGAACCTCGCCCGCATCGGCATCGAGCGGACGAACCGCCGATTCGAGCAGGCTGTGGCCAATGGCGATGCCGACGCTGTTGCGGCTCTCTACACGGCCGGGGCCATGGTCTTCCCGCCCGACATGGAGCCCATCCAGGGGCGCGAAGCCATCGCTGAGTTGTTCGCCGACTTCGTTGCCGGTGGCGTTGATGGTGTGAACCTGGAGACCACCGACGTGCTGGTAATGGGCGACTATGCCCATGAGGTTGCCTGGGGGACGATCAGTGCCGGTGGCGAGGTCGGAGACCCCTTCAGCATCAACGTTCTCTGGATGAAGGTGGGGGGCGAGTGGTTGCTCCACCGCGACATCTGGAACTCGAACGGACCCCAGACGACGTCCGCCGGCGACTAGCCTCAGCGCGTAGCATCGAAAACTGCCCCCCTTGCCAAGGGGGACAAATCTGGGGCTGACCAAAAAGTCCGCGCCTGGGTGGGCGTTTTGTGCATGTAAAGGGGTTGGTTTGGTTAAATTTAGCCATGCAAACTCTTGGATCCTCGGGCAAGGTCACCTTCAAGGAGTACCAGCCCCATCAGCCGACTTT
>JBGTDU010000120.1:0-41391 GCA_041748175.1 Rubricoccaceae bacterium
AGGATCAAAGGCTGGATCGGCCTCCAGCTTGTCGACCGTCTCCTTGGCGGTCTTCAGATCGACACCCGTTTCCTCGCGAAGGAGCTTGATGGCCTCGATCTTCCGACCGTTGCGGATGAGCTCTGATATGCGTTCTGGGACGGTGGGCATGGTCCAAAATTATGCGAAATCTTGCGCGAGCGCTTCCAATACCGCCACAAACTCCGCCAGCATCATCGCCGTCGCACCCCAAACCTCGCGCCCTTGCACCGCGAAAAACGGGGCCTCGAACTCGCCTCCGAGCGTAGCTCGCAAAGAGGTCTGCCGCGTCGCCGGATCGAGCAAAAGGCTCAGTGGTACTTCCAGCAAGGCCGCGACTTCCGCCTCCTGAATACGGAATGGTGGTACGTAATCGACAGCGGCGACGACGGGGAAGACGGAGAACCCGCTCGGCGGGATGTGAATGGGCGAGAGGCGACCTAGAACAATGGGGGCATGCGTTGGAACGCCAACTTCCTCCCAGCCTTCGCGCAACGCCGTTTCCTCAGCTGTTTCGTCGCCGTCGCGACTTCCACCCGGCAGAGATATCTGTCCGCTGTGATCGCGAAGACTCGGCTGCCGAACGGTGAGCACGAGTGCAGTCTCTCGACCTTGCTGATGGGGATAGAGGAGTACGAGCGTCGCGGCCTCACGCGCCGACTTCCCTTCTACTGAGATCATCTCAGGCTTGATACGGGCCGGATACGGTGCCATCGTGCGATGGGCTTCGACCCCCGGAAGCGAACCGTTTAGTGCCGCAGGAAGCAGCCGGACGAGTTCTGAATGGTTGGGCAACATCACCGACGAGGAAAAGCGACGCCATCGAGATAGGCTCGGGCGCCGCAGTAGTATCGCCGACAGATATTGCCCTCGTCTACAAGCCGAATGGTGTCCGCGTCTGCTACCAGGCGGAAGCGACAAACATCAACCTCTCCGCCGAACTCGATGTTTTCCGGAGGAGTGGTTATGCCATCGGATGTGCGGGTTCCGGTGCCTTCCATCTCGCAGATATGGTAATTCGTTTGGACCAACGCGAGGTAGAAGGAGGTCGAATCACCCTGTTGGCTGATGGACAGAGTGTCCCGCACCTCCGCCTCCTCCCAATCGTTTGCCCCGAGGTGCATGACCGTGTGCAGCATCGTGTACTCGCCAGTGAGATCGTCTGCCTGCAGATTCCCAATCGCCTGTTGCTGTTCGGGATTGCTACCAGAGCAAGCCGAGACAACCGCGCACGCGACGAGAAATGCAATCCGGTTCATAGCCCCGTGGCCTCATCACCCCTTGCCAGCATCCGCGACCCCGACTGCACACGGGGCATCAACAACAACTCCCAGACGTTCACCGATTCGGGAGCCTTCACGCAGTACAGGATGGCGTCAGCTACATCCTCCGCGGTGAGAGCGTTCGTGTCGGCATAAGCTTTGGCGGCGCGTTCGGCATCGCCCTCATAGCGGACGAGCGAAAAATCCGTTTTAGTGAGGCCAGGTGAGACTGCTGAGACCCGAATCGGCGTGCCGTGGAGATCCTGCTTGAGGCCCAGCGTCAGCGCAAGGACCGCGTGCTTCGTTGCGCAGTAAACGGTTCCGCCCGGGTAGACATCGTGCCCGGCTGTGGAACCGAGGTTGACGACGTGGCCACTGCCCCGCGCCAGCATCCCCGGCACGATGGCGCGCGTGAGATAGAGCACGCCCTTGATGTTCACGTCGATCATCGTGTCGATCTCGGCGACGGAGTGCTCGTAGACTGGCACCATATTCAGGGCAAGCCCGGCGTTGTTCACGAGCACGTCAATCGCTCGCCAGTCTTCCGGAAGGCCATTGATGATCGCTTCTACCTCGGCGGCGTCCGTCACATCCATCCTCACCGCGAGAGCGGTTCCGGCACCATGCTTGTCGTTCAGTTCCGTTTCAATCAGTCGGAGTTTGTCCACCGAACGAGCCGCAAGAATGACGCGAAAGCCCTCCGCGGCAAATCGCTTGGCGGTTGCTTCGCCGATACCCGCTGAAGCCCCTGTGATGAAAACTTTTTGGTGGTTGGTCATCGCCGATTGGTGATTTCAGAATCTAGCAAGCCACTAATCACCAATCGCTAATAACTATTCCCCATACTCATAAAACCCCCGCCCACTCTTGCGCCCCAGCCTTCCAGCCGCAACCATCTTCCGGAGGAGCGGCGACGGACGGTACTTCGAGTCGCCCAACTCTGTATGCAGAACTTCCATAATGGCGAGGCACACGTCTAGGCCGATGAAATCAGCCAACGTGAGTGGCCCCATCGGATGCGCCATGCCAAGGCGCATGACGGTGTCGATGGCGTCGGGCTCGGCAACACCCTCCATGACACACGTGATGGCCTCGTTGATCATCGGCATGAGGACGCGGTTCGAGACGAAGCCAGGGTAATCGTTGACCTCGACGGGCGTCTTGCCGAGGCTCTCCGCCAGATCGCGGATCGTGGCAAAAGTGTTATCGCTCGTTTCGAGGCCGCGCACGACTTCGACGAGCTTCATCACCGGCACGGGGTTGAAAAAGTGCATCCCGATCACTTGATCCGGGCGACTGGTTTCGGCGGCGATTTTGGTGATCGAGATCGACGACGTGTTGGTTGCCAGAATTGCCCCAACCGGTGCGTCCTCGTCCATCGAGCGGAAAATCTGCGCCTTGATCTCTGGATTCTCCGTGGCCGCTTCCACGACGAGATCGGCCTCGACAACGCCGTCCGAGATGCTCGTGCCGAGCGAAATACGGGCGAGCGTTTCCTCTTGCTCCGACGCGGTCAACAGTTCTTTCGCGACCTGCCGACCAAGGTTCTTGTCGATCGTCGCAAGCGCGGCGTCGAGTCGATCTTGGTCAAGATCGATGACCGTGACGGAGTGCCCGTGCTGCGCAAACAGATGGGCAGTGCCGTTGCCCATGGTGCCCGCGCCGATAATGGAGATGTGCATTGTTGAGGGAGGGTCTGTTGGAGAAAGGGAGAAAGGGGGAAAGGGGGCGAGGAGGACTGGGAGCCAGACTCAGTCTGTTTCGTATGCGGCGAGCTCTTCGCGCACAAGAGTAGCTGGGCCGCACCACTGCTCGGGCCCCCGCATCATCTTGACGAGTCCGCCACCGATCTCATCGCAGAGTGCCCGAAGCGCGAGATGTTCCTCGTCGTCCAGGTATTTACACTCCTGAGCGACGTCGAGCCACACACTCGTTTCTTCTGCCTCTGCGTGAGCATCAGTAAGCTTGCAGATGAAGTGGTTTCGATATCGCCGCTTCGCCCAGGCTTCCGCTAAGTTTGCACCAACAGATCGAGATGAACGCCGAACCTGATCAGTCAGTGAGTATCTCTCTTCTTTAGGCCACGTCTTGGAAAGCGCGAATACACGCTTTCGCAGGTCAACATTTCGCTGATAAACCCTGAGTTCTCGGAAGCTGGTGATAGCCATGTTCTCCTCCAGAATGAAGTAGGGAATTTAGCAGCCCCTCTCTCCCTCTCCCGCTCCCGCTCCCCAACTCTCCCTCTCTCCCTTTCTCCCTTTCTCCAAGTCGCCCTCTCTCCCTTTCCCCCTTTCAAAAAGTCACCCTCTCCCCCCCCTCCCTTTCCCCCTCTCTCCAACTCTCCCATCATCGTTCCACGATGATCGCTGTCGCCTCACCGCCGCCGATGCAGATGGCCGCGAGGCCTCGCCTGGCATTACGCTGCTGCATGGCGTAAAGAAGCGTGGTGAGAATGCGCGCGCCTGACGCGCCGATCGGGTGCCCGAGAGCAACCGCGCCTCCGTTCACGTTCAGTTTTTCTGTTGGAATGCCGAGGGCGTCCTGGGCAGCAAGACTGACGACCGCGAACGCCTCATTGATCTCGAACAAGTCGATGTCGTCGAGCGTGAGGCCAGCTTTTTCGAGCACCTTTTCGATTGCCCCGATGGGCGCGGTAGTGAACTCAACGGGCTTCTGCGAATGCTGCGCCGTAGCCGCAATCTTTGCCATCGGCGTCTTGCCGTGGGCCGCCGCCCACTCTTCCGACGCCACAACCAATGCCGCCGCACCGTCATTAATCGTGGAGGCATTCGCCGCCGTTACGGTGCCATCCGGCGTGAACACGGCGCGGAGCTGCGGGATCTTGTCGAAGTTGGTCTTGAAAGGCTCTTCGTCCTTGTCTACAACGGTATCGCCTCTCCGACTTGTGATGGTTACGGGTACGATTTCATCCGCAAAGCGGCCCGTCTCGACGGATGCTTGCGCACGTGTGTAGCTGAGAATCGCGAACTCGTCCTGGCGCTCGCGCGGGACATTGCACGTCTCGGAGCACAGATCGGCTGCGACGCCCATTGCGTTGCCGTCGTAGGCATCGCGCAGTCCGTCGTGGAAGAGCGCGTCTACGAGCGTCGCGTTGCCATATCCATAGCCATAGCGGGCTTTGTCGAGCAGGAACGGCGCCATCGACATGTTCTCCATTCCACCCGCCACGACGACCTCGTTGTCGCCCGCACGAATGGATTGGTCGGCGAGGAGCACGGTTTTCATCCCCGAACCACAGACCTTGTTTATCGTCATGCACGGAACGGAATCCGGTACGCCTGCGCCGATGGCCGCCTGCCGAGCTGGCGCTTGCCCGACGCCAGCCGCCACGACGCATCCCATCAAGACTTCGTTCACGTCGCTCGCCTTAATGCCAGCGCGTTCAATGGCGGCCTTGATTGCTGTGGACCCGAGTTGTGGCGCCGGGACTTGCGAAAGAGATCCACCAAACGATCCAAGTGGAGTTCGAGCGGCAGAGAGGATGACAGAAGCCATGATTTCCGTGGTCAAGGAGTTTGAGATTGCTTTCGGACAAACTTACCCGGAACGGTCTCAGGGAGGATTCAGGGGGAATGAAAAACGGCCTCGGACATGTCACCGGCGTGTCCCTGCGGCTGCCCTTGCCGAGCGTATGCGTTTCACCCCGGCCGATCTCCCACCGCTACTCCCCCATCTCCAGCGTCGCATTGTCGATCAACCGTGTGGGGCCAAAGAACACGGCCAGCGCCGCGAGGTAGCAGCCGGACTCGAGAACCTCGACCGGCTGAAGCGTTTTGGCATCGACAATCTCGGCGTACTGAAGACGCGCAAGTGGCGCACCGGCGACTGTGTCTCGTAAAACTTGGGCGAATGCTTCAGCCGACCGCTCACCGCCCTCAACCATCCTCCGGATTTTTCCCAGCGCTTGCGAGAGCACCACCGCTTGCGCCCGTTGCTCGGTAGTCAGGTAGAGGTTCCGCGACGACATCGCCAGCCCGTCTTCTTCGCGAACGATGGGATGCCCAATGATCTCGATTTCGAACCCAAGCTCCGCCGTCATCCGCCGGACAATGGCAAGCTGCTGGGCATCCTTCTGACCGAACACGGCGACATCCGGCCGACAGGCAAGGAAGAGCTTGGCGACGACCGACGTGACGCCTTCGAAATGGCCCTCTCGAAAAGCGCCGCAGAGATGTTGGTCGAGCCTGCGAACACGAACTGTTGTGTAGGCTGGAATGCCAAACGGATACATCTCGTCGGTGGTCGGTGCGAAGACAACATCGACACCGCCGATGGCTTCCAAGGCTTCAACGTCGGCCTCCAGCGTGCGCGGATACACCTCGAAATCCTCGCCCGGCGCAAACTGCGTGGGGTTCACGAAAACTGAAACCGTCACGTGGTCCGCCTGCCGCTTGGCTTCGTGGACCAGCGCAAGGTGGCCGTCGTGCAAGGCTCCCATCGTCGGCACAAGGCACAGACGGCGGCCTTCGCTCCGTGCGGAATCGGCGGCGGACTGCATCGTTGCAATCGTGCGAATCAACTCCATAAGGGCGGGAATCCGTTGGCGTGGCCATTTCGGCTGGCGGACTTGCGATGGGTCAAAACGAAAGGCACGTTGCGATAGGGTGGTGTCGATCGGGCAATTCCACCAAACATTGCCGCCCACCTGTCGCGATAGCACTTGGCCGCATTAAACCCACAGGCATGGACGTCTGGAAGCCTTGAGAAAGATTGGGGAGGAGGCCGTAGCTGATGCCAGTTTTGCCTTGGGTGACGAAATCAATATCGCCATTTCGAGTCGGCCAGATTCCACTCCGGAAGCCCGGCTTGCTGAGATAGGAATTTGCGTGGATCCGGGTTAACAGGGCATCCGATAGAGACGCGGGCTGCAGCTCGTACCAAACGCCCCGCTCACAGCAAATGAACTGGAGGCCATCAAGGATTACACGGGCGCCGACTTCGATACCATCAACCGGGACCTCCGCGAAGGATTCCAACTACAGCCTGCGCAACAAGAATTCGCCGACAGCATCGCCGCCGCCCTCGCCAAAATTCCACCCCAACCCGGAACCGTCTACCGCGGAATCAGCTTCCAGACCCAACAGGAGTGGGAGTACTACTCCAAGCAGTTCCAGCAGTCTGAGTTTCACAACCGGTCTTTCATGTCCTCCTCGGCCATCCTCGACGAAGCCACGGCATTCGCCGAAGAACGCCCTTTCGGAATCCTGATGACCCTCGAAAACAGCGTCAGCGGCCGGCCCATCGGCAAATATTCAGCATTCCCGGCTGAACAGGAGGTCCTTTTCCCTATCGGCAGTCGCTTCCGACTGGTCACTTCCCGAACCGAAAACCACCTCCTCTTCCTTACATTTCGAGAATTGAAATGACCACTCTCAAAGAACGGATCGCCCTGGATCCGGGTTTCGAAGCGCCTCAATGCGCCCGATGCGCCCACAACAACGAGGACGGCACCTGCAAGGCCTTCCCGCAGCGCATCCCCGACGCCATCTACACCAACCGGCACGACCACACCAAACCCTATCCCGGCGACCAAGGCTTCCAGTTCGAACTCGCTATTGCCTCCGGCGATTCCCCCGGCGACGTTGTCAACCTCGACGAGTAGCCGCGTCTTCGCGATTCCTGAGCCAACCAGGCATCCCACGCCACCGCCTAGCCAACTGCCTTACTACCTGCCAAGCAACCCAGCCCGCATAAACCACCCAAAAACCGGCTGCTCGGAGACCCAAAATGTACGCCTGCGAGCGCCAAATGAGCCTTTGTTTGTTGCAGTTCCTGCCCCCCTTTGTTGCACCCCCTACTACGGCGGGTAAACTCGCCTCCTCCACTTCCCTCTCCTTCCGTCGAATGTCCGAGTTCCGAATCGAAACCGACTCCCTTGGCGAAGTCCGTGTCCCGGCTGATGCGCTGTATGGCGCGCAGACGCAGCGTGCCCGGGAAAACTTCCCGATCTCCGACCTCCGGTTTCCACGGCGGTTCATTGAGGCACTCGGAACCATAAAAGCTGCGTCCGCAAAAGCCAACCTTGCGCTTGGCCTATTGGAGGAAGACAAGGCACAGGCGATCCTTAACGCCGCCGACGCGGTCCGACGAGGCGAACTCGACGACCAGTTTGTTCTGGACATCTTCCAAACCGGCTCGGGTACGTCGACGAACATGAACGCCAACGAGGTGATCGCCCACGTCGCCTCCGAGGCGGCGGGCACAAAGATTCATCCCAACGACGACGTGAACATGGGCCAGTCGTCGAACGACGTGATTCCGTCGGCCATGCACATTTCCGCGCGTGTAGCGATCGAAGCGGAATTGCTTCCGGCGCTGACGCTTCTCGTGGCGAGCCTCGAAGCGAAAGCCGTTGAGTTCGACGACGTAATGAAGAGCGGCCGGACGCACCTCATGGATGCGACGCCCGTGCGTCTCGGCCAGGAGTTCGGCGGGTATGCCGCCCAGGTTCGGAAAGGCATCGAGCGCGTCCGCGCCGCAAGTGAAGAGCTGGCCGAACTCGCTCTCGGCGGAACAGCTGTCGGCACAGGCATCAACCGCCCGATGAAATTCCCCGAAAAAGCCATCGCGCGCATCTCGGAAATCTCCGGCGTCAGCTTCCGCGAAGCGGACAACCACATAGAAGCCCAGGCCGCCAAGGATGGCTACGTGGCCGCTGCCGGAGCGCTGAATACGCTGGCCGTCAGCCTGCTAAAAATCGCGAACGACATCCGGCACCTTGGCTCCGGCCCAACGAGCGGCCTCGGGGAGATCCGACTTCCTGCGATCCAGCCGGGTTCGTCCATCATGCCCGGCAAAGTGAATCCTGTTCTCAGCGAGGCCCTCATGATGGCCTGCGCGCGCGTAATGGGCAACACGTTGACGATCACGATTGGCGGCCAGCACGGCAATTTCGAGCTGAACGTGATGATGCCGGTGATGACGCACGCGATGCTGGAGAGCATCTCGATCCTCACCGGCGCATGCAACGCCTTCCGAACGCGCTGCCTCGATGGCATCCAGGCCGACCGGGAGCGCTGCCGCGAACTCCTCGAACTCAACCCCTCCATCGCAACGGCGCTCAACGCGGAAATCGGCTACGACATGGCCTCGAAGGTGGCGAAAAAATCCGCCGCCGAGGGGCGCTCCGTCCGCGACGTGCTGGTGGAGATGAACCTGGTGCCTGAAGCGCGCATCGACGAAGTGCTGAACGTCCGTTCGATGACGGAGCCGGGGATTCCTGGAGCGTGACGCGGCGGAGCCTGTGTCTCGATGCATTCGTGCTCTCGAGGGACTGAATAGACGACGAGGCTTTGGATCTGCGGTCGTGCCTCCCGCGGTGCCAGGTGCTAGTTTCAGAAGGCGGTTGAAAGCGCGGCGAGGGCATTCAGCCGATCTACTTCACCAGCGACGACGCGCACGAGGCATGACGAACAAGGCCATCGCACAGCAGCTCAAGCTCGCCGGAAGCCTCGTGGAGTTGACCGGCGGCAACGCGTTCAAGGCGAGGGCGTACGGAGCGTCTTCTCGCGCCATGGAGACGCTCGACCGGCCCGCGACGGATCTCGTCCGATCGGGAACGCTCGCGGACGCGCCCGGCATTGGCAAGAGCATCGCGCGCGATATCGAGGAGCTTCTCGAATCGGGCGAGATAGGCGCCATATCCGAGATGCTTGCCACCGTCCCGCCGGGACTGCTGGATGTTTTGAAAGTGAAAGGTCTTGGCCCCAAAAAGGTGCGTGTGCTTTGGCAAGAGCTCGAAATCACATCGCTTGACGAACTTGAAGGCGCGGCAGTCGCAGGCCGACTGGCCTCGGTTCCGGGGTTCGGTGCGAAGACCGCCGAAAACGTCCTCAAGTCCATCGAGCAGCTGCAGACGTACGCGGGAAAGGTTCACTTCGGGCAGGTCTTCGACGACATCACCGGTCTCGTAGAAATGCTCCGAGGCGCCGAGGGCATCCATAACGTTGAGGCCACCGGAGCTTTCCGCCGACAGCTTGAAGTGGTGGATCTCGTTGAACTCGTCGTAGATGGAGGCATCGAGGCCGCGCTGGCCGCTTTGGCCACAAACGGCTGTTCGATGGAACCGGGGCAGGGTGCGAAGCCCCTCCACGGTCGGACGTCGTTTGGGCTCCCGATATCGGTCCATCTCACTTCGCCCGATTCCTTCGGGACGGTTCTCTGGCGGACGACCGGCTCGGACGATCACATAGAGGCATTCTCGGCGAAATTTGGAGAGCCTGACGACACTGCCGATGAGGACGATATCTACGATTTGGCCGGACTTCGGGGCATCCCGCCCTGCCTGCGCGAAGACGACGGAGAGCTTGAGGCCGCCGAAGAGGACATCTTGCCAAATTTGCTCCGGCTTGAGGACTTCAAGGGCACGCTCCACAACCACACGACATACAGCGACGGCGCGCACACGCTTCGCGAGATGACGGGCAGGGCGCGTACGATGGGGCTCGAATACTTCGGCGTCTGCGACCACAGCCGGAGCCTGCAAGTCGCGCATGGCCTCCCCATCGAAAAGCTGATGGAGCAGATGGAGGCCATAGCCGTGCTCAACGATGAGTACGCCAACGACGGCGGCCCACCTTTCCGCATCTTCTCCGGCACGGAGTGCGATGTCCTCGCCGATGGCTCGATGGACTACCCGGACGAAATCCTCGATAGGCTCGATGTGGTCGTCGCCAGCATCCACACGAACTTCGGTCTCCCGGAGGCGCAACAGACCGAGCGGATGCTGAACGCTGCCGCGAACCCGCATGTGGATATTCTGGGGCACCTCACCGGCCGCCTCTTGCTGAAACGTGATGGCTATCCCATCGACCACGCGGCGGTTATCTCGGCTTGTGCCGCGACGAACACCTGCATCGAACTGAATGCCAATCCGTGGCGGCTTGACCTCGACTGGCGCTGGATTCGCCGCGCCACCGATGTGGGCATCCCGATCGCGATCAACCCGGACGCACACTCTATGGATCAGCTCACGCTCGTTCGTTGGGGGGTGATGGTGGCCCAGAAGGGCTGGCTGACCGCTGACCAGTGCCTCAATACCAAACCGGCCGACGAGTTGGCGGCCTGGCTTCACGGAAGAAACGCCACCTGATTCACCACAGCTCCCGTCCCGCAACAACTGTGTCCCGCCTTCTCAGCATCGTTGGTCTGGCTCTCCTCGGTATTACAGGAATGGCAGGCGTGCTGGGCTATTTCGCGTACGGAAACGAATCAAAACGAAGCGGCCGGTTGACGTTGGAAGGCCTCGGACAACCCGCCGCCATCCAGTGGAGCGACGACGGCACTGTTACCGTCGAAGCGGCTGGAGAAGCCGACTTGTTCGCGGCTCTAGGCTACGTTCACGGCGCCGACCACGCATGGGCGATGACACTCTGGCGCCAGGCCGCGCTTGGGCACTTGTCCCAATGGTTCGGATCGGATTACGTGACATACGACCGGCACGCGCGGATGCTAGGCTTCGGCGAGCTTGCGCGGGAAGCGTACGATGCGCTTCCACAAGAAGAAAAAGCGCTGCTTGATGCCTACGCCGCAGGCGCCAACCTCGCACTTGCCAGCGAACCGGTTTCGCAGCAGGATGAATTCGTGCTGCTCGATCTTGAACCCGAAGCGTGGGTTCCATGGCATGCGCTTGCTATCGAGAGGATGATAGCGTGGATGGGAACGGCTCCCCTTTCGGCAGATTCGTCGTTCGCGGCAGTGGCGCGCGCGGATAGCGCGCTGGTCCGTTTCACCTCAGACGATGCGCGTTTTCGTGACTTCCTGCATATCGGCGGCGCCGACCAATCGCGAGCATGGACGTCGCGCATCGGCGCGACCACCATCGCCGTGCAGCAACTTTCATACGGCAACTCTGCGCTCCCGCTGTTCCGCGAAGTCACCGTCCGGGTGGGGGGCAAATCAACACTTGTCGCAACCGTTCCCGGGACGCTCATGCTGCCCGCCGGCCAGAGCGACGACAGAATGTGGACCGTCTTTCTGACGAGCTCCCGACTGCTCGTGGCCGCCGATTCGTTGCCTCCACCGCCCCTTTTCGACAGGCTAGTCGACCGTGACGGCAACGAGGCCCTGCTCACGATCCCACGGTCGCACGAGGGCTTCCATCTCAAAGCAGAACCGCCCGCGCCCAGCCCGACCGATGTGCTGGCATCGGTGGATTCGATCGGTGAAGCTGCGATTGCCCACGACGCCCGCGTGGCGGATTCTCTCCGGCTTGCGCTCTACAATCGGGGCGACTTTCCCTCCCTTAAAACACCTCCGGCGTGGTTGATTCGGTGGCCTGGCTTCGGTCGCGGCTCGGACCTCAGCGCTTGGCGAGCGCTGCTTGGCGGCTCCCAATCAGCTTCGTTCGCTCTTTTCAGGGGGGATGGGCTCGTGATTTCTTCCTTGGGAGAATCGACTGTTCTCGGCTCGCCACTTGTTCGGCGCGACCTTCCGGGCGGCCTCTTTGTAGCCAGCGATCAGCGCGCCAACTTCGCGGCCGACCGTCTCGAAGCGCTCCTTGGGGCAGTTGATGACTCGGTGAATCCGACCCTTGCCCTCGATCCACGCGCTCTTGTCATGGATGTTTACAGTCCGTGGGCGTCCGCCCTGACGCCGCGCCTGATTGCGCAACTTGGCGACCGCGACTCTCTGGACCATTCGATAAAGGATGCGTATGCCTTCCTGCACGGGTGGGATTACCGCTACGATAGAGGCTCCATTGCGGCATCTATATTTGAGGAATGGATGGTCGCCTATCAAAGCAAAGTCGGGCGCCTGCCGATGATGGGACTCGATTCGAGCCAGACCGGCGCGTTGAGGGAATCCCTCCGCGATGCCGTAGGGCAAATCGGCCAGATGCACGGCGGGAAGGCAAGTAGGTGGCGGTGGGAACTCGTCCAACCGGGCAGGCGGTTCTTCCCTGTGTGGAGCGATACCATGCGGGGTGCACCTCCGGGCCGCTTCGCGACGATCACGCACGGCGTCGATGGCCATCCAACCACCGTCCATCTTGGCCCTTCCTCCCTGTTTGGCGGTTATCCCACACCCTCCGCCTGGACGGCCTGGACCCTGGCATCGGGTTGGGACCGGACGTCGATATATCATCCCGTCGCTCCTGCGGCTGGCTTCGCATCCAGCCGCCTGACGGTCGAAGAGAATGCCCTCGTCTACCCGGTCCGGCGGGATGCGGAGTTTTCAAACCCCCTTCAACTAAGGCCGCGTGAGTGATTTGCACTCCTCCGGAATCGACACGATGGGAACGATAGACCGCCGCATGGCGGAGCTGAAAGTCTGGCTCAGCGGGATTGATTCGTTCGCTGTTGCTTCGATTCGCCCCGCATCCGTTGATGCAAGTTTTCGGCGCTACTTCCGGGTCGAGGGTGCGGAAGGCAGTTTCATCGCCATGGACGCACCACCCGAACACATGAGCAGTTTGCCTTTTATGCGCGTCGCTGGTTATTTCGAAGAGATGGGCCTGAACGCACCACGGATCGTTGGGGCGAACGTTGAGGGCGGCTTCCTCCTGCTTACCGATTTAGGCTCAACGCAGTATCTCGACGCTGTAAAGAACGACCCGGATTCGGCACCAAAGCTCTATGCTGACGCATTGTCGGCGTTGAACGTCTTGCAGAAACGAGGCGCGGCGTACCAGTCGGCGTTGCCGCCGTACGATGAGACGCTGCTGCACTTCGAGCTGTCCATCTTCCGGGACTGGCTGTGCGATGCGCATCTGGGCATCACCTTCTCGGAACGCGACGAGGAAAGTTGGGACCGCGTCAGCGATCTGCTTGTGCAAAACGCGCTGGACCAGCCGCGCGTCTTCGTGCATCGGGACTTCCACTCGCGCAATCTTATGGTGACCGAGCGAGAGAATCCGGGCATTCTGGATTTTCAGGACGCTGTGGAGGGACCATTGACCTACGATATCGTTTCCTTGCTGAAAGATTGCTATTTCCGCCTTCCGCCACAGCACGTACGCGAATGGGCACTCAGGTTCTACGCGGGACTCAACACGTCTATACGACAACAAGTCGACGAGCAAATTTTCACGCGCTATTTCGACCTGATGGGCGTCCAGCGACACCTCAAAGCCTCGGGCATCTTTGCCCGCCTCAATCACCGCGACGGAAAACCAGGATATGTAGGCGACATACCCAGAACGTTGAAGTACATCGTGGATCTTGCTCCACAATATGATGAACTATTCTGGCTGATAACGTTTGTCCAGTCGCGTTGTTTGCCCAAATTGGAGGCGTCGGAATGAACGCCATGATTCTCGCCGCCGGCCGCGGCAACCGGCTCCGGCCGATTACCGACACGATCCCCAAAGCGCTCGTCGAGGTACGCGGTAGGAGCCTGTTGGAGCGGCATCTCGAGGCCTTGAAGTCTTCCGGCGTAGAAAACGTCGTCATCAACCTCGACTGGCTTGGGGAGATGATCAGAGAAAAGGTCGGGGGTGGCTCGAAGTACGGCCTGAACGTGGCCTACAGCGACGAAACAGGCAACGTCCTCGAAACGGGCGGCGGCATCCACAACGCGCTGCCTCTCCTCGGCGACGACCCCTTCCTCGTCGTCAACGCCGACATATTCACGGATATGCCGCTGCCTATGCAGTCTCTGGAAAGCGACATGTTGGGGCACCTCGTGCTTGTCCCAACGCCCGTCTACAAAGCTGGCGGCGATTTCGACCTTGCGGCCGGTTTGGTTCGCAATTCCGCCAGTCCCAAGCTGACGTTCAGCGGCGTTGCCATGTACCGCCGCGAGTTCTTCGGGGCCTGTTCGCCGGGACGATTTCCGCTTGCTCCTATACTGCAAGCAGCGGCAGATAGGAGGTTGCTATCCGGAACTCTTTATTCGGGGGTTTGGGAGGATGTGGGGACGGTGGAGCGGCTGGGGGCGCTCAATCAAGGATACGCTGTCAAGGAGGAGTGACGAACTACTTCAACGCCTCCACCCCAAACTCCGCCGGGTCAAACGTCGGCTCAGGGTACTGCGGGTCCATTTCGACAAGTGCATCGTGGATGAGCTGCGCGATGGCAACGTCGCGGAACCAACGCTCCCCGAAAATTCGGGGCAGGCTCTCGGCGGGGATGACGTACCAGGGCGCCGCGTCCGTTGAGCAACGCTCCCGTGCGATTCCAAAGCAAAGCTCAGCTACGCCGCCGCGGATGCCCGGATGAACTCATACGCTGGCAGGTGCTTGTCGGGCTTTCCACGCGAATCCATAAGGGCCTGAAGACTGCGCACCGTATCGGCCTCGAATTGCACGTCGCCGCAAACTGAACAGACGAGAGCGGGCACGTGGTCAACGCAAACCAGTTCCGAGGATCGCTCTACACAGTGGAGGATCTCTCGTCGTTCGTATTCACCTGTGCATCCTGTCAGAAGGCAGGAAATGCCGGGGGAACGTTTCTGATCCATGGTGATTTAGGCTATCGTTCAGGGTTTCGCTCGGCGCGTGAGACGAATTTCGGCGGTTTTGGTTCATAAGCGGTGATAATGAAGAGAGGTGTGCGCGTGGATGTACAAACGATGTGGATCGGCCGATGCCTGCCCGTCTCACCACTGATCAGGCAGCAAGAACCACGAACGGCCTTCGGATAATTCTCGATCATCTTGCCTGATCGGATGGCTTCATAAACATCGTCGACGGTGACCCGAGGACTCTCCTGCTCCATGGCATTTATGGGTGCGGACCAAACAAAACCTCCTCTTCGTCGACAAGTCGGCGAATATGCGCCAGACAGGCTGCCTCGTTCTCTGGGTCTGGAAGTTCGATTGGCATCTTCTGGAGAACAACAATAAGCGCTGGAATCGAAACCAGTGGCAGCCGCGGACGCCTCCCAGCAAGGCGGGACAAGCTCAGCGAGCCATCCCTACTTCAACGCCTCCACCCCAAACTCCGCCGGGTCAAACGTCGGCTCAGGGTACTGCGGGTCCATGTCCACCAGCGTGTCGTGGATGAGCTGCGCGATGGCTACATCCCGAAACCAGCGTTCTTCGGCGGGGATGACGTACCAGGGCACCACGTCCGTTGAGCAACGCTCTAACGCGATCTCGAAAGCACGCATGTAATCGTCCCATAATTCGCGTTCTTTCAGATCGTCAGGGTTGAACTTCCAGTGTTTATCGGGTTTCTCAAGCCGACTGCGAAATCGCTCCAGCTGGAATTCCTTTGAAATGTGGAGCATGATCTTGATGACACGCGTGCCCTCGTCGGTCAGCAGCCTTTCGAAGGCGTTGATGTGGTCGTAGCGTTTATCGATGGCCTCCGGCGACGCCCAACCGTGGACGCGCACGATCAGCACATCCTCGTAGTGCGAGCGGTTGAACACGCCGATGTAGCCCTTCGCCGGAACGCGGTGGTGGATGCGCCAGAGGTAATCGTGCGCAAGCTCCTCCTTGGACGGCGCTTTGAAGCTCCACACGCGAACGCCCTGTGGGTTCAGCCCACCGAAAACCTTGCGGATGGTGGAGTCCTTCCCTCCGGCGTCCATGGCCTGGAGCACGACCAGTAGGCTCTGTTTACTCTCCGCATACATGCGCTCCTGCAACTCGTCGATGCGAGCGACAAGCTCATCCAATTGGGCCTCGGCCGATTCCTCGTGCTCCGCTTCGGTGAAACCTTGTGTCTCCGCCGGATTCCGGTCGGCGAGGGAGACGGCGTCACCGAGGCGGATTCGGAATTTGTCGAGGTCGATGGTCAAGGGTTGGTGGTTGGTCGTTGGTTGTTAGTAGTAGGAAGTTCGTGGTCAGGGGTCTGAAGACGGTGGACGGAGTTCATTTTCCGATATCCGATATCACACATCCGATATCCGCCTATAACCGAAATCCACCATCATCGCCCAAATATCTTGCCCAACATCGACGACCCGGCTTCTTTGAGGAGGTCATCCTTGATGTCGCCGTCGCCGTCTTTGTCGAGGAAGCCGGTTAGCATTTCCATCATGCCGGACGGAGCTTGTTCGCGCGCATTCGAGGTCGCACCTGAAAGGATGTCCGTCAGGCTGCCGCCGCCTTGCGGTTGCTGGGATTGCTGGCGTTGGCTTCTGCCCAAGGCTCCCATCACAATCGGGGCCAAAAGAGGGAGAAGTTTTGCTATCTGGCTCAGGTCGAGTCCGCTCGCTTGACTCAGCCCCTGCTGAACAGTCGCCTGTTGCCCACCGAGGATATGGTCGAGGATGCCCGAGCCGTTCGTCGTACGCTCGTTCTGGAGTTGGCCTGCGAGAAAACCGGTGAGGTTGTCGAGAATGCCACCATCGTGGTCTTTTTGGAGGGCGCTGCTCAGCGACGTAGCACCTTCAGGCGTAGAAGCGTTGCGTTTCATGGCGCCGAGAAGGACGGGCAATGCCGCCATCGCGGCGGACTGGGTCTGCTGCTCGTTGGCACCGATTTGCTGGCTGAGCTGCTGGAGGGAATTACCCTGTAAGGCTTGGCTGATTAGGCCGGTTAGATCTGACATGGCGAAGGAAGAATGCCGAATGGAACGGGTGAGCAATGTAGCACAGGGGTGGTTATTGGATAGTGGTTAGTGGTTTTTGGACTGTGGACACGGCGCAGGCTCCCCGAAATCCAAAATCGACATGCCAATGGCTAGTGCTCTCTCTCGACGACCGCGGGAACGAAACCGTGCACGGCGTTTGAGAGGCCAACCTGCTCGGCGTTCATGAGGTCGTCAACACTCAAAACTGATTCGTGGGCATTCTCCCACGTTTCGAGCATGTGCTCGCGGTAGACGCCGGGCAGGCAACCAGACGACAGCGGCGGCGTCAACCAACCCTTGTCCCGCCGAACCCAGACGTTCGTGCGCGTCCCTTCGGCCACCTCACCACGTTCGTTTATCAGAATGGCCTCGTCAGATCCGCTCGCCACGGCGAGTTTATAGGCGGCTTCATAGGGCTCGCGGTCAGTCGTTTTGTAACCGCGAAGCAAATCGGTGGATTGCACGTTGGTCGCATGAACGGTGACGGTGCGGAATACAGGTTGTGATGCATCGAGAGGCTGAGACGTGATGCCAACAACCCCTGCTTGATCGATCGTTAGCCGGACGCGATAGACCCGATCGCTGTCGAGCAAGTCCTCGTGTGCGGTTAGCGCTCCACGTATCCGCGACTCGTCGAACCGGAAACCGAGGGCGGTGGCCGCTTTTTCAGCGCGGGACAAATGCCGACCGAGCAACGCGATTCCATGCTCCCCACGCATGGTTTCCAACAGACTAAATGGCGGCTGCGAGGGCATTTTCACCCAGAATAGTCCGCCAGAAAACGTGCTTTCAAGAGGCACTCTTCGTATTCCGTCCTCGCCTCCGAATCCCACACAACGCCGCTCCCGACGCCGAGAGTGCCGTTCATCACTCCTCCAGATATATGCTCTAGCATTGCAGTGCGAATGGGCACGCTGAATACCGCCTCGCCATTCGGCGCGGCGTAGCCAATCGCTCCGCAGTACACGCCTCGGGCCTCACTCTCCAGTTCCCGAATTCGTTGCATCGCGCGGATTTTCGGAGCGCCGGTCACAGAGCCGCAGGGGAACAGAGCCCGAAATATTTCGGCTAGGCCCACTTCCGTTTTCAATGTGCCGACCACTGTGGATGTCATTTGTGTAACAGTTTCGTAGCGCTCGATGGTAAACAGTTCGGGTACGTGCACGCTGCCAACCTCCGAGATACGAGAGAGGTCGTTGCGGAGGAGATCGACGATCATCAGGTTCTCCGCACGGTTCTTTTCGTCGTTGAATAGCGAGTCCGCGAGTTGGTCGTCGTCTTCGGACGCCGGACTGCGCGATGTCGTCCCCTTCATCGGGCGCGTGGTGATTTTCCCTTGGCTCGTGCGGAAGAAAAGCTCCGGCGAGAAAGAAAGAATCTGCTCATTGCCGAGGTTCAGAAAGGCTCCGTACGGCACGCGTTGCCGATCGCGGATTGCCGCATAAAGGCCGAAGGCATGGCCCTCCACTTGAAAATGAAACGGTGCGGTGAGGTTGATCTGGTAGACGTCGCCGGCTGCGATGTGCTTCCGGATGCCATCTATCCGCGCTGCGTAATCGCCTTGACCGATTCCAAACCCGGCCGCCGTTATTCGCCCGGCTGTTTCGCCGTCCAACAAAGAAGCGGCCCCTCGAGAAGTGACCTGAGTTGGCTCGGCGTAGACGCCGAACGAACCGAGCAGCCCATCTGACGGCGGCTCGAAAACCGTCGGTTCAAGAGCGTAGCCGGCCTCGTATGTCAGAAATCCAGCCACCCAGTTTCCCCGTCTGGTTTCCACTTCGAGTTGATCCAATAGCGGCAAGACGTCCGGTGCGGTGTACGCACTCAGTACTCTCTTCGGCGCCGTGAAAAGGCGGCCTGTGCTACTCTCCGAATCTACATCGCGCCTTGCCGTGTCAAACCAGAACGACCCTTCCTTCCGCAGTAAAGCTGGACTCAGCTGGTCGGAAAAGTCAGGCAAAAACGCGAGGCGAATGTGAGTTCTCGCAACGCCGCTCGCCGCTTCGTTGATCCTTGAAAGCCTCAGCAAAGGGGGCCAGTTTGTCGATGGGCGAGGATGGATTCGACTCGCGCCCCCGGCGTTCGTCAGCCCCGCCCAATCAACCTTTCAAAGTCAGAACCCGCCGTCGCCGGATGGAAGCGACCCGCTGAAGCCGTCGCCCCCCGGTCCGCTATCACCTGCGAGGTTGGCCATCGCCGGACCGAGAGCCGTTCGGAAGTTTTCGGCACGGAGTCGCGCAACGATATCGCCGCGACCGGCGCAGTACCCCAACATGGCATGTGGGCGTTGGACGTGTTTGATGCCTTCGCGAACCACCCACATGTGCCATGACCGAAAGTCCTCGGTGTCGAACGGCCCCAGGAGCCGTGCGTAAAGGCGGTTTGCCGCCAGTTCAACCTCGTCATCGGAATCCAGCTCACCCATTTCGAGAAGCCGCTCAAGGGCACCGTAGATGTATCCGGCGAGAAAGTCGTGCTGCCCATCTGTTAGGTCGAGGCGGGAGTGGGGGCCCGCGTAGCCAAGGTCTTCTAGCGGGACTTTTATGCATGCCTCGACGTGCGTGACGGCTTCGCGCACCATGGACTCAATGTAGGCGTCTGATTTGCGGCGTTCAGGTGGCATGGGCGAGGAAGAGAGGGCCGGAAGGGAGTAATCCGCCTTTTGCAAAGGGTGTGCAACCTCTCTAAACGGTCCTTCATTTCTCCCAAACGACACGTCATCGTTCCGATACGCCGCCGCTCATGAAATGGCTGGATGTCCGGCCAACAGGTTTCTCAGACCGCGCCGCGATGTCTCAAATGGCTTCTGCATCCAACCTCGGCCGGACGAAAGAAGCCCGAACCGCCAGTACAGCCTCTCCATCCGGCGAGATGTTGTGCATGACGATTTCTAGCCGAATGTCATCCGAAGAGAGCTCGATCCGCCATCCCCAGTCCGGGCCGGGCGGTGCCTCGTAGGAGCCCATCACGTTTACCCGTCCCTGCTCATCAACCTCGCCCACGCAATGCATAATCTTGCCGCTCATGTGGAAGGAATCGACCCACGCGGCTGTCGCTATGCCCTCGGTGTTGCCGCTACCCACGAGCAGGAAACCCTCGTGCCTCGCTTCCTTGAACGCCCACGTGTAGGCGAAGGAAAGGAAGTTGTCTTTTGCGACCAACCGGACTTCTAGCTCCGAATCGGAGACATTGTCGGGTTCCGGCGGACCTGTGAAGTAGAGCTCCTTCGTGCCGGTCCATTGGCCGAGAAAGCGGTCAGTGCTGTCGATGAGGTTCATTGCTGAGAGGTCAGGTTGATTTCCGGCTAGGCTCCGTCGTCGAGGCGTTCGAGGTCAGCTTTTAGACGAGCCAACAAATCGGCGGCGGGCGAAGCGTAGCCACTAATCCAGCGGTTGTAAATCCCCTGAATCGGAACGACATCAAGGTAGTTCCAGCGAAGTCTACCCTCGCGTCGAACAATAACGAGACCGGCGTCTTCCAGTATCCGCAGGTGGAGCATCACGGTCGTGCGCTCAAGGTGCGCCAGCGCAGCGCAAAGGTCTTTCGTGGTTCGAGGTGCCTGCCGGATCTCATCCAGGATGGCTCTGCGATCGGCGTTCGCGATGGCTTTGAACACGCGATCCTGTTCGTCGTCGGCTTGTGATCCCGGCATAGCTGAACTTTTCGCGTTGACTCTTGCAAAATACATCGATCGTGTGATACTATTATCACACATCAACAAAATTCTGCGAGGACAATCATGGAACGCTCATTTACCGTTCAGACAACCATCAGCCGGACCGCAAAAGACGTGTTCGAAGCCGTCGCGGATCCGGAAATGTTGACTCAGTACTTCGTAGATCGCACGTCCGGGAGGCTGGCGCCTGGCGAGCGGATCGCTTGGCACTGGGACGCGTGGGGCGATTACCCCGTAGCGGTGGACGAAGTGATTCCCAACGAACGGATCTCGCTACGAATCAACTCGGTGGAGTGGAAAAAAACGGAGGGCGACGCCTACGACGTCCGTGTGGACATCGAGATTCAGGAGATGGAACCCGGCAAGACGATGCTGAAAATCAGCGAAACCGGTTGGAAGGACGACGCCGACGGCATCAAGGCATCCTACGAAAACTGCGGCGGCTGGCAGCACATGGCGGATTGTGCCAAAGCCTGGCTGGAACACGGGATTGACCTCAGATCGGAGGACAAACCGGAGGTAAAGGCGGGTTAGATAGGGTGATCACAGGTCGTCGGTTGTCTCCAACTCAACTTCGACCTCTGTCACATATTCCCCTTCCTGCACAAGCTTCGTGGTTTTCTTTTTCATGGCAGTGAGCGAAGGGCCGTAATGCGATCAGGATTGCTCAAGGTCTGTCAGCATTCGCCGAACCACCTGCTCAAGCTGCGGAACGTCTCGATGAATGATCGTCCACACCGCGGCGAGATCGATTCCCAGGTAATCGTGAACAATGACGTTCCTAAATCTCCCTATTTCGCGCCATGGAATTTCGGGATGTTCCTCCTTCACCTCATCCGACAGGCGCCGTGTCGATTCCGCGAGTGTCTGCAAATTGCGCAAAACCGCGTCTTGAAGCGTGTGTGATTCCAGGAATGCCCCATAGCCAGAAGCGACATTAGCATTGATGCGTTCGATGCACTCTATTACGTGCCGCAAATACGTCTCGTCTCGGCTCACAGGGCAACCGCCTCCGCCAAAATGCGCTCTCGTAAGGGCTCGTAAATCGCCCGTTCGGTCACGACGTCGACCCTTCTCCCAAGTAGTTCCTCCAGATCCAATACAAGGCCGGCTGGAAACCATGAACTCGTTTCTCCCGCGCAGTTGATCAAGAAGTCGACATCGCTGTCGGCCTGAGCGTCGTCCCGCGCGACTGAGCCGAACACACGGATGTCCACTGCTCCATGGTGCTTGGCTACCGCCAAAATTTCGTCCCGCTGGCTTCTAAGACGTTCCAGTTCGCTCATAGTAAAGAGATGCCCCTAGTGCGGTCTTCAGTTCATGGCCAAGCTACGTATTCTGCCGTGTCGGCCAACCCGACCCGCAACGGGATCTTCATCCAACATATTCCTTCGGTACTGCCCCCCAACCTCAAACAGCGCCTCCGTGATCTGCCCCAGCGAGCACGTCTGGACCGTTTCAAGAAGAAGCATCGCGTTATTAATAAAATCTAATCCTCAACCTCTAATCGCAGGTCTACGGCATTTGTCGTGACCTGATTCTTCTTCTGATCAAAGCCCGGTGCCGTTCTGAAGTTGACGACAAGACCCGCTTCGGGTTTTTCGTCGTGGAGTTCAGAAGACCGGAAATAATAGCTAGCTCCGTCTTCCGCCTCGACAAATCCAGCCTTCCCATCGGCGATCACCTTTGTGATTGCCCCTCTCAACCTAGGCTCAAGGGTGTCAAGGCGGGTCTGCCAGATTGGAGTCAGCGTACGGATGGCCTCACTGATGGATGGACTTGGGGTAGCCTCCAGAAACTCCGCGAGCTCCTTCAGTTTTCCCTTTACAGGCCAACCCTCCTCAGCACGAATAGCAAGAGCGACAGCCAAGTGAGCTCTAGCGGCCTCCCTATCGCCATCATCTTTCAGCCATTCTGCGGCATGCTCAAAGGCGCCGATACGAAGCCCAGGAGGGGCGCGATCCAGTAGTACCCGGAGAAGATGCCGCCAGGCATCGTCTGGGCGCCCCAGGTCGCGCGCCAGCTGGGCAAGGTCGTGTTCGATGGACCACAACGCTCTTTTTTCCGAGTAGGGCCTGAAGCGCGTCGTACGCGACCGCTGCTTCCCCTTCGGCGGCGCGAGAGAGGGCCGCCAAACGGTGAAGCCAAACGTCACCATCGTTTACAAAGGTCGGCACGGCAATGAGCCCCTTATCAACGGCGTCGCAGCAGACCTGATAAGCACCCGTCTCGTAAAGCGCTTTGCATCGAAGCCCCCAGTACCTCTGAGCATCAGACGGTCCGCGCTTGGTTCGGCCGTTCTGCTCGAACTCGAAGGGCTGTGTCGAGAGCGCAGTGGAGTCGAGTCGGTCGAGCCATTCGAGTACGTCGGCGTGTCTTCCCCGTCCCTTCAGCTCCTTTGCTACGCTTAGCACGGCTGAGACCATGTATGGCGCATATTCGTCACCCTGACCCACCAGCTTACAGATTCCATCTGCTGCTCGCTGCATCTGAGCGATGTCTCCATTCGATTCTTTCAATTCTAGGAAATACACGCAACGCGCGTACAACTGGCGGATGAGTTCGTGGTCGGGATTGAGCTTGTACGCCTCGCGACAAACGCCTAGTGCGTCGTGCGTCTTACCGATCCTATCCAGACAGAAGGCGTACCCCCAGCCGTCCCACGCATCGCGTGCTTCCTCAACATTCCACAGCGCGGCATATGGAATCAAAGCCTTCGGGTACTGCCCAGCTTTCCGCAGCGCATTGGCCTCTTTGCGGAGCTCCCAGAGATCTGGCGTCGGCTCACTCATAGCGTTTTCCATAGTGCCAGCACCTCCGCTGCCAATTTCGACGGTTCGTGAGGTTTCGCGTTCGGGAATCGACCCTTGGCATTGTAGTAGAGGTCTAAGGTAGACCGATCCAGCCTTCGGCGAACCGTATAGCGCTCCATCCACTGGTGATGTTCGATCGACTCGACGACAATGTCTGCATCTCGAAACGCCTCTAACGACTGTTGAAATAGAGTGGCGAGGTGGGGTTTCCCATCGAAGAACCCATCATCTGGCTCAAAAACGGGTGCCCCAGCTCCCGCATCCTCGGCGTCGAGAGCAGTACCGACCAATGCGCTCATGTGCTTGATCGCCTCATCCGCTAGTTCACGCCCTCGTCCGCTCCCAAGAGGCTGAAAAGACTTCACTATACGGCTCCCATCATAATTCACGTCCACGCGGCCGACGACATCACCTCGGGAGATCGTTAACCGTCGGCGGTACGGCATATCCTGCACTCCCGTTATGCTTATCCCCTCGTCTTGGAGAAGAGAATCCACGCTGCCCGTTTTCATGGAAGGCGTTGGCGGCGGAACAAACTCCTCCCAGTCCAGATCCGAGGTGGGAGTGTGGCGGGGCGGGCGGACCGCCACGAGCGTCCTTTGGGTACGCGTAATGGCGGTGTAGACCCACCGAAAGTAGTTCTCGTTCGCCCATCCCTTTTCACGCCCGTCGAACACTACGATGGCCGTAGGCCACTCGCCGCCCTGTGCCTTGTGACACGTAAGCGCGTATCCTTGCCGCGTGCGCAAGGCGTTCACGTATGGGTCGTTTTGCAACGCATCCCTAAATGCCGGCATTTTAGGTTTCAGGTTGGGATGACGCTGGCGAAAATCAACAAGCAGGGCTTGCGACTGCTCAGGCGTGAGGTTGCCAGCGTCCGACGTTATAAGATCGCCTAGTAGAAACGCCGTCACTTCGCGGCTAGAGTGTGCCTCGCGTACAACCACGGTTCGCCATGCCAGCGATACCCCCTTCAAGGGTGAACGACGTTCCACTTGCCCACTCACAAACACCACATCAACGAAGTCGCCATTGAAGAGGTGGTAGAGTTGATTGTTCTGAACAATCATTAAGCGGTCATTCTCGACGAGCACCGGGACCAACCCGAACAATTCCCGTCGCACGGAAGCATTCAGTTCGGCGACTTCCAGGTTCGTCCGTGCAATCAAGATGACTGCGTCGAGTCCACCCTCCTTGGCTTTCTGCAGGTAGGTTGGGACGGCACGCTCGGGTGGCGTCGCCTCCACGTCATCTTCCTCTTCGTCAAGGAACAAGCCCGAATAGACCTCTGCGCCAATCTGACCACGAATTCGGTGGGCAGTTGTCAGGATACCGCTCCCGGCCTGCTGACGTAGTACGTCGGTCAGTTCCAGCGACTCGGCTTCAACCCCGTATCTATTCGAAAGCGCGTCTATGGACAATGCCGGACTATTTGGTGATCCGACCGGCGGAAGCTGGGCCGGATCCCCCACGAACACTACCTGATGGCCCTGCTCCCGATCATGGAGCGCTGCAAAATGGACTAGGTCCGCCAACAAGCGCCCGCTCCCAAATCGAAGAAATCCGTCTTTGTCCTCTCGGTCGGACAACATGGACGCCTCGTCAACGATGTACAGAGTGCCGGAAGGCGCGTTGTTTGGCCGCAACCCGAACACCATGGTCAAGCTTGACTCGACATTCTCATTGTCCGTTTCCAGATCGAGAAAACTATAAAGGTGGCTATGGACGGTCCGGGCCTCGAGTCCAGTTCTCTGCCCCGCAACACGGGCTGCCCGTCCAGTCGGCGCGAGCACGCAAGCATTTCGGTGCCGCTGAGCCGCGCGGTCGGCTAGGTACCGAATCATGGTTGTCTTTCCCGTTCCAGCAGCGCCAAGAAGCACAAATGCTACTCGGTCGCTGTCCATGAACCGCTCAAGCATCTCCAGCGCAGCCAATTGCTCCTTTGTGGGAGAAGGAGCGACTCCAAGCTGAGTCACCTTCAGCCTCCAACCGGCATGAGCTGAAAAACTCGCCCGTAGGTCGCCGCAGCCTTCAGATCCAGGCGGCGCAAAGCGAGGCGCACATTGTCCAGTTTTTCCGCCTCACCAACCGTCAAATAGGGTGACCATGGATCGTCGGTTGTCTCCAACTCAACTTCGACCTCTGCCACATATTCCCCTTCTTGCACAAGCTTCGTGGTTTTCTTTTTCATGGCATTCGGTGCTTAAAGTCAGCAGACCATCGTTCCGGATGAGGGCGATACGCCGTAACGAGGACTGCGGGTTCCAGTTTTCCTTTGGGGATCCCCCAAACGACGTGAATGGGGTAGTCCGTAGGATCGTATATGAGGACGAGAACTGATGGCCCCTTGTGATACTCGGGGTAATCCTCGACAACCACGGCATCAGGCGTTCCGGCAAGAACTTCCCGAACAAGGATGCCGTCGGCGGCCAACTCCTCGTGGCCGTGGGCGGAAACTCGTACGTCACCCGTTTCGATCAATGCCTGGACACGTTGAAAGGTGACGCTCTCCATCTACATGTTCCTCCTATACTGCCCACCCACCTCAAACAGAGCCTCCGTAATCTGCCCAAGCGAGCACGTCTGAACTGTTTCGAGAAGCTCGGCGAATAGATTCTCGCCGTCGCGCGCGGTCTGCTGGAGCCGGTCGAGCGCGGCCGGAGCGGCATTTTCGTGAAGCCGATGGAATCGCCGCACGCCCTCCAACTGCTGCTGCTTCTCCTCTTCGCTGCCGCGCATGAGTTCCACCTTCGTCGGCGCGTTGTCGCCCTCCCGCTGAAACGTGTTCACGCCGATCACGGGTAGCTCGCCGGAGTGCTTCTTGTGCTCGTAGTACATGCTCTCCTGCTGGATCTGGCCGCGCTGGTACATGGTCTCCATCGCGCCGAGGACGCCGCCGCGGTCGGAGATCTTCTCGAACTCCAGCAGCACCGTCTCCTCGACCAGATCCGTTAGCTCGTCGATGATGAACGCGCCCTGCAGCGGGTTCTCATTCTTCGCCAGCCCAAGTTCGCGGTTGATGATGAGCTGGATCGCCATGGCGCGGCGGACGCTCTCTTCGGTCGGCGTGGTGATGGCTTCGTCGTAGGCGTTGGTGTGGAGCGAGTTACAGTTGTCGTTAATCGCCAGCAGCGCCTGGAGCGTGGTGCGGATGTCGTTGAACTGGATCTCCTGCGCGTGGAGGCTCCGCCCGGATGTCTGGATGTGGTACTTCAGCTTTTGGCTGCGTTCGTCGGCGCCGTAGAGTTCGCGCATCGCCACGCTCCAGATGCGACGCGCCACGCGGCCGAGCACGCTGTACTCAGCATCCATCCCGTTCGAGAAAAAGAACGAGAGGTTCGGCGCAAACGCGGCCACGTCCATCCCCCGCGCGCGGTAGTACTCGACGTACGTGAAGCCGTTCGAGAGCGTGAAGGCAAGCTGCGAGATCGGGTTGGCACCCGCCTCGGCGATGTGGTAGCCCGAGATGGAGACCGAGTAGAAGTTGCGGACGCCCTCGTCAATGAACGTCTGTTGCATGTCGCCCATCACGCGGAGGGCGAATTCGGTCGAGAAGATGCACGTGTTCTGGGCCTGGTCCTCTTTGAGGATGTCCGCCTGCACGGTCCCACGAACATTCTTGAGCGCGTGGCTGCGGATCTCGGCGTACTCCTCTTCTTTCAGGATTCCCCACTCCACGAGGTCGCGCCCGGTGCAACCTAGCAGACCGAGCCCGGCGCCGTCGTGGCCCTCGGGGAGGCCTTTATCCTGATAGGGGATGTAGACCGGTCGATCCTCACCGAGCTTCTCGGAAACCGTCTTTTCCGCATCGTTCCAGCGGTTTTCTCGCTTCAGGAAGGCCTCTACTTGCTGGTCGATCGCCGTGTTCATGAACATGGCCAGGATCATCGGCGCGGGGCCATTGATGGTCATCGAGACGCTGGTTTTGGGGTCACACAGGTCGAAGCCCGAGTAGAGCTTCTTCATGTCGTCGAGCGTGCAGATGGAGACGCCCGACGTGCCCACCTTTCCGTAGATGTCGGGCCGCTCGGCGGGGTCGCGGCCGTAGAGCGTCACCGAGTCGAACGCCGTCGAGAGCCGCTTGGCGGGCATCCCCAGACTGACGAGGTGGAAGCGCTTGTTGGTGCGCTCCGGAGTGCCCTCGCCCGCAAACATGCGCGTCGGATCTTCGCCCTCGCGCTTGAGCGGGAAGACTCCCGCCGTGAAGGGGAAGTAGCCGGGAAGGTTTTCGGTGAGCGCGAAGCGGAGGCGCTCGCCGGGATCCTCGGTGCGGGGAAGCGCCACGCGCGGCACCTTCGTGTGCGACAGCGTTTCTCGGTAGAGCGGCTGTCGGATTTCCTTGCCGCGGACTTCGTAGACGTACTCCTCCGCGCGATACGTCGCAGAGATGGCGTCCCAGTTGTCGAGGATGGTCCGGCAGCGCGGATCGAGCTTCCCCCACCAATACGCAGACATTTCGTCCAAGCGCCCAGAAAGCTGCTCGGCGTCCTCCGGATTCCAGTTGGCGATCTGTTCCTTCGCTCCTGCTGCCTGCCCCCACTTCCGGGCGTGCTCCACCTGCTCCTCCGCCCACTGCCGATAGGTCCGGCACGTTTCAGCGATCTCGGCGAGGTATCGCTGGCGTTTCGGTGGGATGAGCGCGAGCGTGGCCGGGTCGGATTCGGGAAGCGAATCGGCATCGAGCAGGTTCGATGCCCGATTGAAATTGTGCTTCGCGTTCAGCTGGTCGAGGAGAGCGAGGTAGAGCCGTGAAACGCCCGGATCAGCGAATTGCGCCGCCATCGTTGGGTAGACGGGCATGGCATCCGGCGATTCCGAGAACGCCGCGCGGTTGCGCTGCACCTGCTTTTTGATGTCGCGAAGCGCGTCGGCGGAACCACGACGCTCGAACTTGTTGAGCGCCACGAGATCAGCCACGTCCAGCATTCCGATTTTCTCAAGTTGCGTCGGCGCTCCGAAATCGTGCGTCATCACGTAGAGCGAGAGATCAACCAGCTCACTGATCTCCGTGTCTGATTGTCCAATGCCCGCCGTTTCGACAATCACCAAATCGAATCCCGCCGCCTTGCAAACGTCCACCGCTTCGTGGAGCGCTTGCGTCGTGGCGCGGTGCGCCTGCCGGGTTGCGAACGAGCGCATGTAGACGCGATCCGTGTGCTCGCCATAGAGCGAGTTCATTCGGATGCGGTCGCCGAGCAGCGCCCCGCCCGTCTTGAACCGCGTCGGATCGACGGATAGAACAGCAAGATGAATGTCGTCGAAGTCATTGAGGAAGCGCCGGACCAGTTCATCCGTCAGCGTGGATTTCCCCGCTCCGCCCGTGCCGGTGATGCCGATCACGGGCGCGGTTGAAGGTTGAAGATTCGAGGTTGAAGGTTGCGCAGAAGGAGCACCATTCCCAAAAGGAGCGGATACCGCAAGCTCGACCGCCGTGAGTGCGCGGGCAACCGCCTTCGCCTCCGTCATGGCGGGCGCGGCAACGACAATCTCCCCCTCTCCCCCGCTCTCCCGTTCTCCCTCTCCCAAAACAAGCGGATCAAAGTCGCACTCCCGGATCATCTGCTCGATCATGCCCTCCAGGCCCATCCTCATGCCATCCTCCGGCGAGAAAATCTTGGCCACGCCGTAGGCTTCGAGCTCCGCGATTTCATCTGGCACGATTACGCCTCCCCCACCGCCGTAAACACGAATGTGTCCGGCACCGCGCTCGCGCAGCAGATCCACCATGTACTTGAAATATTCGACGTGGCCGCCCTGATACGAGGAAATGGCGATGCCCTGGACGTCCTCTTGAATGGCCGTATTCACCACATCCTGCACCGAGCGGTCGTGGCCGAGGTGGATGACTTCCGCGCCCTGCGCCTGGAGGATGCGCCGCATGATGTTGATCGCCGCATCGTGCCCGTCGAACAGGCTGGCGGCGGTGACAAAGCGGATGGGGTAGGTGGGGGTGTAGGCCATGCCAACGCTGAAATCGTTCGTCCTTGAAGATAGAGAATGCCCGCTCTATCCGGTGGATTCTGTCGCCATGAAACAAGATGTGACTTGGCGGCTATGTTTGACCATCGCGTGCGTCGCGGTCTTCCCACCAATTTTCTCCTTCGCCAATGCGTTTCACCCTCCTGATCACATCGCTGTTGCTCGTCGCGGGTTGCAGCACGAGCCCGTCCCCAACCTCTCCCGAACAGAACGTCGTACTCGCGCGGCCCGACGACGCATCGATTTCTGCACGCGTCGCCGACGCAACGGCCCGTCTCGACAGCACGGAGGCGGGGCGAATGGTTCTCGCCTCGATAAATGCCCACGGCGGGCTGGAACGCTGGTACTCGAACGGCCCCATCCACTTCCGCTATCGCTACGAGCAGATCGGCGAAGATGAGCCGCTCGAGACCGACCAGGCGATTGACACATGGAGTAGCCGCGCGCGCCACACGATGGTGAGCGACACGACGGTTTCCTTCGGCTGGACGGGGCAAGAGGCGTGGGTGAAACCGGACACCACTGACTTTGACCTGAACGCGCGCTTCTTCAGCCTCACGCCCTACTATTTCGTTGCCATGCCGTTTGTCCTCGCCGACCCCGGCGTGAACCTTGAGATGGCCGGACAGATGACGAGCGACAGCACGACCTACGACCTGGTTCGCGTCACCTTCGACGCCGGCACAGGCGACGCCCCGAACGACTACTACTATGTGCTGATCGACCCGGAAACGCGGCAGACGCACGGCGTTCGGTATGTCGTTTCCTACCCGGGATTCTTCCCTGAAGGCGGCTCCACGCCGGAGTCGCTCATGCTCTACGACGGCGAGCAGTCGGTCGAGGGGATCGTGCTGCAGGAAGGATTCCGTTCCTTCGCGTGGACGGCCGAAGGCGCCGGCGAGCCGAAGGCGCGCGGATCCCTCACACATGTCCGCTTCGAACCCATGATGCCTGACTCCGCCTTCGCAATGCCCGTCGGCGCCGCTGTGCAGGAGGAGATGTAGCCTTCTTGCCGGGGCGGGACGCGGAAGGCCGCCGTACTTTGGCTGCGCTCTCATTTCCTAAAGTTCCCTGATTCCATGCGCTGGCAACAAAGCCGCCGAAGTGGCAACGTGATCGACGGCCGAGGTCGGCGCGTCGGGCGCGGTGCCGCTATCGGATGCGGTCCGCTCCTTCTGATCGGCCTCCTTGCCCTCCTGTTCGGGGCCGACCCTTCGCAGATCCTACAGTTGTTTAGCGATGCACAGCAGTCGGCACCATCTCAACCATCAACAGCCGGGCCGATCGCGGATGAATCGGGCGACTTCGTTTCGGCCATCCTCGGCGACCTCGAAGATACCTGGCGGACGGTCGGGCGACAGGCGGGCGTTAGCTATCGCGATCCAGAGCTTTTCCTGTACGACGGGATGGTCCGCTCGGCCTGCGGGATGAATTCTGCGGCGACCGGACCCTTCTACTGCCCCGGCGATCATCGCATCTACCTCGATCTTTCCTTCTTCCGAGAGCTGCAACGATTTGGCGCTTCCGGCGATTTTGCCGTGGCCTACGTGATCGCGCACGAGTTTGGTCATCATATCCAGAATCTGGAAGGCACCCTGGATGCCGTGGCTCAGGCACAGGGGCGGACAAACGAGCGCGCGGCGAACGACCTCTCCGTCCGGACCGAGTTGCAGGCCGATTGTTACGGGGGCGTCTGGGCCTACCACGCTCAGGATATCCTTGAGAGCGGCGATGTGGAGGAAGGCATGGCCGCGGCGGCCGCCGTCGGCGACGACCGGATGCAGCAGATGGCGGGGCAGCGCGTATCGCCCGATGGCTTCACGCACGGTTCGTCGAGGCAGCGGACAGATGCCTTCCGAGCCGGTCTCCAGTCTGGCACTCCCGCATCGTGCGACACGTTTGGAGATTTACGATGATCCGCCAACCCAACCCAACCCGTTTCATGTGCGCTGGGAACAAGAAACTCGTCCTTGCCGCTTCGCTCGGATTGGTGATCGGCTGCCAGAATCCAGCCGTCTCTCCTGACCAGCCAATAACCCCACAAGCAAATATGCCGCTTCCAGCCCCTTGCGCGGCTGCGATTCAGGTCGTGTCACCTCAACCGAATGACACCGTTGGAAGCCCACTAACAGTCTCGGGGCAAGCTCGCGGCACGTGGTATTTCGAGGCTTCGTTTCCGGTGCGCCTCTTTGACGTGGCGATGAACGAATTGGCCGTCGCGCCCGCGCAAGCCCAGGGCGATTGGATGACGGAAGAGTTCGTGCCTTTCGAGGTGACCCTGCCAGCATTCACAACCGACGGCCAACTGGGCTATCTCTTCCTTGAAAAGGACAATCCCTCTGACGAGATAGACCTGTCGTGCAGCATCGTCATCCCGGTTCGATTCTGAGTCCTTCCAAACCGAATAAGGGCAGAAGCACGGTACCTCCGAAACGATCCGCACTCCCTACGCGGCATGGACGTTAAGGCCGTATCACCTGCTTCGAGGGATCCCATGTCTACATCCCGCATCCTCCCCTCGTCGTTCCTGTTTATTGCTTTGCTGCTCGCCGGCTGCGCATCGTCAGGTTCAGGCACGCTGCCGGAAGACACCGCTTCTATCGACAATGTGCAAGACCTGGTGATGCATCTTGGCAGGCAAGGGTATGTACTGCGACCGGTTCAACTCACCTCGCCCTTCTCGCTGGCGGATGTCGGATACGAGTACCAGGTTGAGGGCGAGCGCATCCGGATTTACGAGTTTGAGTCGGCGGAGGCGGCTGGACACGCGGTGGAAGAATTCCTTCTGGACACCTCCGGAGGCGGGCAGAGCACAATTTTCCGACACCGATCGTTGCTGTTGGCATACGCCGGAAATAGCCCCTCCCTGCACCTCACCGTCGCCAACGCATCGGGGCCGGCTGTGTACTAGGACCGGTTAACACCTAGCAAGCGAGGTCAGCCTGAGTTCGTTTGAAGGTACGTTCGGAGTACGTGCGGAATACTGGGGATAAACACAACGTACGAGCAGTCCTGAATGACCATGATGGCTGTCGAGATAGATGTTAACAGACACTAGGTATTGCGCCGTTACCTCGAAAGTTTTACACACTCACTTCACAGTGAAAGCAGAACCTGAGTCGATTGAAGCGTACGAGTATCTTGCTCGCACTCAAATCAAATAGAAGCTTGCCTACAACCGCACGCGTTGCACTGGTTTTCTGCCTGCTCACCGGAACCTCTGTTCACGCACAGGCTTTACTCATCGCCGATATAAACCGTGGGGAAAGCAGCTCCGTTCCAACGGATCTAACTGTATACGACGGGCTGTTATATTTCTCCGCCGATAATGGCATACGAGGAAGAGAACTTTGGTACTTCGATGCTACCAACCACGAGGCCGACCTCGCCGTAGATATTCTCGCTGACGGGGGATCGAATCCAAGCGATCTCATCGTGTACGACGAACGCTTGTTTTTCACTGCTGAAGACGGAATCGATTCCAGAAATCAACTCTGGGCTTATGATTCGATGACCGGTGAAGCTACCCACATCGCCGTTATCAATCCTTTTCAGGAATTCGTCGTTTATAACGACAAACTCTTCTTCGCAGCTGGCGACGGCGCGGCAAGTTTGGCTTATTATGATGCCTCGACAAACGAAGTGGCCTCTGTTGGTGCCTCTTCCACGTTCCTCGGCCCCGGTGATATTATCGTATATGACGATCGGTTGTTCTTCAGAGCATACGATTCGAATATGGCTGTTGATTGGGAGTTATGGTCGTACAATGATGCAACAGGAACAGCTGAAATGGTTACCGACATAAATCCTTCTGGAGATTCCTATCCCTCGGGGCTAACCGTTTATGGGGAATGTCTGTATTTTGGCGCCCGCGAAAACGGGTCTAACGAGGAACTGTGGCGCCATTGCGCAAATACGGGCGAGACTAAACTTGTCGCAGACATTGCACCAGGAGACTTTTTCGGATCACTACCGCGCAACCTGACCGTGTATGACGATCGACTCTTCTTCTCCGCCACGCCAGATTTTATTGGTGATGCAGAATTGTGGGCATATGACGCAGCCTCTGTAGAAGCCAGTCAGATTCAGGACACCCTTGATGTTTATGAGATGGTCGTTTTTGATGGCCGCCTTTTCTTTCGCGGCGACAGTAACGGAAGGGATCTCTTTGCGTTTGATGCTGGGGCAAACGTAATTGCCCGTGTTGCAGAAGATCTGACGCCGCTCTCCTTCGCTCCTTACGGCGACCGACTTTACTTCTCTGGCGACTTTCCTGGTACCGGGCCATTTCCTCAAGCGTTCGGGCGAGAGCTCTGGGCCACTGCAGCCTCGATAACGAGCACCGAACCCGAGGCAGTTTGGGAATCGCCGATGCTGTCGGCAGCATATCCCAATCCCGCGAACGAGGCCGTTACTTTCTCACTTACACTCCTTAGAACTCAGGACGTGCGGATTGCAATTCTCGACCAACTCGGTCGAGAGGTCCGTCAGATCTATCAAGGGCCTGTTCAGGCAAGCACTATTAGATCTTTTGTAGTTGATACGGGCGCGCTCGCCGCCGGGCTCTACATCGTGCGGGTGGAGAGTGAGAGTTTTGTTGGGACAAGGAAATTGACTGTTGTGCGATAGACGATGGAATAGTCCTCTAGTATTCAGTTTGGTCCAGAAAAGCCAGCGTAGCCCAAAAGCCATCCGATCGGGCGTACCGGAGATTCCAGGACGGTCCATCGTCCATGTGTGCGTGGCCAGTTCCCTCGGAAAGATCATCTAAATGCACGGTCTTGGGCGAGCGGCGAAACCCCGTTCTGAGGCCCTTCAGCACCGCTTCTTTTAATGACCAGAGCAATACCTGCGCATCATTGTGTTCGAGGCCGAGCGATTCCATCAAACCGTACTCGTCGGGGTGTAAAATCCGTTGGTAAAGGTCGGCGCGGCGCGGGACGATTTCTTCAAGGTCCACACCAATCCTTCGATCCGCGATAACGGCGATAGAACGTAAGGATGGTCCGTGGCCGGCATGGCTGATTGACACGTGGATGGGATGGCCTTCCACAATGAGCCCGTCATCGGAGGCAATCGCGAGAGGCATTTCTTTCGGGAGCACGCCAAGTTTCTCTGCTAGAAGACATCGTGCCGCTATTCTGCCAAAAGCGAACTCCCGGCGTCGGTCAGGGTAGCCGAACGATTCCATCCGGACGATCTCGCCTCGACTCAATATCTCGCACGGATTCGCCGACATGGCCTCGTCAGAAACCACTCGCCAAACGACGTCAGGAGGAACTTCGACAAAGGGCATCAATAACAAAGTCGCTTGCTAGCAAATGGCACGTGTAGATTCAGCGTGGAGCACATCGGAACTTTGCCTCAACCCCTATGACAAAATCCGATGCAGGCATAATTAACACTGTCCGGCCCCTTACTTTGCGGTAAAGGTGGGCGAACGGTTTCCATTCTCCTCACCTTGTCTCCTGCGCTTGCTGCGCAGTTTACGCCCATGAGCACGTTCCCGCTCACTACACTCCGCGAAGCACCAACTATGCAGCGCGTCCGTCAGAGCTTCTCGGAGTTCATCGATAGCTATCGTTCCAGGCTCCGCAACCTGTTCCGTTCTCGCAGCACGGCGGACGTACTCAACCTGGAACGCGGCCTACCCGACTGGGCGATGGAGGCGTTCAGGGAAGTAGATCCGCTCTCGGTGTACATCCCTCGCGAATTTGGCGGGCGAGGAAACGTGCTTGCGGAGTGCCTCACGGTTCTGGAAACGACCGGTTACGAGTCCCTTCCGCTGTGCCTGACGGTTGGAATAAACGGCGGCCTCTTCCTTCAGCCGCTCGGCAAATACGGCTTCGACGGCGTCAAGCGCCCGATCTTTGAGGCCTTCCTGCAAGACAAAAGGATGGGCGGGCTGATGATTACCGAGCCTGACCACGGCTCCGACGCACTCGGAATGCAGACGGCCTACACGGCGACAGGGCGAGAGTCGTACCGCATTCAGGGCACAAAGCACTGGGCCGGCCTCACCGGCCTGGCCGACTACTGGTTGCTGACGGCACGTGCGCGTGCAAAGGACGGCAATCTCCAGCGAGACATCGATTTTTTTGTCTGCAATACGACCGCGAAGGGCCAGCATATTGAGGTTGAGGAGGAATTCCCGAACCTCGGCCTGCGCATGATTCCCTATGGGCGCAACAAGATCGATATTGAGGTGCCATCCATCGCGCGGCTTCAACCGAGAACAACGGGCATCAAGCTGATGCTGGATCTGCTCCACCGCAGTCGGCTTCAATTCCCGGGAATGGCGATGGGATATCTGCGGCGCATGCTCGACGAGGCCGTAGACCACTGCCGCGAACGATTCGTGGGCGGCAGCCCTCTCTTCGATTACGATCAGGTGAAGGCTCGCATCGCACGCCTTCAGGCAAGCGTTACCGCCTGCTCGGCTATGTGCCTGCACTCGTCGGAGCACGCCGGCATCGAAAACGATCTTTCCGGCGAAGGACGCAAAGCCAACGCCATGAAAACGGTTGTAACCGACCTCATGCTGGAGGCTTCACAATCACTCTTGCAACTTGTTGGCGCACAAGGCTACCGCGACGACCACATCGCGGGCCGCTCCACGAACGACAGCCGACCGTTCCAGATCTTCGAAGGGTCGAATGACATCCTCTATCAGCAAATCTCCGAATCCGTGCTGAAGAGTATGCGCCGGATGAAGGAGACCAACCTCTACCGATACCTCAAGCAGGACGTCGACACCGCCCGAGCGGCGGACTATTTCCGCGACGTGCTCTCGTTCGATCTAGACTGGTCGTTGCCGCAACGCAAACTCGTGGAACTGGGCAAGGCGCTCGGGCGCATCATGTCGATGGAGATGACCATCGAGATGGGCGAGCGAGGGTATCGCTCGGACCTGATCGCAAACGCGCTGGAAGAATTCCGCACGGACGTCCATCGCATCATTGAAACGTATCGGACTGGCGGATTGACGGCGGTGATTGAGGACTACCGCGATGACAGTGGCTGGCTACACTTTGTTGAAGCAGCTACCGTTCGCATTGCCTGAAAACGAATCCAGGAAACTCATCGGTAAACTAAAACGGGGGGCACGTGCGGCGTGCCCCCCGTTCCTGCCTCTAGGTTTCGCTGATGGGTTCAGCCAGCTGCGTTGAATCGGCGTGTAACCTCGTTCCAGTTGACGACATTCCACCAGGCGGACACGTAGTCGGGGCGGCGGTTCTGGTAGTTGAGGTAATAGGCGTGTTCCCAGACATCGAGTCCGAGGAGTGGCGTCTGCCCGTTCATGAGCGGACTATCCTGGTTCGCCTTTCCCACGACTTTGAGTTCGCCGCCATCCAGAACGAGCCACGCCCACCCTGAGCCAAACTGGCCCTTCGCCGTCTCCTCAAACTTCTCCTTGAAATCGGCGAACGAGTCGAACGCATCGTCGATGGCTTGGGCTAGGGAACCCGTTGGCTTGCCGCCGCCGTCCGGGCTCATAATCTCCCAGAAGACAGAATGGTTGTGATAGCCGCCGCCGTTATTTCGGACCGCGGTCTTCTTGCCGTCGGGCACTTGGTCGAGGTCGGAGAGGATGTCCTCGATGGATTTTGATTCGAGGCCAGTGCCTTCGAGGGCGGCATTGACCTTATCGGTGTAGCCCTGGTGGTGCTTGCCGTGATGGATCTGCATGGTCCGCTCGTCGATGTGGGGCTCAAGGGCATCGAAGGCATAGGGGAGGTCGGGGAGGGAGAAGGGCATCGAACTGGAGGGTAGGTGGAACGGAGTGGGGAGAGTGTAACGCCGCTGTGAGAGTGTCGTTTCGTGGGAGCGAACTCTACATCCGAGGCTCAAAATGAGGCGAGCGGCAGCCTGGATTTCCGTCGTCTTCCGCAGCCCAATGACGATGTTTGACGGCATCGCAGCGGAAGATGCGAAGGCCTCGCTATGCGTTGCGACCTTCACACCTACCATCCCTCTAATCCACCCCCAGAACCTTGTGCGTCTGGACGCTGACGCGCCATTCGGGGTTGGCATGCGCCAGCTCAATGGCAAGCTTTGTGGCTTCGGCGACGCGCGGCCCGTCCTCCGGCTGGAGCCAGAGAAACTTCGTTGCGCCATCGCCAAAGGTGTGGGCTCGGGCGCGTTCGGCGAGAACGGAGTAGTCCTCCGGCCGGTAGTCCGGAACGACTAGTTTGAGTTCGTCCACGCGCTCCAGCACGAGTTGGTCGGCGGGGAGCTTGGGGCTGCAAACGACCCACTCGGGCGTGGTTTCGCCGAATGCGTCCGAAAGCGATTTCGTGCCGTTGGTCTCGGTCGCGACGAAGAAACCGGCATGGTGAAGCGCTTCGACGAGCGGACCGTCGGCCTGAAGGAAGGGCTCGCCGCCGGTGAGGACACAGAATCGGATTCCCCCCGCCACCGCCAGCATCTCCTCGACCAGTCCGCCCGCACTGAGTTTGGACGCGCCTTCTTTCCTGAAATCGGTGTCGCACCACAACGGGCAGGTTGCAGCGTTGCGCTCCGCGTCACGTTCACGGTCGGCCTCGTAGCCGCTCCACATATTGCAGCCGGTGAATCGGACGAACACGGCCGGTCGGCCCGCCCACGCGCCCTCACCTTGCAGCGTCCGCCAGACGGCTTTGACGGAATAGCGTTTCATAACCAGCCGGCCTCCTTCGCCTCGGCATAGCCTTTCGCGCGGAGGATTGAGGCGGGGTTGTCGAGTTTGCCATAGCCCCATTCATGGCGCTCAGAGCGGTCGCCGTTGTAGTCGGTGTGGCTCATTTCACGGACGACGTCCAGGCAACCCAGCTCCTTCGCCAGCTTCCATGTCTCGGCTTTCGTGAGATCCATCAGCGGCGTATGGATACGAACCGGCGCCTCCAGCGCCAGGTCGAGGCTTCGCTCCATCGCGTCGATGAAGGCTTGGCGACAATCTGGGTAGCCTGAAGAATCTGTCTGGCACATTCCACCGACGATATCGCGGATTCCGCGCGCGTAGGCAAACGAAGCCGCAGCGGTCAGGAAGAGCGCGTTGCGACCTGGCACGAATGAGGCGGGCAGGTCGGACGCTAACTCGTGAGAGGCGTTCGAGTCCTTCTCGTGCTCGATGAGTGAACTCGACGAGAGCAGGCCGGTGACATCCAGAACCGAAAACGGAACGCCGACGATCTCTGCAATCTTCGTCGCTTGCTCCAGTTCGACGGCGTGCTTCTGGCCGTATCGAAAACCGAGAGCCTCTACCGGCTCGAACTCCCGAAGCGCCCAGTACAGGCACGTCGTCGAGTCCTGGCCCCCTGAGAAGAGGACGAGGGCGGACTTCGGATTGATGCGTACGGCCATGGCGGATGAGCCAATATCGCCGAGAAGCTGCGTTCGGAAGCAACAAATTGTCCGAAAGACGTGTCGCGGTCCTTCAGGTGCACCTACAACCCATATCGGTTGTATTTTGATTAACAACCCATAGAGGTTGTTTTCTCAGACGTCCCGCCGTCCCGGATCTTGCACAACCCGTATAGATTGTAACCGCGAAAACAACCCACAGACGTTGTTCCCATGGCTTCTCTCCACGCCGTCCTGACCGGAGATATTATTGGTTCAACAGGCCTATCGGCGGAGCAACGAGCCCACTTGCCGGAGAATATGCGCGAGGCGTTTGATGACCTGGACGCCATCCTGGGCAACCGCGCCAACCTCGCGTTCGACTTCTTCCGCGGCGACGCGTGGCAACTCTACGTGGAGAAGCCCGAGCACGCCCTGAGCGTGGCCATCCTGTTTCGCGCACTCCTCCGCGCACGATTCGATGTAGACACGCGCATCGCCATCGCGATCGACACGGTAGACTTCGTGAACCTCGCGCGATTGAGCGAAAGCGACGGCCAGGCCTTCCGGCGGTCGGGGCGCGCGCTGGATGAGCTTGGCCGCCGAAGCATGACGTGTCTATTGCCCGAAGACCCTCCCATCCAAACGGACCAGCCGCTCTTCAATGCCATCGCGAGGACAACCGACGTGTTTATGTCGGAGTGGACACGTCCGCAAGCGCAGGCTGTTGCCCTATCGCTATCGCTTGCGCCCGAGTCCGGTGACTACGCCAATCAGAAGCAAGTGAGCCTGGCCTGGGAGCCAGAGCCGATCACCCAACAAGCCGTGAGCGCGCACCTCCAACGCGGCCACTGGGACGTCATCGCCGACTTTCTCCACACCTACTTCCTGCAAATGCGCCAGCTCGTAGCTGAGTTCACCAACGAAGGCACGGACGAATGACCGCAGCGGCATGCCATACCGCCACCCTAATGATCGGTGCCTACGTGCTCGCCGGTCTTGCTCCCATTCCGGCAGGACGGATGAGGGTATTGGTTCTCGCGCTATTGCCGACACTAGCCGCGAGTTGGCTGATCGGGTTTGCGTGGCCCGGTGGCGCTGTCGTCACAATGGTCTACGTCGTTTCGATGACGGGATTCCACTTCCAGGAAAAGACGCGGAGCGCAACGTGGTGGCTCGTTGCGCAGACGGCCGTTGTTGCTACAATGATTGGCCTGGCCCCCTCGACTGGGCGTTTAGAATCCCTGCCAACCGCGGTCGTTGCAGGCATGGCACTATTTGCTGGGGCGGCAATAACTATGGAGTGGGGAGGCGCGTGGGTTGCCAGAGCAATTCGGCCCTTTGCTGAAGGGCTTTCCGCAAATGATGAAGATGACTCCGAAACGATGGATGACAGGACTAGCCGCCGAGGGCTGCCAGGTGGGTTCCCCGATGGCGGGAGGATGATAGGTCGCCTGGAACGGCTTTTGGTTTTTCTCTTCGTGATGGTTGGAACACCCACCGCGATCGGCTTTCTGGTCGCGGCAAAGTCGATCCTCCGCTTCGGCGAGATCAGAGACAGCGAATCCCGCAAGGTGGCTGAATACGTCATCATTGGCACGCTGATGAGTTTCGGCTTCGCACTCGTTACATCGTACCTGACACGGTTCACGGTGATGGCACTGCTCGCAGATTCCCCGCTGGACGTACTCCTCGATGGCGGCGGCTGATGCAGAAGTTGCCCACTTGTTCAGCTGTGGCCCTTAGATTAGGCTCTCTGCACACCTCACCCAAACACCAAAGCTATGAACTGGATCGCCTGGATCATCCTTGGCATCATCGCCGGCTTCATCGCCGAAAAGATCACGAATAACGATATGGGCCTCATCATGAATCTCGTCGTCGGTCTCATCGGCTCTGTGCTTGGTGGCTGGTTGTTCGGCTTACTGGGAATTACCGCAGGCGGCTTTGTAGGATCGCTCGTGGTGGCCGTAATTGGTGCGATTCTGCTCTTGCTGATCGTTGGCGCGGTACGTAAGAAAGCGTGACTACGCCCTTGAGGCCCATTCTCTCTCTCCTGGCGATTACGATCATCGGCGGCGTGCTCGTCGGCTGTGGTGAGAGCGAAGTCTTGCCCATGGTCCGCCATGGTCAAGTCTCGGAATTCCGCACCGACGCTTTGGAGCGGGCGCACTCGGTGGACACGGGAATTGCCAATCTGGAAGAGAAACGTGCGGCGGCCGATTCGACTACGGGCGTGGCGTTTCAGCAAACGATCAATGAGTTGCTCGAGGCACGGCGCGTCCTCCAGGAAGGTCTCGGATCGCTCGACACGCTGACGACATCAGAATTTGAGGTGGTCACCGACTCCCTTTCCGCCCAACTCGAATTCCTCGAACGACGAGTTGATGGCGCCGTCTTCGAACTCGCGCCCGATATCCCTTCATTGAGAGAGGCGGTTCGCGAGCGACTCATTGCTCTTGACGAAGCAATCTCGAACCTACAAATCAGTGCCGATTCGTCGATGATCGCCGAGCTAGCGCTGCTCGCACAGCGAGGTCAGGCCATTGCCGACTCGGTCAACGCAACACCGCACAGCAATCTTGATGTCCTTCGTCGGACTATTGTCGGCGATTTGCGCCTTCTTCGTACAACACTCGACTCGCTTCGTCTCGAACAATCTGAAAACGAATCGCCTGCCGATTCGACGCGGTCTAACTAGGGGCTGTTAACGCTTAGGGCGCGAGGTCAGTGCGAGGTCATTCTGAGGCCGTTTCAAGACGCGCGAGGAGTTCGGGGCGGGGTCCCGGATGACGAGCGCAACGCTGAAACGGACCAGAATGGCCCGCAATGGCCCGT
>JBGTDU010000121.1:0-6654 GCA_041748175.1 Rubricoccaceae bacterium
AACGCGTTAGTTCAGCTGCAAGCACAGTATCACCATTGCGGCGAAGCCGCATCCGACAAGTGATTGTCAGTTGCAATGTTCGTTAGGCGCGCGTTTCGTGGAGCGGAGGTGCTGCTGGTCGCCGACGAGGTACGCCTCGGCCAACCATGCGCGAAAATCGGCGTCGATGTCGCTGGGTTCGGTGAGTCGGAACGCGTGAAGGTGGTTACGCGGCGAAAAGGTCTGAATTCGACGAAATCGCGGGTGCTGGAGACGGCGGGCGAGCACCACGTGACCGTCCAGCCAGTCCTTCCGAGGCGTCACCTGGGCAAACGACATCCGAACTTGAAAAGCGATCCGAGTCTTCTCCGGAAGAATACGAACCGGCCCGATTGCGCGGACCTCAGCGACAACTTGGTTGAAGAGCGCGCGGATCTCCGGCCGCTTTCCGCGAAAGTGATCGGCAAGTTCGTATCGACCGCACGCATGCGACTGATTGCGATTCGCGAAGTCGCGCCCACACTTTTCGCAATGCCACAGAGCTGGTTGTTGTTTCATCGCTGTGCCACCCGAACGCGTATGGCGCGCCTAACGTTCGCCATAACCGGCGGGATTGGGCGACGCGCCATAGGCGCGTTGACCAAGACCGTCCGTGTTGATGGCGTTGTTAGCCCTCATGTACGTTTGACTTGCCAAGGTTGCAGACAGAACAAAGGGTTTGTAGATTTTCTAGCACGGTCTCACCGCCTTTACTCCAGGGGACTATGTGATCTACGTGCAGCTCGACGCCCGGTGACAACGCGGGACTTGCGCCGCACGCGCAACAGGTGAAACGGTCTCGCTGAAGCACGCGCCAACGAAGACGAAGGGATGGGTCGCGGGACGTTCTTGTTTTTGGTTTGCCGTCTTCGAGTGATGCGGGCGCCTCATTGGTGCTTTCATTCGCGTAGATAACAAATGCCTCCAATGCGGCGGTCCATGAGGTAAATCGCCGTTTGTACGGCCCCTGAGAAATCGAGGAAGGCGGTTTAGCTAGCTCACTACGTCGCGGTTGGCGACCGTAGTGTTGCCAAAGCGTCAGTATGTTCTCAAACAAACGATCATCGGCGATGTTTACTTCATTTGATATCGTAAGGCCCGCCTTTGAGAGGGCACTATTCCAAGTGCCAAGGCGCTTAGCGAGGTTAGAATCGTCGAACTTTCCGAGCTCCCGATACTTTGGCATCGACACGGTCGATGCGCCAAGCATCTCGGCTACCCGCCGAAGGTCAGCGAGCAACTCCTCGTCACTCACAGGCTGCCCCGAAACACGCGCTAATTTGAATTTCTCTGACGTCATGTACTTTTCTGAGGGCTAATGATTGGCATCAGCCGCGGCGGCTCATGATCGCGCTAGCCGCCGTCGGCTGCATGCCATGTTAGGCGCCGGGCTTGCCAGTGTAAATATCCGTGCTCAGGTAGCGCAGTCCCGAGTCTACGATCAGGGTGGCCACCGTCGTACTAGGCCCGAGTTGCTGTGCCACCCTAATCGCGGCGACGACATTCGCGCCAGACGAAGCACCAGCAAAAATCCCTTCCTCGCGGGCCAATCGCCGAGTCATATCCTTCGCGTCCTCGGTCGTAACTGTGTGGATTTCGGTGACGAGGCCGGGCTCCCACAGCGGCGGGATGAACCCAATTCCGATGCCTTCGATCTTGTGCGAACCGGATGGCTTTCCCGAGAGGACCGCGGATTCCGCCGGTTCGACGGCGACAATCCGAATCCGATCGTTGTGGGCCCACAAGGACCTCGTCACGCCATGAATCGAGTGAGCCGTGCTGACGGAGTGCACGAACGCCTCAAGCTGACCGCCGGTCTGCTTCCAGATTTCTTCGCCGAGAGGGAGATAGCCCTCGATGGCGTCGTGGTTATTGAGTTGATCGCAGTACCAGTGGTGGGGCCGCTTGCTGATGTCGGCCGCGGTGCTGATCATCGCTTTGATCAGGGTCTCCGTAATCCGCTTGTTGTCGCTGGGCACATCCGTCACGTTCGCCCCGAACGCTTGCATCGTCCGCCGCTTCTCATCGCTGAACGCATCAGAAAACACGATTTCGAGACCGTATCCTCGTGCAGCGCATACGAACGCCAACGAAATGCCGGTCGTCCCGGCCGTGTACTCGACGACGGTCCCACCAGGTTCGAGCCGTCCGCTCGCCTCCGCCCGTTCGATGGCCGCTTTGGCCATCCGATCCTTCATGCTCCCAGTCGGATTCGCCCACTCCAGTTTCGCGACGACGCGTCCCGAGCCCGGGGGGACGACCTTCTGGAGTTCGACCAGTGGTGTGTTGCCAATCCCGCCAAGTACGCTTTGGATACTCGTGATCATCACCGCCTCAGTTTCGTGCGCCTAACTACTGTTTATCCCTACACGGTACACATAACACGCAGCTTGGCGGGGGAGCAACGCATTTGTTACGAAGCGGATCGGGCATGGGGTTGAGCGTTATCGCTACTGTGTACGGATAAGACGCGGTGGCGTCAGTGAGGTCCATCGCGTCTTCCCACCATTATAGTCGTCCGCGCGGGTACCAGGCAACAGCTCCAACCCTCCAAAGCTTCTCGATCAGGTGCGGCAGGCATGCCCGACGCGCCACCTGAGCATTCGGGCCGGGAAGACGTATGCGCGTTTGATGCTCCGCCGGTCTCGTAGTGTCCGCCGAAGCCGAAAGTTATGCGGCCCTCGTTGGCTCGCTGTTTTGGGCACGCTCAAAGAACGTGATCAGATTGCCATCCGGGTCCAGAACGCCGAACTCCAGCGTGCCCCACGGCATCTCTTCGAGTTGCCCGTTGGGGTGCAGAATCCCGAGCGGTTGGAGCACTCGATGTAGATCGTCCACGGCCTCAACGCCGATCCGGCAACTGTGGGTGCCAGCGATGAATGACTCGGCCCCGGATACCACGGGGTGCGCCCCGTCGCGGGTCCGCCAGCGCTCGTCATTGGCAACCCAGAGGTGAATCTCCACCGCGTCGCGTAGGAGCTTGGTGAACCCCTCCTTTCGGAAGACGACGGTGAATCCAAGCTGATCGCGGTAGAAGGCGGTGCCTTGTTCCTGGTCTCGAACCGGGAGTGCCGGGACGGCATGCAACAGCTTCGTCATGGATTTTCTCCTAGGTGATTAAGGCGGCATAACAATTTGCGGCTCCCCGCGATAGGCTGAGGGGCAAGAGATAGCCCGAAGCTATGAAAGCGCCGAAGCCTTGCCAATCTGGCAACGTTGACGCCTATCGTCGCCTTCAGCGGCGATTTATACCGCCTTGGACTACCGGCTACAAGACTCGCGTCATTTCGGAATCGTAGCCCCCGCCGCCCGGAGACACCCACGCACCCGTGAATACGTCGCCGGTTTCGTCGAACGTCCCTTGGAAGTACGCCGGGGACCCCCGCGCGCCTTCCGAGATCGTGAGCGTATTGCCGTCGAGTTCGTACGTGTAGTCGAGCGTGTGGCCCCTGCTGTCATAGAACCGCGACTTGACATCGTCGCTGGGCTCCTCGCCAAACGGGCGGAGGTTGCCGATCACTTCCAGGCCATGGATGGACTGCCCGTACTGCTCCAAGTCAACGCGACGGAGCAGAGAGTAGCTACCCTCCATTCAGTCGTAGACGACGGTGCTTTTGGCACCGTCGGAGACCTTCCAACTGCCAATGAGCCTGTCGAGAGCACGCAGAGCGGGCAAGGGGTGGGGATTGGTGGGTCGGATTCCACAGAGTCAAGGGATAAGCAAGGGAAGAGAAATACCGCCAGCGTGAGGTGGCAGAACAGAGGGCCGCTCACCGGCATGGGGCGGGCGGACAGGGTGAACGAGGGACAGAATATGCAAGCGCCGGGACTTGACTTCTACCTAATAACAGCGGCGGGTTAGGTGCACGACGAGCTTGTGGGCTTATAAATTTTCGAGCTCCCCTGGAAGGTGCCGTCTCTCATGGACCACCGCCAGCTGGTCAAGCCGGTCCTCCAGCACCCGGTAGATCAGCCGGTACGGGCGCTCTATCAACTCCCGCACGTCGTCTCGCTGGTACTCCGGCACGCGGCGGCCCGAGTGCGGGAACGGCTCCAACTGCTCCGAGCGCGAGATCAGACAGTCTACTACTCGGTCGGCGTACACCTCCGAGGTGATCCGGAATTGTTCGCGCAGTTGGAGCAGGTGGTCGAACGCCCGGTTCGTCCAAACCACCCTCATGAGGAGCCGCTCGATGAAGCCGACCTAGGCAGGCCAAGTCGGGCGCGAACCTCCTCCACGGGGATCACCCGGTCGGCCTCGCCGTCGGCGAGGCCCTGTTCAACGGCTTGGCGCACGTAGAGCCCGTACATAAGGTCCTCCCAAGTGGCTTCCTCCGGCAGCGTGTCGATCAGCCGGTGGGCTTCCTCTTTGATGATGGCTGCCATGGTGGTGGAGTTGGGTGCAACACTCCAAGTTACGCAACCTGGGGGAGGCTGATCCTGAGTGCGAGGCGAGTGGGCCTAACAGACGGCCGCTCAGCCGCAGCACGCTGACGACTGGCGGTGTGGACGAGGCAACGTAGACGCCGCCGCTCTTTCAAGCAGAGAATCGAAGCTTGGTGTTGACACAGCCGCGGATTACGCGGCACCCCGGACATTGCCGAGCTACTTACGCCTCAGCGGTCGTCGGGTCAATGATCGCTTTGACTTCCATGACCTCGTTGGCGGGGAATCCCGCCTGCTGAGCGTGCTCGCGGATGAGGTCTTCGCTAGGCGCGATGTAGATGCAGTGGATCGTGTCGCCAGTGACGTAGCTCTGCACCCACTGGATCTGGGGGCCGAGGTTTTGGAGCACCCCGCAGGACTTCTGCGAAGCCCCCTGGAGGTCTTGCGCGGACATGTTCCCGGCTCCTGGGATCTCACGCTTGATGAGGTACTTGGGCATGGGGTCACCTCTTTGGGTTTGGAGGAGGGAAGGGCAAAGTAAAGCGCGGCAGTCGCTTGTGCCGCAGAACAGTTTGCCACTCAGCCGCAGCACGCGGAGGAGCGGTTGGACGAGGCAACGTAGACGCTGGCGGTGGAAAGTGGCAAGGCGCTAGAGCGTGCTGTCGGCCTGCAGTGGCGGGTTCTACGGCGCCCTACCTACGATTGACTGAATGCATAGATCACTGCGCCGCCGAGCACCAGCACGTGTAGAAAGGCAGGCGTGAGGAGAAGGGCCACCTGACGTAGCCGCCGATGCCGATCAGGATCGCCGCTGTCCCTACTCCTGACGCGGTACTCCATCAGGAGAACGACAGAGGCGAGGAAGGCAACGCCGGTCACGCCGCCGACCATGATTGCCCACATCCCGCTCGGGAACGACTGGTAGAGCGGAGCGCCAGCGGCCGGAAGGAGCGCGAAGTAGCCGACCCATAGCACGACGATCCCAGCTACCGTGGCGACCGCAGTTGCCCGCGCCCAAGTGAAGGTGCGTGATCCGACCACAATGGGAGAAGGTGCAAGGATGGCGAGCGCCGTAGAACCCCTGATTATACCGCAAAATCCGGTATTATCAGGAAGACCAGGCGCAGAAGAGCACGTCCCTGGTTTCAATGTGCAACGGAGTGGGCCAGGTTTGTTGTACGAAACCTGGCCCTGCCCAACATACCCTCCCCTCCGTTCCAAAGGCACGGAGCAGGTCGGCGGTACGGCGGCGGCAGGGATGACGCCGCTACACTTCGACGACGGAAAGTCGCGTCCAGCGATGTGGCTTCGTGCAGGGCGTCTCCTGCCTATATTCGCACGTCGTTCTCAAGAGCCCAAACCGCACATGGAATTTCTTGCCCGGATCATCGAATGGATGGCCAACCTCGTTTATGGCGGACCGACGATCGGCGGCGAAACGCTGCCGATCATGGTCGTTGCCCTCCTCGGAACCGGCCTGTTTCTAACGCTCCGGCTTGGATTCGTCCAGATTCGGCATTTTGTCCACGGGATTGGGGTGACCTCAGGGAAATACGACGACCCCGACGAACCGGGTGACGTGCCGCACTTTCAGGCGCTCACCACAGCGTTGTCGGCGACCGTCGGGATTGGCAATATCGCCGGTGTCGCCATCGCCATCCACTGGGGTGGCCCCGGCGCTTTGTTCTGGATGTGGATGACAGCGTTCCTTGGAATGGCCGTGAAGTACTCCGAGGTCACGCTGGCCCAGCAGTTCCGCGTCGTTGAGTATCCCGACAAGAACGCGAAAAAATGGGAAGGTTCGGTATCCGGTGGCCCGATGTACTACATCGAAAAAGGGCTCGGCCCGGCCTGGAAACCGCTGGCGGTGTTCTTTGCCGCGATGCTCATGCTGACGAGCTTTCTCACCGGCAACGCCGTGCAGGCGAACACCGTTGCCGACGCCATGGGATCGGAATTTGGCATACCGGTCTGGATCACGGGACTCATCACGGCCTCGTTGGTCGGCATGGTGATCCTCGGCGGAATTGGCCGCATTGGCAAGGTGACCAGCATTCTCGCCCCGGCGATGGCCTTCTTTTACGTCGGCGCCGCGCTCGTTATCCTTCTCATCAACGCCGCGGATGTACCGGCAGCTTTCGGCCTCATCTTCCGCGAAGCCTTCAATCCATCGGCGGGAGTTGCCGGAACCGGAGCAGGTGCATTGCTCGTGACGATGATGTGGGGTGTGCGGCGGGGATTGTTTTCCAA
>JBGTDU010000122.1:0-2790 GCA_041748175.1 Rubricoccaceae bacterium
GAACTGGGCCCCGCCGGGATGATGCCGCGTCCGCATGTAGGCGGTGACGACGCAGACGACGCCGAAGACGGGGACGAGCCACATCCAGTAGGTCCGCGCCCTCTCGGGACTCGCGGTCGTCATGCCGACGCCGAGCAAGACGAGACCGACCATGATGGCGGCGGCCATGCTGCTGACGATCCACGAACGGGGGACAACGGACGAACTTGTCGGCGGATGTCCGCCGGGCTGATCGGTCATGAAGGCACTCCGGAAGGGAGCCGCAAGGGCAACGACACTTTACGGACGTTTCCCACGGGATGCAAGGACGGGCTCTCGTCGTTGAGCACACCATCAAGATCTTTCGGGGGGCACGCCCTGACCATCGGGAAGTGCGTGAGAAGCGGGCGACAACACGATCCATTTTCCGGCAAGCTGCGGATTTCATCGCGAAAGTGCGAAAGTGGTAGAGTAGGCCGGGCACTGCGTGCCCGGCCCCTCGTCACACCGGACGTGCGGATTTCCCGCATCCGGCGTTCCCAGGCACCTTTGCCGGGGGCATGCGCAAGGAGTTGAGCGGACTGCTACGGCATCGCAAGACCCAGACGGGCCAAGAACGCGTACCAGCTTTCTCCCTCCGGACGACGGAAGGGCCGTTGGCTCCGACGACGCAAATGCTGCTGGACCCGCTTGCGCAGGTGATAACCAATCCCGCGAAACGCCTCACGCGGGTATCCCTTCGAAAAGTATCCCATCCAGCCTCGCAGGTGACGATTGATGTCCTCGATCAGCGTCGGAATCGGCTTCCAATTCCAGCACGACGCCGTCATCGCTGACAGCACCGCGCGTTCTCGCTTGAGCGATTTCACCGACGGTCCCCAGTGCAGATACTTCCTGTCGCGGCCAAAACGGTCACGCAGGTATCGGAACTGGTAACCCAAGAAATCCAGATGAGTTCCCTCTTCATTGAGATCCACGATCCGCGTTTTCGCTCGATTGATCGTCAGCCCCAACCACTGCTCCAGCAAAGATTCCACGGCGGCGACCAGCTGCGGCCCCTGGTAGCGAGCCATCACGACGAAGTCGTCGGCATACCGCACCAGACGGGCCTTCGCGAAGTTCGCCGGGCCGTCGCTGGCGTGGAAACGCTTGTCGAACCAGTGCAGGTACACGTTCGCCAACAGCGGAGAAATGACTCCGCCCTGGGGCGTGCCCTGCGTCGGTTTGTGAGTCGTCGGCCCTTGAGAGCCTTGGCCCTCTTTGGACGCTTCGACCACCGGCGATTCCAGCCACATCCGGATCAGTTTCAGGACCGACCGATCCGCGATCCGCATTCGCAGACACGCCATCAGCTTGTCGTGCGGAATCGAATCGAAGTATCCTTGCAGGTCGGCGTCGTACACCGCCCGATAGCCCGCGGCCAGGTTCTCGCGAATCTCTTCGAGCGCCTGATGAGCCGAGCGTCCAGGGCGAAATCCGTAGGAACAATCCAGGAAGTCCGCCTCGAAGATCGGCTCCAAAATCAACAGCGCCGCCGTCTGCACCACCCGGTCCTTGACCGTCGGGATGCCCAGCGGCCGTTGCTTGCCGTCGGCTTTCGGAATGTACACTCGCCGCACCGGTTGAGGTTGGTAGCGACCGCTCCGCAGTTCCTCCTGAAGATTCAGGACGTACTGGCGGATGCGTTCCAGCCGGGTTCCTTGGTCGTCGTTTTCGTCGCCGACGATCTGTTCGATCGTGACGCCATCAACGCCCGCGGCCCCGCCGTTGGTCGCCACCTGGTTCCATGCAGCCATCAAAGTGTCGAACCGATAGATCCGATCGTACAACGCGTAAAATCGAAACTTCGGTTCTTGCTTGGCCTTTTGGCTCAGCTTCGCCCGCAACAAAGAGAGTTTCAACGGCAACGCCCGTTCCTTGATCGGCTCAGGCTTTGGCCGCGTCTCCGTAGTGGGATCTTTCGAATCCAAGCGGTTCTCCTTATCTTGAGCGGAAGCACGTACCTGGCAGGGCCCCTTCGCTCCACGAGAGTTACCTCGCTTCGACGCTACTACGAACCCCGCCGACTTCCGGCCCGAGCCGACGATCGAGTTATGCATTCCTCGACCGCGTTGCCCCCAGAACCGCCTTTGGAGCGATCCTTCGAGCACTCGGCCGGATCTCCCAAGTTCCTACCTGCTCGTTCGACACGCGCCGCCCCCAACCACCCCGGAGAGGGCGCCCGGTGCATCTGCTTGTTGCTACCCGGACGCCGGCAGGCTTCACCACTTTCGGAAGGCTGGCCCCTCTCACTAACAGTTCACGAGGCCGAATCGGGTTCAATCATTGCGGCTCATGTCTTCGCATCGGAAGGCTTCGTGCCACAGATTGCTCCGCACCCACGCTCCCTTTGCTACTGGAGTGAACAAGCAATTCCCCAGACAAGCTCCTTTCATCTTGTGAGAACAGGTAGACTTCCTTGGCGCACCGAAAGGGCGAAAAAGACAAAGAAGAATACGGAAAAGATCCAGGCAACTTCCCGTTTTGTCTTCTTCGCGTTTTCGCACTTTCGCGCTTTCGCGATAAATAAAGTAGAGACTTCTCGTTGGGCGCGAGGCACAAATGAAAATGACGACCGTTCTATCGCTGATTCTGCTCACTGGTCTCTCAGTGACGGCGCAAGGGCCGCGCGTCGGCGGATCGATCGATACGATCGCCGGCAGCGGAGAGAAATCCGACAACGGCCCGACCGGCCCTGCGTTGACCGCGAATCTCAACGAACCGTTCGGGCTGGAGATTGGTCCGGATGGCGCCCTCTACATTTGCGAGCGC
>JBGTDU010000123.1:0-14847 GCA_041748175.1 Rubricoccaceae bacterium
CGTAGGTAGAAGTGCAGATAGGATTCCTCGCGGTCGTATCCGAGCGAATCATAGAGCGCCCGAGCTACCAGATTGTCTCGCTCCGTGGCGAGTTCGATAGCTACGGCCCCAGTTGAAACGGCAAACTCCCGGGCCGCGTCCATCAGCGCCCTCGAAACGCCCTGGCCCCGAGCCGACTCAGCCACGAACAGATCGTTGAGCGTCCACACACGCCGCATCCGAACCGACGAGAAGGTTGGGTAGAGCTGCGTGAAGCCAACGAGTTCGCCGGTTTCCTCAAGTCGTGCCGCAAAGATTACGGACTCGTCGTTCGCGAGCCGGTCGCTCAGAAACAGCCGGGCGCCATCGAAATCGGCGGGCTGTTTGTAAAACTGGCGGTATCCGTCAAAGAGCACCGCGAGGTCGTCGAGGTGCTCTTCGTTTGCTCGGAAGATGTTCTTTCTGGCCATTCTGCTGGGCAATGGGTACGCGTAGCCCACTATTTACTGAGATCCGGAATCGAAAGACCTCGGCAGATCTTGCGGGCGAGGCCGTTTGGGATCTCCGTGTGGCGCGGATCGGCTTCGGCCTCTCCGGTTTGCGGGTTCGTCCAAAGAGAATGACTCCGACCCTCCCGTTAGAGGTAGCAGCCGAACCTGCGCAGATGTTTAAGGCGCGCATTCCGTTTCAAGCTGCTACGAGCACAGTCGTTCGTTCTGCGTTGTCGGGAACCCCTTGCAGCCCATCAGTTCTACGGTCCTCGAGAATCAGCGCAATCGCATCAGCCAGAATTGTAAGCGCCTCGTCCCGCGTTTTTCCCTGGCCGTTGGCGCCGGGTACTTCGGGAGCGTAAGCGACGAACCAGTCTTCGTCGCGCTCAACAATAGCGGTGAATTCGTGCTGCATGGCTCGCATGAAGGTTTAATCAAACTGTGGACGCACGCGCGACTTACATGTTCGCAATCAACGCATCCCCGAACTCCGAGCACTTCAGGAGCGTCGCGCCGTCCATGACGCGCTCGAAGTCGTAGGTGACGGTTTTGGCGAGAATCGTCTTCTCCATCGAGTCGATGATGCGGTCGGCGGCTTCGTTCCAGCCCAGGTAGCGAAGCATCATCTCGCCGGAGAGGATGACGCTGGAGGGGTTCACCTTGTCGAGCCCGGCGTACTTCGGCGCGGTGCCGTGCGTGGCTTCGAAGACGGCGTGGCCCGTGTCGTAGCTGATGTTGGCGCCCGGCGCGATGCCGATGCCGCCAACCTGAGCCGCGAGGGCGTCCGACACGTAGTCGCCGTTGAGATTCATCGTGGCGATCACGTCGTACTCGCGCGAGCGGGTCAGAATCTGCTGCAAGAAGGCGTCGGCGATCACGTCTTTGATAATGATCTCGTGGCCGTTCTTCCGGAGAACCTGCCACGGCCCACCATCGAGGTCTTCCGCGCCATAGGACTTCGCCGTCTCGTAGCCCCAGTCGCGGAACGCGCCCTCTGTGAACTTCATGATGTTGCCCTTGTGGACGAGCGTTATGTTTTTCCGCTTGTGTTCGATGGCGTGGTCGAGCGCCGCGCGCATCAGGCGCTCCGTGCCTTGCCGCGATGTTGGTTTGATGCCAATCCCGCTCGTGTCCGGAAATCGAATCTTGGCGTAGCGTTCCGGGAAGGCCTCTTTGAACAGTTGCTTGAAACGCTCAACATCCTCCGTGCCTTCCTCGAACTCGATGCCTGCGTAAATGTCCTCCGTGTTCTCGCGGAAGATGATCATGTCGATGGCGTCCGGCTCCGTGACGGGGGAGGGAACTCCCCGGAAGTACCGAACCGGACGAACGCAGGCGTACAGATCCAGCTTCTGGCGGATGGCAACGTTCAGCGAACGAATTCCGCCGCCGACGGGCGTAGTCAGAGGGCCCTTGATGGCGACGAGGTAGTGCCGTATCGCCTCGATCGTGTCCTCCGGTAGCCACTCGTCGAATTGGTCGAAAGCTTTCTGGCCAGCAAACACCTCGAACCATTCGATCCTGCGGCCCGAGCCATAGGCTTTTTCGACGGCGGCGTCGAGAACGCGCACAGACGCCGCCCAGATGTCCGGCCCGATTCCGTCGCCTTCGATGAATGGGATAATGGGATTATCGGGGACGTTCAGTCCGTCAGCAGTCTTTGTGATCGTCTGGCCGTTGGTGGGCGGAGCGAGGTGTTGGAACATTGAAAGGGAAAAGGGAAAAGGGGAAAGGGAAAAGTGCGCGTACGGCTGGGAACTAGCAAGGAAGGTCTTTGCCAGATCGAAAGGATAGGGAATCCCATCTACGAAAAAGCCCGGCCGTCCGATAGGTTGGGACAGCCGGGCCAAATAGTTGTCATTCCGACGACCGAAGGAAGGAGGAATCTCCGTGGCTACATGAAAGTGCGGCGCTTGGGAGATCCCTCGTCGTCCCGCGTTGCGGGACTGCTCGGGATGACAAGGTGTGGTTATTTCAACAGCGTTACGCGGCCGGACTCGGCAAAGGTCTGGCCGATTGCGCGGTAGTAGTAGGAGCCGCTCGGCAGGTTGGTGCCGTCAATCGTGAAGGCGCGGGCCTGGCCTGCCTCCATCTGGCCACTGAACAGCGAAGCGACTCGCTGGCCGAGCGCATTGTACAGCCCAACATCAACATGCTGCGCGGCCGCGACGGAGAGCGAGAACGAGGCCTGCGGATTGAACGGGTTCGGATAGGCCTGTGTCAGAACGTGCGTGCCCGGAACGCCAACCGCTATCTCGACCTGCGGGCTGTATTCAAACGCGCCGTCGAAATCGATCTGCTTGAGCCGCGCGGTGTACGTACCTGGCGCGAGATCCGAGATCATGTAGTTGTACGACTGTTCGAGGGTTGTCGTCCCATGGCCGTCTACAAAACCCATGGCCTGATAGTCGCCCGTGCCTTTCAGTTGAACTTCGAAACCCGCGTTGTTGGTCTCGGAAGACGTTCGCCAATTTAGGTTGAGATCCGACCCATTTACGGTGGCGTCGAAACTCACGAGTTCGACAGGGACCAGGTCGGCCCAGGCCGTGGCGACACGAATCCCGTCCACTGTCAGGGTCATGGGATCACTGCCTTGCCGGAGGTTCACGTTGCCGGCGTTTGGCATATCGGGATCCGGATCGATGCTCGAAACGGTTGGCGATCCCGGCTCAACAGAGAAATCATCGCCGTCCGCGAACACGTAAAGGTCCACCGTATCGTCGTCTACGCCATCAAAAAAGGTGTACTTGAGTACGACAAGAAATGTGTTCTCGACCTCACGTATGGCCAGGTCCCAGCCGATGGGATCCGTACTTCCAGATCCCTTGGAGACCCCAAAATTGAATTCATGAAACGTGGCTGATCCACCTTCGGTAGGCGGCGGAGTCCGCATATAGACGCGGCCCTTAAAATTGGTATCGTGCGGTTCCTGTGTGAGATGGAAGAAGTAGTCACCGAACTCGTCGGTCACCACACTCTCAGCATTGACAAGGAACGACGTGTAGACACTGGTGCTGCCGCCACTTCCAGGCATGCTGACTGGCGCGAACCCTCGATGGACATCTTCGCTCGATGCGGCCTGGCCCACGATAACTACCGAACCGCCGGAATTCAACGGATAGCCAGCAAGGGAGAGGTTCGCGGCATCGACCACGAGAAAGTTGCCCGTGCCGCTGTGATTTATCCAGCCATTATCCGTCAGCAGCTCACCGACGGGGTAATCAAAGTTTTCGTCCAGCAGGGACTGGGAGGAAGCGGGGCCGAGCAACAGACAAGCAACCGCGAGGAGTAGGACAAAGCGCATGGGAGGGAGGGGATTCGTTGGGAAAGGGGATGCGATTTCGGCGCATAGCCGTGGAGGAAATGTAGCGGTGGGCCACACGCCTCGCAAGGGCAGTGGATTAACAGAGCGTCAAGACGACGCGCCTATTCGCCAGCCCTGTTCTGCAGGCGGTCGAAATACCGCTTGATGAGGTCCTCATAGTCGGGCGCGTACCCACTTTCGAGTGCCCGGATGAGGTCGCGGCGGAGCCGCTCGGTCGGAATCTGGTTGAGGTTCAGGCGGTCCGGGCGGTTGCCGTCCCGCTCCTGGCCGGTCTGGCCTTCGCGCCTCTCCTCACGGCCGCGCTGGTTTGCTGACCGCTCTGCTTCGAGCAGACGCTGAACGATGTTCTGTTGTCGGGGAAGAGTTTCGCGCGTGATTGTGCCTTGCCGCATTTCGCGAGCAGCGTCCCGCATCTCCTCGACGGCGCGCTGGAGCGCACTGCGCGTTTGTGCATCGAGATTGCCGCCGCCTTCGCGGAGCATCTCCTGAAGCTGTTGTCGGATGGCTTCCTGCTGTGCAGCAGCCTGCCGCATTCGCTCGGCCCGGCTCTGGGAAAGGCGCTCGCCGGCCATGTTGTTCAGCATCTGCTGCATCTGGTCGCTGAGGCCCTGCTGTTGCTGGCCCATCTGTTGCATTTGCTGCATCATCTGTTGCATCGACATCCCCGAGCCGCTGCCGCTGCCGCTGTTCTGCATCTGGTCGAGCAATTCCGAGAGCATCAACGCTAACTCATTCAGATGCGTCATCGCCGTTTTCTGATGGCCTGAAGCTGGACCCGGCTGCAACTCGGCGAGTCGGTCGGTTGCCTGGCCCATTTCGCGCAGCGCATCGTTGGTCATGGTCTGGATGGCGTGATCGAGTTGAGGAATTTTGCGCGAGATGGCTCGAATCGAGTCCGCAACCGTGGCAAGGCCGCTCGCCAGTTCCACCTGTTCTTGCGCGATGGGGCGCAGGGCGGGGCTTCGGCTCGGGAGGGCACTCGTCTCGTCGCCCAGACGCTCCTGTTCCTCCGACAAGGTCAGCACATCATCCAGAATCCGACGCAGGCCCGAGATGTTGGCCTGCTCCTGGCCGGACTGCATCTCGCTCGACATACTCTGCATCTGCTGCGACATGCTCTCCAGCTGCTCCTGCATCTGCTGCTGGCCCTGCTGCGCCGGGCTGAGTTCGTTTTGCCGGAGTTGTTCGGCGTTCTCCTCCATCTGCTCAGACATTTCCTGTTGCTCCATCTGCTCCATCATCTCCTGCATCTGTTCGTTCGGCGCACCCTGCTGCTCCTGCATCTTCGCCGCCAACTGCTCCATCATCTCCTCTAGCTCTTCCATCTGCGCCTGTGCGCTCTCCTGGTCGGCGGCCAATTGCTCCCGTTCTGCAGCACTTTGCTGCTCGCTGGTCTCGCCGTCGTTCTGCTTTTCCTCCAGGTTCTCGGTTGCCTCCCGAAGGGCAGCTTCCTGCTCCGCGAGATCTTCAGCGCGTTGGCCGGCCTCGTCAAGCTCCTGCGCCGTTCGGAGGCGTTCGAAGAGTTCCATCGCGCGCTCCAGCCGCTCGCGGAAATCTTCCTCGTTGAACTCGATATCCTCCAGCGACTGCATCATCTGCTGCATATCCATCTGCTCCATCGCCTGGCGGAGCATCTCCAGGGCTTCTTGGAGTTCGGGCGAGTTGAGTTCTTCCATCACCTGCTGCATGGCCTCGTAGAGCTCCATTGTCTGCTCGGAAACGAGGTCGCCTCGTTCCATCTGTTGCATCATCTCCTGCATCTGCTCCGCGAGGCTCGCGGCCTGCTGCTGGATGGATTCGTGCTGCTGCAAGAGCTGCTCGATCTGGCGCTCGTCCTCCCAATCGGGGCGAGGGTCGCGGCGGACTTCATCCCTGAGCTCCTCGAAACGATCTCGGAGTTCGTCGGCGTTCTCTTCGAGGTCGTCGAGATTTTTCTCGGTTTCGTCCTGGGTTTCTTCGAGGTGGTCGAGCTGCTCGTCGAGCGAGGGATAGCGAAGCGAATAAACCGAGGTCCTGGCCGCCTTGTAGCCATGCACGGCGTCGTTGTCTCGCACTTCGCCGTAGAACTCGACGACGTCTCCGGGCTCTATAGCGCCTTTTGATGTCCGAAGAAGCCAGTTGGCCACAACGTCCTGGTCGAGTCCGCGGGATCCTCCTAGGGGAAGAGACACCCGGCGGAATCCGGTGTCGGCTTCGCCGCGGGCGCTTTCGGAGACGCGCCAGAGAAGGCTTGCGCCAGAGAATCCGAAGTCGTCGGTGACCCGGAAGCGGACCGTTCGGCTGGTTTCTCCAGAGAGGCTGCCTTCCGCGCCCTCAAGCAGTGTGATCTGCGGAGGGGCGTCGGTCAAGACTCCCAAAGCGTAGTGGACCGGGCTGTCATTCTCACGGCCATTCTCACCGACTAGTTTGATGCTGTACTCGCCCTCGCCGCGCAATCCGAAGGAGCCTGAGGCGATGTCTCCGTCTACAGAAAGTGGAACGATCTGGGTATCCCCGCCGCTCCAGCGGACAATCAGCGCGGCTTCGGCGACTGGTGCCTCACCAAGCTCCGCCCGGATGTGTACGCTGGAGCCGGCCAGCCCAAGCACATCGCCAACGCCCGGAGCGAGCCGCCGCGGAGGGAGCCCTGTGTAGCCCGGCGGAGACAGGGAAACAACTAGATTGCGGACGATGGGGCGCGCAACAACCGTGGCCTGGTACCAGCGCGAGTTCACACCTGCGGCTGTAATTCGGTAGCGCAGATCTCCGCGAAGGTTGGGGATGCTGTGGCTGAATACCCCGTCATCGCCCAGCGAGAGGCGGGCCTGATCAAGCGACTCTTCATCGGGGCGGCCAAACTCAAGAATGGCGTCAGGCGGAAAATCACGGCCGACGGGCCGCGCACTAATCTCCAGTGGTTCGCCTCGTGCGAGCTCCACGTTGCCCGGCTGTACCTCAAACAAAAAAGGCGCGGGCGGTTCGAACGCTGTGGTCGGCGAGAGCAGCCGTTCCATGGCGCCCGTGAAAGGACCGGGTGCGGCGAGAAAGAACGAGAGAAGCCCGAGCAGGGGAAGGACGGCCCATGGCGCGACGCGCCTGGAAGGTCTGAAATCCTCCAAGCGCTCAAAAGGCACAGCCTCAACAGACATCCCCAGCGAGTGCATCGCACTATCGACAAAATGCGTGGGCGCCACCGACGTTTTACCGTCGGCCAGATCGAGAAGTGTCGTCAGCCGGTCCGCGATGTCCGGGAAAATCAGGCCCGCCCGGCGAGCGGCGGTTCGCTCCGAACGCCCCGGAACGACCCCGCCCAACCGCAACAGCGGGAGTGCGACGAAGTAGCCGAGCAGTCCAAGCGCACCAAAAAGGAAGACCCAGAAAAAGACCGAGCGCAGGCCGACGCCCATCCAAAGAAGCGCTTCTGACCCTGCGGCGGCAAGAAGCAGCGCGGCCATTACCCCGAGCATTACGAGCACGCCAAACACGACTTCGGCCATCGTTTGACGCCGCAGTGCCGTGCGCAAGCGCCGCCGCAATTCGGTGAGAAGATGTAAGGTGGCCTGGCTCATGCCTGTTGCGACGCAGAAAACCCTGGATCGATCCGAGAACTTTTGGAAGGCTTCGTGACGGCAAAGTACTGTGCAGTCTCCGCGAGAACGCGTAGTGGGTAGCGGAATTGCCCAGGTTTATTCGCCGGGTTCGCCTTTACTCACTCCGCCGATGTCAATAGTTTCGGGCCACTCAACGTATCCCCGAAATCCTGTGAGAATTGTCCCAGATGTTGCCCTTTTCGCCGTCCTGGTGGGCTTTACCGCCGCGGCGAGTGCCCAGGCCGACGACGACTCGCTGATGACGCATGAACTCGGCGAGGTGTATATCCAGGATGGCTCTTCGCTTCTTCCGGTCGGCGTTCAGCGAATCCCGCTGGCGGCCTGGCGCGCGGCCGATGCGCTGAATGTGGCCGAGGCCGCGCGGCTGATCCCGGCAGCCCATATAGCGACGAACTCGCGCGGAGAAACACTCTTAACCCTTCGTGGCGCCTCAGATCGTCAAGTCTCGGTTTATCTGGACGGCGCACCGCTAACCCTTGCTTGGGATCAACGCGTGGACCTGGGCTTGTTGCCGTCGGGCGTGGTGGGGGGCGGAACGGTGGCCAAGGGTAATTCGGCGGCCCGATTTGGCGCCAACGGCTATGGCGGCGTCCTCAACCTCGTCTCACGCGAACTCGCCCACGACGGCCGGTTGATTGAAGTGGACGGCGTGGGCTCCGATCCGGGCCTGGGGCGCGCGTCGGCGGCCTGGTTGGAACGGAACGGGCGCTGGTCGTCGGTGGTGGCTGTTCAGCGGACCGAAAGCGACGGCATGGCCCTGGCAGATGATGCTGGCTTGGCATTTAGCCAGGTCCCGAGCGGCCTTCGAACGAATTCGGATTACGCGCTGACTAGTGTCTTTTCCCGAGTCACCGTTTCGCCTGCGGCTGCAACGCGGCTCGGCGTAACACTGCTTGTCGTCGATGGCGAGAAGGGAGTGCCCCCTGAAGGCCATGTCGACCCGGAGGTGGAATCCGTCCGCTTCTGGCGGTATCCGGACTGGAATTACCGCGCCCTCATGCTTTCAGGGGAAACGGTAAGCTCCGGCGTCCGGCTGCGCGGAATCGCGTGGGGCGGTGCGTTCTCGCAGATCATCGAACGCTACGATGACGTTGCCTACACAAGTTTCGACCGCACGGAAGAGGGGAAGGATTGGCAGGCAGGCACCCGAATAAGCGCCGAGCGACCGGTGTCTTTTGGGACCCTAAGAGGGATCGCAGGATGGCAGATAGCCGACCACGACCAAATGGAACGTCAGCGGACCGACGGCGAACTGGAACTCATCGTCGATCAAACGTACCGCGAATCGAAGTGGACGCTTGGCGCGGAGGCCGACGTCAACGCGACTTCGCGCCTTACGTTTATTGGCGGCGTCGGAGGCGATCACCTGCGGACGCATGAGGCAGGGGACGCGCAACCCTCCGACCCCCTTTCGGCCATCTATGTGAACGGCGGCGCAAATTTTCGCCTCACGCCGGGCGTGCAGCTACAAACGTCCGTCGGGCGGCGGACGCGGTTTCCATCCATGCGCGAACGGTACGATGATGCACTTGGCAGGTTCGAAGTCAACCCCGATCTGAAGCCTGAGTCCGCATGGTTGTTTGATGTGGGGCTTAACGGCAGCGCGCGTTCCTTTTCAGCGGAGGCCGTCCTGTTCACCCGGCGCGCGACGGGCACCATTGAAGTCGAAGTTTTGCCCGACGGATCGCGTCGGCGTGTCAACCTCGGAGGGAGCAGAGCGTACGGCGTCGAGTTTGTCGCAGCCGCGCGGCTACCGTTTCACCTTCGTGCCGACGGCCATCTGACGATCCTGCACGTACGCGGCTTTACGGACGAAGAGAGCGATCTACGCCTCACGGAAACGCCGAGCGCGCTTGGAAGGGTTGCACTGAGCTTTGCACCACCGCCGGGATTCACCGCCACCATCGAATCCGAATATGTCGGCGAGGCTTTCTCCGGGGTTTCGGACGGACTTGCCAGGCTCGATCCCTCGCTGGTGGTCAACCTTCGGGCCGGCTACCGGCTCTTGTTTCCACGGAAGGGGCTTTCGCTCGAACTGTTCGGCCGGGTCAACAACGTTTCCGACGCGGTTGTGCTGCCGCAAATCGGTCTCCCTGCCGCGGGCCGGACGATCCTTTTCGGTCTCAGCGTTGCGATAGGCTAAGCAGGATCGATTATCGGACGAGCCCGGGACTTCGGTTCAGGAACTCGTTGTTGAGGCTGATTTGCCGCGACTCGATGGGGATCCGATAACCGCCAATGAAGAGATCGACGATGTGCGTCCTCGTTTCAAACGGGTCACCGTCGGCCACGAAAAGTGTGGCGTCCTTGCCGACTTCGATGGAGCCTAGTCGATCCTCAACACCGAATATGCGAGCGGGAATAATGGTTACGGCTTCGAGCGCGGCCTCGCGGTCCATTCCGTAGGCGGCAGCAAATCCTGCGTTGAAGGGCAGGTTGCGCACATTCTCGACCTCCTGTGTGCGAATGGCGACCGTCACGCCCGCGTCGTGCATCCAGCCCGCGTTGCGATACGCAGCGTCGTACCGGTCGTAGTCGCGGGAGGGCGTCGTGAGTACGGGTCCCGTAATCACAGGAATTCCAGCGGCAGCGATCTTGTCGGCCACGCGCCAGCCCTCGGCCACGCCCGTCAGGACGGCGTCGATTTCCTTTTCGGCGATCCACTCCAGGGCCTTCTCAATGTCCTTGGCCGCATTGACCTCGATGAGGAGCGGGCTCTCGCGGCGAACGACGGAGAGCAAGGCCTGCATCTCGGGCTGATACAAATCGCTGCCGCCGTTCGCATCGATCTGCGCGAAGAGCACGGCCTGCGCCCACGTCTCATTCAGGCTCTCCAGGGCTTCGTCGAACTGCTTTTTTATGTCTTCGTCTTCTCGCCGGTCGAACCCGCCAAAGCGCGCAGACGACGGGAAATTCAACACCACCCCACGAAAGCCTGCATACATCTGCTCCGGCGTATATCCGTGAAGGTTGATGAGCGCCGCCGTGCCCGGCATGATGCCGCCGGACGGCGCAGTAAGAACCGTTGTCACGCCGGAAACCCGCGTGATGGGGATGCTGACCGAGTTCGGATTAACCGCGGAGAGGGCCTGCATGTGCGGCCGGATGGGTCCGATCTCGCTGTGGTCGACCGTCTCCGGGAGCGAGCCAATCTCCTGCAATCCCAACCGCGTCCCCCCGTCGATCATGCCCGGATAGATGGTCATCCCATAACAGTCGATGACCTCGGCGTCGCCCGGGATTGCCACGGAGCTTCCCACCTCCAGAATTTTGCCGTCACGAATGACGATCGTACCGTTCTCGATCGTGCCGCTCGTGATCGTCTCGATCCGGGCGTTAGTCAGCGCGAAGGTGCCGCTGTAGGTTTGGATGTAGCCGTCCTGGGCTGCGGCTGGCGGCGCGAACAGAAGGAAAACTATCGTGAGGGCAAATCTCATAGAGAGGAACTACAGGAGAGGAGGAGAGGGTGAGTGAGTGAGTGGAAGAGAGGCGAGTCGATAGGGCGTCGAGCGTTCTGGCCACCGTCGTTCGTTGGAGGTCCACCGTCACAGAACAAACGCATCAACGAGGCAAGATTCCTCATCGTGATCGTATAGCCGGACGTCATCGATCTCGGCCTCCGGATCGACATCGAGGCGCATGTCGTCGCCATCACGGGCTTCGTCGAATCGAATGATTCCGTCGACAATGGTCATGACAGGGCGAGCATAAATTGAAAGCGGATGGCCGTTGAAAATGGCGAGGTCGGCATCCTTCCCCTCCTCAATAGAACCGACGTGATCATCAATGCCAAGCTGCCATGCCGGGTTGATGGTGATGAGCGAGAGCGCCTCGTCGTCGGTCAGGTCGCCGTAGCGCTGGCTCTTGGCAGCTTCGTGGTAAAGATGCCGGATGAGCTCGCCGGAATCGGAGTTGATCGACGCGCGGACGCCGTTCCGCAGGAGGATGGCGACGTTGAAGGCGGTCGAGTAGTAGACCTCAAACTTGTAACTCCACCAATCCGAAAACACGGAGGCGCCTGCGCCAAACGCGGCGAGTTCGGGAGCGACCTTGAAGCCCTCATTGACGTGTTGAAAGGTGATGCGGTCAACTCCGAAATCACGAAGGACACCCAGCAGCATGACGATTTCGTCGGCGCGGTAGCTGTGGCAGTGGATGAGCACCTCGCCATCGAGGATGTCGGCGAGCGTTTCCATCCGGCGGCTGTAAGGCGGAGGCGTTGAGCCGTTTTCTGCGGCCTCGTTCTGCGCGTCGCGGTAGCGCCCGGCCTCCGAAAAAGCCTCGCGGTAGAGTTGCTCGACGCCCATCCGCGACAGGGGTCGAATTTCCCGGCCTCGCCCGTGAACGCGAATCGGATTCTCGCCCAGCGCAAACTTGATCGTGCGCGGTGCGCCCTCGAAGTGCAGGTCGTCGGGGTCGAATGTGCCGTATCGGAGCTTGAGTGTTTCGCTCTCGCCACCAATCGCGTTCGCCGAACCGTGAAGTGTGTGGATGCTGGTTACGCCGCCCGCCAGTGCTCGATAGATATTGATTTCGGTTGGGTCGGTGACATCTCCCATCTGCACTTCCGCAGTGATCGCGTTTCGCGCCTCGTTCACGGACGAAAGTGCGATATGTGAGTGCGCGTCGATGATCCCCGGCATGACATGCAGGCCGCTGCCATCAATAATCTGGACGCCATTCGGGGCGCTGAGGCCAGAACCAATCGCTTCAATCCTGCCATCGTGGACGAGGATATCCGCGTTCTCCAGCGTCCCGTGCGTCACCGTGAGGATCGTCGCTCCACGAATCAACAGATCGCCGCGTGCGTCGGCGGGAGGCAGATCAACCGCTGTTTGCGCAACGGCTGATCCTGCGAGAAGAAGAAGCGCGATGAGGGTGATGCGCATGGGGCTAGTCTTCAGATGACGGGGCAGCGGGACTCGGACGAACAGCCACAATGGGGAGAGGCTCCGCGGAGCCTTCCGGAGATGCGGTGCCAGTCAGCGTACCGTCCTCCAGCGCCATGTTGATTGTGATGAGGCCCATCTCGGGCTGCATAAACGAGAACGATAAGCTGGTTTCCGTTAGAGCGATGTCGTTCATTTTGCGCGGGGCATCTGTATTAAACACCCCGTTGATCTGATCCTCGCCCTGCTCGATTTCAAATGTGCCCGTCGCCATCGGGTCATCGGGGCGTAAGGTGTATTCCCACGTCCCGAACAGGCCTTCATCGGCTGGTTTCTCGGCGTCGGAGGGCTTCTGCGCCGCCGCCAATGGAGCGACGAGGAGCATGGCTAGAAAAAGGATAGGGGTTCGCACGGTGATTGGTTTTTAGGATCGGCCGGGGCGCGTGGCAGTCATTGGGAAGGAGCCCAATGAGCCAATAGTGGCCGTGCCGACGAATCGATTGCCGTCAATAGTGCCCGTGACGCGAACGACGCCCGTCCCAGGTTGGGAAAACGTGAAGGAGAGTACGTTGCCTTCCAGCGTCACTTCGTCGAGGTCGATGGCTGTGTCGGTGCGGACGGTGCCTGACAGGTCGGTGCCGGATCCAGAGATCGTGAAGGTGCCGACAACTTCACCGTCGGGCGTCGTTACGGTAGAAGACCACGTTCCGATTGCATCTACAACGGCGTCCGGATCGGCGCCGTCCAACTTTTCGTCTTCCTTGATTTCGTATTTGATACCCTCCACAAAAACAAACGTAACCTTGGTCTCCTCCTCGAAATAGTCGCCATTGACGATGACAAGGTTGGCCATCATGCCTTCCTCAACCGTGCCGAGCATCGGCAGGTTGAGTAGTTCGGCTGGGGCGGTGGTAAGGGCGGCGAGCGCGGCGTCCTCACTCAAACCCGCAGCAATCATGCGCCGCAGGTTGGCACGGATATCTGCGGGCTTGGCATCGAGGGTGCTGAACGCGAAGGGAATGTCGGCAGCGGCGAGCGTGGCTGGGTTTGCCTCATAGCGCCCAACGGCGGAAACCTGCTGGGCACGAAGCGAAGCGCGCTCGTTTTCGAGATCGCGGTACGAACGCGCCCGGCGATGCAGGATGGAAACGGAGTCTCCCGTTGAGGGTGGGGCAACGGATAGGGCGAGGGCCGTCGTATCGGTTGCCACGGTATCCGGAAGAGCCAGCGGAGCGATGGCGGAGATGTCTCGTTCCGTGAGCCGCCCGGTAAGTGGGGTGCTCCACGGAAGCCCGGCAAGGACGATCGGAATATCCAGCTCTTCGGTAATGTTGAGCGCGCGAGACGCTTCGTTTGAGTCCTTGACGCGGAAGTACATCGGAAGCTCACCGTCCAGCGTTGCCTGAAGCGCTACGAAGACGGGGTCGTAGGCGGGGCGCGTTCGCCCTTCCGGGTTCTCAGCATAGCGCCGCATTGAACCACGCCTGCCGTCCGCTTCAATGAACAGATCCCTAAGCTTTGCCAGGATGCCCATCGGCGTGCCGGGGTACACGTCCTCGGATTGTTCGAACTGGGCATAGAGCGAAAGTGGGCCGGCCAGGGCCACGCCTCCTGCATCTTCAAAGCGTTGGGGATCGCGCAAGAGAATCGCCGCGCCCTGTCCCGGAAGCATCCGCCCCATAGGCACGACATGAGCTACCGTAAACCCGAGGTTCCGCAGGGATTTTATAGCGTCCTGCGACGGGACGAGAAGCGTCCGCACGTCACGCTGGGGCCGGATGCCTGCCCGGTCGTTCGTCGGGTTTCCGGGATCCGGGATTTCTTCCGGCTCGTCCTCGGGTTCAGCCACGCCGACATGGCTGAGCGCGTCAATGAAACCAGCATAGACGGTTAGCGAGTCTCCCTCAATGATTTCAGCGTCGTGTGGCGCACGTACTTCGGCTCCCACGGCTTCGATGACGCCATCCCGAACGACGATGGTCGCCCGGTCCAGAATTCGCCCCGGAGCCTGCACCACTCGGGCATTGGTGATTGCAAACGTGCGCGTGACGGGCCGGAGCGGTGTGTCGGCCGTGATGCCCTGCGCGCGCGTGACGGGCGCGAGCAGGACCAACAACAGCCCACAGGCGACGAGGTGTCTCGTCAATGGCATGGCGTGGCGGTGAATGGGTGGGCGAGGAAGATAGTGTGGGGCGAAAGAATTAGCATGGGCGGGACTCGCCCTCAACCAATCGTCAGCCTGCTACCAAGGAGGCTGTTGCAGAATAGTTCTCGGGACGAACTGACGTGCCTCTTTGCCACGCACCCACTTTGCTCGCATGCCTGTTGGACCTCGCCCCGCTCGACATCCCCCGGCCGCTCCCGACACGTCGAGATCGGCCTCCCCCTCCAAAAGGGGACTATTTTGGGTCCTCCCTTGATGGGCGGCGCATCGTGCCGCGGCAAGGCAAGCGTGAGGATTTCCGTGGCTCCGACGCTGCGATGGCCCGAGCGTCGGCTGCGGCGGAGACGGAGGGTGTTGAGCTGTCACAACCCGCAAACAAAGTCGCGCAAAATAGCTGATCTGCAACAAC
>JBGTDU010000124.1:0-1787 GCA_041748175.1 Rubricoccaceae bacterium
ATAGATGGCCTCGTAAGTTTCGTTCACTGATTTACCAACTCGGTTAATCTGGTCGGGCCGGACGGAGTTCAATTGGGACTGTGGTGCTTGCTCTCGCCTCGATAAGTCCATCGCGAATCGCTCAAGAGCGGCAGCGAACGCGACATCTTCGAGATCCCAAATATTGTGCCCCGTCTCATCTTCGGCCAGCATAGCGATGGTCGCCACCACTTGCGAGAATCGCATTTCGGGGCAACGAGCGCAGACGCCCCCGAGACGGTCTAAAAGGTCAGTTGATGCTACAAAACTCATAAACGGTCTCCTACGCGGCGACTCCCGGCGGTAGTGACCGGCTTTGATTTTCTGTACCAGGTGTTATGAAGGTTACGGTGGGGTAACAGGTAACGTCTGACTAACACGCGTGTGCCGCTGGAGCGCAGGCGCAGCCGGAGCGGAAGCGGCACACGCGGCGGCGAACGAACCCGGGGTCCGGTAGTCCAAACTGCCGTGAGGCCGCACGTGGTTGTAATCCTCTTTCCAAGCGTTGGTAAGCCGCCTTGCCGCCGCCAAACTCTCGAACTCCTCCACCGCCAGGAACTCGTCGCGGAACCGACTGTGAAAGCTCTCCGCATAGCCGTTCTGCCACGGACTGCCCGGCTCAATGTACATCGTCTCGACCTCCATCTGCCCAAGCCAACGGCCAATCTCCTTCGCCGCGAACTCCGGCCCATTGTCACTGCGAATCTGTTTCGGCACCCCACGCATCGCAAACAACTCCGCCAACGTGTCGATCACGTCGGCGCTCGTGATGCTTCGCGACGCCTTCAACGCCAAGCACTCGCGCGTATGCTCGTCCACAATGCTCAGCCACTTGATCATGCTCCCGCTCGTGGTCCGATCAAACACAAAATCCCAACACCACACTTCATTCATCGCCGTCGCACGTCGTTGGTCACAGGCGTTGGCGCTGACTCCCAAACGCCGTCGCTTTCGCTTCTTTCGCGGCACTTTCAGCCCTTCCTGCCGCCAAAGCCGAAACACCCGCCCCAGCCCAGCGCGCCAGCCTTCGGCTTGCAGCAATCGCCCAATCCGCCGATAACCAAACCGCGGCCGCTGTCGCACTAGCTCTAGCATCCGCTTCGTCAGCGGCCCTTCGTCCGTTCGCGGAGTTGGTGCATATCGTTGACTGCTACGTGGCTGATCCAACGCTTGACAGGCCCTGCGCTCGGAGACGGCAAACTGCCTTCGCAACTCGCCGACCGCCACGCGCTTCCGCGCAGGGCTTACCAGTTTCCCGACGCCACGTGCTTGAGCATCTGGTTGTCCAACGACAAATCCGCCACCAGTTGCTTCAAGCGACGGTTCTCGTCCTCCAGTTTCTTCAGCCGAACCGCCTCCTCGCTCTTCATCCCGCCGTACTGGTTCCGCCAACGATCGTAGGTGCTCTCGCTCACCTCCAACGCTTGCAATACCACCGCCAAGTCCTTGCCCGCGCTCAATAACACGCTGGCGTCCCGCAACTTCGCCACAATCTGCTCCGGACTATGCCGCTTCCGATGCTTCGTACTCATCAAAAAGGTCTCCTTGCCAAATAGGCTAAAGACCTTCATAACTCATGGATCAGCTTTTTCGTAGCAGGCCAGTCACCCATGTGAGAAACGTGCGATCGGTCGCTTCGGTTCATCGCTTGGTTCGCCGTGATTTAGCAAGTGCGGAGCCCGGAATTCAATCTGAGCGCGTATCGACGGATCGTCCGCATCGACAGTAATGCTTTTCAGTGCTGAAAGCTCGTAAAGCTTTTCATGAAC
>JBGTDU010000125.1:0-12384 GCA_041748175.1 Rubricoccaceae bacterium
GCTTGCTCATCCGGGCCGCCGGTGATAGGTTCGTTTTCATGGGTGTTGCCTCGTGTTGGGTGGTTTGTGGTTGATATTTCAAACCTACCCTCCGCGAGGCGGCACCCTCTCAATTTTTACACACGCCCTGGGACATTACCCTGGGCGCCGGAGCCATTCGCAGTGCAAGCAGCAGTATTACGCTCATTGGAGGCGTCGTCCGTGGCAACGTCTCTACAAATCCTGCCGGCAACACCGGTGGCATTCTATTTAGTGGAGCAACGTGGAACGGCATACCATCGCTGATTGCCAATAGTCTGTTCGTGGGCAATCGGGGCCACATCGGCGGCGGCATGTACGCCCTCGGAATCAATCCGGGAGACCTGCACGTAGTCAATTCGGCCTTTGTAGGCAATGAAGCAATTGAGCACGGCGGCGCGGTGTATGCCAGGCAGGCGGATGGTCTGGAAATGAACAACGTCGTCCTCTGGGGCAACCAGGCCCCGAACGACCCCGAGATCCACATCGCCGAGGGCGGGCCGTTCGCCGTCGAGCGCGCCATCGTAGAGGGTGGCTATACACCGGGAACAGATATTCTTGATCAGGACCCCCTCTTCGTCCGCAACCCCGATCCCGGCCCCGACGGCCAATGGGGCACGGACGACGACGACTACGGAGACCTCCGGCTGCTGGAAACGAGCCCGGGCATCGACTTCGGCCTTGTGTCCTTTCTCCCCCCAGATATCTGGGACTTAGACGGCGACGGAAACACTACCGAACCGCTTCCCATCGACCTCAACGGCGACGTGCGCGTGCAGGGCGGGAACGTGGACCTTGGAGCTTATGAAGGGCCTGGATTCGTTGCGGGAGCGCCGGGTCTACCGGAGCGCCCGAAAATGGCTCTGCGCGTATTTCCCAACCCGGCCTCTTCATCCATTACGGTACAGACCAAATTCGATCTGATCACCATCGTTGATGTGTTGGGCCGTCGCGTACTCGCCGCAAGTTCCGACGACTGGGAAGTCACAATTGATATCAGGGGCTTCCCGTCGGGCGTTTACGTGGTTCGAGCAGGTAGCCAAAGTCGAATTATTTCGGTCCGGCGTTAACACTCTTGCTCGGTCCTCGTCCGCGCAAGCTTTATTGGTTCGTGCAAAGGGCAAGCACGCGGCGTCGCCGTCGAATCCCAACCACCACCAAAATGGGCGCGGGAAAAGCGACTCCCGCGCCCATTTTGGAAGGATGTTCAATGCCAGCTCTACCGCGACAACTCAACCGTCTCGTCGAAGCTCTCGCCCGTGACTTGAAGCGTGTAGCTCCCTGAGGAGAGGCCTGGTCCTGCGACTTCGAATGTCCGCGCCTCATTGGCCTCCAACGTATCGTCGAAGATCGTCTTGATGACGTTGCCGGAAGCGGCCATCAATCTCAGGCGGACGTTTTGGCTTTCCGCCACCGTGATTGCGATCTGGTTGGTTCCTTTTTCCTCGTCAACGAAGACATCGGAAAGACGGAAAACGTCCGGCGCTTCCACGTCAACCGAAACGGCGTCGCTGATGCGAATCGTGCCACCGACGTATTGGACCAGGCGGAATGAATACGTGCCGGGAGACAATCCGGGTACATCCAGGTGGTACGGGCCGTTGGCTTCAACGTGTCCGGCGTTCGTGTATCCGCCATCGCCTCGACGAGCCTGAACGGTGAATGGGGCGGAGGCAGAGCCTGCAGGCGACCAGGTAATGGTTGCTGCGCCGTCGGCCTCGCTGGCACTAAACGACGACATGGACATGGCTTCTGAGCTACTTGGACGCACTACGAAGAGGCCGCCTTCGACGCCGCTGATCACGATGGTGCCGCTGGCGAAGAACGGATAAACGCTCCAGGCACCATTGAATTGCGCAGCATCGGTCTCAGGGAATATGTCGAATGACGAGGTGTTCGTCATCTCGCCGTTCGCGATGTTGCTGATGTCGAGCATGCGAAGGCCCGACGTGTAGTTGGCCTGGTAAAGCGTATTGCCGACGACGTACATATTGTGGTCAATCGATGTGTTATCCGAAACGTGGATGCCGATGAGTTCCGGCGCAGCCAGGTTGGCAAAATCGAAAATTAAAGAGCGAGTGTTCGCAACAAAACCCTGCATCTCATCAAGCTCATCGTCGGCGATGAAGTAACGATGGTCCTCCGTAAACCAGCCTTGGTGCGTATAGCCAGGTGTCGGGTATTCGCCTTTGCCAAGCTGCACGGGGTTCGTCTTGTCCGTCATGTCCACGATGGTCACGGTGTCTTCGTTCGAGTTGACACAAATCTCGTGGCCTGTGTAATTGGAATCGGGTCCGTGATACGTCACACACTGTGCGTCGTGCGTGTAGCCATCCTCGTCGAAACAGCCCTCAAACGCAGGCTGCATGGGGTCTTGCACATTGATCGTGTAGAGGCCGCCCGCACACTCGCCCGCGCCCACCGCGTAGGCATAGCCGGAATCCTCGTTCATCACAAGGTTGTGGGCGCTACCCAACGGCATGTCTTCGGGGCCGGTGAACGTCATGTCAGGCTCGATGACGCGCCCGGCGTCCGCCGTAAGTCCTCTGAGTTGCGTCAGGTCGTAAACCTGCATGCCGTGTCCCGGGGCCTCAGAGACGATGAAGACATAGTTGTTGTACACTTTCATGTCACGCCAGACGGAAGGCTCCGTGGCCGTTGGAATTTTGCCCAGGATGATTGGATTGGCTGGATCGGATACGTCAACCATTCCCGTGCCGTCGCGAAGGCCCATGATCGCGTACTCCTTGCCGGATTGCGGGTCGGTCCAACCCCAGATATCGTTGCCGGATGGCGAGCCGAAATCAGCCACTGGAACGTGCGCATAAAGGTCTATGTCGGTGCATGGAAATTCACCAGCCATGCCGTCCGAACAAGGGATGGGTTGCGCAAAAAGGCCAGAGGCGGCAACAGTGAACAGCGCTCCGGCTACGACCGGACGGAGGAGGCGAGTGTGGCGTGACATGGTAGGTTTCAACGTGTGCGGGTTATGAAAAGGAAACTCAGCGTACGAGCGAAACGCGACGAGTTGCAGAAAAGTGCTCGCCGCGAACGCGGACGAGGTAGAGCCCGGAAGGAAGGTCGGCGGCTTCGAGATTCAAATCGAGCGGTATGCCAGGGCGTACCACGCCGTCATAGACCAGAGCCACACGGCGGCCGGTAACGTCGAGCATTTCAGCCTGGATTTGCTGCTGTTCGCCCACAACGAGTGAGAGCCGAGCGTTGCTGGAGAACGGATTGGGGAACGCGTTGCCCAATGAGTAAGCCGCGTCGTCGGGTATCTCAACAAGTTGGTTACTCGTCCCGATGGGGAAGTTTGGCGTCAAAACAAAAAGCCCAAACTGCCGGTCGTTGGCGATAACGTTGCCACTTTCGAAGTAGGGGTAGTTGCTCCACTGACCACTGTACGATTCTCCACTGCCCGTCGGATAGGTATCGAAAAAAGCCACTTCGGTCAGCGAGCCCGCACCGATGTTCTCCAGGTCCACAATCCTCAAACCACCTTCATAGTTGCTCTGAAAGGCGTAATGACCACGGATATACAAATTGTGGTCGGTCGTCTCGATGGGGCCGAAGTAGTAAAAGTCGAGTTGGGGGTTGTCGAGATCTGTCATGTCGAAAACCATCGTGCGCGTTGTTGCCGAGGCGCCGTCGTCAATTTCATCGCCCAGGAGGAAGTAGCGATGGTCCTCCGTAAACCACCCTTGATGTGCATAGGTAGCGTCGGTATAAACTCCCTGGCTGAGATACGTCGGGCTATTCTTGTCCGTCACATCCACGACCACAATGTGGCTGGAGGAATCGAAGGTGCCCTGTGCGCCGACGCAGATTTCACGGCCAACATAGTCTGGATCTGGGCCGACATACGTCACGCATTGCGCGTCGTGCGTGTAGCCGTCTACTGAGAAACATCCGGCAAAGGTTGGGCTCAACGGATTTTGAATGTTGACGATGTGAAGGCCACCACTACAGTTGCTGGTACCCACGAGGTAGGCAAACCCAGTGTCCTCGTTTATGGCGACGTTGTGCGCGCTTCCTATGCCTGTGTATCGCGCATCTGTCGTGAACGCTTCTGGCGGACTCGCAACATTCCTCAGTCTGGTTAGATCAAATATCTGCATGCCATGCGAACCCGCAGCGTCGGCCACAATGAACGCGTGATTCTCGTAGACCTTGACGTCGCGCCAGGTCGTCGCTTCGGTTTGAGTGGGCAGGAAGCCGAGATACACCGGGTTTTCCGGGTTGGAAATATCCACGAAAGCGGTGCCATGCGAATAAGTCGGAATCGCGTACTCACTTCCAGTTTGCGGGTCGGTCCATCCCCAAATATCTGCGCCCACCGAAGCACCGAACGTGGAAAGCGGGAGGTTGGACGCCATGTTGATCTCGTTGCACGGGAAACTCCCCGCCATCCCGCCCGTGCAGGCGACAGCAGACTGTGAAAGCGCCGACGGCACACAAAGCACCGCCAGCAACCACACGAAGAGAAGTTTGCCGAGCATAGCTGAAATCGAAATGTTTACCGCACCAGCGAGACGCGGCGTGTGGCTGAAAAGTCCTCGCCGCTAACGCGGATAAGGTAGAGGCCCGCCGGGAGATCGGTCAGTTCGACGTTTATCGTTATTAGGCGTCCATCGCCTACGATGGCATCGTAGGCAACGGCCACCTGGCGACCTGTAACGTCGAGTACGTCGGCGACTACGCGCTGCGACCGGGCCAGCGTGAGCAAAAGCCTGGTAGCATCGAAAACCGGGTTTGGGAATGGCGAAGTGAGGGCGTAGCCCCTGTCGCCGGGCAAATCCAGCGGCGCCTGATTGGCGGTATCGAGCGGGAAGGTCGGCGTCAACACGAAGAGCCCATTGGTTATGTCGTTCGCGATGATGTTGCCGCTTTCGAAGAACGGATAGTTGCTCCACTGCCCCTCAAACCCGATGGCGTCGTCAGGAGGAAATGTATCGAAGTGCGCTTTCTCCGTGATGACGCCGGAATCGATATCGGTCAAGTCCAGGATGCGGAGGCCTGCGTTATAGTTGCTTTGAAAGGCGTGGTTGCCACGGATGTACAGATTGTGATCGGTGGATCCGAGCGTGCTGAAGAAGAAGGCGTGGAACTCTGGGTTGTCGAGGTCCTCCAGGTCAAAAATTATCGTTCGCGTGTTGGACGTAGCCCCAACGAGCTCATCCAATTCGTCGTCGACAAGGAAGTACCGATGATCCTCTGTCAGCCAGCCCTGGTGCGTGTATGCAGGATTGGGATAGAGGCCTTTCGAAATTTGAAGCGGGTTGTTTTTGTCCGTTACATCCACGATGGTAACGGAGTCCTCGTTCGAAGCGAGGCATACCTCGCGGCCTGCATAGTCGGTGTCCGGGCCCGTGTACATCACGCATTGCACATCGTGGGTGTAGCCATCCGCCGCGAAGCATCCACCAAAAACTGGATTCGTCGGATCCTGAATGTCAACCATGTGCAATCCACCCGCGCAGTCGTCCGAGCCCACGAGATAGGCGAAGCCCGACTCCTCGTTGATGGAGATGTTGTGCGAGCTATTCGGCTGGTTGCCTGAAACCCCGTTGTAGTCAGCGTCGGTTGTGAACGTTTCTGGCGGATTGGCAACACTGCGCAGCCGCGTCAGGTCGAATATCTGCATCCCGTGGCTTCCCGCGCCATCCGCCACAACAAACGCGTAGTTCTGGTAGACCTTCACATCCCTCCAGATAGCGGGAGTCGTCGCCGTGGGAAGCTTGCCTAGAAAGACGAGAGACTCGGGGTCGGTGACATCAACGAATGCGATTCCATTGTCCAGCCCCACCAGGGCGTATTCGCGGTCGTTGGCGGAGTCTGTCCATCCCCAGATATCGTTGGCGGCCGACGCGCTGAACATTGAGACGGGCAAGTTCGCCGCCAGGTTTACTTGCTCGCAGGGGAAGCCTGCCGCCAAACCACCCGTGCAGGTGGCCGCAACCGATTGCGCCCGAAGGGCCGGCGACGCAATCGCCAGTGTTACGACCAGGGCCAGCGAAATACGGTCGATGCCTTCGCGAATCATGTGGCCTATCGAACGACGGAGACGCGCCGCGTTGTGGAGAAATCCTCTCCCGAAACGCGAACGAGGTAGAGGCCGACGGGGAGATCGGCTCCAGAAATGTCGATGCTCGCCACCGCTCCGGCACTTACCAGACCGTCGAACGCGATCACGACGCGGCGCCCTGCAACGTCGAGCACCTCAGCGGTCACATGCTGCGCGCGGCTGACTGAGAGAGAGAGGCGCGTGTTGCCGGCGAATGGGTTCGGATAGGCCGCGGAAAGGGAATACCCGTCTTGTCCAGGCGGTTCAACGGGTACGGCCGCATCCGTGGTGATGGGGAAAGTCGTCGTGAGAATGAATAGACCGCCGCTCTGATCGGAGGCGACGATCGTGCCGCTGGGGAAGAAGGGATAGTTGCTCCACTGCCCGTCGAAATTGTAGCTGTCGTTCGGCTGATAAGTATCGAATGACCCGGCCTCCGTCAGGAAGCCGTTCTCAATATTTGCCAGATCCACCACGTGGATTCCACCCGAGTAATTGCTCAGGAATGCATAGCGACCGCGCACGTAAAGATTGTGATCGCGAGCGTCATTGGGGCCGAAGTAGAAGAAATCGAAGGCTGGGTTATCCAAATCCTCCATATCCATGATAATCGTACGCGTTGTGGGCGAGGCCGAGTGATCGAGCTCATCATCGACCAGAAAGAAGCGCTGATCCTCCGTGAACCAACCCTGATGCGTGTAGCCTGGATTGGGGTAAAGGCCCCTGGATATCAGAACGGGTGCGGTCTTGTTGCTTACATCGACAATCGTCACGGTATCCTCGTTCAACGCCACGCATATCTCGCTTCCCGCATAGTCGGGATCCGGCCCCGTATAGGTCACGCATTGCGCGTCGTGGGTGTACCCATCGCCGGAGTAGCAGCCGGCGAATGTCGGGCTCGTCGGATTCTGGATGTTGACCATGTGCAAGCCGCCGGAGCAATCGTCCGAGCCCACCATGTAGGCGAATCCGGAGGCCTCATTGATCGCAATATTGTGCGCATCGCCCGGCGTGTTTCCTGACACGCCATTGTAGAAGGCATCGGTGGTAAAGGTCTGCGGCGGACTCGTCACGGAACGCAGCCGTGTTAAATCAAAAACCTGCATCCCGTGATTCGAGGCCTCGCTGACGACGAACGCATAGTTCTGATAAACCTTGATGTCCCGCCATGTTGACGACTCGGTTGCGGTCGGGAGCTTGCCGAGATTGACAGGATTGTTGGGATCAGAGATATCCACGAAGGCCGTACCGTCACTCAGGCCGACGAGAGCATACTCATCTCCGTTATCCGGGTCGGTCCATCCCCAGATGTCGTTCGCATAGGTTGCGTTCATCGCGCCCAGCGAAAACCGCTGGTTGAGGTCAATCTCGTCGCACGCATAACCGGCAGCGGATCCTCCCTGACAAGCAGTAAAATTTTGAGCGAAAGCCAGAGGGCCCGTCGTAAAAATGAGAACGAGGAGAGTGAGGAATCGACGGCACATTGGCATGGTGAAATCTGATTGGCGCGAGAGGAGCAGGAGAAGCTAAGAAATTAACAGGATGAGCCGAAGTGGGTTTCCACGTGCACTGTTCGTAATAGGTGAAGCCTGTTAAAGCGGCACGAACCGATTTTCCTGGCGGCTTTTTCGGACGGCGAATGGATTAAACACCTGGCCGTTCATGGTTACGTGAACACCAGGCGGCAAGGTTTGGACGGCTGCCGCCGCAAACCCGATGTTGAACTCGGCATCGGAGGTCTTGAAGCGAGCCGGCGCCAACGAACCGACCAGGACAACCGTCTTGGCCGGATCCGGGCCTAATCGCTCGGCAATCGCCTGCGCCGTCTCCACCATGGTATCAGTCCCGTGCGTCAGGATGATGCGCTCAGCATCGCAGGTCGCGATGCGCTCCGCGATGTGCTCACGGTCATCGTCGGTCAGGTCCAGGCTGTCCTTTTGGGTAAGTACCTCGCACAGGTACGAAAATCCCACGGAGGCGGTGCGCATGATTTCCACGATCTGCGGATCGCCTACGGCATATTCACTCTTCGCATCGAAGTAAACCTTGTCGATCGTTCCTCCAGCCGTGAATACCTGAACGTCCATGGGGTGGTAGGCATGCGAAAGGACCGAGACCGCCTATAATCCGCATTTCTAGGCCTCCATCCCAGCCCGTCCTCCGCATTCTCTCAGTCTTTACTCGCCTTGTCGTTCCAGGTTTAGGCGATCTTCGACGCGCTCGAACAATGCGACGGCGCGTTCGGGCTCAGTGGCATACGAATCGAGGAGGATTACCAGCTCCGTTGAATCAAGCCCGCGGACGGCGAGGACTTCCGCTCGCAGGCTCTCGGCAGGCGCTCCGGTCACTTCGGCTCTCGCCTCTGCAAGCTGAAGATCCACGAGCAACGCGATGTCGAGGCTGTCAATGGCGATCTCGTCCGAGGTCGTCTCTTCCGGTGCGCAACCACCGAGCGCTGAGAGCACGCCGCCGACAAGCACGAAAACGAAAATCCGCAAGGCCATTGGAGGGCTAGGCAGATTCCAGCAGATCGTCCGGAACGTCTACCTCCATGCGGAGGAGATGAGCGGCGTACGTCTTTCCCTGAGCATCGAGTTTTAGCGAAACCGTTCCTCCGCCGCCGAGGGCCTCGTGCAGGAGAAAGTTTAGCGCGGACAGGTTGGGAAGCTCAAACCGCTCGACCTTGCCTTTGACCATCGGGCCGAAATGATTGCGGACCCGGTCAGTAGTGACTTCTTCTCGAAGAAAGTCGAAATACGCCGGATTTCGGGCAATGAGGCCAACATTGACGGCGTCGCCTTTGTCGCCGCTGCGCGCGTGTGCGATGTCCAGAAGTCTTTTTTTCATGGTGGCCATTAAGGGCAGCTGACAATCCGAAGCTACTCCGGGGTCGACGCTCGCGTCCGGAATGTGCGCGCAATGACTTCGATTTGTCGAAGGAATTCGCGCTTTTGCCCCCGGAAGCGATGCTGTGGCGCGTAGATCATTCCAAAGTAGATATAGAGGCGTTGTTGGGATGGCTCATAGAACGTGTAGCGCACGAACGGTCCTCCCATGAAGTCCTCCCTCATGCGCCAGAGACCGCGGGTTTCCGAGGCAGGCCGATCACCGATCAGGACGGCCTCTGTGCGAATCGGCCTGAGCCGGTCGAGCGCAACAAACGAGGAGTCGTATTGGCCTCGGATAAACGTCTCAAGCGCCACGTCAGTCACGCGCTCGACATGGTTTTCGTCGATGACGCCGGAGGGAAGATCCTCGTAGTAGATGAAAAAGTCGCGCCAGGTATCAGAGAGCACCCGCCGGAGACGAACGAAGTGCCCGAGCTGGTCGTCCACAACGAGCGTCGTGTCTTGCGAGAGGAAGTAGTCGTGTTGCACGTTGACAGCGAAGCCATGCGCGAGAAGAAGATCCTCCTCTATGGCAGGCTGCCGTGCGCTGTCGAACATCTCGATATCCGTGTACCGCAGGGCCTGTTCGGTGAACGCGGCACGCAGTGTATCGGCACGCGATCGAATGGCCTCGGCCAGGGCGAAGTCGCTGGCAGCAGCGGCCATCACCACAATCTGGCCACGCGCCCAGATGTCTTCACGCGGGATGACCGATGTGCCTCGGCCTTCGCGGATGAGCGTCGCGCCCGACGAATCCAGACGCGCGGTGAGAAACTGGGCGACGGACGATGTGTCATCCAGCGCCGCAACAAATATCAGGTTCTTGGCGCTCCGCAGAAAGCGGAAGGAGTCATTGGTGAGGTCGCGCCGCGTAAGCTTGAAGTCCTCCAGGCCACCCAGCGGAGGAGCGACGGAGGCTCCCAGTGTAGCGCGTAGTGCATCTCCGACCGGCCCCGCCCACGTTGTTGAATCTGCCACCACGATGATCTCGCCCGGGTCGCCTACGGCATTCGGCATCCGCGGCGCGGGATCGTCGCAGGCCGCCAGCGCGAAGGACACGACGACGGCCGTAATGGCAAGAGCGAGGCGCATTGATTTCTTCAGGCCCGGTTGGAAAGAGAACGGATGGGTTGTGATTTCAGCGCGCGCGCGAACGTGGCGACGGCTGAGAGCCGGGCATCCTCGTTCATTTCTGTGTCATTCCAGAGTGCGTCGACTCGCCGAATGAGTTCACTCCCCACGATGAAACCGTCGACGTTCGGGCTAAGACGAGCGGCGTCGTCAGGGGTTTTGATTCCAAATCCGACGAGCAATGGATTGGCCTCGACAATGGCCCACGCACGGCGAAGGTACGCCTCGGTCGCCGGAGCATCGCCCAGGTCCGAACCCGTGAGCCCGGTCGTTGAAACCGCGTAGACAAAGCCGGTCGACAGTTGGTCGATGATCTTGACGCGCTCGGGCGGCGTGTTTGGTGAAATCAGGAAGATGACGGCGAGATCGCACTTGGCGGCGTACCGGCGCAGATCGCTCGCCTCTTCGGGCGGTAAATCCGGGAGGATTATGCCATCCACACCCGCAGACCGCGCATCGCGGCAGAAGTTGCCCCAGCCATAGCGGAAGACAGGGTTAGCGTAGCCCATCAGGACCAGCGGCGTGGCGGAAGTCGCCCGGAATGACTCGGCCATTCGAAAGCAATCACGCAACGTGGTTCCCTGTGCGAGCGCTCGCTCCGAGGCGTACTGGATGGTTGGGCCTTCCGCGAGCGGATCCGAGAACGGCATGCCCAGCTCGATGAAATCTGCTCCGGCGTCGTCGATAGCACGGAGGATAGGCAGGGTTGATTCGGGCGTCGGGAAGCCGTTTGTAAGGAACAGGCCCATAGCCTTTTCGCCTCGGGCACGGCACGCATCGAGTGTGAGGCGGAGGCGATTCATCCGAGGTGCCGTGCAATGGTTTCCATATCCTTGTCACCCCGCCCCGAGCAGTTGACGACAACGATTTGCTCCGGCGTCATGGATTTGGCCAGCGCCGGGAGGAAGGCGGTGGCGTGCGCCGTTTCGAGGGCTGGAATGATGCCTTCCGTTTCGGCGAGAAGCTTCACGGCGTCGAGGGCCTCGCGATCCGTGATGGCACGGTAGGTCACGCGACCTGTGTCCTTGAGGTAGCTGTGCTCCGGCCCGACGCCCGGATAATCGAGTCCGGCCGAAATGGAGTGCGCGAGCTCTACCTGCCCGGCCTCGTCTTGCAGCAGATAGCTCATCGCGCCGTGCAAGATGCCGGGCTGGCCTTTGGAAAGCGTGGCGGCATGGCGCCCATCGAGCCCTTCGCCCGCGGCCTCGATCCCGAAGAGCGCCACGTCATCGTTCAGAAACGGAGAGAACAGGCCCATCGCGTTGGAGCCGCCGCCGACGCAGGCGACGCAGGCGTCCGGCGTCTCGCGTCCTTCCGCCGCCAGCAACTGCATGCGCGTTTCTTCGCCGATGACGCGCTGGAAGTCGCGCACCATCATGGGGTAGGGGTGTGGCCCGACGACGGAGCCGATGAGGTAGTAGGTGTCGTCCGGGTGGCTGACCCAGTCGCGGATGGCCTCGTTGGTGGCGTCCTTAAGGGTTTTTGAGCCGCTCTCGGCGGGCTGCACTTCCGCGCCGAGGAGCCGCATCCGGTGCACGTTGAGGCGCTGCCGCTTCATGTCCTCCGCGCCCATGTAGACGATGCACTCGAGGCCGAACAGCGCACAGACCGTGGTCGTGGCGACGCCGTGCTGCCCCGCGCCCGTCTCGGCGATGATGCGCCGCTTGCCCATCCGCCGCGCAAGCAGGATCTGCCCGATGGTGTTGTTGATCTTGTGCGCGCCCGTGTGGCAGAGGTCCTCGCGCTTGAGGTAGAACTTCGGTCCGCCGAGTTTTTGGGTCAGCCGAGCCGCGAACGTCAGAGGGGTGGGGCGACCCACGTACTCATGGAGGAGGCGATTGTAGTCTTCTTGAAACGCAGGATCGGCCTGTGCTTCGGCGTACGCCGTCTTCAACTCCTCCAGCACGGGCCAGAGGATCTCCGGCACGAACGCCCCTCCGTAGTCGCCGAAGCGACCGCGGGAGTCGGGGACCGTTGCGGGTTGAAGGTTGACGGTTGCAGCTGGAGGGCTCAAGATTTGGGGCTTTGGTTGAGGGTGCAAGAGCGCAGAATATGGATTTCGAATTTCGGGACGGGGAGAAGGCCCCGGGACCGCGGATCTCCCAATCCGCGTAGGGCGCGTATCAGATTTGTAGACGGAGGGTGATGTCCCAAATCGTGTGTAAAAACGGGAGGTCATGCCGCCAGGCGGAAGGAGATCGTTTCGGGTTGTTCTGCGTTTGGGCAGATGGTGTTGCGTAGAGTACTCAGTTGTGCCAGTTCGAGGTCCGTCATCGACAC
>JBGTDU010000126.1:0-10111 GCA_041748175.1 Rubricoccaceae bacterium
CGCCGGAGGTCGTCGCGAAGGTGCGGTCGGTGATGCGGGAGGAGCCGGATGCGGCACCCCGCTCCGACTGAGCCCGTCTTGTCGCAGCACCCTGCGCTCGCCCGCTGAGGCCCCGTGACGAAGCGCAGGGTGCAGAACTGCCGGTCGCAAAACACCCTATCCGAATGTCCAGCCAATCCGGTTGGCCACCTCTGCTCCTCCTGTCCAGGAGGCTGTTGCGAATTGCGCCAACGCGATCTTTTGCTAATGCGTTCGCCCTCACCCCGTACCTCTCCCGGCCGGGAGAGGGGGTTTTCTTTGCGCGAGTCGAGTAGCAGCGAAGCATTATCACAGGTAAACCGCATGCTGCAACACCCGCCCAGATGGGGAGCCTGCGGCCAGGTGTTTCATCAGCCTGCTATCGAGCTCACCCTTCACCCTTCACCGGCACCCTTCGCGAACAACGGCGCCGTCTACGATGACGGTGCAGACATGCGAGGTGTACTCCAGCGGATCACCGTCGAACAGCGCGAGGTCCGCGTCCTTCCCCACTTCGATCGAACCAACGCGACCGTCAATACCCAGAATGCGCGCAGCGCCGATCGTGATTGCGGCTAGCGCGGCTTCTCTGGGGAGGCAGTACGCCGCGGCGATGGCCGCTTCGAACAGCACGACGCGCGTTTTGGGGACATACCCTTCGTAGCCACTCTGCAGCGTGAACGGGATTCCCGCCTCGTGCAAGAGCTTCGCGGTCTCCATCGTGGCGTTCTCGCGCTCGCCTCCGGCGCGCATCATAGTTGGGTGCAGCACAACCGGGGTTCCCGCCGCGCGGATTTCGTCAAGGATGAGGTAGGCCTCACTCGCGCCGCTAAGCACGAGGTCCATCTGCGGAAACTCCCGAGCCAGTCGAAGCGCGGAGAGGAGGTCGTTGGCGCGATGGGCTTCCAGCAGCGCGGGCATCCGGCCGGTGGCCACATCGGCGAGAATCTCTTTGTCGAGGTCGCGCTCCTTCTTTTCACCGTTTTCGTAGGCCAGGGCGTCGTAGAGCGCCCTGCGGAGTTCCGACACCGCCCGAGCCCGCGTTCCGACACTCTCGAAGTTGCTCCCGATCGAGGAGCCGAGAGTCATCGCGAGCATCGTCGTGGAGTCAACCAGTGCTTCGTCCAGCGTGCCATAGGCGGTTTTCACGATGGTTGTCTGACCGGATGCCAGCGCACCGGGCGCGTGGCCGGTGTGGACGGTCGTGACGCCAAAGCTGAGGAGCCATTCCACCAATTCATCCCGTGCGTTGTAGGCGTCCATTGCCCGGAGAGACGGTTGGAGCACATCGCCCACATCAAGCGCATCACGATCCTGATCCTGGTTGAGAAGCCCGGAAAGGCCGACGGTCGAACGGCCGTCCACCAGCCCCGGCGTCACCACCGAGGCCTCCAGTGTGCGGAATTCTGCAGGGATCGTCTCGCTCCCGAATGAACCGACGTGGTCGATCTTTCCATCACGAATCAGAATCAGGCCGTCCACGATGGGCGGGCCGGCCATCGTGTAAATCGTGTCGGCGCGAACGGCGATCTGTGCCGAGGCAGGCAGCGCGAGAATGGCAGCGAGTACGATGAGGAAGAGTCGCTTCACGGCTTAGTCCTCGTGGTCGGCGGAGGCAGAACGATACACCTCGTATCCACCGATGGCGAAGGCGCGGTCCTCGGGATTGGCGAGGTCGAAGACTTTCCGCCCTTCCACCCATGTCTGCTCGACACGCGTGTACACCGAGAACGGGTCTCCCGAGAGAACGACGAAGTCGGCGTCCTTGCCGGGCTCCAGGCTTCCAAGGCGGTCGTCGAGGCCAAGCATCCTCGCGCCCGCTATCGTCATGGCGTCGAGGGCGAACTCCCTCGACATGCCTCCGCGCACGCCGAGCGCCGCAGAACGCAGAAAGAGACGGCTATCGGTGATGTAGTCGTCGGTGTGGTAGGCAACGGCCACGCCCGCGCGTTCGAGCGCCGAGCCGGTATCGATGAACAGGCCGCGCGCCTCCAGTTTGCCGCCGGGCGAATCGAGCACGATGATAGACGCCGGCGAGCCCGATGCCGCTATTTCTGCCGCGACGCGCCAGCCTTCCGAGATGTGATGCAGCACGGGCGTGAACCCGAACTCGCGACCGAGGCGCAAGGCCGTCAGGATGTCGTCGTGGCGATGCGTGTGAAAGTGGACGATCCGCTCGCCGTCGATAATCTGAAGGAGGGCTTCCTTGCGGAGATCCCGAACGCCGACCGAGTCCTCCTTGCCGCTCGCGCGGTAAGCGAGCGCCTCGTAAAACATCTCGCGGACGATCGCAGCAGATCGTGCGCGTGTATCGGGGAAGCCATTCGTGTCCCGCAGCGAGTTCGTCCCGTTCGCCATCTTCATCCCCCCACAGACGCCGGTCAGCGGATCGTCGCAAAACAGCATCTCCTCGATGGTGTTCGCGTCGCGAAGTTTGAGGTACGCCGTCTGGCCGCTCATCAGATGGCCCGAGCCCGGCATCACGTTGAGGGTTGTGATCCCTCCGGCGCGCGCTCGCTCGAAAGAGTCGGCGCGGGGATCGAGCGCATCCAGAATCCGCACCTCAGGATGCGTCGGCCCGGAGCTGTCCCCGCCGTCGCCGGCCCCGGTATGCGAGTGCGTGTCCACCAGGCCAGGGATAATGACTTTGCCCGAGACGTCGATCTGCCGGTATCCGGAGATGTTCGGCCGCAGTTGACCCACCTCAACGATTCGTCCTCCATCAATCAGCATAATCCCCTGCTCGATAGGCGGACCCGCTACGGGGTAGATGGTGGCGCCGATGAGCGCGATGCGATCCTGCTGGGCGAAGGCAAGCGCAGGCAGAATCAACAGCGCGGCGAGCGTGAGCGAGCGAAACAAGGGCGGTAGCGTTTAGCTTCGGTGAACCGAAGTTACACGGCCCGTCCCTCACTTTCACACACGACATGCATCCCTGGCACGATCTCTCGCACGGCGAGAACATCAGCGAAGCCTTCGACGTGGTCATCGAAGTCCCGAGGGGCGGGACCGTCAAGTACGAGCTCGACAAGAAAACAGGTCTCCTCCGCGTCGACCGCGTGCTGTACAGCGCGGTCTACTACCCTGCCAACTACGGTTTCATTCCGCGCACGCTGGGTGGCGACGGAGACCCTCTTGATGTACTCGTGCTGATGGACGAGCCTGTCGCTCCGCTTTCCGTCCTTCGCGCCCGCGCGATCGGCATGCTGCCCATGGTTGATGATGCCGGCGACGACGAAAAGATCATCGCCGTCTGCGTAGATGATCCACGGTTCGAGGAATACCGGACTCTCGAAGACCTCCCCGAACATCGAAGGCGCCAGATCGAGCGGTTCTTTCTCGATTACAAGACGCTGGAGGGTGGGACCGTTGCCACCGGTTCCTACGTCGACAGGATCGAGGCTATCCGGATCATCGAGGAAGCCGTCGTCCGCTACAAAGAGGCGTTTCCCGAGCGAGCGTGGCGGGGAGCCTAAGGTTTCAACGGAGAAGTTTGAAGTGTGCAAAGGCGCGCACGGCAACTTGAAGGTCCTCCCATCCTAACTTCTGGATCTCGCTCCTTCCGATCTGCGCATGGAAACCATCAAAACCACCCCGCTCCACGCCGTCCATCTCGCCCTCGGCGCGAAGATGATGCCCTTTGCGGGGTTCGATATGCCCGTGCAGTACAGCGGCATCATCGACGAACACCACGCCGTGCGCCAGGCCGCCGGGTTATTTGACGTGAGCCACATGGGCGAGGTGTTCGTGCGCGGCCCGCAGGCGTTTGAGTTTGTCCAGCGGCTCGTCACCAACGACGCGGCCAAGCTTTACGACGGCAAAGCGATGTACACGGTGATGTGCCGGGAGCACGGCGGCGCGGTGGATGACTTGCTCGTCTATCGATTTGCAGAGGACGACTACCTGCTCGTCATCAACGCCTCGAACATCGAGAAAGACCTTGCGCACATCCGCGAGCAACACGCCGCGTCCGGATTCGATTGTTCGATTGAGGACGTCTCAGATGACATGGCGTTACTTGCGATTCAGGGGCCAAAGGCCATCGACATCGTAGCGGAAGTTTCGGGCTTGCCTGTTGCCGACATCGATTTCTATCATTTCATCCAACCCGCACCTGGCGAATTTCTTGGGTGCCGGCGCGCCATCCTATCGCACACGGGCTACACAGGCGAGCGTGGGCTGGAAATCTATTGCGAGAACGCAAAGGTCGAGGAAGTCTGGAACGCGCTGATGGCCGCAGGTGAAAAACACGGCCTGAAACCAGCCGGCCTCGGCGCGCGCGACACGCTCCGCCTCGAAGCGGGCTTTTGCCTCTATGGCCACGAACTCAACGAGGACATCAACCCGCTGGAGGCGGGTCTTGGCTGGGTGACCAAGCCCGACGCCGCAGACTTTGTTGGCGTGGAGGCCGTTCGTAAAATGAAAGAGACTGGCATCCCTCGAAAGATCGTCGGCTTTGTGATCGACGAGCGCGGCATTGCGCGGCAAGGCTACCCAATTGAAGATGCGGACGGCAATCAAATCGGCGAGGTCACGAGCGGTACGCAGTCGCCGGTTCTTGGTAAAGCGATCGGCCTCGGCTTCGTCCCAAACAGCGGTGACTTCACGACCCCCGGCGCTTCGATTTATCTCAACGTGCGCAACCGAATGCTGAAGGCGACGGTCACGAAACCGCCGTTCCACAAAGCCGCTTGACCGATACGGGGTCAATTCGAGACGTGCGAAGGCAAGCGTTCCGGGAAGACTTTATCTTCGGGTTGCCGGAAAGAGCATCGCTGTCTTTCGTCTCCCCTCCCCACCCTGGTTCACCATGAACGTCGACGTTTGCCTCACGCCGAACGCGCTGAATGAGGAAGCGGTTAGAGGCAAAACCATCGTGGTCATCGATGTGCTTCGTGCATGTTCGACGATCGTGACGGCGTTGGCCAACGGTGCCCGCGAGGTTCTCCCTGTGGCCGACATGGCCGAAGCCGGGCGAGCGGCCGCAAATCTGGATACCGAAACATGCCTCCTCGGAGGCGAGCGAGAGGGGCGACGCATTGAGGGCTACGGCGCGGGCAACTCCCCACTCGAATACGAACCGGAGCTGGTCGCCGGGAAGATCGTGGTCCTAAGCACGAGCAACGGGACCCGCGCATTCACACGCGTGCGCTCGGCGGCGCAGGCGGTGGCGGGATGTTTTCTTAACCTCAGCCGCGTCGTTGACTTCCTCCTTGAAGTCGGCGACCGGCCAGCCACTTCTGATTTCGAGCCCGAGGCCCTGATTCTCTGTGCCGGTTACAATGGACGCACCTCGCTGGAGGACATTCTGTGCGCCGGGATGATTTTGGACCGGCTCAAGGATAAATCCGAGCCCAGCCTGACGGATACGGCACTCATTGCACTGACGCAGTACCGAAGCGCGAAGAGTCGCCTCGCGCGCGCCCTTTTTAACTGCGAGCACACGCAGCGGCTCATTGCCCTCGGCTTTGGCGACGACGTGTCCTATTGCGCGGGTGTCGACACCTGTGCTGTTCTGCCGCGCTATCGGGACAACCTCCTCAGGCTCGACCGTCGCGACAAGGAACAGGTTCGGGGCGTAGTTGATGCGGTGACCATGGAAAAAGGAGAGCTCGTCTAGAGCTAGCTGCCGTCGCCTTCTTCCGCTCGGCGTCGCAATCACGTATTTTGCCCGACAGTTCGACGGAATCATCCTCGGACCGTCCCCCACTCAGCAGGCGTACCGTGAGCAACACCCGTTCACGTTCTACTTCGACGCGCAAGAAAGCCAGTACGGCACGCCAATCGGGCGGGCTGGTATCAAGGGAGCGCAAGAAGGAAATCCTGGGCCTCATTCTGCTCGCGCTGGCCTTCCTGGTGACGCTGGCGATTTTGACCCATAACAGGGAAGACGATGTAGTGCTCGATGGTGTGCGGTGGTCCGACCTCTTCGATTCGCGCGACAACCGGACGGACAACCTACTTGGCCCGGTTGGCGCAATCGTCAGCCGCGCTCTCGTGCCCGGCCTCCTCGGTTTCCCGATTCTCGGAATGGTCGGGATGCTGTTCGCTTGGGGGTACGTGCTCTTTCGGAGGCGTACGCCTGTATTCCTGCCCATCATCACGGCGCTCACGGCCACGGGCGCATTTTTTCTTGCGTGCTTTTTCGGATGGGTGGAGCCGCGAACGGATGCCGCGTTCGACCTCTGGAGCGGTACCGTTGGCCTGGGCGTAGCTGGCTGGCTGGAGCAGGTTGTCGGCGCCGTGGGCTCCTTCGCTCTATTGGCGCTGGCTCTCGCTGTTACGGTTCTCCTGTTCGTCGACCGGGACATCCAGACGACCCTTGATCGCGTCGAGGCCTGGCTTGTTCGACTCCGGGAGGGCGTCGGCCAACTGTGGCGTTCGTTCAGAGTCGGCGCTGCCGAGAGAAAGGAGCTGCGCAAATCGGCGGTTGCGGAGCGCAAAAGTCAGCAGGCAGTCCGTCAGGCCGGGAGGACGGAAATTGAGGCGAGGCAGGAAGCGCCCGTGGTCGCCAGCCCTCCATCCATCCCATCCATTCCGGAGGTCCGAGCGACACCCCCCGTAGTGCTCAATGGAGATCTTCCCAATGACGATGAGCTCGTTGACGACCTGATTCGAGAACATCGGCAGGGCCCGTCGCGCACGGGCGAGCCCACCTTCCACGTCCATGGACCCGTTGAGGAAGAATCCGCAGACCTCGATCGCGAGCGCCAGCCCGACGCCCGGCGATTCTCGTACAACTTCCCGTCCATCGAGCTATTGGACGAGCAGGACGACCGCCTTCGCGTCGACATGGACGAGATCGAGGAGAACAAACAGATCCTACTCGACAAGCTGGAGACCTACAACATCGAGATCATCGAGATCGACGCCGTCGTCGGCCCGACGGTTACGCGGTACGAACTCGCGCCGGCGGCCGGCGTCAAAATCAGCCGCATCACAGCCCTGCAGGACGACCTCGCAATGGCCCTCGCCGCGCCAGGCATTCGCATCATCGCGCCGATCCCGGGCAAGAGCGCCATCGGTGTCGAGATCCCCAATCGCTCACGCGAAATGGTCCGGCTCCGCTCGATGCTTTCGACGGTCAAGTTCCGCGATGCGAGCCGTCAGGAAGGCGGAAGTATGGAGCTCCCGGTGGCCATCGGCAAGACCATCGAAGGCGAGGTCTTCCTCGAGGACCTCGCCAAATTGCCACACTTGCTCGTGGCCGGAGCAACCGGTTCCGGCAAATCGGTGGGCATCAATACACTCATTGTCGGGCTCCTGTATGCATGCCATCCAGCCGATCTCAAGTTTGTGATGATCGATCCGAAGAAGATCGAGCTGAACACCTACGCCGGCCTCCTCGATCACTTTATCGCAATGCCGGAGGATGCGGACGAGCCCATCACCACGGATTTTGCGCAAGCGGCGGGCGTGCTGAAATCCTGCGAGCGGGAGATGGAGGCGCGGTATGACCTGCTTGCCGCGGCGGGCGTGCGCGGCATTGGCGAATACAACGCAAAAGTGGCCTCGGGCAAATTGAATGGCTCCGACGAGAACCACCGTCATCTCCCCTATATCGTGGTTGTGATTGACGAGCTGGCCGACCTCATGATGACGAGCGGCAAGGAGGTCGAGGCGCCTATTGCACGCCTCGCCCAAATGGCGCGCGCCGTTGGCATCCACCTCGTCATCGCCACGCAGCGACCGAGTGTGGACGTGATAACCGGGCTCATCAAAGCCAACTTCCCGAGCCGCGTCGCCTATCAGGTCGCCTCCCGAATCGACTCGCGGACGATTATCGATATGGGCGGTGCGCAGCACCTAATTGGCAACGGTGACCTGTTGTATATGAACGGATCCCGCATCACGCGTCTGCAAGGGCCGTTTATTTCGGTTGAGGAGGTCGAGGCCATCGTCAACAATATCTGCTCGCAGAAGGGCGCTGGAGCGTACCTGCTTCCGCCGCTGGAAACGGACGTGCCGGGTTCGGTTTCGGTGGGTATTGGAAGCGGCGAGCGCGATGAACTTTTCGAAGACGCGGCACGGGTCATCGTGCGAAGTCAGCAGGGTTCCGTTTCTCTCCTTCAACGGAAACTCTCCGTTGGGTATACTCGGGCCGCACGCCTCGTCGATCAGTTGGAGGACGCCGGTATCGTCGGCTCGTTCGAGGGCTCGAAAGCGCGCGACGTGCTAATCGCCGACGAAATGCAACTGGACGCCATCCTCGCTGACGCGTAGGACCTCTGGCGAGATATTGATGCTACCTCCGACTTCATCCACGCGCCCAGACGAGAAAGCGCCCCACAGAACATCCGCAGCGACCCTCGGGATTCTTGGCGGAGGGCAACTTGGCCGCATGACGGCAATGGCCGCCATTCGTTTGGGGATGGACGTTCGCATTCTGACACCAGAAGCAAGCGGACCCGAAGCGGCCTTTGCGAACGTTACCGTAGGCGATTGGCACGATCCTGAAGTCCTTAGAAAATTTGCTGCGGGTTGTGATGCCATTACGGTCGAGAGCGAGTGGGCCCCTGCGACCGAACTCGCGCGCATTCTTCCCGATGGCGTAGACCTCTTCCCCTCACCCACGACACTCGAGCTCATCCGGCACAAGGGACGACAAAAGCTCGCCTTGCAGCGGGCGGGCCTGCCGGTTCCGTCGTTTTCGTTGTGTAACACGCTCGACGCGGCCCAGTCCATAGCGATCGAGTTCGGCTTCCCGGTCGTCTTGAAGCGATTTGAGGGTTCGTACGATGGCTACGGAAACGCAACCTGCGACGACGCAATCGCCCTTTCAGATGCGTGGAAACATCTCGCAGCCGCGGACGGCGCACTTCTCGAAGCCTGGGTTCCATTCGTCGAAGAACTTGCCGTTTTAATCGCGCGTGGGCCCGATGGCAACTCCGTCGTTTACCCCGTGGCCTACACCGAGCAGGCGGATCACAGATGCCATACCGTGGAGGCCCCAGCCGATCTGCCCGAAAGCATTGCGGTCGAAGCCCAGCGCATATCCTTGGCGGCCGTTGTTGCCGTCGGCGGAGTTGGGATTACCGCTGTTGAGCTGTTTCGTCTGATCGATGGCCGTATTCTCATCAACGAACTGGCGCCACGGCCGCATAACACAGGGCACTACACGATCGAAGCCTGCCACACCTCCCAGTTCGAAAACCACGTACGGGCCGTTATGGGTTGGCCGCTTGGCTCGCCCGATCTTCGCGTACCGGCGGCGTGCATGGTGAACATTCTCGGCGTCCACGACGGATCACCCAGCGTGAGTTCCCTTCATTCAGGACTGGATATTTCCGATGCGTCCGTCCATATGTACGGGAAGGTGGAACCGCGCAGACGCCGCAAAATGGGCCATGTGACGGTGACATCCAGCGATCCTCAAACCGCTCGGGCTCACGCCGAAGCCGCCGCATCTCAAATCCGCGCTTGACGCTGCTGATCAACCGGAAAACACTATGGAAGATTCTGCGCACTCGCCCCTCGTGGGTATTGTCATGGGCAGCGAATCAGACTGGCCCACGATGGAAGCTGCTGCTGCCGTTCTCGGCGATTTTGACGTCGCATTCGAAACGCGCGTCCTGTCTGCTCACCGCACGCCGGATAAGATGGCTGATTACGCGCAGACGGCTGTGGGGCGCGGCCTGAAGCTGATAATAGCGGGCGCGGGCGGCGCGGCGCACCTCCCGGGGATGATTGCCGCTTCCACGACCTTGCCCGTTATTGGCGTGCCAGTGGCGACAAAAGACTTCAACGGCCTTGACTCTCTCCTGTCGGTTGTGCAGATGCCAGGCGGCGTTCCCGTCGCTACTGTAGCCGTTGGCCAAGCGAAAAACGCGGGCATCCTCGCCGTACAAATCCTCGCCATCTCCGACGAACGTCTGGCCGAGGCCTTGGTTGATTACAAGGCGGAACTCAGGAGTGTCGTGGCCGAGATGGATGAGCGCGTGCGTGGTTCCAGACTAGGGCCTGTTAACGCTTAGGGCGCGAGGTCAGTGCGAGGTCATTCTGAGGCCGTTTCAAGACGCGCGAGGAGTTCGGGGCGGGGTCCCGGATGACGAGCGCAACGCGGAAACGGACCAGAATGGCCCGCAATGGCCCG
>JBGTDU010000127.1:0-36038 GCA_041748175.1 Rubricoccaceae bacterium
GCTTGCTCATCCGGGCCGCCGGTGATAGGTTCGTTTTCATGGGTGTTGCCTCGTGTTGGGTGGTTTGTGGTTGATATTTCAAACCTACCCTCCGCGAGGCGGCACCCTCTCAATTTTTACACACGCCCTGGGACATTACCCAAGCCGGGGATGACGTTGTTGGTTGTTTACATATAATCCGATGCTCAACCGAACCACGCTACTCCTTGTCCTCGCGGCCTCGCTCGCGTTTGGTGCTGCGGCCCAGGACATCTCGGAACCCCACCGCCTGCCCTTCGCCTCGGAAGGCAACACGCTGGAGCTTGCCGTGGCCAACACGTCGGCGGAAGCCGCACTGGAGAACGTATCGGTTCGCGTGGAGAGCGCCCCGACGTGGCTGATCTTCTCAGTCAATCAAACCGAACTGGACGCCATCGCCTCCGGCGAAGAGACCACGACGGCATTCATATTTGATGTAGACCGCAACGCCCCAGTCGGAGAAGCCGCCGATCTCGTTTTCCGGATAGAGAGCGAGGTGGGCATTCTCACCACGAAGACGATACACGTCGAGGTCGAAGCCCCGCGCAACTTCTCTCTCGCGCCGAATTACCCGAACCCGTTCAACCCTACAACGACGCTGGCCTTCGAACTCCCTCAAGCAAGCCGGGTGACGCTAACAGTCTATGATGTGTTGGGCCGCGAGATCGTGCGCCTGGCCGAGGGCGATTACGAGCCCGGCCGCCACGAGGTGGTCTTCGACGGCCGGAACGTTGCGAGTGGGCTGTACATCGGGCGGTTCATCGCCGAGACGGAAGACGGCAACGTTGCAACAAAGATCAGAAGGATGACTTTGTTGAAGTGAAAAGGTTGAAGGTTGAAGGGGTATATGTACATCTGGAAAAGTTCCAGAGGTTGACCATAGACCACAGACCACTACGCACCAAGCACCAACCACTAAGCACCAACCACCCCTACCCCCCTCGGCGTCCCGAAATGCGTGTTCATGTCAATGCCGCATTCCTGCAGAAACCTGGTGGGCAATTCTCCACCTGCGAAGACGAACACGTCGTCGTTTGCGAGAGCGTGTTCCGTACCGTTCGCATCCGTGTAGTGGACGACCTCCGGTTCAATCCGCGTCAGGCTGGTGGACCAGAGCGGTTCGATCTTTCCTGCTTCCACGGCAGCGTCAAACCGTTCCCGGTTTCCCAGCTTGATGCGCGAGAAAGCGTCCTTGCGGTAGGAGAGATGGACCGTCGTGTCTGGCTGGTCGGCAAGCATAAGCGCGGATTCTACAGCGGAGTCTCCTCCACCAACCACCAGGATGCGTCTTTCGGCGAAGTGCTCGGGCTCCATGAGGCTGTAGTAAACGCCATCGCGGTCCTCGCCAGGGATTCCCAACTTTCGGGGCGTGCCGCGCCGCCCGATTGCCAGGATCACTCGCCGCGTCGTGAAGGTCTGGCCTTCGACTGTGTGGACCACGAATCCCTCCCCGCCTTTCCCGGCATGTTCTACGCGCGCAACGCTCTGCCCCGTCGAGATTTGGACGCCGGTTTTTTCAATAATATCGCGCTTGTGGGCGATGAGTTCTTCCTTCTCGATCTCGGTGAAGTCCAGCTTTCCATAGCCCGGAACGTCGAAGGGTCGGGTCATCACGAGTTTGCGGCGGGGAAAATGGCGGACAGTTCCGCCCATGTCGGGCTCTTTTTCGAGCGTCACCACGTTGAGACCATGCAGCTTGGCATTGACGGCGGCCGAAAGACCGGCGGGTCCAGCGCCGACAATGACGGCGTCCAGCATATGTTCAGCGCCTGAATTTTTTTCGCGGGCGATGCCATCCACGCATTGCCGCGCCTGCTCAAAGGCATTGCGGATGAGGCCCATTCCGCCCAACTCGCCGACGATGTAGATGCCGGGCACGTTGGTTTCGTAGTTCTCGCGAACGCGCGGAAGCTCAACGCCACGCACCGCTGTTCCGAACACAAGCGAAATGGCATCGGTGGGACATGCGCGCTCGCACATTCCATGGCCAACGCAGCGCGCCGGAGCGATGGCCTCGGCCTGGCCGTTTATCATGGCCAGCACGTCTCCCTCCGGACAAACGGAAACACACGCGGCACACCCCGAGCACAGCCCTGGATCGATGACGGGATGAATGGAGACCGGCTCGTGGAGTCCGTACGTTTTTGCCTGTTGTTTGGCGACCAGCGCCTTTCGCTCCATGCGCCTTCGCTTCAGCAGGAAGGGCAGGATGGTTGCAATGGCCAGCGCGAGGCCGACTCCCCAGATAATCAGCGCATCCATCAGAATCGGTACCAGATGGCGGAGTACACGCTCGTGCTTGACGTGAGATCGCCGAACTGCGAGGTTGCCTGAAGTGTCAGCGCGAGCCCCGATCTGAGCGGCACCTGCAGCAACAGATTGAAGCCGTGCGTAACGAGGTCAGACATACCAAGCAGGGGCGACTGCTGGTAGCGATATCCCAACCGCGCGTACGTCGATCCAAAGCTCCGCGTGACTCCGGCACCTCCATAAATTCCACGGCGCTGCTCGCCGAGGCTTTCATTCTGCCACATCGTGCCATCCACAGAAAAACCAATGCCGGTGGACGAGATTCGGGGAGCGCTGACTCCACCGCTGAATGTGAGCGTGGCCGGCTGTCCTTCCGCCGTGGCGCTTGTGACGTCGCCCCGAATGGTAAGCCCCCGGAACGTCCCGTTACGCAGCGTCACCGTTGCGCCTCCCCCGATGCGGGTTGTTCGGGGGAGGAGGCTTTGCCAATCGCCAAAGAGAATGTAGGAGCGTCTGCTGCTCGCAAATCCGTGCAAGCGGACACCGTTCGAAGCTGTTACGGAAACCCGGCCACCAAGGCGCGAGAAAACCCAATCGCCGGTTTCCGGGTCCTGATCCACAAGCGCTTCAGCGGAAGCCCTGACATTTCCTGCGAACACGTTCTGGTCGATTCCGGCAAAGGTTCGGTTACGGAGACCATCAGCTGTGGGAAGAATTTGTCCACCTAGAATGGTTCCGTCGAGCCGGATCCCATCGGCTTCATAGGCCGCATGCCCGTACACGGTGTACTTCGGCATATCCCCGACCGGCAATTCGTTGCCTCGGTCGGGCTGAAGGCCGGCTGAAATGCCAACTCCCCGTTCTCTGCCGCCTACATGCACGTTTAGCCCATCCCAATAGCCGCTGAAGCGATCGTACGGATTGTAGAAACGGCCTGCACGAATTTCAAGCGGGAGGGCCGAAAAACTCTTTTCGAGACTCAGATCGTAGACTCGCACATCCACTTCCTCGCTGAACGGAGTCGGGTCGGCGTAGCGGTAAGCGGTGCGAAGCCGGGTGCTGAACTTGAGGCCCCCGGGAAGGTCATCTACCTCCGCCCGAAGCAGTGCAAAGGGTGTCGCATACGTGCGGTCGGTCTGCGCTCCGTCGCCGGAAGAAGTGCTCGACATCAGGGTATTGATGCCAAGTTGAAGCCGACCCGAGACGTGTGGCACACGGTATACTTGGTCCGGAGCGGCATCATTTGCCTGTGCCAGAATGGACGGCCGGTCCGGATCCGTCGGGGGCGGCTGTAATGCTTCCGGATCTCGCGTGATGGGCTCAAGACTCAACGTCAAGTGATCGCCCATTGTGATTGAAAAGAGATTGCCGACGAACCCTAAAACTGCTCGGTCTCCTGTCGCACTTACGATTCTCATGGCGCCGAGCTTCCTCGCATCACGATAGACATCCACGGTGGCACCCGCAACCAGACCGTCATCTGAGCCCGATGCGACGTAAACCGTTTGCCCCGCGATAAACGTGACCTGTGTTTCAAGCGTCACGGCTTCCTGCGCTGCCGCCGGGAGACATTGCAGCGCAATCATCAAGATCAAATACCAACGCATTAACGAGCCCTGCCGAACTTTTCCTCGCCATCCGGATGGCACGAATAGCAGGCATTGCTCTCGTATACGTAGCCCTGTACGTCCTCATGCTTGTCATCCATTTCCTCCTGGTTGTGCTCGTGGCACGTCAAGCACGTGAAGACCATGAAATTGCCGGGGTCTGTGTGGCATGTCTGGCACGAAGCCCATTCACCCTCGTGTCTCCCGGAGTAGATGGGAAAGATGGGATCGTGATCGAAGGTGGATGCCCATGAATCGACGGTGTGGCAATCCAGGCACGTAGGTGGGAAACCGGCGTGAGCCTGTGCTGCATCTTCCTGATGACACGTGACGCAGTCGTTTGGTCCGGAAGGCTCCCAGATCAGTTCAAAGCCTGGCAGGAGGTGGCAAGACGAGCAGTCGAGCGGCAGGTGCGCGCCGAGTAAGGCGAAGCCCGTAGTCGCACCGTGGTCGAATGACTCAGACTCCCAGGAATCCGTCGCATGGCATTCCAGGCAGGTGGTCGGGAAGTTGGGGTGGGCGTCCTGATGGTCCTCTTCATGGCAGGTAAGGCAGTCATCGGCGCTGGAAGGCTCCCAGAGCAGTTCGAAGCCCGGCTGCAGGTGGCAGGAAGAGCAGTCGAGCGGCATGTGGGCGCCGAGGAGTGGGAAGCCGGTAGCGGCACCGTGGTCGAATGAGGCATTCTCCCAGGAATCCGTCGTGTGGCAATCCAAACACGTTGTTGGGAATTCTGGATGTTCGTCCTGGTGGTCATCCTCGTGGCACGCAAAGCAATCATCCTGGCTGGATGGGATCCAGATGGGCGTGTTGTCAGGCCCGACGTGGCAAGACGAGCAGTCGAGACTGATGTGAGCGCCGACGAGCGAGAAGCCCGTGACGCTGTGGTCAAACGCCTCGGTGTCCCAGGAATCGATGCCGTGGCAGTCCAGGCAGGTTGTCGGAAAGTTTGGGTGTTCTTCCTGATGGTCGTCTTCGTGGCAGGCAAAGCAGTCGTTCTGGGACGAAGGATTTCCCGGGACGGAGAAGTCCGGATTGCTGTGGCAACTGGCGCAATCCAGGTTCATGTGGGCGCCAACAAGCGCGAATCCCCCGGAGACCGCCGGGTGGTCAATCGTGGCTCCAAGCCAGGAATCGACCGTGTGGCACAGGAGGCAGTCCGTCGGAAGATTGGCGGCCGCGTGATCCAGCACCGTCGTTGTTGCCGTTGCGTTGTAGTCATCCTCGTGGCAGGTGAAACAATCATTCTGGTCGGCCGGGTCAAAGAGCGGCGTCAGGTCTCCCGGGTTGTGACACGCCGAGCATTCAAGCGAAATGTGCGCTCCCACGAGGGCGAATCCACTCGAAACCGCTGCGTGATCGAAAACCGTCCCGGACGAAAAGGAGAGTGTGTTATGGCACGCATCGCAGGTTGCTGGGAAACCGGCAGCGACATGGTCTACTGTGCCCGACGCCGTCGAGTTGTAGTCTTCTTCGTGGCAGGCGATACACGCCGGGTCGAGCTGGCCGAATGCGCCATCGAATTCGTCGGTATGGCAGGATTCGCAGGAAATCTGGAGATGCGTTCCCGTCAGCGGAAACGTCGTAGCGGCGTGGATTTCCAGCCCTCTCACCAGATGGAAATCCGCCGTGGTGTGGCAATCCTGACATGAATTTCCGAGTTGGCCCTGATGGACATCGAGGTGGCAGGAGGAGCATGCTTCCGGTTCCAGATCCGGCCGGTCGAATCGCAAATCGTGATGGCATGAGCGGCACTCAGCCTGCTGGTGACGGCCCGTCATGGCAAACCGCGTGTCCTCCGAGTGGTTGAAATCCATCGGATCTCTCAGGGGAGTCCATCCCTCCGGCGTATGGCAGGCCTCGCATGCGATGTCGATGTCGCCATGGGGATTGGTTGAATTGGGATTTCGGATTTCGGATTTCGAAGGGGCTGAGCGGCTGCCAATGAGCGGGAAGCGGGTCGTTGAGGGAGTGGGTGAGAGGGAGAGGGGGGGAGAGGGTGAAACAGTGCGGGAAGGAATAGAAGAGGGCTGTTGCGCTGTCGCATTCACCGCGAAAAGTAGGAGCAGCAAGGTGCCTCCAGAGAAGCACGCTCCCATTCTCCATTTCCTCCTTTCTCCCTCTCCCCTAAAATCATGCAATATCATCGTCATTCTCCGTGGCAGTCTTCGCACGCTGTTCCGAGCGGTTTGAATCTAATGAACGACCTTCCGGATTCGTCAATTTCAGGTCGATGGCAAGCCCCACACGCCACGCTTATATGCGCCCCTTCAAGCGAAAACCTCGCGCGGTTATGATCGAACGCCGATACCGTGAATGCCTCGGTGTCGTGGCAGGAGTCGCAACTTTCACCCTCGAATTGCCCGCGATGCGGATCGCTTTCGGCATGGCATGACATACATCCTGTTTCCAGCCCCTGGAAGCGTCGAACCTCGCGGCCATCCGGCCTGATTTCAGTGGTGTGGCAACTGCCGCAGTCCAGTGCGAAATGCGCCCCTGCTAATGCAAACCCTGTCTGGCTGTGATCGAAGCTGGCGAGATCCCAGTCAACCGTATTGTGGCATCCCGCACAGCGTGTTGCGCCGTCGGTATCGGCAAACTCGTCCCCGTGCGGACTCAGTTCGACGTGGCAACTCTCACAGGCAGCTTCCAGCTTGAAGTCCGGAGCCTCCAGCCCATCAGTCGCATGGCAGGCTGTGCAGGGCGTCGCCAGGTGGGCTCCGGAAAGAGGAAATTGGGTTTCCGCGTGACGCGTTAGATCAAACGAGGTCGGTGTCCAGCCATCCTGGTTGTGGCAGTTGTCGCACACGGCGCCGCCTTCCACTGTTGCGAGATCGCCATCATGGAAGTCCTGATGACAGCTCTGACAATCTTCCGCTTGAACGGCCGGAAACGACGCATCCGATCGTCCACCAACCAGCGTGATTCGAATGGCCTCGTCAACTCGGGCAGGCTGGACGTGACACGTCGCGCAGGCAAGCCGGATGTGGGCTCCCACCAGAGCATAGCCGGTATGCTCTTCGTGGTTGAATCGGGAAGCGTCAAAAGTCTGACCCATGCGTTGCCAGGAGGTGGTGGTATGGCAGGTCGCACAATCCGTACCGAAGTCGCCATCGTGCGCGTCGTCGTGACACGTGGCGCAGGTCGCGAACTCCGTACCCGAGAACTGTTGGGTCGGCCCCGATCCCGGGTGGCAACTCGCGCAATCAAGTCGCTCGTGCGAGCCCGTAAGTGGGAATTCTGTTCTGTCGTGGTTGAAATTCGGAGCCGAGTTCCACGTCTGCGGCGTATGGCACGAGCCGCAGCTTTGCCCGCTGAACTGCGCACCATGCGGGTTCTCTTCACCATGGCAAGAAGCACAAGAATCGTCGACACCCCGGAATCTGGCCGCACCCTGGCTCGCGGAGCCGTGGCACTGCGCACATGTTGCGCGCGCGTGTTGCCCGACCAGTGCAAATCCGGTAGCCGCGTGGTCGAAGTTCCGCACGCCGCTCCACCCGTTCGCGTTGTGGCAGGAGCCGCAGTCTCTGGAATTGAGCCGCTGGCTGTGCGGGCTCTCCCCGCCATGGCACGAAGCGCACGCGGATGGTGTGTTCGCAAAACGTGCCGGGCCTCGGTCGGCATCCCCGTGGCAGCTTGCGCACGAAGCGCGGGCGTGTTGGCCGATCAACGAAAACCCTGTTACCGCGTGATCAAAGTCTGAGACATCACTCCAGCCCGCCGGTGAGTGGCAGGTTGCACAATTCTGGCCCCGGAACGTGCTTCCATGCGGGTCATCATCGTCGTGGCACTGGGCGCATTGGTCGGGGAGGCCCAGGAACGTTTGTCCCAACCGCCCGGCTCGGCCTTTGAATTGCCGCACAGCGGGATCTGTAACGGCGGAGGCCGAGTGGCAATTCCTGCACGTCAAGTTGCGGTGCCGCCCGACGAGGCGGAAGCCTGTCTGCGTGTGGTCGAATGAGCCCGTGCTCAGGCGAATGGGGTCGAATTGCCTTCCGAAGTGGTCCTTGTGGCAGGAACCGCACTGGCGGCTCAGATTGGCATGCAAACCCTCTCCGCGGCTGATTCGGGTGCGGAGCGGCGTGTGGCAATCGAGACATTTCGCCGGTGAAATGCCGCGCTGCCGAATCTCGTGACAGTTCGTGCAGTTCCGAATGCCTTCAAGAGAAGCATGCGCTGCGGTGAGTTCGCCGGGTGAAATGATTTGCGAACGCGCGCCGTGTGGAGAGACAGAGAGCAACAGGAAGAGACCTCCCGGTAGCCACGGGATGCTATGTCGCCGTCGGCCCCTCATTGGCCGGCGATCACCGGGATGTAATCATCAGCGGGAATCGTAGGGTGGTCGGATGGAAGCGTAGGCGGCGTTGAGCCCGTCGGAGTGGGCGGCGCCAGGCGAAGGGCCTCCAACTGTTCCAGCGAAGCTGAAGCCTGAGACGCCAGATGGATGTCCGCAGTCTGAGCCTGCACCCGCTTCCAGATCCTTTCCGCCTCGTCATAGTTCCCGTCGTTCGCCTGGATCGCGCCCAAATTATAGAGTGCCGACGGATCATCCGGATACCGTGCGAGCAATCGTTCCATGGCTCCTTGTGCGCTCTCCCACTGGCCCAGCTGCGAGTAACAGAGCGCCAGATCGAGATGGGCTTGCCGATGTTCAGGAGCCACAGCAAGAATTTGTTCGTACACCGTCGCGGCCTCCGCAAGCTGGTGAGCATCTTGATACAGATGGGCCAGTTCCAGCAATTTCGAGGTGTCGCTCGGTGCGTCCTCTACCTCTTGCCGCAGCGCCATCAGGCGGGCGTGGAACGTCGGGTCCACATTCTCAGCAGTAGGCTGGACGTCTTCTATCTGATCCACAGTAATCTGTTGAGGTGCATTATCCGATCTGAAAAAGAACACGAGCGCAACCAGGACCAGAAATGCGCCGCCAATCAGGAGGGAGATGGTTAGCGGGGAGCGACTCATTTCACAACTGGATGTCGAGAATCAGGATGTCCAAGCATAGCCAAACGCAAAGGCAACGCCAATATGGAAGAGCAGGATGATCGCCATCACGATGGCGAGGGGAAGATGAAAGGTATGCCAGTAGCGAAAAAGGCGACCGAAGGGCTCGAGCAGTACGCGCTGTTGCGCTAGCCGCCTGTATTGTTTCCCCAGGTCGATCAGCCGATGACGGGCAGCGGGCTCGACGCCGGCCTCCGCAAGGACACGGCGAAGTTCTTTCGTATGCCGTCGTCCAGCCAGATCGAACCGAAGCGCCAGAATTAGTGAACGGAGGAGTCCGCGTGATTCGGAAGGGAATTCCAGTTGCGCCGCGGCCAGGGCCGCGGATTCATGCGGGAGGGACGCTTGCAGTTCTCCGACGAGCGCTTCCTGCGAGGCTTCAATCTCCTGCATCGAATAAAACTGGCCGTTCAGCGATTTCGGAATCCTCACGTAAACGTAGCGCCCTACGACGCCGCTCAGCACCACGAGCACCATGCTCCAGAAGGCAATCGAAACCAGTCCGCCCACCTTAAACGAGGTGTGCAGCATCACGAGGAATGGCCCCAGCGTGCAAAGGAAGATGTGGAAGGACAGCCAGTGCCGGAGCTTTCCGAGACCTTGCAGCCGCCTCCATCGTTTGCGGAGCATATAGCTGAATACCCCAAACGCGATCATCGCCGTGCCTGCAATGGCGAGCGGATTGCCTACGCTACCAGTCGGTTTGAATAGCTCGTGGTCTGGGCTGTAAGGCCGATCGTGCAGCGGTAGTGCGTAATAGTTGAGGCCCCAAAACAGGAAATAACCCGCTATGGTTATCCACGTGAGTCCAAGCACGGCATGATAGACGTGAACCCAGCGCTCGACGGACTTGCGAAAAGCTGGTGGTCGGGTTGGCCTCACGGCCGCCCGAGTGCGGGGCGGCGGTGCCAAATCATTGCTGGCGGGCATTCTAAATTTTTATGATTGTCGGCATCGGAGAAACCAGGGGACGTTGCCGAAGATAGATTTTGGGAAATAATAGGCGCCCGGCCAGATGCATGGCTCGAAGCACAGCCACAAAACCGGCGATGGTGGTTGCCGACCTTATCACACGTGCGAAGTGGAACGAGCTCCTTGCGGAATGGCGACGGAACTCCACCCATTCCGCAAACGCGGTGCCGACTTTCTGGAGGTACGGAGCATCTGAACAGGACCGGCGTTTGCACCAACCGCTAGCATCTCGCCGGGAAAGCCATATGCCCTTTGTCACTCGCAATCGCGCCCGCGCATTCTCGATCGGGGTGGGGCTGGCTGTTGTTTTGGCCGGGTGTATCGGTGATGCTGAGCGTGGAAATCCATTGGATCCTCTTTCGGACAACTTTGAAAATTCCGGCGCTGTAGCCGGAACGGTAACCACTTTCTTTGCCCCGTTTGAGGGAATTGAGGGCGTACGTGTGAGTCTCACTTCTCTGGAGACGGGAGAGGAGCGTGCGGGAGTTACCGGCGTTGTCGGCCGCTTTTCGATCACTGGCGTCCCCGCGGGTACTTACCAGATAAAGACCGATGCTCAGGGATATGCGTCGTTCGCGGACACCGTCACGGTCGAAATTGGCCGACTCGTCGAGTTGGCCATTCCCATCAATGGGATCCCGACTGTGCAACTCACAACGATCCACACTGAGAATCTGAACAGGTGGTTTCCTCAGGACCCCATCTTTCAACTGGTTGTAGAGGTTTCAGTGAGCGACCCGGATGGCCTTGGTGACGTTAACGACGTGCGCCTGGCAGCGCCTTCGCTCGATTACTCGGACACGCTTCGGGTTGTTGATGGTGAGCCAGGCGTTTACCGCCGCGCGTTTGCCGAGGGCGAACTACCCGTACCCGCGCAGGAACTGCTCGGCCTGGCACTTCGGGTCGAAGCGACGGACAATCAAGGTGTGCAAGGAGCGAGTGCGACCGTGCAGATCGTGCGCATTGTTGGGACGTTTCCGGATGATGACGTCCGACCAAGGGAAGGAGAGATTGTCGGACCGAATCCGACCTTGGTTTGGAGGCTAACCGAGCTTCCCTACAGCTTCTCACATCGCATAGACATCTCTTTCGTTCCTGTGCCGGGCCAGGAGATACTCTTCTCTCGCTATTCGGGAATAGCGCCCTCGGATACCACACTCACGATACCGGATGCCCTGCCGACTGGTACCTACGCGTGGACCGTGAGCGTTGTGGATGACTTCGGCAACCTGAGCAGAACGCGGCCGCAGGGCTTCAACGTCGTTCCGACACGGCCGCAACACTAGCCCGGGCATGCAATTCGCCTACCCCCCGTCATGACCGAAATCCCTGATGTAGATCGAATGCTTCCCGACGGAGACCTGCTCACGTCGCTGAACGCCCTCTCGGATATTGCTGCGACGATAAACTCTGTCCGTGATCCTGGCAAACTGCTCGAAACCGTGCTGGAGACGGCGATGCACTCGCTCGAGGCGGAGCGGGGTTTCATCTTCCTGGAAGACCGCGACGCCGAGACAGGTTTCGCCGTCCGAGCCCAGCGGAACTTCACGCAGGACGAACTGGACGGCGTTGTCAACGAGGGCGGTGAGGGTTCGGGGAGCGTGGTGCGCTCGGTCCTGGCTTCCGGCGAGCCGGTGATCCTCTACGAAGCGGCCGCGGATGAGCGCTTTGGTTCCACTCAGAGTGTCGTGCTTCAGCAGATCCAATCCATCGTGGCCGTACCGCTTCGGTTGAAGGCGCGGCAGATTGGCGCGATCTACCTCGATTCGGTTACCCGGAGAGGCCGGTTCACGCGTCAAAGCCTTCCGTTCCTGAAAGCCTTTGCGAACCAGGCAGCCGTCGCGTTGGAAAATGCGTCGTTCATGCAGTCGCTCCGCGATGAAAACCGGAGACTCAGAACCGAAGTTCAGCGCGTTCACGGATTCGATGGAATTATCGGCCAAAGTCCCCGAATGCGCGACGTCTTTGAAACCGTTGGCCGGGTCCTCGACACGGATGCTACCATCCTTCTCGGTGGTGAAAGCGGAACTGGCAAGGAGGTGATCGCTCGCGCCATCCACTACAACGGTCAGCGGCGCGACAAGCCTTTCGTCGCAATTTTCTGCGGGTCCCTAGCCGACGAGCTCCTGGAAAGTGAGTTGTTCGGCCACAAGAGGGGCTCGTTTACAGGGGCCATCGCGGACAAGAAAGGTCTTTTTGAGATAGCCGACGGAGGCACGGTATTCCTTGATGAGGTCGGAGATCTCTCGGCCAAACTGCAAACCTCCCTCCTCAGAGTGCTTCAGGAAGGCGAGATCAAGCGCGTTGGAGATACGAGCATCCGAAAAGTCGATGTCAGGATTATTTCGGCGAGCAACAAAGATATTAAGGCAGAGATCGCCGTCCGCGCATTCCGCGAAGACCTCTATTACAGACTCAACACCATTGATATTGAGCTACCGCCATTGAGGCACCGGCGTGATGACATTCCTCTTCTGGCCGCACATTTTCTCGACCGTTATGCCACGGGCACGCGCGCTCATCTGCGGGGCTTCACGCCGGAAGCGGTGGACGCTTTGAAGCGGTACCGTTGGCCGGGCAACGTCCGCGAACTGGAGAACACGATTGAACGATCCGCCGTGTTGTCACGGGGCGAACTCATCGATGTCGCCGATCTTCGCTTGCCTGCTCAAGGTCCGGAAACCACCTTCGACCCGGGTTTGCCGATGAAGGAGGTAGAGCGCCGCCACGTTCAGCGGTCGTTGGAGCAGCACGATGGAAACATTTCCGAAACGGCACGATCGCTTGGTGTTTCGCGGAGGTGGATTCATTACAGGCTGAAAGAATGGCAAGACGAGGTTTAGCAGGTTTCCGGGCAGTACCCTGCGTAACGTCGCGAAATAAATTGTCAGGTCGTGCGTAGAGCACGCATTCAACCGAACGGTCAGGCTCATTCCTGCTGAATCCACGATAGGAGGCGTACGCCCGTTCGCAGAGCTCGCGCGCGGCTCCACCACGGTTGTGTACAAGGGGTATGAGGAGGCGACGGGCAAAGCCGTGCTGCTTAAGGTGCTCACGTTGGAAGCGGCAGAAGACCCGGTTCTGGTGGAGTGGTTTGAGCACGAAGCGGAGAGCGTCGCGGCCATCAGCCATCCAAATGTTGTCGCCCTGCACAAGGCCGGGCGAGACGAAAATGGCCGCCCCTATCTGGTCACGGAATACGTTGAAGGCGCTTCGCTTGAGGACGTACTGGCACAGCATGGTCCGCTTCCGCCGGAGCTCGTCGCTTATGTGGGCGCTGAAGTTGCCAACGGACTCACCGCCGCGCACCACGCAGGCATCATTCATCGCGACATCAAGCCCGCCAACGTCCTTTTGGGTGGAGATGGAACGGTAAAGCTTGCCGATTTCGGGCTCGCCTCTCGTTTGGTGGGCGCAGCTGGTGATGAACAGACGGCGGATGTTCGTGGAACGCCCGGATACCTCGCGCCGGAAACGGTTCTCGGTGAGGACGCGGGTCCAATGACTGACCTGTTTGCACTTGGGGCCACGCTCGTGGAGGCGCTGACGGGCCGCAAGGCGTTTCCGTCATCCGACGTTTCCGAGGCACTCGATTCTGCTCTGAATCACGACCCCCTGCCTTCGCTCCGAGCAGATCCGAGAATTCCAGCGGCTCTCAGGCTGGTCGTTGAGGCGTTGCTGCAGCCGGCCGCACCAGCTCGGCCAACAGCGGACGAGGCGACGACCGCCCTGGCAGAGTCCGCAAGGTGGGAGAGAGAAACGATCGGCGCGGAAATGCTGGCCGCGTTTATCGAGAACCCGGAACATTACCAGGCCCTTCGCCCCGTCTCGGGTACCGCTGAGGAGGTGCCTGCAAGGTGGGAATCCATCACCACGGAAGCGCAAGAGAAGAGATTCACCCCGTCGCTCCGTAGCCGGCGGCGTGCCGGTTTTGCCCTGATTCTTGTCGCAGGTGTTATGGCCACGGTGGCTTTACTTTATCTGCAGATGCGTCCGTTGCAGCCCACATCTACCGTGCTAGCCGGTTCGGATCGCGCCGATTCTCTCGTTGTCGATTTTCAAGAGCGACCGGATGACTTTGCCGCAGGATTGTCGTCTGACGCACAAGATTCTGACGTTGGCGAATCGCGTCCTGCCGAATCAAGTTCAGCCATTGAGCCTGAACTTCCGCAAGCAGCCTCTGAAACAGACACGAACTCCGAGCCTGTCGTGGAAAGCTCGGAGGAACGACCGGCGAGCGGTTTTGAGAACCAGGCGACGGCGCTTCCTGGCCGCCTCACCGTGACAGCCCAGCCGTGGGCGGAGGTGTTTGTGGATAACCGTAAAGTGGGCGAAGGATCGCGCGTAGATCTCGACCAGTTGGCAGCCGGTTCTCATGACGTCGTTTTGCGCAATCCCCGATTCCCCGATGTTCGCCGGACCATTCACATCAATCCGGGCACGGACGAGCAGCTGGCCGTTTCCCTCTGGGAACACATTGCACGGATTACGCTTCAGGTCCATCCCTGGGCAAACGTTGTTGTCGACGGCGAATCCATTGGGGCCGTCCCGCCCGAACGCGAACTAATTTTGAGTCCGGGTTCGCATACCATCGTCCTGACGCATCCTCAGCTCGGGACATGGCGCAGCACCGTTCAGGTAGCCGCGGGAGAGCGGCGAACACTTCCTTACAACCTGCCCAGTCTTCTTGGCCAGTCGGGTGATTGACCGGCACGCGACTTGCGGAGCTTGATTCCGGCAAGTAGACTCGCATCCACTATGTATAGCGTTCGAAAAACCATCGCACTGTTCGTCTCGGCACTGATTCTGTCGGCCCCGCTTGTTGCGCAGCCGACCTGGGTGGAGGTTGTGCCGCTGCCGACTCCCCGAGCATTCCCGTCGGTCGCGGTGCTTGGCGGAGAGGTGTATGTGATGGGTGGCCGGAGCGCGGCCGGCGTCGCTCTTGATGTCGTGGAACGCTACGACCCGTTGTCAAACTCGTGGTCGGACGTCGATCCCTTACGAGATGCCAGGTTTAACGCCTCAGCGACGGTATTTAACGGCCAGATTCTTTTGACCGGTGGACGCGATGGGAGCGAACAGATAGATGATGTCGAGGTCTACGATCCGATTGAACAGCGGTGGGAGTCGTTCGACCACCTCCAGGATGAACGTGAAGGCCATGGCGTGTTTACGGTTGGCGGAGACGTGTATGTTTTCGGAGGCCTGGATGAAGCCCTTCAATATCGCGACGACGCGGAGGTCTACAACGAAGGGACTAGCAACTGGGACGACTACGGATTTTGGGTCCTTGACCAACCACGTGCAGCGTTCGGCGCTATTCCAGTTGGAGCGGACGGCGTGTTAATCTTCGGTGGTTTTGGGCCATTAGGACCCGTTGCCGAGGTGGAGCACTATGTGCCCAATCAGGCTGGCACACTTCGCGCATCGATGCCGACCCCGCGCGGTAGTCTCGCCGCAGCGCGTGTGGGTGAACTAGTGTTTGCGATTGGTGGACGGGATGCAGAGGGGGATATCATTGCACGCGTCGATGCCTACAATCCAAACTTGAACGAGTGGGATATGTGGCCCGACCTTCCCGATCCGCGCGAGGGCTCTGTGGCTGCGGGTGTGGGAGATGCCGTGTATGTGTTCGGCGGCCAGATGGACACTGGAGCGCTTATATCGTCCTCGCTAATGTTGAGTACGTCGACGGCGATTGATCCCACCTCGCCGGAAAGAACATTCGCGTTGGCGCAGACCGGACCCAATCCGTTTGTGGTCGCAACCACGATCTCGGTGACGACCGAGATACCCGGAGTTCTAGTAATCGCCGTTTACGACATGCTGGGGCGACGAGTCGCCACGTTGCACGACGGGCAGCTTGCCGCTGGACGGACGGAATTTGTATGGTCGGGCACCGACGACGGAGGACGAACCCTCCCGGCAGGAGTATATGTTGTGTTCGCTACCGATGGCCGACAGACGGCTGCGCGAGAAATCACGCGGTTGAGGTAGCGATGAAGTCCACACTCGGCTTTTTGGTCGGACTCCTACTGCTTTGGCCTTTGCATGGCATCGCGCAGCCTGGAGCGGACCCAACCATGCTGCTCAGTAGGGTCGAATCTGCCTACGAGAATCTGGAGTACGACGAAGCCGAGGCGTTGGCGCGTGCTGCCTTATCCCGTTTCGAAGCCTTCAACCCCGACCAGCTTATTCGCCTTCATACCACACTGGCACTCATCCTCTATGCGAAGGGGGAAGAGTTGGAGGCGGCCGAGCAATTTCGCGGAGCACTCACACTGAATCCGAATCTGCAATTGGATCCGCTGCTTGTGTCTCCGGTCACGGTCGCTTTTTTTGGAGAGACAAAGGCTGCGTTCGCCAGAGAACGAGAGACCGTGGAGACACCTAACCCGACGGTTCGGTATGTACAGGTACACGACCAGCGCCCGGCCGCAACGCTAAGGTCGGCCGTGGTGCCTGGGTGGGGACAGCGCTACAAAGGTGAAAGCACCAAAGGCTGGGTTATGACCGGTGTCTGGGCGGCGGCTCTAGGCGGGGCCGCAGCGGCGCATTTCCAACGCCAGGATGCGCTCGATGCCTATCTCGCTGAATCAGATCCCGACCTCGTCGCGGACCGCTACGCTACATACAACACCTGGCACAAGGTCCGAGGTGGGCTTTTGGCTGGAGCGGCAGCCGTGTGGATTTTTTCGACGGTCGATGCCCTCGCTACAGGAGGGCTGTCTTCGTCGCTACGGGTTTCACCGACGCCGTCCGGGATTTCCGTCGGCTTTCGGTTCTGAGCTAGAGGGTGTGCAGCGGTTGCACAGACCTTGCATCTGGTGCGCGAGTCGCTAAAGGGGCGCGCCAATCATTGATTCAAAACGGCCCAAATGTCCGAATTGGGCCACCTCTGGACTGTGTGGGATATGGCACCTCGTTTGAAATAGAAAGGAAGCAAACCCCATTCTTCCATTCATTTCAGTTCGACCATGACTCCGCGCCATCTCATTCTGCCGACAGCCCTCTTTCTACTTACCGCTTGCGATTCGTCAACGGCCTCATCCAACGCGTCTACCGTTCGTTATGTGATTGAGGGAAGCTCAGCTACGATCACCTATACCGATGCGTCGGGGAGTAGCCAGGCTTCTTCGATCGGAACGTGGGAGTACGAGTTCGACGCGGAGCCTGGAGCTACCGTCATTCTCGATGCCGCCTCAGGAGACGCCAGCCCGATTACGGGCTCAATCTTTCTGAACGGAGGCCTCGCCAGGTCGCAGCGAGGCCATCAGATTCGGTTGGAAGCCTCCACGTCAAATCCCTCGTCCGGCGAAATTGAAGTACGAGGGTTTATAGAGGCACGCACGTCGAACCAGGTGACGGTGCTTGGGCGGACCTTTATCGTGGATGCCCAGACCGAGCTTCTCGGGCGCAACAACGAAGCTGTTTCTTTCGATTTTTTCCGCCTGGGCGACTACATCGAGGCCGAGGGGCATTCGCAAAGTGACGGCACGATTCGGGCGACGAAGCTCAAGCTGGAGGATGGCGACGAACAAGGCCAGGTAGAAGTGAATGGGCTCATAGAGGCACGTACCTCCAACTCCGTCACCGTGCAAGGGCTCGTGTTTGCCGTGGATGGCCAAACGGAATTTCTGGATGACAACAATAACCCGGTTTCCTTTGACGCCTTCCAGGTCGATGTTCTCGTGGAGGCGGAAGGGTTCTCCCGCGCAGACGGAACCTATTACGCCGAGAAGCTCAAGCTCGACGATCACTAGCCAGGGGCAACGCTTCCCCGTAAGGAAGCTGGGCTCACGCGGTGGGCCGTTCCGTGCCACGGCCCGCTGCCGCCCCACGATTTCAACCTCACTACTTCTTTCTTCCTTCTTCAGCTGCTCTCATGAAACGCCTTTTTACCCTCCTCTCTGTGTGTCTCTTTCCTTCGGTGTTGTTGGCCCAGACGTGGTCGCCGCAAAACAGTGGCACGGTAGCCGATTTGTCCGACGTCCACTTCATCAGTGAAACCACCGGCTTCGTCGTCGCCGATCTGGGCCTACTTCTGAAAACAACCGATGGAGGGGACACCTGGACCTCGCAGACACTCGGCGCCGGCGCGTTCGATCTTGAAGGCATCGATTTCAGTCCTTCTGGGGCCACCGGCATCATCGCCACCGGCGACGGCCCGGTTTTCCGCTCGATTGACGCGGGCGCAACCTGGACGCTGGTCTCAACCGGCGCAGGCGACCTCCGCCATGCAGACTGGGTGGACGAATCGGTCGTCTGGGTCGCCGGGCGCGATGGCGACAGTGCTATCTCAACAGACGCGGGGGCCAGTTGGACGTATCACAACACCGGAGCCATCGACCGAACCGAGAGCATCGTCGCCGTAAGCGCCTCCGAGGCGTGGCTCGCTAACAGGAGCGGACAGATCCAGCACACGACGAACGCGGGCGTCACCTGGTCGACGCAGAATAGCGGAACCGGCGCCGATCTCAAGGACATCCAGATGCTCGATGCCTCGCTCGGGTATATCGCTGGCGAGGACAACCTCGTGCTGAAGACAACCAACGGCGGCGGCACGTGGAGCAACGTGGCCACAGCAGGCGTCGGCGGCGACGGGCTTCATTTTGTGGATGCCAACACCGGTTGGGTCGTTGGGGATTTCGGAGACATCTGGTTCACGGAAGACGGAGGAGCGACGTGGGCGCTTCAACCGAGCGGTACGGCGCAGTCGTTCAACCGCGTCCATTTTCCGTCAGCAACGGACGGGTGGGCCGTCGGAGATGGTGGAACGATCACGCATTTTAGCGGCATCGCGACGTTCAATGAGCCGGGCGGAGATCTCCCGAGCGGCTTCGAGATTTCAGCGGTCTACCCCAACCCCTTCAACCCGCAGGCACATTTTTCGTTGGATCTGGACGTTTCGCAGTCGGTGCGTATATCTGTTTTCGATGCTCTGGGCCGGGAAGTGCGCGTCCTGCACGATGGCTCGCTTCCTTCCGGAAGAACGGCATTTACCCTCGATGGTAATGGGCTCGTCAGCGGTGTATTTGTTGTCCGCGTGGCGGGGGAGACCAATTCAGATGCTCGCCGTATAACGCTTTTGCGTTAGCAGGCAGTTGAACTACTCCACCTACCTGCTACGTAAATCTGTCGTTCAGTCACCGCTATTCTCAAAGCATCTTATCCGCTAGCCACTATGCGTCTCGTTACCTGTCTAATCCTGGCTGTTCTGAGCGCCTCAGTTCCAACGAGTTCAGCTCAAATCCCAACGCTGCCCTTTGATGGCGTGCCCTGGGTCGGCCGCGATCCCTACGCCGTAACCTCCGCCGATTTTGATGGCGATGGCGACATGGACGTTGCCGCCGCCAACTACGACTACGCGGCACCGGGCGGCACCGACGGCTCCTCCGGCTTCGCCGTCCTCTTCAACGAGGGCGACGGCGTCTTCTCCGCGCCCGTCCACTACACCTTCACCACGAAGGGTTCCTTTGACATCGTCGTGGGCGACTTCGACGAGGACGGAAACCCGGACCTCGCGCTCCCGAACTCCGGCTAGATCGGCTCCGAGGTCGGCAACGGCGACCTCGATGTCGTCCACGGCGTGTACCAGGGCAGTGGGACGTACGCAGAGAAGGATGTCGTTGTGCGCCTCGGCCGCGGCGACGGCACCTTCGCGCCCCCCATCTACTACGACGTCATCGCCTACAGCACGACGCCCGAGGCCGTCGTGCTCGCGGACCTCGACGACGACGACGGCGACCTCGACGTTATCACGTGCGACTGGAGTGGGACTACGGGCGACGGGATCGGGATCCTCTACAATGATGGGACCGGCGGCCTCGGCGGCGCGCATCACGTCCCCGCCGGGCAGGGCACGGCCGACCTCACCGTCGCCGACGTCGACGGCGATGGTGCCCCCGATGTCGTCACGTCCGACCGGATGTCGCTGGCCATCACCGTCCACAAGAACCCCGGCGACGGGCGGCTCCCCATTCTCCAGACGCGCTCCGCCGCGCCCGCCAGCAACATCCGCCTTGATGCGGGCGACGTCGATGGCGACGGCGACCTCGACGTCTTCGCTTCCGGCGAGGCCTTCGGCGTGCCGGGCGGGCTCCTCCGTAACCACGGCGACGGCGCCTTCGCCGAGCCCGTCGTCTATACCCACTCCACGACCTCTGGCCGGGGCGTCAGCCGGGCCAAGCTCCGCGACATCGACGGCGACGGCGACCTCGACCTCCTCTACAACGACGCCCACACCGATTTCCAGGACGGGTACAACTTCTACTCCGCCCTCAACGACGGGACCGGGACGTTCGGCCCCATCACCACGTGGTTCATCGGCACGTGCGGGACGGGCGACGTGGACGCCTTCGACCTCGACAACGACGGCGACCTCGATGCCGTCAACCTTGAGGAGCTCAACTGCGCCGGTTCCGACTTCGGCAACCGGATCTTCGTGAGCCTGAACGACGGCGACGGCGCATTCCAGCATCTCCCGCCGATCCGGATCACGGCGGGCCCGCGTGCCCTCACCGGCGGCGACCTTGACGAGGACGGCAAAGTGGACCTCGTGACGGGGCACTGGACGCCCTACGGTGCTCGCAACGTCGTCAACGTCCACCTCGGCAACGGCGATGGCACGTTCCAGGAGGAGGCTGTCATTACGGTCGGGCAGGGGCCGATGGATATCGTCGTGGCCGACCTCGACGGCGACGGACACCTCGACCTCGCCACCGCCAACTCCGGCTCCGACAACCTCCCAACCAATCAGGAGACGATGAGCATGCTCTGGGGCGCAGGCGACGGCACCTTCTCCCCGGCCCAGACCTACTACGCCCCGTTCTCGCCCGACCTCCTCGGCGCCACCGGCATCGCCGCGGGCGACGCGGACGGCGACGGGGACCTCGACCTCATGATGACGACCGTCGCGAACGGCGTCGCGATGTACTACAACACTGGGGCGCGCGGCTTCGACTTCGCCCACCGCCTCGGGATCTACTGGCGGCCCTTCGACCCGTTCTACGCCGACTTCGACGGCGACAGCATTCCGGACCTCGCCACGCTCGTGGGTGTGCCCCCGAGCGGGCTCCCGCGGGAGCTGGCGATCCTGCCCGGTGCGACTGGGATCATTCCAACAGCAGATGGTCCTCGCAATGATCCTGCGTTAGACCTGCCATCCGGGTACGTGCTGAGCCCGATCTACCCGAACCCCTTCAACCCGCAGGCGCGGTTCACGCTGGACGTAGACGAGACGCAGGTTTTCCGAATCGATGTTTTCGATGTCCTGAGCCGCCGACTGGCCACGCTTCACGACGGAGCGCTCGCCGCGGGCTCGCATACATTCGCCCTCGACGGATGGACGCTGCCGACAGGAACGTACGTTGTCCGCGTGACGGGCCAGTTCTTTGCGGAGGTCCGCCGCGCGACTTTGGTGAGGTAGCGCATGTTGAAGCGCCCTGCCGACATTGACGAGTTAACACGGCTTGCTGTTGTCGCCTACCGCAAGTCGGCTTCCAGCGCCGTCGGAGTTCTGCTGCTGCGATCCGAACGGACTGTTTCATCCAAAGCGCTGTGCAAAACGCTCCCGAGAAAGTCATCGGGCACCCTCACCCGCATCAGACCGGTAGCAGAATTCTGCTACCAGACGTTATGGCCGCATTATCTACCTTGAAACCAGCCCGTGCATCCTGACGAGTGCAAATGCGGCTTTTGTCGATTCATCCGGATGCCGACGTGATCATAATTTCCGGGTCCATGCGCATTCTCCATAAAGCCCTCTTCTTCGCCCTCACGTTTTTCGTCGCGGACTCCGCTTCCGCTCAGTGGGTGAACCAGGCGCCGAAACCTACCGAGCTTGACGTGCGAGGCGTCGCAGCGCCGACGCCGGATCGCGTTTTTCTCGCCACGTCCGACGACTCCTTCGACGATGGCGGCGCTCTCTGGGACTCCGAGGACGGAGGAGCAACATGGACACAACGTGCGGTGCCCTTCAGCCTGTTCGATCCACTGAACGGCATCTTCTTCCTCGACAGCCAGAACGGGTGGACATTCGGCAACGACAATTACCGCACAACCGATGGCGGCGACACCTGGGAGGAGCTTCCCTTTCTGGGTTCGACCTACTTCATGGAGTTCTACACGTCGGACTTCGGGTTCACCGTGACCAACGGTGACAACTGGATCAGTCAAGATGGCGGTCTATCGTGGGAGGTGGTGCCGAACGGGATGTTTGCCTTCGACTTCGCTGACGATCTTCTCGGTCTCGGCGTTTCGGAGAGTGGGATCTACCGCACCACGGACGGTGGCGACTCGTTCAACCTCGTGTCCGCAGGCGACGGCGAGATCGTGGCATTTCTTTCAAGCACGCTCGCCGTTGCCATAGTGGATGGAAGCTTTGCCCACTCAACGGACGGCGGCCAGACCTGGAGTACGGGCTCCATGGCCGAGGGCCGCAACCGGCTGCTGCCTCTGTCGGCAGATGTCATTCTCGCGTGGGCGCGGACCGGGACTTTCGGAGACGACGCTCGCGTCTTCAGGTCGGCCGATGGCGGACAAACCTGGACAGACCTAGGCGACGTTCTGGGTGAAGGCGCGCATGCGCTTATCGCGCCGGATGCCTCGACCGTGGTCGCAATCGACAGCGAAGAAAGCATGTTCAGGTCTACCGATGGAGGCCTTTCCTGGGCGGAGACCTACTCGTCGCCAGGACCGAGCGCAACATTCTTTAGTTCGAGCCCCATTGCCTTCGCCGACGCCTCGAACGGGTACGCGGGCTACGGAGCCGGATTCGTCATAAAAACGACGGACGGCGGCGCTACTTGGAGCCAGGTCAGCAGTGGCGTCGGCAACGCGATCTACGGGATCGACCGCTTTCCCGACGGTAGGCTCGTCGCTGTTGGAGCGTCGGGAACCGTGCTTACAAACACGGGCCTCGATGGCGCGCCGTGGGTAGTCCATCAATCACTCTCGAGCCAGGATTTGCAAGAAGTGATCGTCGTGGGTGAGGACTCCGCGGTTGCCGTCGACGAGGAAGGATTCATCTACACCACGAATGACGGTGCGGCGACCTGGACGGCGAGTGTAGGCAGCACCGGAGACGATGCGTACGACCTGCACTTTGAGACGCTTTCCGAAGGCTGGGTCGTCGGATCCGTGGGCTCCAACGCCCTCTTTCATACCATCGACGGCGGCGCCTCGTGGACGCCCGTCGGTGGCTTTGGCGGCCTGTACGTCGCTGTCGATTTTGAGGGAGAAAATGGCTGGATCGCGGGCGCGGGCGAGTTCTACCGCCGATCCACCGACGGCGGCGCAACGTGGAGTGAGATTCTCGACGTGCCGGGTTCCACGAACCTGAACGACATGGACTTCTGGAACGAGAACGTCGGCTATGCGGTGGGCTGGTTTGGGTTCGCGGCTCGCAGTGAAGACGGCGGCGTCACGTGGGAGGTGTTGGAACTCCCCGAGGGCAACGAAGGCGACCAGATTCGCGATCTCCATCTACTCGGTGAGAACGAGCTCTGGATGACCACGACGGCGAACCGGGCGTACTACTCGTCCAACGGAGGCACGAGTTGGACGACGTTCGAACTGCCCGAGGGGACAGACTCCTACTACGGGATTACCGCCTCACCCGATGGCGACGCCTGGACGGTAGGATGGGAAGGCCACATCGAGCACTTCATGGGCCCACCGGGGCCCGCGCCGAACCTCCCGCCGGTAGCTTCCTTTGAAGTCACAATTTTCGGGCTCCAGGCCGACTTCACCGACACCAGCACAGACGCCGACGGGACCATTGTTGGCCACGCGTGGGACTTTGGCGACGGTGCTACTTCAACGGAGCAGCATCCGTCTCACACCTTCGCCGCGGAAGGCTTTTATGATGTCTTGCTCACTGTCACGGACGACGACGGCGCTACCGGCGACCGCGTGCAGCAGATTTTCGTCAAACCGATTGATTCGACGTTCGGCGACTTCACGGAGGTGACGCCGGCCGAGTATCCGTTCATCACTCAAGAAGAAGATGACTTCTGGGTGGCGTCCACGGCGCCCGCGGATTACGACGCAGACGGCGACCTCGACATTGCCGTGCTAGGTTACTACGTTTTGTACAATGAGAGTGTGGACTATCAACTTCTTCTATTCAAGAACGAGGGTGAGGGACCTTCCGGGCGGTGGCAATTCGAGTACGTCGAGGTCCCCTTGGGCGAAATGACGACCGGCGCCTCGGACATGGCGTGGAGCGACCTCGATGCCGACGGAGATGAGGACCTCATCGTGGGAAGCGAGGGCCAGACCGCACTCTACCGCAACGAAGCAGGGACGCTCGTCCTGACCGGAACCGTGCTTCCGGGCTACTACGAGTACGACGACTTCGCTTCGTTCGACCTCAGGTCCATAACCTGGGCCGACTACGACAACGACGGCGATCAGGACCTCCTTATGCCGTCCGTTTATGACGACCAAACATTCAGCTTCCGAACTGCGCTGCTGCGCAACGACGGCGACGACGGCACCGGATCCTGGCTCTTCGTGGAGACCGACTCCACGTTCGCCGACACGAAGTACGCGCAGAGCGCCTGGGTTGACTTTGATGGCGACAACGATCTCGATCTATTGCTTGTTGATACACCCACGGATTCCGAGGATATTCGCTTCATCCGCCTGTATGTGAACGAAGGCAATGGCGTCTTCTCGGGCGAGGATCTCTTCGATGGCCTGACGATACAGACCGGCAACGTGCTCTGGCAGGATTACGACGGCGACGGCGACTACGACTTCCTGGTGGCGGGCTCCGTGTTTGAGCCCGACAATACGTTTCACACCGTACTACGGATATACCGGAACGATGGGGAGGAATATGCTCCCATCACTCTGGTGGAAGGGCCGATCTTTGACGACGACAATGGCCTTCTCTTTATTGTCGTAGCAAGCTGGGCCGACTACGATTCCGACGGCGACATCGACATTCTCGTCGCCGGTGAGTACAACCCCAATGACGGCAATCCCACGAGAGGACGAGCAAAGATTTTTCTCAATGAAAGTGGCGTGTTCACGCTGATTGAGGACAATCTTCCCGCTCCTCGCGCCAGCAGCTGGAGCGGCGGCGCATTCTCGTGGCTCGACATGGACAACGACGGCGACCTCGACTATTTCATCGCCGGAGAATACTGGGTGCCCGGAGGCAACGGCCTTGTTGAAGCTCAAATGCACGTGTACCGGAACGACGCGGCTGGCCAGAACGCGGCGCCCACCATGCCCACAAACCTGAACGCATCCGTGGACGAAGAGAATAGAAGCGTCACCCTGTCCTGGAATCCGGCGGGCGACGACTCTACACCTGTCGCCGCGCTGACCTACGACCTTAGCCTCTATCTCAACGACATCCCTCTGGACTTGCCACACCATTTGCCTGAACCAGGTAGTGTAAGTGCGGTGACGGATTGGGCCTTCGGCGACCTTGTGGACGGCACGTACAACTGGACTATTAGGGCCGTGGATAACGCGTTCCTCGGCGGCCCGCTCGCGCAAGGCACATTCAACATCGGCGTCATCAATTCGAACGGCCCCGATGCGCTACCTCGCGTCTATTCTTTTGACGGAACCTATCCAAACCCGTTCAACACGTCAACAATTATTCGCTACGGGTTGCCGGAAGCCGCCGAGGTCGACATCGCCGTTTTCGACATCCTTGGTCGAATGGTGACGCGACTTGTTCAGGACGACCGCCCCGCAGGTTTCCACGAGGTTCAGTGGGATGCTCCCGCGCTCGCCAGCGGTACCTATTTAGTGCGGTTCTCGACCGACGCTTTTACGGCAACTCGCCGGATTCAGCTGTTGAGGTAGGCCCTTCGGAGTCGATTGCGGCGCAAAGACAGAAAGAGCAAGGGACCTCATTGCGGAATGGCGTGAGGTCCTCCGTTCCGGCAAATCCGACCTTCTCATTCCGCCGTGACCGGGAGCCAGCGCCTCCAGGCGCGGTCATTTTTTGCGTCCGATGTCTTGGGTTAAAATTTGACTGCGGATGTCAGGTAGAGCCACCATGTCGGATCGCCTCCGAGAGCTTGTTCGAGGCGATCTCCGGGGATAAACATCGACGCGCCTGCCGAGAGTTGGAAGCCGTCCAGTACGTTGCTCCGCACATTGCCTCCGTCAAATGAAAGCACCAGATCAACCTCTTGACCGAACGAGCTTGAAGCCTCCGGTGCAGATTCCGCAACCGCGAAATGGTGCCCATCCACTTGAACGCGCAGGCTGCGGCCTATCGCCGAGGTCACCGAGAGGCTCACATCCTGCAAGCCATTCGACCCCGACAGCCGGGGGAAGTAGTCCATCAACCCGTAGAGCTTGTGGTTTGTGGCGAAGAGCGTATTGAAGGTGTGGTTCGTGCCGTCGGCCGGGTTGTCGTCGCCGGAGAGGCGCGTGTATCCGGCGCCGATATGCGTTGCCCCGGCTTTGTAGCCTGCGTCTGCGGCAATCAGATAGGCCGAGATGGAGGTCAGCGGAGCGTCGAGGATGATCTGTTCCTTTCCGGTCTGATAGATGGCCTCGAGCGAGTAGTCGAAAGCGCCCGGCGAGCCGTGAACGCGCAGGCCCGGCGTGAAACGCGTTCGGGCGTTGGAGTCGGCGTCCGGGCCGGCAGTCAACTCGTTGGTGTTGTTGTCCAGCAGGGCGAAGACATCCACCTCATGGCCGTCATTGATCTGCCATGCCGTGTAAAGGCCGAACAGGTTTTGCGAGCCGGGCATCTCATCGGGCGCCACGAGCTGCATGGCGAAGAGATCGGCGCTCACGCGATCGCGGGTAAGCTTCAGAACCGCCCCGTCGAACGTTCGCCCGACGTTGCTCCATCCCACCGCCCCAACGAGCCGCTCATTACCGTAGGCCAGGTCTTGCCTCCCGACCTTCGCATGGAGACCGTCGATGCCGGGAACATCTACACCCAGGTAGGCCTGGTGCAAATCCAGTTTATCGGCGCTGCCGTCCAGCGTATTCACTTCCTCACCGAACATCCGCGCATCCTGAATCTGGACGAAGGCTGAGACGTGTTCGCTTGGTCTGGCAGTTGCGCCAAGCCTCGTCCGGAGCAAATGGAAGAGATAGGCGTCGCCCGCCTCCGTAAGGCCTTTGTCATCGAACTCCGAGCGGTGTCGGATCTGGCCATTGAGAGTGACAGTCTGTGCATACGGGGCGCCGGCCACGAATAGGACGAGGGTGAGGAGTAGCGTTCGCGTCATGAATGTCCGTTTGGGTGAAACTCGTTCCGGTCTTCGAGCCTCTTGCGAATGTTCTGAAGTGTGGCTTTATCTGCAACCTGCTCGATTCGAGGGAAGACCTCGCGCTCCTCAAATCGAATGTGGGCACGGAGAAGTCTGCAGAAGGCTGCCAGGTGCTCCTTTCGTGTTTCCGGAAAGATCTGGAGGTTGTCGACGATAGCGTTGATCTGGACGTGCTCGCTCGCCAAGCGCTTGCCGAGCGCCGGATCTTCCTTGGCCAACACCGGCAGAAGCAACTCGTTTTCCGCCTGAAAGTGGGGTCGGAGGTGGGATTCCCGGAATGCGACCACGGTATCAGCGAGACTATCCAGATCTTTGCTTTCGGAAAGCGCTTTGTTCAATTGCGCCACCAGTCGCAACCCCTTGTAGTGGTCCTGCGATAGCGGTTGGAGGCCTTGAGAGCGTTTCATTTCAGGTCTCGTTCTCGATCGTATCCCATAGGCCCAGTTTCATCTGAAAGATTGAGGCGATTTGCTGCGCCTTCTGCTTCATGGTATCGGCGCGCTCGCCTTCAAACTGATCATCCACGGCCGCCTTGAAGCGCGCGATCCACCGATGGAAATGCATTCGTTCGAGACCTTCCAGCCGGGCGTGCGGATCGAAGGGCCGCCCTCTGTACTCGCCGGTGTGAAAGAGGACGCCCGACCAGAACGCCGTCATCCTTGGGAGATGCGCGTCCCAGTTAACCTCGGCAAAGAAGCGGCCAAGCGCCGGGTCGTTTTCGATCTCGTTGTAGAACGAACGAATGATCACGTTAACATCCTCAGGTGATCGCACGTCGGGTTTTGTGGTATGGGTAGGGGACATTGGCATTCCTGCGTTACTGGGTTAGTCACGGAGCATGATGAGGAGCATCCGCATGTCCGTCAGCGGGTCGATGGCGTGGGGAACCGTGGCCGGGAGTTGCAACGCCTCACCGGTTGCCACCGCATGGGGCGTTCCGTCAATGAATACCGAGGCCTTCCCGTCAATGACGATGAGAAGGGCGTCGAAGGGAGCCGTGTGCTCGCTGAGGCCCTCACCCTGCCCGAATGCGAACAGCGTAACCGAGCCCGCCTTGTTCTTTAGTAGCATCTTGCTCACTACGCTGCCCGGCTGTACATCCACAAACGAGATGAGTGATTGCGCGGCGGGCGTCTCCGTTTTGACAGGCATGATCCTCAGGATGGAAGAAGGAGACGCGGGCCGGGGTGCACATCCGACCCGCGTCGAACACGTCGTCACCCAACGACGTGCATGGTTCCCTGCATGGTCATGTAATGACCGGGGGAAGGTGCAGATGTACGGGTAGTCGGCGGCGGCGCTCGGCGCTGTAAAGGTGACCTCCACGGTTGCGCCGGGCGCCGACATCTGTGTGTGGGCGATGATGTCGCTCTGCCGCGCGGCGGGGATGTAATCGGAGTCAGACGCGCCCATGGCGGCCTGGCCCACGGCGTTGATGGCGGCAGTGGAGCGTAGCACCACCACATTGTGGCTCATCGCGGGGTTGTCGGCGGTGTTGCGGAACATGATGTGGACGGTCTGCCCCGGAGCTACCGTGAACTCCGTCTGCTCGTATTGCATCTCGTTGCCGACCGGTGTCATGGTGATTTCAAAGGCCGGACCATCGAACGTGACTTCGGGCTCGGGCGTCGGCGCCGGTTGCTCGACCATTGGCTCGGGAGTAGGCGCAGGGGCAGGTGGCTCTTCGCCTCCACCGCAGGCGGCAAAAAGGAAGGCGACGAGAGCCAGCGAGAAAATCTTGATGGTTGAAGATGTCATGGTTGACAGGGTTTTGGGTGAGGTTAGAGAGCGAGGCCGGTGGCCTCCCGAAGAATGGAAATGGAGTTGGCAGGGTCGTTGCCGAGGCCTTCCTGGCGGCCAATGATCTCGCCGCCCGCATCAAGCAGGGTGATCAGATTGGAGTGCGCGATGTTGCCGTCGGCTTCGAAGCGGTAGCGAACATCCAGCAGCGCCGCGAGCGTGCGCACATCCACTTCCTCGCTGCGGAGGATGGTCCAGTTCTCGCCGAGGCCGTGCGCCTCGCGGTAGGCATGAAGTTTTTCGATTGAGTCTCGGTCTGGATCGAAAGAGACGAGCACGAACTCGACTTCGGCATCTTCCGGCAGGCCGTCTTCGATCTTTTTTATGTCCGAGACGATCATCGGGCAGGCATGGCCGCAGCTTGTGTAGATCATTGAGAGCGCTACAGGACGGCCACGGAAATCAGCCAGGTGGACGGTGTTTTCCGTATCGGTCGCCCACGCGGCATCCAGGAGGTAGAGGGAGGTTTCGGAGAGCGGCGCACTGGTATCAAAGGTGGGAGGAGCCGCTTCGTTGGAGCAGGCTGCGAGGCCGCAAACGGCGAAAATGAGGAAGAAGAAGCGTGTCATGAAAGTGGTGCTAGTTGACCGGCGCATCAAGAGCGCCGCGAGAACTGAGGCTGTAAGCAGAATCTCGTGCTTCGAGGCCCGCGCGATACGCAGCCATCACGAGACGGAGGAGGATGCTTCTCACGACTGAAGTCGCTCGTTCGACGATGTATTGGGTGCTGTTCGAAAACCAAAGCTTCGGACGGTAGCTAGCGTGAAAGCCCAACCGATGAGCCCACATGGCGCGAAGGAGGAATAGGTGTCTCATTGTAGATGTGTTTAATTGACGGGCGCGTCCATGGCCGTACGGAAGCCGAGGTTGGGCACCGTGTAGCGGGCTTCCAGGCCAGAGCGGTACGCAAAGCGCAGGAACGCGGCGTAGTCCTCGAAATCCGCCGCGCCGACGGAGCCGGCTCCGCAGAATAGCTTCGAGTCGGCGTCCCGGTTGGAGCGCGAGTCGGAGCTGACGAGGCCGCTGTTGAAATCGGCAACCCATTCCCAGACGAGGCCGTGGAGGTCGTAGACCCCCCAGTAATTGCGGTACGTGGAACCCACGTTGGGTAACGGATTCGGCGCCGGCCGGCTGTACCAGTTCAGAATCCGTCGTGTGTACGCGGGATCACTCCGGCCATTCCGGGAAGTCTCGCTGGCTGAGGCCGCGTACTCCCACTCGTTCGTTGAAGGCAGGCGTTTGTTCGCCCAATCGGCGTAAGCCGACGCGGCGAACCAGGACACACGCGTAACAGGCTGGTTCGGCTGAGCGGTTCCGAGGATGAGGTCGCCCTGCCAATGGCTGAGATAGCCATCATCGACAAACAGCGTTGGCGCGTGTGAACGCCGCCACTGAGGGTTGGCGCGCACAAAGGCAAGAAACTCCGCGTTCGTAACCGGCATCACGGCGAGGTAAAAGGACTCCACGTTGACAGTCGATGCCTCCGTGACACCCGTGTATAGCGGGGTATGCGCGCCGCCGCGAACCAGCACCATCCCCTGCGGCTGCGCAAAGGCAGACCCAGCCAGAAGAAATCCGGCGAGCAGGATAGGGATGACGCGATTCATGGCAGGAAGAGTTGGCGTGGCAGGTTCAGCGGATCTCGGTCTCAGGGAGCGGGGAGCGGTTCCGCCGTTCCTGCGAAGTCCGCCATGTTGGTCTGGCCGGCGAAGATGTTCGGATCCTCGGCACCGGTGACCTCAAGGATGCCGACGGCTCCCTTGTTGAAGGCACGGAAGAGTGCGTGGTCCACCAGCGTGTAGCGGCCTGGGACATCCACGCGGAACTCGACGATGGCCGAGCCGCCCGGATGCACGCCGGTCGTCTGCACATTGAGTTGGTTGACGGCGGTGCCGCCCTCGCCGTACACGCGGTCGAACATCTCTCCGATCACGTGGAAGCTCGATGTCAGGTTCGGGCCGCCGTTGCCGACGAACATCCGCACGGTCTCGCCGACGTTTGCTTGCAGGGCGTTGTCGCCCGTCATCGAGCCGACACGGCCATTGAAGACGACGTACTCCGCGTCCTCGTCGATTGCCTTGTCGAGATCAAACGCCTGGAGGCCGGGTGCATTGAACGCGCCTGCCGTATAGAACTCGCTCTGCATGATGTAGAACTCGTGGTCGACTTCCGGCATGCCTTCTTTCGGCTCCACGAGGATCAAACCGTACATGCCGTTGGCCACGTGGAGGCCCACCGGCGCGGTGGCACAGTGGTAGACATAGAGGCCCGGCTTGATCGCGCGGAACTCAAAGGTGGCCTCCTTACCCGGCACGACCATCGAGACGGCCGCACCGCCACCCGTACCGGTTACCGCGTGCAGGTCGATGTTGTGCGGGACCGTACTGTTCGGCAGGTTGGCAAGATGGAACTCCACCATATCGCCCTCCCGAACGCGGATGAACTGGCCCGGCACCTGGCCGCCAAAGGTCCAGAACATGTACTCGACGCCGTCGGCGAGCTCAAGCACGACTTCTTCGGTCTGCATCTCCACAATTACTCGGGTTGCGTGGTCTCGGGTGATAGGCGGCGGCACGTTGGGTGCATGGGTTAACACGGCGTGCTCCTCACCTTGGATTTCCGGCAGATGGAGTTCGGATGAGGTGTTCTCAGGCGCGAGCGCGAGAAGTGCCGGATTTGAGGAATCGCTCTTGCCGACGCAGCCAGCCAACAATAGAACGAGGAGTGACGTTGCTGCGAGAGTTCGGATGCGCATTGCGGATGTCATGGCCACAGGGGTTTGGCGTAGTGAGATTTGTTAAACGCTTGTCCTCCCATGCTACCCGTTCTGCACGGGCGCGCTCACCCTTGATTGCCTGACTCTTCGGTCGGCTAGTCCCCACGGGGCCTGCCGGGGGATGCCCTACGCGGGGTGAGGGGTGTGTGAAGGACTAGCACTAACGTCCACTCTTTGGATGCCGACGCGAGTTTTTGCCAGGGTCATTCCACTCGAAGGTGGCCGCACTCGGCGAGTCGCGCGGCACCCGGTAGCCTACCATTGTTGCCGCGTCGCGATTCCTTCCAGCGATGGCACCCCGACGGTGCACCCTCGCGCCTCAATAGGGATTTTGTCTCCATTGCCTCGGCATTAACGATTGCGGATATCTGTTCCACAACGCGATGGTGCGAATTGCTCGCAGGAAAATACTAGTGGTACGACAGGACCCTTTGGCGAGGCATCGGCGATGGTCCATCTGCCCGCATGTAGGGAATTGGACTACAGTGTTCAGGTGTATTGACCGACGTGGCGAATCGCTTTTTGCTGCAAAGATCGTGGGGGTAGACCGCTCCTCGCGAGGGACTGTAGTTGGCGAAAATGCCCTTGTCCGAACGACGACTTTTTCTGTTCGGTCACTGCCCACGGGCCATTCAATCAATCAACCCTTCCAACCATGAAAGCTTGCCTTCTCGTCTTCGCCGTCGCTCTCGCCATTTCAGGGCTAGCGCTCGCAGGCTGGAGCATAAGTCAGAATCAATACGCCTTCGCAGACGGAACCCGCGTTTGGGTTGAGGGCACCTCAAGTGTCCATGACTGGTCGTGCGCGGCTGGTCAGATCAATGGAAGCCTGACCGCCGAGCCAGGATCCGGTCAGTTGACCGCGATCAGTGGAGTCACGGTCACCATCCCCGTGGCGGGCCTTGATTGCGAAAACTCGACCATGAACAACAAGCTTCGCGACGCACTCCGGGCTTCAGCAAATCCGAATATCACGTTCACCCTTTCGAACGCCAGGGTTAGTGCTGCAAGCAATGCTCGCTTTCCCATTCAGGCAACAGGTAGCCTGCGTATGGCCGGAACGACGCGGACAATGAACGTTACAGCCAGTGGCCAGGGTTTGAGCAACGGTCGTTTCCGCATCACAGGCAGCGTTCCATTCGCGATGAGCACGTTTGGCATTGATCCGCCAACGGCTCTGTTGGGCACGCTGAGGACAGGGGACGACGTGACCGTCCGCTTCGACGTGACGCTACAGCCGTAGTCGGCATTGCCAGTTGCGCGACGGCCAGTTGCGCGCCTAGGTCCTTCCATTCCCGCGATACCACAACCGGTCATGAACTCGCTCGCTCAAACTTCGATTGTCATCATAGCCATGCTCTTCGGAGGAGCCGCCTTTGACACCGTACAGTACGAGGCACTTCCCGAAAGCAGACTCTGGATCAACGGTACGTCGACCGTTGGCAGCTATGAATGCGTCGCAGACCGAGTAGCTGGGTTGGGGCAGGTAGAGGATAGCGGTAGCACATCGGTTCGTGTCAACGTTGCCGTACCTGTTCGTTCTTTCGACTGCGGTCGGCGGCAGATGAACTCGGACTTTACCGAGGCCCTGAAAGCCGATGCCCATCCCGCCATCAGCTTCTCGCTAGTGGACGCCAGTTGGCCTGCCGGCCCGGTCCGTGTCGGTTCTTGGGTGTCCGTTTCTGCCACGGGCGAACTCGAAGTCGGGGGTGAGGCACGACGCATCGCCGTGACGGTTGAAGGGCAACGACTGGCAAACGGTCGCATCCGCATCCGCGGTTCTCATCCGCTTCGCATGACTGACTTCGGGATTGAGCCGCCGAGCGGATTGCTCGGTTTGGTGCGGTCGCACGACGACATCGTTGTGCGGTTTGACATTCAAGCTGCCCCGCGATGATTCCAAACCCTACCAACTCGCCAACAACCCATTCACCCACACAAACCCTCACTACCATGAAAGCTCTACTTCGACACCTAGCGCAGACCGCGCTCATCTTTGCACTCGGTTTAGCTCCGATCATTGCTTCCGCCCAAGTCGTAGCTGACGCAACGGGCGTCCAGCCGCTAAGCGGCCAGAGCTCTCCCGATGCAACTACCGACACGACAGGCGACGCCGATAACCCACTCGTCCAGTTTCCCAACCAGCGCCCGCCGGATCAGCGTGGCATCAACACGTTTGAAGCTCCAAAGACGGCATCGCACCTCGCCGGTAACACTCCGCAGTTCCGCGTTGGAGGGGCCTTCGCGCAACAGTTCCAGTCCCTCGAACACAGCAATACTGCCGACCCGCTGATGCTGATGGGTTCGAACGGCCAGGAATACAACGCGAACCAGTTGATTGAGATTGGCTCAGGATTCAACCTCGCCTCGGCAAACTTCAACATCAATGCGCTCCTCGCTGACGGCATCCAGTTAGATCTCACAACCTACCTCTCGTCACGCCACCACCAGGAAGCGTGGGTGAAGGGTGGATTTCTTCAGGTGGACGCGGCCAAGTTTCTTGGAAGTCCGGCGGTGGACCGGGTCATGGAGTTGGTTACGCTGAAGGTTGGCCATTTCGAGGTCAACTACGGTGATAACCACTTCCGCCGAAGCGACAACGGCAACGCGTTCTACAACCCCTTCGTGGGGAACTACATCATGGACGCGTTCACCACTGAGATCGGCGGTGAGCTTTATGTCCGGCACGCCGGCGCTCTCGGGATGCTCGGCATCAGCGGCGGAGAAATCAAGGGCGATGTGACCAATCCTGACAATCGATCACTCTCGATTTATGGGAAACTCGGCATCGACCGTCAAGTCAACGACGACCTGCGGCTTCGTCTCACCGGCTCCGCCTACCATAACGGCAACGCTGCGAGCAACACACTCTACAGCGGAGACCGCGGCGGAACGCGTTACTACCTCGTGCTCGAGAACACCGTTGCCTCGACAAGCGCCAACGCCTGGTCGAGCCGTCTAAACCCGGGCTTCAGCGAGGAAGTCACGGCCTTCATGGTCAACCCGTTCGTGAAATTCCACGGGCTTGAACTGTATGGCACGGTGGAGCGGGTGACGGGACGAAATGGCACTGAGGCTGTCAATCTCGGACGGGCCTGGACGCAAGTCGGCGCGGACGGGATCTTCCGCTTCCTTCCACGGGAGCAGGCCTACGTCGGTGCCCGCTTTAACCGGGCCTCCGGTGAACTCGTCGGCCCTGCCATCGACGGGGCGATCACCTCGCTTGGGGCGGACGTGTCGATCGACCGATATGAGTTTGCAGCAGGCTGGTTCCCAACCCGAAATCTGTTGCTCAAGATTGGCTACGTAAACCAGCAGTACAACGACTTCCCAACCACGGACATCCTCAATGGCGGGGAATTCAAAGGATTCACGATTGAGGGCGCACTTGCCTTCTAGCAGAGTCGTTTGAATTCTATACAGGGGCCAGCGCCGAAAGGCGTTGGCCCTTTATCGGTTGCGATAGCCATGCATGGTTACGGGGGTGCCACGTAGTGGATGACACTATCCACAGCTTGGGAATTCGTCCAGGGGACGGGGAGGCATTCCACGTCACGGCTACCAAGTCAATCGTACCAACTTGGGACTTAGAAAAGGAGCGTCGCTCAAGGTTAAAGGAGGCACGTTCGACACAGCAAGATTCAACACCTAACCCCTCCGATCATGCACCAATTTTTCCGCTCCAACCCCTTCGCCGCTTTTCTACACGATCGCGAACGCCGCCATTCGCTAGTTCATCCACATGACGATGTCGTTTCAAACCTTGAGTCTCGTGGATCGACAGGAGAGGTTCCTAGCAAGGCGGTTCGTGGGCTATCTGATCTTAATGATTCTGCCCGCAATTCCCTGTATAGTCGGCAGCACCGTCCATTTGAACGGCGGAATCGATAGGCCTCACCCCAAACCTGAACCACAAAATCAATGCCCTCGACTACTCACTTTACAGCACAGGAGGGGGCCGACTAATAAGCCTCGATCAGTGGTAGGACGGCAAAGTTGGTTTTTCTGTAGCTGCGGGTGAATTTTCCGGCGTAGGAGTGCAAAGTCGATAAAAGACCCGAGAAGCGTGCTCGCCACCACTTCTCCAGGTCGTGTGCGATCGCCATGAGGCCTGTCTCTACCGTCACCTTGTCCGTGCCGCGCAGCAGAAAGCGCCTGAATCCCCGATTGCCCTTCGTCTGGCCAAATACCGACTCCACCTCGACGCCCCGACGACGCAACAACTGCTGGCCCTGCTCCGAGAGAAGTAGCTCTCTGGCCCGCCTCCTGCGCTCATTCAGCGCCGGGCGAACAGAGAGCCGCTTGTTGCCCCGGCCCGTGTAGCACATCTCCCGCAAGGTGCACGCTGCGCAA
>JBGTDU010000128.1:0-12060 GCA_041748175.1 Rubricoccaceae bacterium
GCTTGCTCATCCGGGCCGCCGGTGATAGGTTCGTTTTCATGGGTGTTGCCTCGTGTTGGGTGGTTTGTGGTTGATATTTCAAACCTACCCTCCGCGAGGCGGCACCCTCTCAATTTTTACACACGCCCTGGGACATTACCAGCGGCGAAGCGCCAGCAACTGGAGTGCATTGTACCAGTCGGCAATGTAGAGAAACAAGAGGAAAGCAGCAGTAATTTAAACGCTGTCCTGGAGGCCCGTTACCCCGTCGGCACGGGCGCAGTGGTCGCAGCAGTAGATCGTCGTGTCGGCTTCCAGCCCGTGCCCTATCACTTTTACGCCGCAGTGTGCGCAGGCGGGCGCGAGTTGATGGATGGCGCATTCGAAGGAGTCAAACGTGTATGTTTTTCCTTCGTGCGTGGTAACGGTGAAGGCGCGTTCGTATTCATTTCCGCAGGAATAGCAGGGGGTCATGGTGGTACAGGTTGGGTTAGAGGGCGCATTCTGGAACAGCCCACCAGGGCCAAAGTTCGTGGCATTCATCAACAGAGGTAGTCCCCATCCAGGAATCCCCCCGCGCCATAGCCGTTCAGCACCTCATCCGCGTTGAGCGCGACGGCGCGCACGTCGCGCGGTTGCACGCCGATTTCGAGGACGCCCGCGACACGCGCCTCGTCCTGGATTTCGTCGCGGGCGTCACTCGCCTCAGGCGGTGGTTCGATTTCCTGATCGCGCATTTCTACCACGGCGAAATCAGCGCGCTCGACGACTCCGTTCGGCAAGTGCTTCGGATTGGCCTCTACGAGTTGCTGGAGCGCGGAACACCGCCTCACGCCGCGGTCTCGGAAGCCGTAGCGACAGCGAAAGCGGTGCGCGGAAAAGGTGCGTCCGGGCTCGTGAATGCCGTGCTCCGTGCTACTGTGCGCGCCATCGAAGCCGACGAATTGCCCGTGCCGGCGACGGGCAAACCGGCTCGCGACTTGTCGATTCAGTTCTCGCATCCCACGTGGCTGGTGCGCCGGTGGCTCGAACGGTTTGGGGAGGAGGAGACCATCGCGCTCCTCCAGTGCAACAACGCGCTTCCGTCGTACAGCTTGCGCATCAACCTCTTGAAGACAACGCCGGAGGAGTTCGGCAAGCGGTTGGATGACCTCGACGTGCCCTGGCGGCCCTCCGAGTATCTGGACGACTTCGTTGTAGTCGAACAGCTCCAACCCATTCTCCATGCCGGTTGGATGGATGAAGGTCTCTGTGCGGTTCAGGACGAGGCAGCCGGGCTGGTCGTTCGGGTTCTGGATCCCCAACCCGGCGAGTCCATCCTCGATGGGGCTGCTGCGCCGGGCGGGAAGGCCATCTACGCGGCCACATTGATGGAAAACCGTGGGCGGGTGGTCGCCGTTGATGTTCATGAAGCTCGGACTGGGCTCGTAGAGAAGGCCGCCGCCGCTCACAACCTTTCTATCGTCGAGCCTCACGCGGTTGACCTGCGCACCGCCAAATCCGACACGCGGTTCGACCGGGTTCTGCTGGACGCGCCATGTTCAGGTCTCGGGGTCCTTGGCAAACGCGCAGACCTGCGCTGGCAAGCGAGTTTGGAGAAGATCATCGAGCTAGCCCATTTGCAGGATGAACTCCTCGATGCGGGGGCGCGGCATGTCAGGCCGGGAGGGCTTCTCGTGTATTCCACTTGCACCACCGAACCGGAAGAAAACGCCGAGCGCGTTCAGGCTTTCTTGCGCCGCCATCTTAATTTTGTCGTGGAGCCAATCACCAGGGACCTCCCCGCTTCCATGACGACCGCTGAGGGGTTCTTTGCCGCGTTCCCGCATCTGCACGCAACGGACGGTGCCTTTGCCGCGCGGCTACGCAGGGCATTCCGAACTGAATAGTCTCACGTTCGATGCGTCGCACAACATGCTGATTTTCCGCGCGGCGTTAGAAAAGCCTTGCTCTGAGGCTTCGATTTCACGATGTTGGAGTAGTCTTAAAGCAAGCGAAACCATATCGGCACAGGCTACTCCACGTTCGTCTTCTCAGTTTTCCATGCGAACCATGCTGCCGATCAGGATAATCTCAGGGCGACTTCTTGCCATCGCCATGCTTTCGACGACGCTCTGGTCGCATCAGGTCGCTGCCCAGGATGTCGTTAAGTACGGGGCCGACTTTCTCGCAGGCGGTGTAGGAGCGCGGGCGTTGGGTATGGGCGGTGCCTTCGTCGGACATGCTAACGATGTCACTTCGGGCTACTGGAACGTGGCGGGTTTGCAAGCACTCGACTATCCACAGGCGGCGTATATGCACGCCGAGCGCTTCGGCGGCATCGTTTCCTTCGATTATGGTGCGGCGGCCTTCCCGCTGACAGCGCGTTCGACGGTCGGGATTTCGTTCTTCCGCAGCGGCGTAGATAACATCGCCAATACATTGGCTGCGTTTAATCCGGATACAGGCCTTCCGCGCCCGAACCCGGAAAACTTCATCACGTTTTTCTCCGCAGCCGATTACGCCTTCTACGTCTCGTATGCGCGGAGCCTGCGCGAAAATTTGTCGGTTGGGGTTACAGGCAAGATCATCCGTCGTTCCATTGGCGACTTCGCGAGTGCGTGGGGGTATTCCTTCGATATTGGCGCACAGTACAAAATTGGTCGCGTTCAACTTGGCCTGAATTTGCAGGACGCGACCAGCATGATCCAGTCCTGGTCGGTCAACCAGAGCCAGTTTGCCGATTTTGAGGAGACTTTCGGCGAAACCGCGCCGCAGGGCGGCACCGAAATGGTGCTCCCGGTTGCCCGTCTCGGCGCCGCGACCAGTATTCCGTTCACCGATGATATTGGGTTCACCGTCGGCATGGATCTGGACCTGGCGTTCGACGGACAGCAGGCCTACGCATTTAATGCGGGTGAAATCTCGTTCCATCCTCGCCTCGGTGGCGAGGTGACGTACAAGGGCCTCGTTGCGGTACGAGGAGGGATTTCGAACGTCACAACGTCGGAGCGGTATGGCACCCAGCTCACACCAACGATTGGCGCTGGCCTCAACATCAGCCAGGTGTCGGTCGACTACGGTTTCGGCGACTTTGGTGGCCTCCAGAGCGAGCTTGGCTATTCCCACCGCGTTTCCGTAAAGCTCACGCTCGCCCAACCGCGGTTCCAGCGAGCGGAACCGGAGACGGACTGAGCTACAAACTGGTCGGATTGGTGTCTTTCGAGCGTAGTTTTGGAAGGAAAGGCACGAAGTCGTGCCGAGATGTCGTTCCGTTTCCCCCCACGGAGAACATATCATGGCAAAACGATTTCGCAGCGACGACGCGAAAGGGATGGGCGTAAGCCTTGGACTGCACGCGGCGCTGCTCCTCATCGCCGGAGCAATGATCATCGGGAGTAAGAACCCGGAGAATCCGGCCCACCTGATTGAAATCGAGTTCGGCGATCTGGCCTCCGAAGCGCGTCCCTCAGCGCCGTCGGAAACACCAGATCCGCGTCCGCCGCAGCCGCAGACCCGCCCCGAGCCGCCGCGCGCTCAACAGCCCACACCAACGCCCGTTCGGACGCCGCAAACCCGGCTTCCTGCACAATCGGACCAGGCCATCGCGGCGGCTCCGCGACAACAGGATGCGCCTCCGCAACCGCCTAGCCCGCCCACACCGGAGCGTAACACGGATGGTGGAGGCGGCTCGCCGACCGGAGAGCAGGGGAACGACTCGAATCAGGAGAACCGGTCGGGTCAGGGAAATACAGGCTCGTCGGGCGTGGCGATCGAAGGGCTTGGCAACCGTCGAGCCACCTGCCCTCGGCCTGCTTACCCCGGCGTGAATGGCGTGGTCAGCTACTTCGTAACCTTCACACCGGAGGGTCGCTATGTCAGTTCGCGACCACAACGCCGTGGCGGCGACGCTCGGATTGACCAGGCAGCCCAGGGCGTTCTTGGCGCTTGCCGAGCCCAGGAACTATCTTCGAATGCAGACCAGGTGAATCAGCAGGGGCTCGTAACCTTCCGATTTACGAACTGACAGGCTTCGAACGTCCAATCGACGCTCGAAGCCGACGAATCTCCTGCTCTCCGGCGTCGAGAATCGCACGTGCAATCAGGCGCAACGGAGAACGCGCACCCCTGAAGCAAGGCATATTGGTGGATCCTTGCCGAACGCCTCCCGAATCAATACCTTTCCGCTCGTTGCGCCAAAACCGCCCCGCCATACGCATCTCGCTACCGCCTCTCAAAAAATTCTAGCACGCTTTCGTGTCTCGTCGAGCCGAACTGCTGGCATTGCTGGTAAGCGATGCATTGGCGCTGATCCTGGCCTATTTGGCTTTCTCCCTCGCGTGCCAGCGTTGGGGTTGGTTTGACTACAGCATTTTTCCGCAAGGATCTCTTGTCCTCACAGCAGCTCTGCTCTGTACGGGGTGGCTGGTTCTTTTTTTGTTTGCGGGGATGTACCAGGAGCGCTTCGCCGGCAGCCGCTTCGACGAGTTTGTTTCTCTGGTGAAAGTGGTCTCGGTCGGTGCCCTGTTGTTGTTCTTCAGCGTGTTCATCGACCGGTTGGAGACGGGCTCCGCACGACTAGGCATTGCGTTCTACTGGGGTGCACTCGTCGTTGCCGTTGCGGGAGGCCGGATGGGTGTTCGTGGGCTCCAGAAAGCCCTCATCTTGCGTGGTCAAGGGCTGCATCGGGCAATCGTGGTGGGGTGGAGCGAGCGCGTTGAAGAACTCTATAAGGAGGTCGCGAGATATCCGGCGGCCGGGCTTCAAATCGTTGGCGCGGTTCGCCTGCAAGACCCCACCCTGATTCGCGTTGGTGTTCCGGTCGAGGCTGATGGCGACGCCCCGCTGGATCGAGCCGTGTACGCTGAAGGCGATGCCCTCCCCATAGACGACGTCGAAGTGATTCCAGTTGGCAATGGTCTGTCCGCGCACAGCATCGCCGAGTTGCCGTGGCTTATCGATCGGCTCGACGTCCAGGATGTGCTCATCGCTCTGAGCCCAGGCGACCACGCCCATCTCGACGAGGTGCTCCGCGTGTGCGATGGCCGTTCGGTGTCGCTCAAACTCGTCCCGGATTTCTACACGGCGATCGGCGGAATGGCCCGAACGGAACACATGTACGGCCTCCCGCTGATCGAGGTGTTTCCGGAGCCGATTCCGCCGTGGGAGAAAAGTTCGAAAAGGATCATTGATGTTTTCGCCAGTCTCACCGTTCTCGTCATTGGTTCGCCGCTGTGGCTGGCCGTTGCCGGGCTAATTCGACTCACGTCGCCGGGCTCGTCCATCTACCGACAAACGCGCGTCGGCCAGTTCGGCGAACCGTTCGCGATGTACAAATTCCGCACGATGTGCGAGAACGCGGAGGAGGAAACCGGTCCGGTTTGGGCCCAGAAGGGTGATGCCCGCGCAACGCCTCTCGGACGGTTGCTTCGCCGGATTCGCATTGACGAGATTCCGCAATTGTGGAACGTCGTAAAGGGCGAGATGAGCCTCGTCGGTCCCCGCCCGGAACGCCCGTTTTTCGTCGAACAGCACGTTGGCGCCATCCCACTCTATAGTCGGCGACACCGCGTAAAGCCGGGCATTACGGGCCTGGCGCAGGTAAAATGGCGCTACGACAACGACCTCGACGATGTTCGGCAGAAGCTCAAGTACGACCTGTTCTACATCGAGAACATGAGCCTTCGGATGGACGCCAAAATCCTGCTGCAAACCACGCGGACAGCGGCCAGCGGCGGCGGCCACTAAAACGGCGTCGGCAGGTTTTCGGCGGCAGGCGACATCCACGAAATGAGGAAGTGAAGGCCGAGCACCGAATACGCAGGACTGAAATCCGGTCGCCGAGGAACGGCGGAAACGGTAACTTGGGAGTCTTCCAAATGTCATTTATGGAGCCCTCCACTAAGCCGCCGGCGTCCGACTCCAGTTCTCCGGTTTCGGGATATCCGTCGCGGACGGAGGGTGGACCGTTGGACCTATATCGCGCGCTGCAACTTCCGCGCACGATCGAGGACAAAATGCTTCGCCTCATCCGCCAGAACAGGCTGGCGAAGTGGTTCAGTGGATATGGCCAGGAGGCGATCGCCGTTGGCTGTGCTTGGGCACTGGAAAGCACCGATTGGCTCCTGCCCATGCATCGCAACGTGGGGGTGTGGACGACGCGTGGCGTGCCGCTCCGTCCACTCTTCTGCCAGTTGATGGGGAAGGAAGGAGGCTACACAAAGGGCCGCGACCGCACGTTCCATTTCGGCCTCCCCGAGCACCATATTGTGGGAATGATCTCGCACCTGGCTGCGATGCTTCCGGTAGCCAACGGCCTCGCGTTGGCTGCGCAATTGAAGGGCTCGCGCGCGGTTACCTGTGCGTTCACGGGGGAGGGCTCGACTCGCGAAGGCGATTTTCACGAAGCGCTCAGCCTGGCCTCGACATGGAAGTTGCCGGTCATCTTTGTTATCGAGAACAACGGATACGGCTTGTCCACCCCCACCAACGAAGTCATCCCAGTCGAAAACATTGCCGATGCAGCGGTTGGCTACGGGATGCCGGGCGAGATTGTGGATGGCAACGACGTGCTCGCCGTCATCAACGCAGTGAAGCGCGCCGCCAAAAGAGGCCGGGACGGTGAGGGTCCTACGCTGCTCGAGATGAAGACCTTCCGCATGAGGGGGCACGAAGAAGCAAGTGGTACGAAATACGTTCCGGAAAAGCTGTTCGATGCCTGGGCCGCGAAGGACCCGATCGTCCGCTTTAGAAAGCATCTGGTGGAGCATGAGGGCATGGAAGAGGCCGATCTTGCGAAGATTGACGCCGAGTTGTCGGAGGAGATTGAGGACGTCGCCGAGTGGGCCATTGAACAGCCTTCCGTTACCAGTAGCCGCGAAAAGGAACACGGAGATGTTTTCGCGCCCGTGATCCCCGCGACGGAACCCATTGGCGAGCGCGAACCACGTGTTGAGCAGCGGTTCATCGACGCGCTGTCGGATGGACTGTGGGATGCGATGGATGCAGACGAAACGGTTTTGTTAATGGGGCAGGACATCGCGGAGTACGAGGGCGTATTCAAAGTCACAAAGGGCTTCCTCGATCAATTTGGACGGGATCGTGTGCGCAACACGCCAATCATCGAAAGCGGCGCGATCGGGTGTGCGATGGGGTTGGCGTTGGAGGGTTTCAAGCCGGTGGTCGAAATGCAGTATGCCGATTTCATCACGTGCGGCTTCAACCAGATCGTCAACAACCTTGCGACCACGCACTACCGCTGGGGAGCGCCGCTCAACGTCACGATTCGCGCGCCCTTTGGCGGTGGAATCGGAGCCGGGCCGTTTCATTCGCAAAGCCCGGAGGCCTGGTTTTGCCATGTTCCAGGGCTGAAGGTCGTTGTCCCCGCGACGCCGGAGGACGCCAAAGGTCTTATCCGCGCTTCGATAGACGACCCGAACCCGGTGCTCTTCTTCGAGCACAAATATCTCTACCGCTCAGAGAACGGTTCGGTGCCTGTCAGTCCGTTCACGACTCCGCTTGGGAAGGCGCGGCTGGCTCGGCGGGGCGAGGACGTGACCATCGTCACATGGGGCGTTGGCGTCCGCTGGGCGCTTGACGAGGCGGAGAGGCAGCGATCTAAAAGCGTGGAATTGGAGGTTGTTGATTTGCGTACGCTGATTCCCTGGGATCGCGAGGCTGTGCTCGCGTCGATAAGAAAAACCAACAGGCTCGTCGTACTCCATGAGGCCACGCGGACGGCCGGATTTGGAGCCGAGATCGCTTCCGAAATTGTCGAGGCCGCGTGGGAGTTTCTCGACGCGCCGCCCATCCGTGTGGCCGCCGAAGCGATGCCGATCCCCTTTTCCAAATCCTTGGAGGACGAGATCTATTCTGCAAAGGGACGACTTGCCAAGGCAATCGAGCGAGTTCGGGCCTACTAGCTGCTATTGAACGATTAGTCGGTTCACCCGCGAGGTCTGCGCACCCGACACTCGAAGCACATACGCGCCGCTCGGCAAGTCATCCGTCGTAATCGAAAGCTGATGGGACCCAACGCCCAGCACGCCCTCGTGGATCATGCGAACCCGGCGCCCCAGCATATCGAAGAGCTCAACCCTCACAGGTTGCAGGCCCCCAACGTCAAGGCGAACCATGCTTTCCCCGAAGGAGGGATTCGGATACGGCGGCGACAAACGAAGATCGAAGGCTGCGGGGTTCTCGTCTTCAATGGCCACCACATTGTCCAGGACGAAATCGAAGGTGCCAACGTCAACAAGGGCGCCGTTATAGAAAAACGGGTAGCCATCGATCATCACAATCGGCCCCGCCGGCTGCGTATCCGCGTCGGGCGAGGTGTACATGATCCCGCTGTCTGTTCCCGCGTCGTAGGCGAAAAGCGTGATGGTCTCCCGGGGCGACCAATCCGTTCCGTCGAACAACTCCAGACTATTCACGCCTACAAACCAATCGGGGCTAGGCGCGACCATGCTGACTAGTGAAACCAGCGGATAGTCGGAGTTGATGTCGAAGGACAGCGAAACGCTACCGGGAGAGGTAGCGATTCCACCGCCGGACAGCAGCGCAAAGACGCTGCCAGCCCCCAGGAAGGTGTTGATCTCTCCTTCCAAAATCGTCTTGGCTCCCGTTTCCGCCATGTCCTCTATACCCGGGGACGCGAAACCGCCCGGCTCCCAGAGAATTGCCGTGGCGTCGTGTGCCGCGCCGATCAATCCTGAAAAGTGCGGATCCGGAGGGAAGTCGTCGGGATGCGTCGCAGCGCTCCAGGTCGACTCGAAGGTCACCGTGTAGGTAGCCGTAGAGAACTGCGCGGATGCGGCGATTGGAAGGAAAACGAACGCGATAAGCAGAAATCGCATGGCAACGATGTGCGGCGAGGGCAACTATGAGTATCGCTCAATCTCGAACGAGACACATCACAAAACTAACAACGAGGCCGCGTCAAGTTGATGGTACGTCAGGGAATAAACTCTCTGACCGCCTCAAGCATGGCGTCGTCCGCCAAGTTCTCTGCCACTGACCCATCGTCTACGATGAAAGGAATCTCGATATCGCGTTGGGACAACGCAGCGGCTACGACGCCGTTCAGGTCACCGGATATTTTGGCGAGCACGAGTTCCTCCTCGCCCATCACCACAACGAGAAGATCCACGACGATGCCGTCATCTTCTTTGTAAACCACCCAGACAGCCTCCGATTCCTCTCGGATTGTTGCGAGGTGGAACCAGTCATCACGTTCGAGATGGTGCTGAAGCGGACCCGGCGTTCGCAAATTGTATGCATCGAATGCGCCGTTGATGGTGAAGCGTCCAAGCTGGACGCGCCGAACTTCGGAAAGCATAGCGTTTGCGATCGCGCCGTCTTCGTCATCACTCATTCCGGTTATCCAGCGGGCGAGCCCCAAAGAGATGCTCCCGAAAGAGATCGCGTAGCCGTCCCCGATGCGAGCCTCTGGCGCCTGCCGCGCCAAATCGTTCCGGACGCGCGTCAGTTGGAAGGAAGTGCAGCCGGAGGCCCAGAAAACGACAAGGAGTAGAAGCAAGGTGCGTCGCATGATTATCACCCGCCGTTGTAGTCTTCCAGCGCCGGGACGTTGAAACGGCTTCCGAGCCGGCCGATCTGAGCGGGGTCGATCCGACCATCAATGGTTACAAACGTGGCTTCGTTTTCCTCGTGATCCAGGCTCACAACGACAAGGCCGTTGATGACGTCGCCAGCCGTATCGACGTAGATGAAAACGTCTTCGTCGTCCTCACGAACGCGGACCAGCGTCTCCCATCCGTCGCGTTCAAACGTGCGGGCTAACTCTCGAATTTGTCCGGTCGCCCCGGAGCGCGCGGAACTGAGCGTGTACTGGCGCACATAGATGCCGTGAAGGTCGTCTACCATCGCAGCAAACTCGGGCTCGTTCTCGCGACTAGCCTCCGCGACTAGACGAAGAATCGTCCCCCGAAGATTTACCTCGACCCGGGCTTCGTCTGTAAACAACGCGTCCAGATTTGAAGGGCTTAGCGCGTTACGCTGCGCGAGCGCACCCGGCGCGAGAAGAAGCGCGAGCAGGCCGCAAAGGGTGAAAGACCGGAGATGCAATCGCATGGCTTTAGAGGTTAGGGTATCGGTGAAATTGTTCGTTGAATGGGTTGAACGACTTCGTCGTTGAGGATGTCGTTTCGCAGGAAGACGCCCGTTTCGCGCCCGGCATTACTGACAAGACCCAGAGCGAATTCCACTTCCATGCGCGCCTGCGCGATCTCCTCGGCGGAGAACTCGTCATCTGCGCGGTTCAGCAGGAAGGGCAGCGAGCCGAGACCGAACATGACCAGGACGGTTGCGGCCAGAGCCAATGCCTTCCACCGAAAGATTCCTGGTAGCCGCTTTCCAGCCAAGGGTGGGCGGTCTGCCTGCCCATTCTCGGATGTCGTCACGGCTGCAACGGCACGGACAAACACGTCGTCCGGACATGGTTCCAAAGCGGTTCCGCCGAGCGCCTGGTTCATTCGCTCGGCAACCGCGTGTTCGGCGGCGCAATCGGAGCAAGAGTGGAGATGATGCTCGAATCGCGCAGCCGTTTGCGCGTCGAGATCGCCATCGAGGTAGGAATCGAATCGATCCATCACCTCGTGGCAATCGACTGTTGAGAGAGGTGCCTTCATGGGGTTAACTCCTCGGCGGTGAGTATCTGCTGAAGCGCGGAGCGAAGCCGCCGACGGGCGCGGTGGAGGTATACTTTTACGCTGGCCGGTGGTAGGTCGAGGCTAACTGCGAGTTCGTCGTAAGTCAGTTCGTGGAGTTCCCGCAGAATTATCAGGCTTTGGTAGGGTTCGTCGAGTTGTGCGATGGCGTCTTCAAGGCGAGTTCGGAAATCAGCAGACTCAGAGAGCCGTTCAGGGGAGGGTTCATCCCCTTCGAAGTCTTCAATGAACTCGGTCGCGGACGTGTATCCATTTCTCGTCTTCTTCCTCCGGATGTGGTCGAGACAGGCGTTTCGAGTTACTCGCATTACCCAGCCCAACCGAGCCTGAGCCTCAACGTGCTCGCCGCGCTGCCAGAAGCGCACGAGCACCTCTTGCGTAACGTCGGCGGCGTCTTCGCGGCACCTGAGAAAACGCAGGGAGAAATCGTAGATCCGATGTCGGTGGGCGGCGAGAACCGAAGAATTGAGCGGCATGGTCCGGGTGGCGTTCGCCGGAAAGACGCGCGGCCGTTCAGAAAGGTTACAGGGTGCCACCCGCCCTTGCTTTCTGGGCGTCCATGTACTTTATTAGCCGAAGTCTTTCGGTCTATGCTATGCGTCGTTCCGTGCTCGCATTCTTGTTATTGGCGACGATAGTCGTTAGTCACGCCCAGGACCCCGAGTGGTAGTTCGGCTACGGCCCTCAGCAATCCGGGACCGTAATTGCCGCGCAGGAAAACGGCTCGATCTACTCCGTTCGAGACGGCTACCTGCTGATATCGTGGAATGGCGGACGCACGTGGAATACGAGAAGTGTTGAGCCAATTGCTCCTCGCGAGTTGAGGATCCTGTCGCCGGAATCAATGCTGGCCGTCAACTCGACGGGTGTAATTCGAAGCGACAACAACGGCGTGACCTGGAACTCCGCATTGCTCTTCGGCAGCGACTTCTATGACCTGGCGATCGGACCCGACGGAACGTGGTATGCGGCATCGCAGGAGGGGAATCTTTACAAATCCAACACCGATGGAAACACGTGGGAATTACTCCCCTCCGACCGTGACCCGGCGAATTTTCGAATCTATCTCCAGGACGTGATGGTCGCCGGAGACAACACGGTTCTCGTCACGTGGCTGCGTGATATCTTTGTAGGATGTGTCGGCCTTCGAAGGTCGGTGAATGGAGGCCACGACTGGCGAGATGTGGATGACGCCTTGTGTACAGGCGGTCAGTCAATGGTTCTTTCTAGCGACGGAGAGCTTTTCATTCCGTCCTACGATACGAGCTATAAACTAGGGCCTGTTAACACTTTTCTCGACGGGCCATTGCGGGCCATTCTGGTCCGTTTCAGCGTTGCGCTCGTCATCCGGGACCCCGCCCCGAACTCCTCGCGCGTCTTGAAACGGCCTCAGAATGACCTCGCACTGACC
>JBGTDU010000129.1:0-41972 GCA_041748175.1 Rubricoccaceae bacterium
CACAACTACCCGCACGACTGGCGGAAGGGCACGCCGCTCATGCAGTACCCGGTCGAGAGCTGGTTCGTCCGGACAACGGCGATCAAGGACCGGCTCGTCGACCTCAACAAAACCATTAACTGGCAGCCCGATGGTATCGGCACCGGGCGATTCGGCCAGTGGCTGGAAGGCAACGTCGATTGGGCGCTATCGCGGTCGCGCTATTGGGGTACGCCGTTGCCGATATGGATCGAGGACGGCAATCCCGAGAGCATTCACGTCATTGGCTCAATCGAGGAGTTACTTGAAAAGTGTGGCGGTTCCTTCCCCGACAGATCCATCAATCCGGAGACGGGAGAATTGGACCTTCACCGCCCGTACGTGGACGCCATCACTTGGACCGGCCCGAATGGCGGAACGATGCGCCGCGTCCCGGACCTGATAGACGTGTGGTTTGATTCCGGCGCGATGCCGTTTGCGCAATGGCACTACCCGTTCGAGAACGAGGAGCTTTTCCACGCCAACTTCCCGGCGGATTTCATCGCGGAGGGCGTCGATCAGACGCGCGGCTGGTTCTACACGATGCACGCGATTGCTGCGCTCGTTATGGACGAGGTGGCGTACAAAAACGTCGTGGTGAACGGCCTTGTGCTGGATGCCGACGGCGCGAAGATGTCGAAGTCAGTAGGCAACACAATCGATCCGTTCAAGGCGATCGACGAGCACGGCGTCGATCCGATCCGCTGGACGATGATGGCCGCAAGTCCGCCATGGGAGAACCTGCGCTACTCCGACGATGCGATTGTTGAGACGCGGCGCAAGGTCTTCGGCACGCTCGTGAATACCTACAAGTTCTTCGCGACGTACGCCAACCTGGATGAATTCGAGTACGATGCGACCTCCAGAATTGCTGCGTCTGAGCGCTCTGAACTGGACCGATGGGTGCTTTCGCGGCTGAACTCCACGATTCAGGAAGCGGACGATGAGTACGCGGCCTATCACCCAACCAAGGCGGCTCGGGCTGTCGAGACGTTCGTCGACGATCTCTCGAACTGGTACCTCCGCCGCAGCCGCCGTCGCTTTTGGAAAAGCGAGGACGACAGCGACAAGCGCGCCGCCTACCAAACGCTCCTCGAATGTCTTCGGACAACGTCTCAACTGATGGCGCCCATTGTGCCTTTCTTTTCCGAATGGCTATACGGCTCGTTGGCCGGGCGCGAACTCAGCGTTCATCTGACCGACTTCCCTTCTTCCGACGAATCTGAGATCAACCCGATGCTCGAACACCGCATGGCGCTCGCGCGCCAAGTGGCCTCGAACGTCCTCGCACTCCGCAACGAAGCAAGCATCAACGTGCGGCAGCCGCTGGCGAAAGCGCTTGTCGTAACGGGCTCGGGGGGTGTCGATGCCAATGAACTCCGCTCTGTTGAGCACATCATCCTGGAGGAGGTGAACGTCAAGGCATTGGAAGCCATTGAGGCGTCGAGCGGCGTCATCCACAAATCTGCGAAACCCGATTTCAAGGCACTCGGCAAGAAACTCGGCCCACTGATGAAAGCCGCCAATGCGGTCATCCGCGATCTCGCGCTTGAGGACATCACCACCTATGAGCGCGAGGGAGCTCTTACGATCGACGTGGAAGGTCAGCCGATGATGCTTGAAGCCGGCGATCTCGAAATCATAAGCGAAGGCATCGAAGGGCAGCTTGTAAGGCAAGAGGGTGGCGTGACCGTCGCTCTCGATACGACCATCACCGACGACCTGCGCGCGGAAGGCGTTGCCCGCGAGTTTATAAATCGTGTCCAAAACCTGCGAAAATACGCGGATTTCGACGTATCCGACCGTATCGTGATTACCTTCAGTGCCCCTGAAGGAGAAGCACTGGCTGTTCTCGCGAACGCGGAGACGATCCGGTCTGAAACCCTGGCGACCGAACTCCACCGCGCCGAACCTGAAGGGGAGACCGTGCAAACCGTTGAGGTAGCCGGAGTGCCCATTGCCATCGGAGTGCGTCGGATCAACGGCTCATCTTCCCAGTAAGCGTCCGATAAAAGTTCTGAACCAAATCAATTTCATGACCTCCACGAACGCGACCGCAGCAGCCTCCGATATCCGCCGTACGCCTTTCTCCGACGCTGAACTGGAGGAATTCCGCGTGCTCGTGGAAGCCAAGCGGGCTTCTGCGGTTGCTGAGATTGACGACATGCGCGCTCAGTTGGATGACACGCGCGAGCACGACAGCGACACGGCCTATTCCCTGCATATGGCGGACGCCGGGACCGACGCGATGGAGATGGAGAAGCTTTACCTCATGATCGCGCGGCAGCAGAAATATGTCGGCTACCTCGACCGCGCGCTGTCGCGGATCGAAAACAAGACGTACGGCATCTGCAAGGTGACGGGCGAACCCATTGCGAAGGAGCGATTGCTCGCGGTGCCGCACACGGAGATTTCCATCGAGGCCAAGAAGAAGGAAAAGAAGCAGCGGTAGACTAAATCATAATGCTTGGTGCGTAATGCGTAATTGCTATTTGCGCACTGCCCTCGTGATTGGATCTCCTTACGCAATACGATCTACGCTCTAATCTTCTGATGCGCGTCCTCTGGCTTACCCTCACCATCGTTGCGGTCGATCAACTCACGAAGGTGTGGGTGAAGTTGAATATGGTGCTGCACGAATCCATTTCGGTGATCGGCGACGTGTTCAAGGTCACGTTTACCGAGAACCCCGGTATGGCTTTCGGGCTGAGCCTGGGCTCCAAGCTGTTTCTGACCCTCTTCTCGATCCTGGCGACGGGGCTGATCGGGCTGTACTTGTGGAAGGTTCGAAAGGGCCCACTTGGCTACCGAGTCGCGCTCGCGCTAATTCTCGGCGGCGCAATCGGCAACATTATTGACAGGGTGTTTTACGGCGCAATCTGGGGCTATGGGAAAATCCTATACGGCGACGTGGTCGACTTCATTTATCTCGATGTTTGGCAAGGCGTCGTGCCGGAGAGCATCCCGCTGTTGGGCGGTCGGTACCTGGCCATTTTCCCCATCGGCAACATCGCCGATCTTGCCATCATCGGCGGCGTGGCAACGATCATCATCTTCCAACGACGTTTCCACGACGCATTGCAAGGCGACGCTGACAATCTGCAGGAAACAGTTGCTCCGGCCACCGCAGAAGGGGCGGAGGCCAGGCTGGAAGGCAGCGAGGTGGTTTAAGTGTTCGGACTACCCGCTGCGATTTGTTGGTCGGGGGTGAGAACTGTGCCGCTGCGGCCTTCACACAACGTTCGACGTTCCCGAAATGAGTTGGCATGCGTGGGGAAAAGAAACCCCAACTTCCATCAAGGAAGCCGGGCGAATCGATCTTGCACTCAGTGGTCCGACAGACCCCTAGTTCTCCGGGAACCACACGTAGGCACCGTCGAGGTTGATGTATCCAATTCGCTCGTCGATGCGGACGCGGGCCAGGCCGCCTTCAAAGTCCCACACCTCGTCGAATTCGGCAGCTCGGATTGCGCCACCACCCGGCTTGATGAAAGTCCATCTCCCGTTCTGCATTACGGCGCCACGGCCTTCGCTGAATGCGCGGGCGTCGTCAAAGTTTGGTGGGATGGCACGGGCACCCATCTCATCGACATACTCCCATGTGTTTTCCGTGCGCACGGGTGCGAGACCCTCTGCGTAGTCGCCCGCCGAAATGAACGCAGGCTGGATCACAAACTGGCCCGAAGTTCCGATGTAGCCCCAGTTCTCCCCGACTTTCACAGCGGCACGGCCATCCGAGAACGAGCGGGCCTCATCGAATTGTGGAGCGATGGTCACGGTGCCGGATGGATCGAGATATCCCCAGTCGCCCTCCTCCTCGAAGAGTGCAAGCCCGTCTGAAAAGTCGTACACCTCGTCGAACTTGGAGAGGATCACGACCGACCCCTCCGTGTCCATGAAGTGCCATTCGTAGCCCGTCGTTTTCACACGCGCGCGGCCTTCGGAAAAATCATGAGCGCTGTTCATGAATGGGTTGACAACGAACGCGCCCGTCGAATCGATGAAACCCCAGCGGCCATCGGCATTCACGCGTGCGCGACCATCGTGGAACGGGAAGGCGTCGTTCGCCTCAATCTCGAATGCCACGGTCCCGTCTTGCCGCAAGTAGTACCACACGTAGCCGCGACCGTTGACGTATTTCGCAGCGGGTGCCAGGCCTTCCGAAAAAGCGAAGGCCTCGCTGTATTCGGGTTGAATAACGAGCCGCCCAGTCGGGTCCATGTATCCCCAACTACCATCGCGTTCAACGGGGAAAATCGCAATGTTCGCTGTTCCCGGCGGGTTGAGGTTGGGATCGTCGATCGGGGCGGCGCTATCGCAACCCGAAAGGACGGGAAGAAAGAGGGCGGCGCAAAGCAAGGCGCCCAAGACGTGGAGGGTTTTCATATGGGGAAATGTTGAGTGCTTGGCGGAGCGTTATTCGGAGGGGAACCAGACGTAGTCGCCGGTTGCATTAACGTAGCCGACGCGGTCGTCAACCGTAACCTGAGCGATGCCGCCGCGGAATTCTCCGGCAGAATCGAAGGTTGGGCTGCCAATTACGAGACCATCCGTGCGCCTTATGTAGGTCCAGCGGTCGTTGAAGCTGACGGGGGCGAGGCCCTCCGCAAAATCGCCGGCGGAGGAAATCTTGGGCATCACGAGGAAGCTTCCGGCGGTGGTGATGTAGCCCCAGTGTTCGTCCATGCGGACTCGCGCGGCGCCGTCGTGGAACGATCCCGCATTTTCATAGATGGGGTTCAGGGCGATGTCGCCGCTTGTGTTGATGTAGCCCCACGATTCGCCAATGAGGACCGGCGCGAGGCCCTCAGAGAACTCACCGGCGTCGGCGAATGGGCCTGCGATCTGTGTGCCTCCACCCGGGCCGATGTAGATCCAGCCAGCAGGTGTCTCCGCGGCGGCGAGACCCTCGGAGAAGTCGCCGACGGCGGCGTACTGGGAGGCAATAATTTCGGTTCCCATCTCTTCCACAAAGCCCCAGCTGAAGCCGGATCTCACTGCGGCTCGACCCTCTGAAAACATCCGGGCCGCATCGAAGGTCGGCTGAACGGCCATATTGCCATTCGTCTGGACGTAGCCCCACAGATTGTTCGAGCGCACCGGCGCAAGTCCGTTGGCAAAGCGACCAGCGACATCGAACCGAGGAGATATTGCGACGGCACCGGTGGTGTCGGCATACCCCCAAAGCAGGCCTTCCCGAATGGCGGCGAAGCCCTCGTAGTAGCCATCGGCAAAGTCAAACTGAGGCTCGACGGTGAGGCGACCGTCGGCATCCGCAAAGCCCCAGAGGCTATCGATGGGGACAGGGTAGCCAGCCAAAGCCTGGCCCGGACCAAAAGGCCCGGGGTCATTGGGGTCGCCGGATGGCGACGCGCTGTCGCAACCGGACAATGACGGAGCGAGCAGTCCGGCGCAAAGTGCGAAGGCAAATAGTCGGTGCATGTCGTGTGCTGTTGGGGGACGAAGTTGGCGGAGCGGTCTAACGAACAACCGAAATCGGCTGGCTTTTTGAGCCGGAAGCAGTTTCGAGCCGCGCGAAGTAGGTGCCGCTGGGTAGGTTGTAGGCGTCGAAACGGACGGTGTGGCGCCCCGTGGTTCGGGGACCGTCTACGAGGTGGCTGACCTCACGTCCTCGCACATCCACAATCGTCAGGCGAACCTGGCTCGGACGATCGAGGATGAACGCAAGCGTCGTGCTATAGGCAAAAGGATTGGGGAAGGCCGGTTCGAGAGCGAATGGAGCCTGGATGAGAGGTATCGGATTTTCCGCAGAAACCATAACCAATCCCATCGGATTAAAATTTCCGCCAAGGATGTTGTCCGAAACGCCAGGCGTGAGCCCAAACCATTCTTGAAGGACCGTTGCGTAGACCGAGCGGAAATCGGTCGTGTGCAAGAGGTTTCCGTTGTTGTCGAGATTGTCCAGGTCCGGGCCATCGCCGTACAGACCGCCATTGACGCCGCCCCCGAAAAGGAAGAGCGGGGAAGCCGTTCCGTGGTCGGTGCCACGCGAACCGTTCTCTTCAACTCGGCGACCGAACTCGGAGAATGTCATTGAGAGCACATCCTCGTCGCGTCCACCTGCTTCGAGATCAGTCTGGAAAGCCGTCGCCGCCTCCGCCAGCGTTTGTAGAAGCCCGGGCTGGCTATTGCTTTGGTCGGCGTGGGTGTCGAATCCACCGTGATACACCACATACAGCCGCGACTGGAGGCCACCTTTAATGAGGCGGGCAACGATAGCCAGGCTGGAGCCTAGGCTTCCGCCGGGGTAATCCGCGTTCGGGTCGTTCGTGCCAGCATCGGCGGCCTCGATGACGGCATCGACGTAACGCAGCGATGCGTTGTAGACCGAACGAACAAACGAGAGTTCTTCCCCGAAAACGTTATTCGGAACGTCGCCCTCGTCATACAACTCGCCCGTCGCGGCTAGTTGGTCGAACTGGCCCGCATCGCTGAAGCTCATTCCCATGGTTGTGGCGCCGCCTCGGAGCAGCATGCCCGTCGCTCCGCCTATCCGAAGTGCAACCGGGAATTCCGGCGGATTCGAGACGTAGTTGGGGAATTCCTCATCCAGGTAGCGGCCCGTCCATCCCGAATTTATGGTCTCATCCGCACCGGATGCGGAAGCCCAGATATCTGTCGAGCGGAAGTGCGAGAGGTTGTGATCGGGATAGCCCACGGCGTGTACCACGCCCAGTTTGCCTTCTCCCCACATCGGCGAGAGGCTTGACATGGCTCCGTGCAGTCCGTAGTCGTCACTCAATGCAAATGTTTCGGCTTCGGGGATCGCGATCGTTGGCCGAACTTGATAGTAGCGGTCGTTGGTGACAGGGACGACGACATTCAGGCCATCGCTTCCTCCACCAAGTTGGATGAGCACCAGAACGCGGTCCGTGTCCATGCTCGCCAGCGCTTGCAACAGCGTTGTGCTTGAAGAGGCGTAGACGGGTGTAGAACCAAGTAGAAAGGCCGTGCCACCTGCAGCGGCCGCGGTATGTGTCAGGAAATCGCGCCGGGACCAGGCGAGGTGGTCGTGGTCGTGCGACGCGCCGTCCTCAATTGCGACGGAGCGTATCGGAGGGTTCGCGTGGTCGTGATCGCACATGAGACGAAGCGGTAGGTGGGCCGGGGTGACGGTCGAGGTTGATTCAGGTAAGCTGGTATTCGGGCAGGTTCGTCATGAAGCTCAGAAGTCCGCGAAGCCGGTTTCGGGCGGCCTCCTGGTCGTGCGTGTAAATGTTGTACCACTCCCAGACCGGGACCCCGTCCAGGAGAATCCCGGTCATATAGTCAAGCATCTCCGGCGAGATCTCGGCCACAAGGAAATGCTTTGCGAAGTCATCGACGATGGCCGGCGCGCTCGTCGGATCCGAGAGGGTTTCGGCCAGAGGGATTGGGTCGAGCTCATCAAAAGCTCCATCGCCAAAGATGACGGCGTCGACGTAGCCCTGGCGTTCGGGGACCGTGCCGGTTGTCAGCCAGGCCCGGTATTGATCGGGCGAATAGCCAGGCCAGCCGGCCACGTTGGGCGGATTCAAAATATCTTGCCCGAGGGAGAATCCGATTTCGCGGAAACGAGCCAGCGTGTTGTCGGTGGAGGCATGGCTGGTTTCTCGAAAGAACCCCACGAGAATTTCCGCCGGGCTCTTGATGCGAGCGCCTATAAATGCGTCGTCGAAGAAGTGCGCGCTCTTGAACAACTGGCGCAGTGCGGTTCCGATGTTGAAATTGTTGTTCTTCAACGTCGTCGCCAGACCGGCGACAATCGTCGCGTTCGGCGCCGGATGGACAAACCAGCTATATAGTTTTGTCGCCACATGGGAAGCCATCTGCGATGACCGCTGCGCAATCAGCACGTCGATAAAACCATTGTAGTCGAAATTGGCAGTAAGCCCGAAGATGGTTTTCGAACCGCTGTCATGTCGGGACGAAACGAACTCGGATTGGAGGTTATTCATGTTTACAACCCATCCGCTCAACGCGCGCGCGGCCTCGGCAATGTCCTGCTGCGTGTAGTTGGGCGTTCCATCTGGCCCCAGAATTCCAAGCGAGAAGAGTTCCATTACCTCGCGGGCATAATTCTCGTTCGGGCTGCTGCCCGTGTTGACATTGCCGCTGAGGTAAATCAGCATGGCGGGCACCAGCCCAATCCCGCGAAGCGTCGTGCGGAAGTCGCCAAAAGCGTGCTGACGTAGGAAGGTGATGTACTGGTAGGCGAACGCCGCGTGGTAGTAGACATTGATCTCCGTGGCAAGGTGGTCGTGCCACATCAAGGTCATTCGCTCGCGAAGGCCTCCGAGACGCATCTCGTTGTACCAGCTCTCCTGCCACTCGTACATCCAGTCCGTGTTCTGGCCGTTGTCGGTCTGATTATACCACGGTGGCGTATCCGGCAGGGGCCTGGCGATGGCGGCATCCACGATGCTATTTACAGCCTGCCCGGTAGTTTGCGTGAGCGCACTGATGAGGTCGGCGCGGGTTAGGCCGAAGTGCGTCCGGCGAATCAAATGGGCGGCCTGTCGTTCTCCCCAGGGACCGGCATAGGGCTCGAGCCCTGAGGAAACTGAAGGTGCCTTTATGGGCGGATAGGCGGGAGCAACCAGTGGCTTCGAGCCAGACGTGCGCGTCAGAAACGAACGGCGATCCATGTGCGGGCGAGGTTGGCTTCGAAAAGGTGTTTCGACAGCGGTCGGGAGCGATAGAATTCTCCCTGTGGAGATCTGCGCAAACTTCGTGCGCGGCTATTCAGGCAGACCGATGGGAACTTCGACCTACCATCCCGCGCACAGGAAGCGCCGATATCCCGTTAGGCGTCGGAAGATTCTTCCTAGCACTACGACACCTTTTTACCCTATCGGACCAGTGTCATTCGCTGAGTTTGTACTCCGTCTGGCGCCTCGACACGATAAATGTACACGCCACTCGGGAGGTTGTCGGCTTGAAAGAGCGCGCGATGCGTGCCCGCCGACTTGGCCTCATCCACTAGCGTGGTGATGAGGCGGCCTCGTTCATCGAATATGCGGAGCGAAACGCGTCCAGGCTGACTCAGCGTGTAGGTGATTGCCGTGGACGGATTGAAAGGATTCGGGTAGTTCTGGGCCAGCATAAACGCGTAGGGTGTGTCACCGGGCTCTGCGGGAACAACGATCGGATCGGTAACAAGGGGGAGCGTTTCGAAAGTGCCCCCAAGTACGTCACTCACAGCAGCTCCGCTTACACCAAACCAGTCTTGTAGAACCGTGGCGTAGACGGTTCGGAAGTCCGTCGAAAAGTTCAGATTGCCGCTCGTCGTGTTCTCGAGATCTGGTCCATCGCCATAGAATCCGCCGTTGACACCATGGCCAAAAACGAAGAGTGGGGCGGCCGTTCCGTGGTCAGTTCCTCCAGACCCGTTTTCGGCTATTCTCCGGCCAAATTCCGAGAACGTCATCGTAAGGACGCGATCTCCATCTCCGGTTGCGGAGAGATCCTCGTAGAAGGCCGTGACGGCCTCCGACAGTGTTTCCAGAAGTTTATGTTGTTCAACGTTCTGGTCTACGTGGGTATCGAAGCCGCCCAGAGAAACGAGGAAGATTCGGGTGTCAAGTCGCCCTTTTATGAGCCTGGCACAGGCGGCCAAGGCATCAGGCATTTGTCCAGTTGGATAATTAACGGAATTAACTGCTGCATCCGTCGCCTTTTGTATGGCGTCCAGATAACGAAAAGAACCGTTGGCTACTGTGCGGACATACGCGAGCTCGGCACCATAGGAAGTGTTGGGTACGTCTTCCGGATTGTAAGGCGTGCCACCGGCTGCAATCTCCAGAAAAAGATCAACATCTGTCAACGCCATTCCAAGATTCGCACTACCCGCCTGAAACAGCAGGGGCACGGAGGTGCCTATTTGAACGGCCGGGGGGGCATAAGGCGGGTTTGTTACGTAGTCAGGGTACTTCGATTCGAGGAAACGGCCAGCCCATCCGGTGTTTTCTACGACATCGCTATCTGAAGCCGATACCCAGATATCAGTAGAGCGAAAGTGCGAAAGGGTTGGGGATGGATACCCAACGGAATGAACAACTGCCAAATTACCGTCGCCCCAGGGAGCCTTCATGGACTGCATGGCAGGGTTCAGGCCGTACTCATCGCTGAGAGGGATCGTCTCGCTTTCATAAATTGCAATGGTGGGCCGGGCTGCATAATAGAGGTCGTTGGTTTTGGGGACGACCGTGTTGAGCCCATCGTTCCCTCCACTCAACTGAATGAGAACGAGTACGCGATCCGTTTCGAGCTGAGCGAGGTGGCTAAGCAACGACGACCCGCCCAACGCACGAACGGGAGTGCCGTTGAGCATCATCGCCCCGCCCGCGGCAACGAGGCCTGACTGGATCAGGAAGTCGCGGCGTGACCACACCGCGTGATCATGGTCATGAGCCTTGCCTTCCTCAAGTGCGATTGCCCGTCCCGAATGATGGTGATTACACATAGGATTCCTGGTCAGGTGAGTTGGTATTCGGGCAATTGAACAAGATGCCTGACCAAGCTGAATAGTCGGCCTTCGGCGCCTTGATCGTTGGGGTTCCACTCGTACGGAGGCAAGCCATTCAGCACAAGCGCCACGAGTGAGTTGATCGCCCGTTGACTGAGCTGAACGGGCAGGAAATGTCTTACGAAGTCCGCCACGAGAACGTCGATGGCGTATGGGTTCGGCATGGCCAGTGCCAGCTCTTGAAGGGTCCGCTGCTTTGGCAGAAAATCATCAGCGTGCAGCCAGCGGGCGGGCAGCGAACTCTCGTCAACCCAATTGTGGTAGCCGGGCCAACCAGCCACGTTGGGGGGCGAGTAGAGGCGTTGTCCGAGCAACCTCGTGCCCTGTCTGAACTCGATGAATACCGCCGGATTCACATCAAAACCGGCCTCAACCGCGAGCCCCAAAACCAAATCACAGGGGCTTTTTATTCGGGCACCTATCACCACATCGTCGAAGAAATGTGCACTTTGGAGGAGCGTTCTGACGACGGGCTCGATCCGGAAGTCGCTGGCCAGGAGCAGCGTCGCGAGCTCGTCTACGATCTCCGAACTTGCAATCTCGTACACAAAGAAACGATACAGTTTAGCCGCAATGAAGTGGGCAATGGACTCTGATCGTTGCGTGAACAGTAACGTGGTCAAATCATCGTAGCCCCAATTTCCAGCCTGGCCGAAAACAGTCTTGTTCTCGTTGTCGTGCCATTCCGGTACAAAGACGGCTTCCAACGTATCGTAGAGATCCACAGACCATCCGGTGAGGACGCGGGCGAGTTCCTCAATTTCCATCTGCGTATAGTTCGGAGCCCCATCCGGGCCCTCGATCCCCATGGTGAACAACTCCATCAACTCCCGGGCATAGTTCTCATTCGGTTCTCCTACGCGGTTGTCGTCGCCGTTCAGGTAGAAGAGCATCGCCGGTGTGATGCCTATCTCGTGCACAAATTGTTTGAAATCACCCAAGGCGTTCTTTCGAAGAATCGCCCAGTAGCGGTAGAGCCACGCTGCGGTGCGCGTCGATTCGAGGCTCGTGACAAAGTGGTCGTGCCAGAATAGAGTTAGTCGCTCCCTCAGCCCGGTTCCGGCTTGCAAAATGGCCAGCGACTCCTGATAGAACTCTGTCTCCGTTTCGTAGAGCCAAAGATCATTCAGGTCGTGGAACACCTGTACCTCATCCGGTGGCGCATTGTCTGGAGGAGGTGGATGGTTGATCCAGTCGGGCGTCGCAGGAAAACGTGCTGCCAGTGCTGCGTCGACAATGGCATCCACAGCCGCCTTGGGATTACCCGACAGGGCGACGTTGATCGCAGCCGGATCGGCGGCATAACCGGTTCGGCGCAAAAGGTGGTAGGCCCTCCGGCGATCCCACGGGCTTTCGTTAGTTGGCACGTAGGGTTCAAGACCGGCCGTCGTCGCAAGCGGTTGGCCCGAGGGGGTTGGCGAGATCTCTCCTTTTGGACGGGTCCGATGGGCGTTCGTCCACCGCTCGTCATCCGCAAATATTCCCGGCAGGTATTCGAAGCCGACAGCACCGCTGCCGACTTCGCCCGAACGAGATACACCTCCCAAGAAGGAGCGTCGGTTCATGAGAACGCAAGTTTATCGAATGTCCGCAACGACGCGACGTATCGGCGGGCGCACGTCGTTGCAATAGGGTTGATCGATTCATCCTCGCGAATGTCACGCTTGCGTAGCAATGCCAAGCGCTTTCCTACAGTGCCTCGTGCAACGGGTCGTCGCTACCTTTCAAAAGCTTGGGTCGGGCCGACATCCTGATTTCGTCCCATCTGCGGACTGACCTCAACTCTCAATTCTACTGGAGACTGACATGTTCAAGGAGTTCAAGGATTTTGCCGTCAAGGGCAACGTCGTCGACATGGCTGTCGGCATCATCATCGGAGCCGCGTTCGGCACCATCATCTCGGCGCTGGTGGACGGCGTCATAATGCCGCCCATCGGGTTGCTGCTCGGCGGCGTCGACTTTTCCAACCTATTCGTGTTGCTGAAGGAGGGAACGGTGCCCGGCCCATACGAGACGCTCACCGCAGCGCAGGAGGCCGGCGCGGTCGTCATGTCGTGGGGCGCCTTGATCAACACGATCATATCGTTCCTGATCGTTGTGTTCTGTGTTTTCCTCCTCGTCAAGGCCGTCAACAAAGCGAAGAAGGCGGAAGAGGAAGCACCGGCAGCGCCGGGCGCCGAGGAAGTGCTCCTCACGGAAATCCGCGACCTGCTGAGGTCGCGAGCTGCTGGTTGACAGTCTGCCTGGCGCAAAAAAATGGGGGGTTGAGGCTGCGTGCCTCAACTCCCCATCGTTATTTGCCCGTGTTGTTCGTCGCTAACGAACCAGCGACATCCTGCCCGTCCGGACGCCCTCAGGTGCTTCAAGTCGATAGACGTAGACGCCGCTCGGTAACTGCCCCGCGTTGAAGGCAATGTTGTGCTGGCCGGCCAATTTGTTGCCGTCTACAAGGGTTGAAATCAAGCGCCCCCGCACGTCATAAACCTGAAGGCGAACCGTTCCGGCCTGCGTTAGCGTGAAAGCTATCTGCGTGCCAGGGTTGAAGGGATTTGGATAGTTCTGTTCGAGGCCAAAAGTCAGCGGAACGCCATCAGGGTTGGTCGCGACCGGACTGGCGACGAGCGGCAGCGTCCCGAAATCGCCGCCCAGTAGGGTTGTCGTTACTGACTCTGCCAGCCCAAACCAACCTTGCAACACGGTGGCGTAGGCAACGCGGAAATCGGTGGAGTGGATGATGTTGCCATCGCCGTCGGGGTTGGCGAGATCGGGCGCTTCTCCATACAGACCGCCGATTACGCCAGATCCGAAGAGCATCACAGGTGCTGCGGTGCCGTGGTCCGTTCCGTTTGAGCCATTCTCTTCAATGCGGCGGCCAAACTCCGAGAAGGTCATGGTCAAAACGCGTTCATCGTCATTTGATGCGCCGAGATCCATGTAAAAGGCGGCCATCGTTTCGGAGAGCTGGGCGAGCAACGCGGCCTGCTCGTCTGGCTGGTTGGCGTGCGTGTCGAACCCGTCCATTGCCACGAGGTAGATGCGGGTGCCCAGCCGCCCTTTGATGAGCCGAGCGCATGCAGCCAACGACGCGGGCATCGGGCCGTCCGGGTAGGTCGCTTCGTTTGTCGTCGATTCATAGGCCTGCCGGATCGCCTCCGCGTACCGAAAGGAATCGTTTGCGATCGTACGCACGAATGCAAGTTCGTCGCCCCACGGCGTATCCGGCACATCCTGAGGATCATACGCCTGCCCGCCCTCGACGATGTCCAGGAACAATTCCGTGTCGTAGAGCGCCATCCCATAACCCAAATCCGAGCCTCGGAAGAGCAGGGGATTCGACGTTCCTACCTGAACGGCTGGAGGGAACTCCGGCGGCGTCGTCGCAAAGTCTGGAAACATTAATTCCAGGCTACGCCCAGCCCAGCCGGTCTCCAGATACTCATCGGAATTCGAAGCCGACAGCCAGATGTCGGTCCCTCTGAAATGGGACAGATCGGGGTTCGGATAGCCAACGCTTTGAACGATCGCCATGTGGCCATCGCCCCAAACCGGTTCCAACGATTGCATTGCAGGATGCATTCCGAAGTCGTTCGCCGAGTCCAGCTGAATGGTCTGATTGGCAGGGATTGCCAGGGTCGGTCGGGCGTTGTAATAGATGTCGTTCGTCCGCGGCACGATCGTGTTGAGGCCATCGTTGCCGCCGCCCAGCTGAATAAGCACGAGCACGCGATCCGTTTCGAGCAAGCGCAGATGCTCAAGCAGCGACGTTCGCGCCAACGCCCTGACTGGCGATGCACCCACCAACATTGCTCCGCCGACGGCAGCCAGCCCAGAACTAACCAGGAAATCCCGGCGAGACCAAGCGTTGTGATCATGGTTGTGCGCCTCGCCTTGTTCAAGGGCAATGGCTCGGTCGGCGGACGTCGATTGGACGTGTCGGTCGCACATGGCAGTCTCGGCTACGCCAGCTGGTATTCCGGAAGGCGAAAAATCTGGTTGAAGAGGCCAAACAGCCTGCCTTCAGCGCCCGGATTGAGTGGGTCCCACTCATAATCGGGCAGACCATCGAGAAGAACTTCTATCAGTGAGTCGATTAGCTCCTGATCCAGCGGTACGGCCAGCAGGTAGGCGGCGATATCTTCCGTCAGCCTCGCCGCATTGAAGGGCTGCGGAAAAGAAAGCGCGAGGGATTGCAACGTCTGTTCCTGATAGAGAAGGCCCTCGCAGAAGAGCCACCGAAAGGAGAGAGTGCTGGTGTCTATCCAGGCACGGTGGCCCGGCCAGCCAGATACGTTTGGTGGATCAAAAATGCGTTGGCCATTTTCGTAACAGAAGTAATACAAGTACTCCTCCATGAACTCCTGCTGTACGAACTCCGCCGCACGGCATTCGCCTAGAAATAATTCGGCGGGGCTCTTCACCCGCGCGCCTATTGTTGCCGCGTCGAAGAAATGGGCACTCTTCAGCAGCGTCCGCACGACAGGTTCGATCTGATAGTCGTTCGCGATCAGGATATCGGCCATTGCGGCCACGATATCTTCATCGGCGAATGGGTAGACGAACTCCTGATAGAGCTCACGACAAACAAAATGCGCTATTGCGACGCCGCGTTGGTTGAAAAGAAGTGGCACGATGTCGTCGTAGCCAAAGTTGTCTGTTTGGCCGAAAATGGTCTTTTGCCCGTAATCATGCCACTGAGGTACCAGCACGGCCTCCTGCGTTCCGTAGACATCGATGCCCCAGCCGGTCAGGGCGCGCGCAAGCTCCGCGATGTCGGTTTGTGTGTAGTTGGCCGAGCCGCCGGGGCCCGATATGCCCATGGTGAATAGCTCCAACAGTTCCCGGGCGTAATTCTCATTCGGGTTGCCAACGCGGTTCTCGACGCCGTTGAGGTAGATGAGCATGGCGGGCGATGTGCCCATATCGTGGACGAACTGCTTGAAGTCTCCAAGCCCGTGCGTCCGCAGCAGCGCCCAATATCTATAGAGCCATGGCGCGTGGAAGTACGATTCCAGTCCGGTCACAAAGTGGTTGTGCCAGAACAAGGCGAGTTTTTCGCGCAGGTTTGTTCCAGCCGTCCTCCAGACCAATAGCTCGCGAATTACCTCGTCCCGCGTTTCTTCCAGCCAGCCGATGTTTTGTTCTATGTAGATCTGCCACTCCTCATCCGGGGCGTCGTAGAGGGGCATGTGGTTGTCGTACCAGGTTGGTATCGAAGGGAGTGGCGTCGAGAGCGCCGCGTCCACAATCGCATCGACCGCAGCGCCGGGCGTATTTCCGAGGACGGTAGCTGCCTCGGGAAGGGTCGGTGAAAATCCGGTTCGACGGAGCAGATGATAGGCCCGGCTCTCGTTCCACGGGGCCTCAGCGGTCGGGACGTAGGGTTCCAAACCACCGCCGATCCGGAGCGGATTACGCGTTCGGCCGTCATCCTCCGGATCGCCATGGTCGGCCTGGTAACCCCACTTGACCGGCATCCGGAGATCCGCAAACTGCCCCGGCATAAACTCGAAAGGGGGCCCAACCGATGGGTCCGAAAGGGAAGGGCGGGCAGCGGGACGGAAAAATGTTGGACGGTCCATGGCAAAACAGTTCTTGGTACGAGCTGCCGTTTCGAGTATCGGCTCCCCATCACCAATGCTCAACTTACGACGCATCAATCGGCCGGTTAGTTACTCAAGGTTTAGTGTTTCCTTATGGTTCACTGAGAACGCCGCTCGGCTTTGTAGCACGACAGCCTGAGAACCAACCACTGAGCGCGTCGCGTGGCGCAACGCTGTGACACAAAACCAGGCCATCGGTGTTCGCCGGGAGGCGACGTGGGAGTCTGGCGACGTAGCGTTCGACGTCGCTACGGCGGACGGTGCCATCCTTCTGCGGTTGCCTACCCGATCGAATCAAATCCCGTGTACCGCCGAAGAACTTCCGGGATGGCAATGCTTCCATCCGCTTGCTGGTTGTTCTCCAGAATTGTTGCCACGATGCGCGGGAGGGCCAGTGCGCTGCCGTTGAGTGTGTGCACGAATTGAGGCTTGCCGCCGTCCTCGGGACGGAAGCGGATGTTGGCGCGGCGAGCCTGGAAGGCTTCGAAGTTGGAGATTGAGGACACTTCAAGCCAACGGCCCTGCCCGGCACTCCAGACTTCGAGGTCGTATTTCTTGGACTGCGTAAAGCCCATGTCGCCGGTACACATCAGGAGGCGGCGGTAGGGGAGACCGAGTTTCTGCACGGCGCGCTCGGCGTCGTCGCGGAGTTGCTCCAAATGCTCGTAGCTCTCGTCGGGATGGACAAACCGGACCAACTCCACCTTGTCGAACTGATGCAGCCGGTTCAGGCCCCGCACGTCCTTGCCGTACGAGCCCGCCTCGCGGCGGAAGCACGGCGTGTAGGCAGCGTACTTGATCGGAAGGACGGTTGCGTCCAGAATCTCGTCGCGGTGGAAGTTCGTGACGGGGACTTCTCCTGTAGGGACGAGGTACAGACCATCCTGCTCGGCTTCATACATCTGCCCCTCCTTGTCCGGAATCTGCCCCGTCCCAATTCCGCTGGCCTCGTTGACGACGAGGGGCGGTTGCATCTCCGTGTAGCCCGCTTCACCGGCAAGGTCGAGGAAGAACTGGATCAGCGCCCGCTGGAGTCGGGCGCCTTTCCCGATGTAAAACGGGAAGCCCGCTCCCGTAACCTTGGCGCCACGCTCGAAGTCGATAAGGCCGTGCTGCGCGGCCAACTCCCAGTGTGGCATCGGAGCAAAATCGAAAGCGGGCATCTCTTCCCATTCGAAGATGGTCTGGTTGTCCTCTGGCGTCATCCCTGCCGGCACGGTTTCGTGCGGGATGTTGGGGATCTCGAGCATCAATTTGTTGAAGGCCTCTTCGTGCTCGCGGGCCGCTTCCTCGATTTCCTTCAGATCCTCCTTCAGTTTTGCCGAGGCTTCGAGCAGTGGCGCGGCCTCGTCGCGCTTGCCTTCCTTCATCAACGGGCCGATCCTCTCGCTTGCCTGGTTCAGCCGCTGCTGAATCATCTGCAGCTCCGTCAGCGAAGCCCGGCGTTTCTCGTCGGCTTCGAGGGCGCGATCCACGAGATCTGCCCCGCCGACCTTTTTGTTTAGTATGGCAGCGCGGACCAGGTCAGGGTGATCGCGAACGAACTGAGGGTCGAGCATGGGAAGACCGCGTAGTGAAACTGCCAAGTACGGACCCGGCGTCCCGGCCTGCCGTGAAAATGCGGCGATTCCCTTGCGGCCGATCAGCGAGGGAACACCGTGTCCAGCGCGCGTCGTAGGTTAAGGATGCTCTCACTCCCAACCGCCATGCGTGCCTCTGCAACCCTTTTCGCCGCCTTTCTTGTCGGAGCATGTGTCACGACGCAGGACGCGCCGCAAGATCCGGCGGACGCTGTAGAAAATTCCTCGGGCGTCTTGGACAATTCTCTGGCAGGCACCGATTGGGAGCTCCGCATCCTCGTGGAAGGAACCGACAGCCTGACTACTCTGCCACCCGATGGCCTCCATTTCATCGACGAAGCCAGCATCAGCATCCGGTCATGCAACAGTTGCAACGGCACGTACAGAGCCGAAGATGGTCGGCTGACGCTGGAGAATTTGGCCTGTACCCGGATGGCCTGCGCGGCTGGTCGGCCCGAACTCGATCAACTGATTGGTGACGTCTCCACGTACCACACGCGTGGCGATTGGCTGATTATTGAGAACGGATCCAAGCGATTGTATTTCGCTCCAGGGTCGTCGTTGGAAGGGAACTAGGCTGATCAACGATCTCCTCCCTCCCCGAGGGAGGTGCCGAGCTTGCGAGGCGGAGGGTGTGTTGCAAGCCAGCGAGGTGCTCGATTCTTTGTTTGACACTTCTCGTCTTTGCGTCGCACACCCCCACTCCGCTGCGCCGTGACCTCACTCAGAGAAGGGGCGGTCTATAGAGGAGCAGCCAACCTCTAACCCGATTCCACCTCCTGGCCAACCCCTCGCCGTAGCTTCTGGGCTCACCCCACCGACTACGCATGGCCGACACGCCCATCCTCGTTACCGCCGCGCTCCCGTACGCGAATGGTCCGCTCCATATCGGCCACGTGGCGGGGGCGTATTTGCCGCCGGACATGTACGTTCGCTACCAGCGATTGAAGGGGCAGGAAATCGTTTTCATCTGTGGATCGGACGAGCACGGCGCCGCGATTTTTTTGCAGGCCATGAAAGAAGGCGTGGAGCCGCAGACTATTGTGGATCACTACCATGAGCAGATTCAGACTGCTTTTGCAGGTCTTGGAATCTCGTTCGATTACTACGGGCGGACAACATCCGATATCCACCGCGAGACCAGCCAGGCCTTCTTCCTGGCGCTGGAGAGTGCGGCGATGTTTAACAAGAAGGCGCAACAACAGCTTTTCGATGCCGAAGCCGGGCTCTTTCTGGCCGATCGGTTCGTGCGCGGGACGTGCCCCATTTGCGGATACGAGGATGCCTACGGCGACCAATGCGAGAACTGCGGCTCCTCGCTCTCGCCCTCCGAACTAATCAATCCCCGGAGCGCGGTTTCGGGCGCAGAGCCGGAGACTCGCGAGACCACGCATTGGTATCTCCCGCTGGGCAATTTGCAACCAAGGTTGCAGGACTGGATTGCAACCAAGACCGACTGGAAACCCAACGTGCGAGGTCAGGTGGGAAGCTGGTTCAACGATGGCCTCTCGGAGCGCGCGATGACACGCGACCTCCCGTGGGGCGTCCCCGTGCCCGAGGGCGTCGACGGCGACGTGGAGGGCAAGGTGCTCTACGTGTGGTTTGATGCGCCGATTGGATACATCTCGGCCACGAAAGAGTGGGCGATCCAACAAGGCGACGCCGAACTGTGGCGTCGTTACTGGCAGATCCACGAAGACGGCACGGAGCCAACCCTTCTGCATTTCATCGGGAAGGACAACATTGTCTTCCACGCGCTGATTTTCCCGGCGCTGCTGATGGCGCACAACGAGGCCGACCTCAATGGACCGCAGTGGACGCTGCCCGCAAACGTCCCCGCCAATGAGTTCCTGAATCTGGAAGGGAAAAAGTTGTCGACCAGCAGAGGATGGGCGGTGTGGGTCCACGAAGCACTCGATGCCTTTCCTGCCGATGTGCTGCGATATGGTCTAGCGGTCGCGCTTCCCGAGACAAAGGACACGGACTTTTCCTGGGCTGATTTTCAGGCGCGGGTCAACGGCGAATTGGCCGATGTGCTCGGCAACTTCGTCAATCGCGCGTTGTCGTTTGCTGTTCAGTTTGCGGATGGCAAGGTTCCGCGTCTCGTCGATCCGAGCGACGACGATCTGGCTGTTCTGGATGCGCTCGAAGGTTTCCCCGACCGAATTGGGGCGGCGTACGAACATTTCAGGATGCGCGAGGCCGTGCAGGAAACCATGGCGCTGGCTCGCCTGGGCAACAAGTACTTCAACGATGCAGAGCCCTGGAAAACCCGCGAAACCGATCCACAGGCCACCGCGAACACCATCCACATCGCGCTGCAATTGTGCGCGTCGCTGGCTGTGTTGATGGACCCGATCCTGCCGCACAGCGCCAGGCGTGTTCGGGAAATGCTCAACCTCGAAGGGGTAAAGTCGAGCGAGCCAGGAGGGGCAGACGCGCCGATAATCTGGGGTGATGCGGGCTATTCACTTCTGTTACCCGGCCATGCGCTTGGAGAGCCCGCGATCCTATTCGAGAAAATTGATGATGCCGCGGTGGAAGCGCAGCGTGCATTGTTGGAAGAACGCGCTCTAGCATCCGAAGCCGTTGCCGAGAATCCGCAAGAATCTGAGGAGACGCCGTACGCCCCGCTGGCAGACACGATTGCCTTCGACGACTTCACCAAGCTGGACTTCCGCGCGGGCAGAGTTCTCGCCGCCGAACCCCATCCCAACGCCGACAAGCTGCTTCGCATGGACATCGACCTGGGCTTCGAGCAGCGGCAGATACTGGCGGGCGTTCGGGGGCACGTGGAGCCGGAGGATCTGGTCGGGAAGAACGTGATCGTCGTCGCCAACCTCGCGTCGCGTAGCATTCGTGGGCTCGAAAGCCAGGGGATGCTGCTCTTCGCCGAGGACCGCGACGGCAAGTTCCTTCCGGTCTTTACTGAAGCAGAGCCAGGCAGCACCGTCAAATAGCGCTCAGAAATAATAGGACGCCGCTAGCGATCCGTACTGATGGGAATTCGGTTGGCCGTCGTACTCGCGGCTGCGCGCGACGAACCGGGCGGTCACCTCAAATTGGCCGAGTCGGAGACTGGCACCGTAGTCGATCTGTGCGACGACTGGAATCTTCGGGGTGCTCAGGCTTTCGCGGAAAGCGGTGCCGTCGAGGATTTCGTTCCGCCAGACCCATTCGCCTTGAAATCCCGCAAAAAGAGACAGTGCCCGGTGGTCGGCAATCAGTTGGACGCGCCCAGTCATTCCGCTCCATTTCGTTCCAAGTCCGATGCCAACGGCGGGCCTGAACTCGACGCGAGAGTTCCCTTCTCGTGAGAGACGGATTCGGCGCCCCACATCATAGGTAGCGACGATTCCCGGCTCCGTGGGCAACTGGTTCTCCCATCCGACGAGCTCCTCGAAGCCGAACAATTCATGCAGGCCGTTCTGTGTTTCCTCTGCGAGCGCAGGCGGACCCACCACACCCACTTCAAGCCGCAAATCCTGAAACGTTGTCGCGGATTCGGCGTGGAGGGACGCCGCGCCGTAAAGCCATCCGGCGAACGGACGCTCGCCGGGGATGATCCGCCCGCCTCGGCTTCGCGGCGTGTAAATCTCCTGGCCGATATGAAAACGCGTGGTCACCTGCTCGGCCTCGTACGGAAGAATTCGCACGGCCCATGGGGGCGTTCGATCAATCTCGACCCCAACTTCGAGCCCTGACGTGTAGTCGAAGTCCATCAGCGGCTGACCAATGCGCAAGGCGAAGAAGTCGTTGTCGATGCGGACGTGGACCGCCGCAATGCCCTGCGCGGCGACCGGCGCGACGAAGGCAAAGCAGAGGACGAGCGAGCGGAGCACGGAGACGGACGGACGGGACGTCGCATACTACGCCGGGCCTTCAGATCCAACGGTGCGCTCCGGTTGCAAGGTCAATTCACCTGGTCCGTGGCAGCGTTCGAACGCAAACAAACCGGACGCCCACCACGGTCGTCCGGTTCGCTCGCAGACTTGGGTTCGCCCGGCCCCGGCATTGACGGGTTATTCCGAGATGTTGAACATGCCGTTCATCGCCGTTATGGATCCACTTGGCTGCGTGCCCATGAAGCACATCGCCTCAAACGAGAAGGTCCCGCTGGCGCTGCTCCCGTCGATCGCATTGACGTTGATCGTGGAGTTTGCTCCGGGGATAACAGAAGAGACCGAACAATTCAAACCACCCGTCGGGTCGGACGCGTCGGCTTCGCTGTAGGTAGCGGTCAACGGAGTTTGCGCACCAGGTTGTGCATTCACGCCGCCAATGTTGATCTGGCGTTGCGTCGGGCCATCCGAGCCATCAAAATTTGTGATGCCGGTGATGGTCAGCGTGTTGTTGCTGATGTCGATGACGACGCACTCGGCTGTGAACGACTGGCCGTCCACCGTGGCGGTCATACTGCCGCTGTCGCACGCACCGCCGGGCCCGCCTCCACCATTTCCACTATCACACGCAGAAAACAGAAGGGCCAGGGCGAAAAGCGTTGTTGTGTATCGAGTCATGGTCACGAATGGTTATGATGAGGAATCGACGCCAAGATTGTCGGAATCCCACCTGACGGCTATCCCCTCAAGAGGGGATTTCGGTTCGGCGATGGGCGATATTGTCGTGCCATTCTGCTCGCCCACTTCTGTGTCGGTCATGTCTCGTCTCCTCCTGTTCGCGCTCGTTGCTTGGTCGCTCGCTAGCCCGGCACGCGCGCAATACGGTGGATCGGGCAATACGTCTGGTGGACCTCTGAAGCCCGAGCAGGCCGCGTTCGATGTGACGTTTTATGATCTTGGTCTTTCGGTGAACCCGGAGTTCAAGGAGGTGGTAGGCGTTCTAACCATGCAGGCGGAGGTGCTTGAACCGTTGGGTACGCTCGTACTCGATCTGGATCAGGCGCTGACGGTCGAAGGTGTGACTGTTCCTCGACCTTTCAATCGCAATTCCATCTCCAATGGCGGCTCGATGCCTATTCCGTTTGAGCATAGGAATGGAGTTATCACGGCCGAGCTTGAGCGGAGGTACGAACGAGGGGAAAGGCTCGAGGTCACTATTCATTATCATGGTGTTCCATTAGAAGCAGCTCGCCCACCTTGGGATGGCGGGTTCACTTGGGCGGAAACGGTTGACGGCCAACCCTGGATTGCCGTCTCGTGTCAGGGTGAGGGCGCTGATTTGTGGTGGCCTGTTAAAGACCACCCTTCTGATGAACCGGATTCGATGCGGATCTCGCTGTCGGTACCTGCTGGACTTCGCGCAATCGCAAACGGTCGACTCGAAAGCCAATTTGAACGTCCCCGAACAGCCTCGGAAGAATGGTTCGTCTCAACGCCCATCAATAACTACGGCGTCTCATTTGGCATCGGGCCATACGAGGAGGTGACGGCGTCGTATGAGAGTCCTTACGACTACTCGATGCCCGTCACGTTCTACGTTCTGCCAGAAAAGAGGGAAGAGGCCCGCCGCCAACTCCCAGGTTTCCTTGACGCCCTCAATTTTCTGGAGCGCACGTTCGGCCCCTATGGCTTTCGCGCCGATGGCTACAAAGTCCTGCACACGCCGTATCTGGGGATGGAGCACCAGTCGCTCATCGCGTACGGCTCCTCATTCGAGGACAACGAGTATGGCTTCGACTGGCTGCATTTCCACGAGTTGGCGCACGAGTGGTGGGCCAACCTCGGCACCGCGCCCGACTGGAATGACTTCTGGATCCACGAGAGTTTTGCAAACTACTCGGAGGCGCTCTACGCCGAGGACATCGCCCGCCGAAACGGCGAGGACCCCGAAGCCGCGTATCTCGCGTACATCGCCACCGTCCGCGGACGCATCAGCAATGCTTTGGCCGTTGCGCCACGAGAGTCACGTTCGACAAAGGAGATGTACAACCTTCCCGACGGCGGCTTCAACGGCGACATCTACTTCAAGGGAAGCTGGTTCCTGCACACGCTCCGCTTCCTGATGGACGACGACGAAGCGTTCTTTCGGGCGTTGCGACGGATCATGTATCCGAATCCTGAGCTGGAGCAGGCGACGGACGGCTCGGCCAATCATTTCATCACCACGGATGACGTACAGGCCGCATTCGAGGAAGAAAGTGGAAGGGACCTCCGCGCGATTTTTGAAGTCTACTTGCGCCAGCCGGTGCTGCCTCGCCTCGAGGCTACCACCGACGGTAGCGAGTTAAACTTCCGATGGGTTCTGCCAGAAGGTGTGCTGTCGGACGGGCAAACGTTCGACCTCCCGATTGAAGTTGCCTGGGGGAACGCGCGCCGCCGAATAAGTATGACCGGTGGCACCGGGAGTATCAATGGTCCCCGCCCGAGTATCGAAATCGATCCAGATCGCCGGATCCTGATGGATGTGGATTCGGTCTCCTCGTTCTAGCCCGCTCAGCACTCTCTAATCACGTCAGACTATGACTCGACGAAGCATTCCTTTTGCACTGCTTGTAGCTCTTCTTTTCGGAAGTCCGACCAACGCCCAATCTCTGCTCGAAACATTCGAGCAATCCGTCACAGAGATCGAGCTCGACAACGGGCTGACGATCATCGTTGTTGAGCGCCACGACGCCCCGGTTGTCTCCTTCTTCACCTACGCCAATGTTGGCAGCGTGAACGAACCTGCCGGGCAAACTGGCATCGCCCACATGTTCGAGCACATGGCGTTCAAAGGCACGACGAGCATCGGAAGCGAAGACATCGATGCCGAGCTTGCCGCGCTGGACGCGGAGGAATCCGCCTATCAACGTTACCGTGCGGCGCGGCTTGGACGTGCGTCGGAAACCGAGCTTGGCCAGCTCGAAGCGGAGTTCCGCGCCCACATTGACTCGGCGAAGGTTTGGTTGGAGGAAGCCGCGTTTGACAAGCTCGTGAGCCGCAATGGGGCGGTTGGGCTCAACGCATTCACATCTGCCGACCAGACCGGCTACATGTACAGCCTCCCATCGAACAAGCTGGAACTGTGGTTTGCGCTCGAAAGCGACCGCTTTCTGAACCCGGTTTTGCGCGAGTTCTATACCGAGCGCGACGTGGTGATGGAAGAGCGCCGGATGCGGACGGAATCTAACCCGCAAGGGCGGCTGATTGAGGAGCTGCTGACGCTCTCGTACAAAGCGCATCCGTATGGCAAGCCGACCGTCGGGCATATGTCTGATTTGGAGAGCATCTCGCGCACGGAAGCGGAAGCGTTTTTCGACACCTACTATGCGGCCAACAACCTCACGATTGCACTCGTCGGGGACGTCGATCCTGCGGAGGCGGCGCGAATGGCCGAGCAGTATTTCGGGCGCCTCCCGCAAAAACCGGAAGCGCCACCGGTCGTCACGGTTGAACCCGAGCAACTTGGCGAGCGGCGCGTGGTGCTCGTGGAACAAGCCCAACCACTTTTCATCGCGGCGTTCCACCGCCCGAGCAGCTACGATCCGTCTGATGCCTCGTTCACGGTTCTGGACGATGTGCTCTCGACCGGTCGCACGAGCCGGATGCACCATGCGCTCGTTGAAACCGAGCTGGCGCTTTTCGCAACCTCCATCCCCACATTCCCCGGCGACAAATACCCCACACTATTTCTGCTCTACGCGGCCCCGAACCAGGGCGTGTCGCCGGACAGCCTCGAGTCCGCGATGTACGCCGTCGTTAACGAGCTCGTCGAGAACGGCATGACACAGGGAGAACTGGACCGAGCGAAAACGCGGGCCCGGGCTGATTTCATTAGTGGGCTGGCATCGAACAGCGGAGTGGCAGGCCAGATCGCACAGGAGCACGCCCTCACCGGCGACTGGAGGAACCTGTTCCGCAAGCTCGACGCCATCGACCGGGTGACCATCGGCGACGTCCAACGTGTTGCCGCCGAGACTTTTCGTTCCGCAAACCGCTCGGTGGCGATTATTCGGAATCCCGAGCATGATGAGGACTTGTGAGTCATGTTCCGTATTGCGTATTTCGTATTTCGTATTGGATGCGACAGACTGCGCCAATTTCGGTTCTTCGCGCGACACGCACTACGTAGTTACTTACATGCCACGCACGTCTAACAAAGTTTAATCCCACACAAACAATGCACCGCCTTTCCCACATCTTTCTGCTCCTCGCCGTTGCCGGTTGTGCATCTACTGCTCCGCAGGAAATCTTGCTGGTCGCCGACGATGCGCCGAACATCGCGCCTCCTATTGAACAATTTGACGTCACGGCCCTGGAATTTCCCCAGCTGCGTGACGTGGCGTTGCCCGATGTCGAAGAGGTAGAACTGCCCAACGGTCTCAAGCTCTTCATCGCGGAAGACCACTCCCTGCCGATGGTGAGCATTTCGGCGCGGATCGGTGCCGGTTCTGTTTGGGAGTCGGCGGACAGAATTGGCCTCGCCGGAATCGCGGGTTCTGTTATGCGTGCTGGTGGGACGACTTCGATGACTCCCGAGGAGCTGAACCTCGCCCTGGAGAATGTCGGCGCGACCATCGAGACGCAGATCGGCGACGATTCCGGATTTGCTTTCATGTCCACGCTCTCGGAAAGCCTCGATACTGTTCTGCCGCTATTCGCCGATGTGCTCATGAACCCCGCGTTCGATGCCGACCAGGTTGAGCTGGCCAGGACGCGGGCCAAGAGCGGGATCTCGCGGCGCAACGACAACCCTCAGAGCATTGCTACGCGCGAGCTTTTCAAGCTGGTTTTTGGAGCCGATAGCCCGTACGCGCGCGGCACCGAGTACTGGACGATAGATGCCATATCGCGCGAAGACTTGCAGGCGTTCCATGCGCAATATTTCCACCCAAACAACACGTCAATGGCCGTTTGGGGTAATTTTGACGCGACCGAGATGGCCGACAAGATTCAAGAGGCGTTCAGCGGATGGCAACCAGCGGACGCCTTCCAACGGCCCGAGCCGCCTCCCGTCGATACGGCACGCGAGAGCACGCTGCACTTCGTCCAAAAGGACGACGTGACCCAGAGTACGGTGCTCATCGGGCATCCCGGCGAGATCCGCCTGGACGATCCGGATTATTTTTCGGTGGTCGTGATGAATGAGATCCTGGGCGGCGGTTTCTCCAGCCGCCTGTTCCAAACCGTTCGCACGGACCTTGGACTGGCCTACGCTGTTTGGGGCAACTACTCGGCGGATTACGAGACGCCCGGGGTGTTCTACGCGGGCACGTTTACGAAGAGCGAAAGCACCACAGACGCCGTCCGTGCGATGCAGGAGGTGATCACTTCGATGCGGACGACCGCGCCGTCCGAGGAAGAACTGTACCAGGCCAAAGAAGCCTACCTCAACTCGTTCGTCTTCAACTTCGACACGAAGCAGGAAGTCCTGAACCGCCAAATGACGTACGCCTACTACGGCTACCCGTCCGATTTCGTCCAACAAATAAAGGCAGGCGTCGAGGCCGTGACCTCCGAAGATGTTCAGCGCGTGGCACAACGCTTTCTCCATCCCGACGAAGCCCACATCCTCATTCTTGGCAATGCGGGAGATTTTTCTGAGCCGATGTCCGTCCTCGGCGATGTGCAGGAGATTGATATCACCATTCCGCTAGCCAAGCCTGGAACGGCGATAGCCGCTCCGATGGATGACGAGGCCGATGGCGAATGATCGCGTTTCGACGGACTGGTATTCCGCAAGGCTTCCCCCGATATTGCACGATTCCACATCCTGATATTCCCATGCGATTCCTGTTTCTGCTTGCCACCGTTCTTTTCGCCGTGCCGCTGCTTGCTCAGGCACCTTCTGTCATCTCCGTTTCGCCGGCAGCCGCTTTTATTGGGGCTGATGTAGACAGCGACATCATCGTTCAGTTTGACGAAGCGCTGAACCCCGCGACGGTAACCTCCACAAGCTTTAACGTTTTCGGGAGATGGTCTGGCCCCGCTGCGGGAACTATCTCCTTCGAGGATGGAAACCGGAGGATCCGCTTCGTCTTGAATCAGCCTTGCGCGTCGGGCGAGTCGGTCACGGTTCGATTGTCGAAGGCGATCACGGACGCAGGTGGGACTCCGCTGGATCACGCCTATTCCTGGGCGTTCTGGACGGCATCGAGAGCCTTGTCCGAACTCGCTTTTCAGGAGGTGTCTTTTCTTAGTCTCCGCGAGCCCGGGGAGGGCAACATCATCAGCTATGGCGCCTACGCGGGCGATCTCGACAACGACGGCTGGAGCGACCTCGCCGTGCCCAACGAAGCTCCGGTCGACGTGCGGGTGTTGCTAAATCAGGGAAACGGCACGTATTCGGACTTCACGACCTTCCCGCTTCCGAATGGCTCTCTGCCAAGTACAAATGAGGGCGGCGATTTCAACGCGGACGGGAACATCGACATCGCCGTTGGGAATGGCAACAACAACAGGTTGAGCATCATGATAGGCGATGGCACGGGAGGTTTTCCATCGATCACGTCCTACCAGGCCACCGGTAACCAGATTCGCGGCCTCGCCGTGCTTGACGCCAACGGCGACGGCCACGAAGACATCGTTTCAGCCAACCAGGCGACTGGGACGCTGTCGTATTTCCAGGGGAACGGGGACGGAACGTTCGATGCGGCCACGGGCTTCGATGCGGGTGGATCGGGAGAGAGGGCTGTGGCTTCGGCGGACGCCAACGCCGACGGGATCATGGACCTTTTTGTGGGTGCAATTGGCAGCCGTGAGATCATCCTGATGCTCGGCAACGGCAACGGCGGTTTCGCGTTTTCCGATCGCATAGACACGGCCGGATCTCCCTGGATGGTCGTTGTCGGCGACCTTGATGGCGATGGCGACGCCGATGTGGCGTCGGCCGGATCGAACGGCAATTCCGTAGATGTCGTCTTCGGCGACGGCGCGGGCGGTTTGGCATCGACCACGAGCGTTGCGTCCGGCAGCTTTACGATAGCGATCGATCTCGGAGACCTGGATGGCGACGGTGATCTGGACATGGTCTCGAGCAACTTTTCCACCGGCGATTTCTATGTGCTCAAGAACGACGGATCCGGTGCGTTTTCGCTCGCCGAGACCCTATCGGTGAACGGCGCGGGCTCGTGCGCGGTTATCCACGATCGCGACAACGACGGCACCATGGAAATAACCGGCATCGACGAGATCGAAGATCGGCTGTACTTCTATGAATCCGTCGGGACTGTTGCGAACGAAGTTCCAGGCGGCCATTCGGCAGACTTTGTCGTAACGCGCAATCCTTTTCGCGGAGAGACCACGCTCCGCCTCCTGTTGGATGAGCCGCAACACGTGCGCCTCCGAGTTTTCGATGTGCTCGGGCGGGAAGTAGCCGTCCTGCTGGATGAAGTCACTCCAGAAGGAGCGAAAGTTGTCCGCTGGTCCGCGGAAGGCTTGCCGTCGGGCGTCTACGTTTTCATGATGGAGACGCAATCCCGGACGCAGACTTCTCGCGTCACGCTTCTCCGTTAGTGGCGCACCTAGTCAGGGCGTCCGGGAGATAGCTGCCGAAACACCAACTGAACCGCCATGGGTCGTCGACGAATTCTCACGCTTGCATTGCTGTGCGGCGTCGCGGCGTGCAGCGGCCCTCCGAGCGCGGAAGATCTAACGCCCGATTTGCTGGACGTCTGGGTTGGGTTGGGTGATGCCGGGACCCCGATCGCCTCCGTGCAGGGCACGCCGTGCGATTCCGATTTCGGGACCTGGTTCCCAGATTTCGGCGTTCGTGGCCTTGCCTGCGTCGCGGCACAAGTAGTTCACCCCAGAACCCTGCTCGGACGCGCAGGGGGGCAGGTTTTTGAAAGCGGACCACATACCGCCAATCGCGAATCCTTTCAACTTGATCTGTCCAGCGAGCGCGATTTTGGTCGGTACAATCGGGCGTTCGTCGCGTGGATGATTGACAACGGCATTGTCGGAGAAGGACGTCCCGCGCTACGCGCGCTCACGCAGCCGATCTACGACGGCCACCTCCGGCAACTGGCGCGGATCTACCTGCTGACGTTCAGCGATATGGCCGCGGACGGATTCCCCGGTTCAACGCCCGCTGGAATCCTCTCCGACTACGCCAGCTTCCTCGCAGGTGGGCCCATTCCGGAGGGTGCCGAGAGCTATGAAGGCGGGTTCTCCGTCCTCGCATTCACGGAACTCAGCGAGACGATCGTTCCGCGGACGGGGCTGCGAGTGGACAACGAATGGACCGCCAAGTACGAGGCCAACACGGCCTATGGTTTCTGGCTTCGCCGCCGCTCCGACGGCACAATTGGCCAGTGGCGAGATGGGCTGATCCGGCTGCTTGAGACGTACGATGCCGAATGGTTGTCGGAGCAAAATGGTTGATACCTGCGGGAAGGCATCACGAGCGCGATCCCGTTTCCTGCTCAACCTCCTGCGATCGCACCCAGGATTATGAGCGGCTGCGCTCCCGATATGACTTCGGCTGGAAGCGGGGAATCGGGGGGATCATGGGAAATGTCCTCGTCGAGCGCGAAGAATCGCAGGAAGGGTCTTCGTTTCCCCGAACTGTGTTCACGAATGGTCCCGGCCAGCATCGGATAGCGAGCTTCCAGCGCATCGAGCACCGAACGTAGCGTTTCGGGCTTTTCAACCTCAAGCGCTACCTCTCTCCCGGTGTTCGCCAGCGTCTGAAGATGTTGGGGCAGGATGACGCGAATCATGGACTCAGGTGGTTGCTACGCCAACGTCTGGACCTCAACGGAGAGCACCGCCGGAAGGTCTCGGACGACCGCGTTCCAATTATCTCCGGCATCAGTGGAGGCGTACACCTGCCCGCCCGTCGTGCCGAAGTACACGCCGCAGGCATCGAGCGAATCCACCGCCATCGCGTCGCGCAGGACGTTGACGTAGCAATCTTCCTGCGGGAGCCCGTTGGTCAGCGCCTCCCATTCGTTCCCACCCGTCCGGCTGCGGTAGACGCGGAGTTTCCCTTCGGGCGGGAAGTGCTCCGAGTCGCTCTTGATGGGAACGACAAAGATCGTGTCCGGCTCGTGCGCGTGGACATCGATGGGAAAGCCGAAATCGGTCGGCAGGTTGCCGCTTACTTCGTGCCAGGAGTCTCCGGCATCGTCGCTGCGCATCACGTCCCAGTGCTTCTGCATGAACAGCACATCCGGTCGAGCAGGATGCATGGCGATGCGATGCACGCAATGGCCGACCTCCGCCTCGGGGTCTGGTATGTACTCGGACTTGAGCCCGCGGTTGATAGGACGCCAGCTCTCGCCCCCGTCGTCTGTTCGGAACGCGCCCGCCGCCGAGATGGCGACGAATATCCGCTGCGGATCCGTCGGATGCAGAAGGATCGTGTGCAGGCAAAGCCCGCCCGCGCCAGGCTGCCAGGCTGGACCCGTGCCGTGGCCGCGAAGCCCGGACAGCTCTTTCCAGGTCTTCCCGCCATCGGTTGTCCGGAAAAGAGCGGCATCCTCTACTCCCGCATATACCGTGTCCGGATCAGTGAGGGAGGGTTCCAGATGCCACACCCGCTTGAACTCCCACGGATGGGGCGTGCCGTCGTACCACTGGTGCGTGCCCGGATCACCTGTGTACTGGAAGTCGTTGCCTACCTGCTCCCACGTTAAGCCGCCGTCGTTGGAGCGTTGAATCACCTGTCCAAACCAGTCAGTGGACTGCGAAACGTAGATGCGGTTGGGATCCGCGGGCGAGCCTTTCATGTGATAGACCTCCCAGCCGCCGAAGTGGGGTCCGCTCACCTCCCACTTCTCACGCTTGCCGTCCGACATCAGGACGAACGCGCCTTTCTTGGTCCCAACCAATAGCCGAATCTTGCTCATTTCAGGTGCCCTCCAGCATTGTGATAGCAAACGTCTAAGGTAATTCGGACGCCGCCGACTGTCCACGCAACGACCTGTATCCTGCGCACGTGGTGCCCGATCTCGCGGGTCTCACGCCGAGCCGTCCGCTACCTGACCACCGTGAATCGCCTCGACGCCATGCTACCGTCGTGGAGGGAAACGCGCAGGAGGTAGGTGCCGGATCCGAGCTGGTCCGCCGGGACGTCGAAGCGGCTCAAACCTGGCGGAAGAAGCAGGGCCGTGCTCCAGAGCCGGCGGCCCACCGCATCAAACAGCTCCGCAGATGCTTGCGTTGTTGTCACGGAATGAATCTCGAAATCGGCTCGGTCCCGGACAGGATTTCCCAGTACACGCACGTCAAGATCACTGGCAGTTGGCGCGGAGGGCTCGACGGCCACGACAATTAGAGGCGTTCCATATTCCACCCCACCGATTCTCGCGTAGTGGAGCCGGGGTCCCCAGAGATTTCCCGCTCCGGTGGGGCCGACGTCCGCGACGAATGCCGAGTAGATGAGCCCACCAAGGAAGAATGTCTTGATGGCTGCCACGCTAACAGGGGCTCCTCCCGGCGCCGTCCATATCTCGTCATAAGCGCCCTCTACGAACAGGGAGTCCCCTGAGGATGTTGGGCAGTCGACGCGCGCGCCGAAGCCGAGGCGAAGGTCGCGCTCGAAGTAGTCGTCGTCGCTACAGGGATCGACAGGGGGCGAATCGCTACTCGGCGAGGCCACAGAGACGACAAAGCCCGACGTGTCATACCGGACGAAGTCGGTGCTGGTGAACACGACGTCTCCGAACACCGGCCTGTTCTGGTAAGAAATTTCGCGCTCGAAATACTGGCGACCGCCTACGGTCGTGTCGGCGACGAGGTGGTATCGCGTGTTTTCGAAATGGCTGGTCTCCTCGTGGTACTCCCAGAGATTTCCAACGGCAAGCGGATAGTATCGATGCCAGTCGAGTGTGTCTTGCGGCGTCTGGGCGAGCGCGCTGGCTGGAACCAGCAGCGCAACGAGCGCCAAGGCACAGATGGTTCTATGTCGATCCGGTTGCGACATCCCAAAACGTACGGTACAAAAAGCGAGGATCCAAGACAGCCCATGCGATGAGCACCTCGTAGGCGGATTTCGGCTGCTATTTGAAAAGCAGTGCGCCAAAATATCCCGGCATGTGAAACCGGGGCGTTGGGTGATCGACGGGCGCCCATGTAAGCCAATGGGGATGGGAGGATTCATCGGCGCACTTGTAGAAATTGGCCTTCCAGATGACACCCGGAGCAGGATCTGTGGCAGCAGGGCAGTACTTCCTGAGGATGTCAAAGGGCAGGCGATATTCGAGCGTCCATGTCGTGGGCTCTTTGATTTCGGGTTCAACCATCTTTGGAAGCGAGTGCGCGATCTCGATTCGATCGCAATCCTCGGCGGCTACGGGCATTGCTTCCTCGTTTTTCGGATGCCACCAAAAGAGCATCGTACCTCCGCAGTTGATCTCAAGGTTGAAGTAGGAAAGCCCTAGATCCGGCCCCGGCGTGAAGAAAAACTCCACGCAACTGTCCTTGTAAACGGGGTCTTGATGGTTTTCCGCGACCGCTCGAACGTAGCGATCCGCAACCCGAAAGATGAGGGTGAGCGCATCGTCGTCCCACAGGAGTTTTGCTTCGACATGGGGACGATGAACCGGCGCATCGCCCATGTGGTGAGCGAGAGCGAGGTGCTCGATGCTCTGCCATGCTGGTCTTTCCCAGATTCCGTCAATCTCGGTCGCTGCGGGGAGTTTCGTCACGTTGTACTCGAGCGGCTCGGTCCGCATGATGGAAATAGGGATGCATGGAAAGACGCAGTTGCCGTTTGACCTACGAGAGCGAAGCGAAACGACTGCATCATCACATGATATCGACAACGGACCATTTATCGGGCGACGTCCAGTCTCAACGCTGTCTTAATCCCATCCAGCCACTCCACCGCGACGCCCGCCAGATTTGCGTATCTCGGCCATTCGGAGACCACCTCCTGCACCTCCCGGACAATGGCTTCAGCCCGCCCCCGCTTCATCGAGGCCGCTTTCGCGCACGCCTTGAAGTCGGCCATCGTGAAGCCGTCCCGCTTACCGTTCATCGTCATTTGGTGGCTGGAGGTCCATCGGCCGGATGGGTTGTAGCTGTACGTGACATCGTAGGCAGGGGAGAGTGCCCAGGCTCCAGACTTGTCCATCAGGAACGCGATATTCTTGACGTGGTCATCCTGGTTGCGCGCGATAACGTTGAAGGCAATCCGCCTGAACTGCTCTTCGATGGCGCTCATCGGCAGACCAAGTTGGCGGATGATGAGGAGCGCCTGTTCGTAGGAGTATGCCCCCGCTAGGTTGAAGTCGTAGTGGGCCAGCGCTCCTAGCGATTGCATGTGGAGCTTTCCACCGCCATCCAGCCGGTCGAAGCGTTTCGTCATGAAGTGTTTGCGGTCGTTCTCTTCCAGCAACCGGCACTCGCTCATCGTTATGCCCGCATCGAGCGCCATGAGGTAGTAGGCATATTCGATGACGCCGTAGCCCTGCGGGTCGTCAAGTTCCTTGTCCTTGTTGCCCTCAACACCGTCAAACTTGAGGAGCCAGTAATCGAAGCCATCGCCTGCCTCGATCTGCCCGGAACGTACCTCGTTCGTTTCCCGATTCCACGCGATCACTGCCTTTGCGCGCGCGCCGCCTGCTGAGGTTCCGACGCGGAGAATGTCCTTGAGGGATTCCTCCCGATCTATTCCTGCAAACGATTTTGAAAGGTCACCGCGGTTGGACAAGACTTCCGACGCAAGCTCCACCAGTCGGGCTATCTCGATCTTCTCGGCATTCTGCGGACGTGGCCCTGTCGCGGGTACGAACTCTAGTGCGCCCATTCCGCGCTTTCCCGTGTAGCACAGCCGCTCGATCGCGTTGAAGGACCCGGGCTGACGGCCCTGCGTAGCCAGCCAGGTGTCAATCAGAGCGTTCCCAAATTTGTCGGGAAGGGAATCGGCGAGGAGGCCCGGAAGCCCAAGGAACACATCGCGCGACAGATTCGGGAACGTGTACACTCGATTCGAGAGAGCCATGACCAGGGGCGAGACCTCAATGCCGCTCTGTGTGAATCCCACGTCGTACTCGAACGCCGCCACATCCTTGCCATCCTCCAACGATATCGCCCCAATTGTTCGATCCCAGAGTTTGACTTCCGCAATCGTGCTCATGTGTCGTCACCCCATGTCCAAGGGGCTTTAGGCTCGCTCACCACGTTGGGGGTGGATGCGCGCTGGCGTCTCTTGCCCTTTAGTTTTAGAAGCTCCATGGGGCGTGGGCCTGGCTCGGGGACGAGCTGGTTCAAACCCTCAAGCAAGCCCAGTGCACGCAGAACCCGCAGCATGCTCGACATTTGTGCGGAAGTACCAGCCTCGATGCGCTCTATGGTTCGCTTGGAGACGCCTGCTTGTTCGGCCATATTGGCCTGGGTAAGCTGGCTCTCAATCCGGGCGCGCGCGACGCGTTCGCCTAATTCGCGAAGGATTGCCTCGTCCGTATGTAGGTTGTCGATTCCCATAGGTGCCTTCTCTGACGCAATCTATCTAAATCGGTTTCATATATCGTCAATTGTGTCGAGATATCAAGCGTTTGTGCGTTATATCGCCATCATTGGCGATTAAAGTAGTCGAATGATAGCTAGCTAGGCGCGATACGTTTCTTGTGCCGGACGCCGAGAGATGCCATAGGACGTCCTCGTCGCGGAGGGAGAACGCACGGACGTCTGCCGTCGGAAGGCAAACACCATCGGGCGTTTATCGGCATCCCAAAGGCATCCCGCTCGGCATGAGTGGCGGGTTACTGGTCACGTCGTCAATCAGGAATTTCGGGTTCGACTAACCGCGCAAGCTGCTCCAGCGATTCTTGCCATCCGAGATAACACATTTCCGGCGGGATGACTTCCGGAAGCCCCTCCTGCACAATATCGAGCTCAACCCCGCACGAGACCGGAGTCAAGGTTACCGTCGTCTGCATTTCTCCGGGGAGGTTCGGATCGTCGAACCTATCCGAATAGCGAATCATTTCAAAGGGCACAAGTTCGATGTATTCGCCACCAAAGGAGTGGGCATTGCGTGTCCCGAAGTTGGTGAAGGACATCTTGTAGGTCCCGCCAACCCGCGCGTCCATGTGGTGGATCGTGCAGGTGAATCCATACGGCGGGAGCCACTTCGCCATGGCGTCCGCATCTAAAAATGCTCGATAGACACGCTCCGGGCTTGCGCGAAGAACGCGATGAAGCGTGATGGTGCTGGTTGACATGGATTGACCTCTGTTTATTGAATGATGTTTTCCTGCAAAGTTAAGCGCATCGCGATGTCCTCTCATCGTCGGCAGACTCCGAACCCACCGGAATCGTCAACCTGACGAGCACATCGAGGAAAGATCTCCCGCATATCAACCGTCTGTCGAAATACTCGGCTTCAAGCTTACCTCCTGGCTGTTTAGGCAGTAGGTATAGGTAACACCTGTTCGGTTGCGGTCAAAGGTCTGTTGAGGTAGGAGGTTGATGGCCGTTCACCCGTCGAAACAGACAGGGTCGCCGACGGCTACGCGCCCCGGCTGGACCGTGGAGCCATACACGCCCAAGCAGGACTGGCGCTCGCGGCTGATCGCGCGCAGCGTTGAGGGGTCAATCCGGGCGGTTGCCGGATCCACGTTAACGACGGCGCACCGTTGGTCTCGCTTGTCGACGCGCATCTTTGCGCCGCCGATCCGCAAGACAGCCCCGACCCACGCATCCTCGGGAAACGCCACGTCGTCCGCCGCCTCCACGACCAGGTTGGGCCGGAACCGTTGAATGTCGAGCTCGCCGCCCAGCATCGCTCCCAGGCTGGCGACCGTCTGCGTGGTGATGAGCGAGAGGGGGAAGGTGTCGAACACGCCGCGATTCTGTTTCGCGACGCGCGCGTCGTGGCCCAGTTCGGTGGCCAAGGCAGCGTCCACGACATCGAAGTCGCGCCCAGCCGGAGAGCGCACGACCGTGGCCGATGTGTCGGGCGTGTCGGGATTCTCGAACCGCGGCCGATAGTGGCCCATGTCCGGTCGCTCCCGGATCGTCAACCACGGGAACCCGCTACGTTCCACGCCGCCCCGGATGAACGCCCAGCGGCGGTCGCCGGCCAAGCCGTGCCAGGAGATGTCCACTTCTTCCAGCGATTCGGCCCCCATCGACTTGACAGGGTAGCGCCAAAGCATCACGACCCGCCCGACTTCGCCGTGGTGCACTTCCGGTTTCTGGAGCGAGTCCTTTTCGACATTCATCTCTTATTGCCGCAACGGGTTTCGGCGTCTGGGCGTCGCCGAACAGGGGCCATTCAGCCGTAGCAGGCCGACGACCGCCGTAAGGAGCGGGGCATTGTAGGCACCAGCGTGTCTACGAGGCAAGGACGCGTGCACGTGCTATTAACCTGCAGCGGCGAGCGTAGTCATGTCGCGTAGTTCAAGGCCATCAACCACGCGATCACGTGAGGGAGCGGTCTGGTCCCGAGCGATAGGAGCTTCTGGCTCACGGCTCGGTCTCGGCGAAGTCAGCCAAGAGTTGGCGCACCCACCTCCTTTCCGTGGTAGCATCTCTCTCGACTGTGTCAGAAGAAGTTTTATCCCCCTTGCCAGAAGGGCAGTTTGTGCACAAAACCTGGAATCGGGCAACGAACGGTAGCATCGTCAGTCCTCGATGGTCTCTATCTCCATCGGTTGCGGCGGCTCGGGTATGGCATCGTTGACGACGTGGCCGGTGTAGGCATCGGCCGGGGCAGCGCCATCTCCCGATGTTCCCTGGGTTGAATTCGACGGCGAGACAGGATTAACTCCCCCGCTGGCAAGCACGTCGCGGAAATCGGGCACATCACTCTTGTCGATGCCGAGCCCATCGGCGACGCCCTGCCCGAAGTCCTCGTGGACGAGGTAGAACTGCGGCAGCATGGCGAGCTGAATCCGTTTGGGCGAACCTTCCATCGAGCCTACGATGTTCTCGACGAGCCGCCGCCGCTCGCCGTCGTCGAAAACCTCGCTCCACATCAGGTTTGGTTGGCCGAAGTAGTCGCGGTCGTCGCATTCGAACCAGTCCCAGCGCTTGCCCTCGCCGTTGGTAGGGATCGCCGGTTCGTCGTATTTCTCCTTGTTGGCCTGCGGCCCGCCGAAGGAGTTCGGCTCGTAATCGACCTGGTTGCCGCCGTTTCCGTCCACGCGCATCGGGCCGTCGCGGTGATAGGTGTTGTGGAAAGGGCAGCCGCGCGGCTGGTTGACCGGCACCTGGTGGAAGTTGGTGCCGATTCGGTAGAGGTGCGCGTCGGCGTAGGAGAGGACGCGGTTCTGGAGCACCTTGTCCGGCGAGATGCCGATGCCGGGCACTAGGTTCGAGGGCTGAAAGGCCGCCTGTTCGATCTCTTCGAAGTAGTTCACCGGGTTCTGGTTCAGTTCCATCCGGCCGACCTCGATCAGCGGGAAGTCGGCGTGCTGCCAGACCTTGGTGAGGTCGAACGGGTGCCACTTGTACTCCTCAGCCTGCACCTCGGTCATCACCTGGATCAAGACCGTCCACGTCGGGAAGTCGCCGTCCTCGATGGCCTTGAAGAGGTCGTGCGTCGAATAGTCCGCGTCCTCGCCCGCGACGCGCGTGGCCTCGTCCGCGGTGAAGTTCTTGATGCCCTGGTCGGTCTTAAGGTGCCACTTCACCCATACGCGCTCGCCGCCGGAATTCCACATCGACATCGTGTGGGACGAGAAGCCGTCCATGAAGCGGGCGGAGACTGGCGTACCGCGGTCGGAGTAGAGGATCATCACCTGGTGCATGGCCTCGGGCGAGAGGCTCCAGTAATCCCACCGCCGCCAGTGGGGCTTGAGGTGGCTGCCCGGCTCGCGCTTCTGCGTGTGGATGAAGTCCGAGAACTTGAGCGGGTCGCGGATGAAGAAGACCGGCGTGTTGTTGCCAACCATGTCCCAGTTGCCCTCCTCGGTGTAGAACTTCAATGCGAAGCCACGCGGGTCTCGCGCCGAGTCCGCCGAGCCGCTCTCGCCGCCGACCGTCGAGAAGCGCGCCAGCATCTGCGTCTGCTTGCCGACCTCGGAGAGAAATGCAGCTTTGCAGTACATCGCCACGTCGTTCGTGACGGTGAACGTGCCGTGCGCACCGTAGCCCTTGGCGTGGACGACCCGCTCGGGGACGCGCTCGCGGTTGAAGTGGTGCATCTTCTCCACGAGCCACACATCCTGCATCAGAACGGGGCCGCGGTTGCCTGCCGTTTCGGAGTTCTGGTTGTCGGCGACGGGGCGGCCGAAGGCGGTCGTCAGCTGCGGCGCTTTCGGGTCCTGGTGCTTGCTCTTGTGCTGGCTCATGGCTGGGGAAGGAAGGGATGAATAGAAAGAACGTAACGCTGCCGCATCCTGGAGTTCCGCCAGACCTATCACGTTTCGGTCGCGGAAAGAGGCAAGGCGCTCAAGCGTGCTATCGGCCTGCATCACGGGGTATATGGCCGCGTGGCGGACCCCACTGATCCCTGATAACACGCCAGTCCACGTCGCGCCACCCATGGTCTCTCATCCACGAGCGACCGGGGCGCACCGGCTCTACTTTCGCTCCGAACCATTCCGCTAGCCGCTGAACCCGGGCGTTCGCACTCACGGTCGAGCCGGAGATCGTGGGTACACCCGGTTCCGCAAACCCGAAATCAAGCAGCGGCCGACCGGCTTCGACGGCATAGCCGTAGCGGCCTCAATAAACGTGGGTGAGCTCCACACCGAGTTCCGCTTTGCCCGGCCCGGCCTTGCTCCTGGGCAACCCGCAGCAACCGACGAGCGCACGAGGTTCCGCCCACTGCACAATGGCGAGTTAGTCGTTGAGCCGTGCTCACTCGGACGCCCATTATCGAAGGGTCCCGGAGCGCCGCACGACGTGCTCTGGGTCTAACTCATCCGGACCGTAGAAAGAGTGGGCGCGCGAGTCTGTTTGTTAGTGGCTGTTAACGATTAGGGCGCGAGGTCAGTGAGAGGTCATTCTGAGGCCGTTTCAAGACGCGCGAGGTGTTCGGGGCGGGGTCCCGGATGACGAGCGCAACGCTGAAACGGACCAGAATGGCCCGCAATGGCCCGTCGAGAAAAGTGTTAACAGGCCCTAGTCTAGAAAGGCGGCGCGGTCGGCCTCTGCAAAGTCGCGAAGCAAGAACCGCTTCGTTTGAGTCTCCATGCAGGCGACGAGGTGAGGCCGCAGAACGGTTGAGCTAAGCCGCCTCGGAGGCCGAAGGCCGGAGGGGTCGGCTGGAGCGCCTTGTTGGCTGCGTTGGTACAGTGTCTATTCGCTGGATGACATCGCGTTCATGTCCATCCACATTGCCTCCCAAACATGACCGTCAGGATCGGCCAAATTGCGGTTGTACATGAATCCGAGGTCTTGTGCGGAATTGATGTCGGCGGTTCCGCCGTTTTCCGCAGCCGCTTTGTTCATAGCGTCGACTTCGTCACGGGAGGCACACGAAATTGCGAGCATGACCTCGCTTGACGAGGATGGAGGAATTGGGCGGGCTGTGAAGGTGCGCCACTTGTCGTGAGTGAGCAACATTACATTGATTGACTCGCTCAACACCATGCACGCAGCCGTATCGTCTGTGAACTGTGGGTTGTTTGTGAAGCCGAGTGCGGTGTAGAAAGACATAGATGCTTTCAAATCGGCTACAGGCAGGTTGACGAAAATCATTCGGGACATTGCTTTTTCTTTTGGTGGTTGAGTGGTAAGCAGCTAACGGAGGGCCGCCCGATCGCGGAGAGTACCAAGGCGGTTGGGCGCGGTAGTGTAGACGCTGACGATCGTGCGAGGCAAGGCTGTTAAGCGTTCGGTCGGCCTGCAAGCGCGGGTTAGCCCGCCCGCCGCTACCACACGAACCCGAGCGAGACATCGAATCCACTCACGCTGCCCTTTACCGGCGCGTCCACGAGGAAGTCGGTGAGCGTGCGACCGTAGCGAACCTCGGCTCGTAGTCCGGGCCACTTCGGTCGTTCCACCGCTACCCCGAGACCAACGACGCCACTCAGGCTGACGTCAGCGAACAGGGGAACGAACTCGTCCTCGTAGAAGGGCGGCGCGCCTTCCAAATCCTCCGGTGGGAGGACGCGCCCGGCGTCGCTCCCCAGCAGCACGTCGAGTCGAGGACCTGCTACGAGGTAGGGGGAATATGGATGTTGACCGAATGGGAGCACACGACCGAGCACGCCGAGCGAGGTGAAGTTGAGCGAGGTAGTGAACTGTTCCTCGATACGTTCTTCGGGACCGTCAATGCTTGTGAAGGTAATCGGATATGAGTACCCACGGCGGGCAAACGAGGCTTCCGCTGACGCGGCGAGATTATCCGTAATCAAGGCTTCCACAAAAGCTGCGGCTCCAAACCCGAGCTCCCGCTCTACTCCGATGTCGATGCCGCCGTCAACGATGTCGTCGTAGTCTGGAACGAGAGAGGAGAGGTTGCCACCGACGCTGAAGCCGAAGGCGAGGTCCCGCTGTGCCAGAGCGGGACTAGCAACGAGGAGAGCGACGAGTAAGGTGAAGGCGATGCGCATTGAGTTCAAAAGTGCCGGATTGTAGGGCGTTCTTCGGGCGGGATAACGCCTGAGTTAAGCCGACCTGCGTAGTGGAGCCAACAACATGGCAAGCTTTACCTGCCATGTTGTTGGTGTAACGAAGCGGGTTCGGCTTGAACGAATTGTTAGGCCGCATCCGAGGGATTGGGGCGGGCTAAGCAGACGCACGCCACCCTCGCCATGAAAGGCCTGCATAGAAAAGTTCAATATCTGTATAGCCAGACGCTGTAAGCAACTCCTCATCGCGGCTAGCGCTGACCATCTGCAATACCGTGGTTAGCCGCCCACAAGTTGAGCTGACTAGCTCGGGATCAGCTCCAGATTCAAGCGCGAAATCCCGGTAGCGAGCAAGGGCACGTGTAGACGTAGGTGCTGCTAAATCAATGCAGCAGTCGACAAGTACCAGTGGCGATCCCGGCTTCAAGCGTTCCCGAAGTTCAGTAAGGGTTCGTTCCTTTTCGCCATCATCCGGGACGAAATGCAGAGTTAGAAGGCAAGTTGCCGCATCATACGGACCACGTGGAGCATCGAATATGTATCCATGATGCCACTGCACCCGACTACTTGCACCAAGTGAAGTGACTCGCTCCTTAGCCGCTTTTAGCATTTCTGCAGCAGGATCGACTCCTGTGAAACTCCAGCTTGGGTAGCGCTTGGCGAAAGCTTCAAGCTCTAGGCCACCGCCGGCGCCAAGCACGAGGACTTCGCCTGTCTCTCCAATGTGCTCATGGAGTAACTGGGCAGCCATTTGCTGCATGTGCTGGTAGGCCGGCACGAAAGCAGATGGGCCTTGCGCGTAACGACGGACGACGTCCGGATCTTCGTAGTGCGTCGGTTTCATCTTGGGCATCCGACTCGATGTTGGTTGGAACTGCGGCCTAACG
>JBGTDU010000130.1:0-6371 GCA_041748175.1 Rubricoccaceae bacterium
GGGTCGGCGTGGCGCTCGCAGACGCGCTCGGTGGATGCGCCTGCCGATCGACGCCTTCGATTGTGATCATGGGTCGGACGATGACTGGCCGGCGGTCGCACTCCGTGGATTGATGCGAATACGGTGCGCAGGATCGACTCTCCTGAACGATCAGTGAACTGCAACGTGCCCTCAACAAGCTGCGCCTTGGCCTCGGTGGACACCAAAAACCGGCCAGATGGACACCTGAAAACCGGGCCAGTCTGGCGTCCACCGACCCCTGGCAAGACTATAGTTGGCCCACTGGTCGTCATTCGTCCGGCGTTCGATCGTCCTCCGATGGCCAATGGCATCGCTCGTGCACGATGTGGTTCCGTAGGGTAGTCCATTGGGCATCACCGATTGGACTACCACACCTACCGCACGGCTCTCCGTTGGATTGCGTAACCGACTTTGGTTTCTGGTTCATGTTCATTGATTTAAGGGTAGGGCCAATGCCGGGGCTGTCAATTCTTGGGCTGTGGAGACGGCCTCCAGCGCGCATCAATGCCAATGGCTCGTCGAGGCGGTTTTTGAGATCGCGTCGTTGCGAATCGAAGCGAAGAAAAACGCCAACCGTGTGGTTGGCGTGATGTATGTCCCTGTTCTCAATGAGCTGAAGTCACCAGTACCCGTCGTCGACGAAGGAGACGTAGCGTCCCTTGCCGATGACGATGTGGTCGAGCACCTTCACGCCGACCAGCTCCCCGACTTCGCGGAGGCGGCGGGTGATCTCGAGATCCTCGGCTGAAGGCGTAGGGTCGCCCGACGGGTGATTGTGAAGAAAAATCACCGCCGCGGCCGCGTCGCGGATGATCCGGCCGTAGACGTCGCGCGGATGAACGATCGAGGCGGTGAGTGAGCCGACGGAGAGAAGTACGTCACGGATTTTGCGGTGCCTGTTGTCGAGAACGATCCCGTAGAACTCCTCTCGCGTTTCGGCGGCCAAACGCTCGCGGAAGTGGGCGTAGACGTCGTAGGAGCCCTTGAACGGCTCGCCTGGAACCCATTCCACCTCGCCGTAACGCCTGGCGATTTCGAAGATCGCCGAAAGGCGCTCGACGCCGGCTCCCGTGAGCCCGGCATCGCGCCAATCGAGCGGATGAGCGGAGGCGACTTCCCGGAAGCTGCGATAGCCTCGGGCGAGCTTGGCGCATGCCGGACCCTGGGCCGGGCCGAGGAGCAGTGTGAGGAGGTCCTCGGCGGTCATTTCGGACGCCTCTTTCGAAACTCGCTGACGCGTTGGTGACGCGGGGGCGCAAGCGGCATCCCGCACGACCGGTAGGTCGGGCTGCACGCCGGCGTCGCTGTTGCGTACCGGAGACATCACCGGCACTCCCTGAGGGGTCTCGGCGTCCAGTAGAGGTCGCGCTCGATGCGGAGACCTCCAGGGCCGCGTATCCCTTCGAGTTCGTCGAGGGAAAAGTTTCCGAGCTCCCACTCGTGCCCAACGACGACGCCGAAGAAGATGCGCTCCTCGGGGTCATACTCGGATGCGTACCAGGTCCAGGACGTCCACGGCGTGAAGAACTTGACCTGTGCGATGGCCTCCTCTCCCTTGCCTTCCTGGCTGTAGAGCGGTGGCAGTCGGCGGGCGACTTCCGCGGAAACGAGCGTGTGGGCGTCGTGAGCCTCGCGAGGCGCGAGAGCTTCATCTGCCGATCCCTCGTTGGTTGGTGGACCGGAGTCTTTCGACATGGGACCTCCTCTCCGTTGGTTGGTCGGGGTGAATTCCCCCGGCAGTGCCGAGCTGGCGGCACTAGCGGGGAGATCCGACCGGACGGAGAGGCCCGGGAGCTGAGCTTGATGGTACGGCGGTTTCGAAATCTGTCAAATCACGGCGGGCGTTGCGACTTACAGGTCTTCGTCGAAGAGCGGGGAAATGTCGCGGGCGCCGTGGAGCACGCGGACGATTTCAACACCGCGGGCGGTCGGCCGGTAGTAGATGACGTACTGCCGGTGGGGGAGACTGCGGAGCTCGCGGTCGAGCTCGGGGCGGGCGCGGCCGAGCTGGGGATGTTGCGCAAGACGCTGGAAGGTTTTGTTCAGCGCGTCGTGGAAGCGATCAGCGGCGTCGGGGTTGCCTTCGGCGATGTAGAGACCGGCTTCTATGAGGTCGAGCCGTGCTTGGGGAGTTGTCGAGACGACGCGGCGGCTCATTTCCCGTTGGCGCGGGCAATCCTCTTGCGAGTCTCACGCTTGATCTCCTCCATATCGAGGGGCGTCGCCTTGCCGCTCCTCAATCCTTTCTGGATCTCCTTTCGGAGTTCCTGAAGGCGAAGGGCGGCTACCTGGTCCCGCTCTTCGAGCGCGCGGAGCGCTTCGCGCACCACTTCACTCGCGGTCTGGTAGCGGCCGGTTTTGACCTTCCGTTGAACGAGCTTTTCGAGCTCGGGAGTAAGGGATACGTTCATTCAAACACGGTAACGTGGATGTCGAAATATGTCAAAGCCTGTTATTAGCCGCGGGCGGGTTGTGGCGGCGTATTGGGCTCTTCCGCAGTGGATCGGCGACACGAGATCGGAACGGCGAACTCACCAAAGACCGCGCCGCTTGCCGCACCAGTAGCAGAAGCGGCCGTGCGTTCCACGGCCGCAGCCGCGGCAGGCCTTCATGCTTGGAGCGTCGTCGAGACCGAGGACGTGTTTCATGTGCGCGCGGTGAGCTTTCCGGCGCGCCTCGTCAGCTTCGCGGGCCTTCCTCGTACTCATTTTTCCCACGCTTCCATCCTCACGCGCGGCCAGGACGTTCATGGGTTCGAGTTCGATGGTGGGAACGCTCGCCGCGATCAGATCGTGCGCGCTCACTAGGCGAGTCAGCGCCTCGGGAGCGGGGAAATGGTCGTAGGCGCGGAGCGCTTCAACATACTCGTCGATCACGCGCTGATCGGCGCGCGGAAAATACTCGCGGAGCAAAGCGCGGTGTGCGGCGAAGTGGCGAGCCAGTTGTTTGTCGGTGATCGTCATAGGAAGTGCCGAGGCGAGCAACCGAGAAATGCACCCTCCGGTTCTCGGTTGCTCCCCATCCTCGGCCAGGGTCTCAGGTGCGAATCAGGGTTGCCGCCGAACTTCCTTTCGTAGCCGCACAAGCCACGGGGGAGTCACCGCAAGCGGTGGTGCGCGCTTCGGTTGCGCTACGGGAATTGGATCAGCCGTTGAGAGTCCCTGTGCAACAAGGGACTCCCAGGGGAATGGCTGCCCCATTTCGACAACGAGCGTAGAGGGCGATCGTATCCCTGCCGGAAGGGCTGGTTTTAGTTTACTGCAAAACCAGGTGGAGCGCCCTGTGCATTCGCGTCAGGTGTCGGCGACACCACAGGCACAAGTGGAACGCGGCGCGGCAGTGGACTTCCCACCAGCGCCCGAAGGCGCCTCGGATCGTCCGCGCTCCGCCAGATCGTTGCGAAAACGTTTGACGGGTACTCTCGGTAGTTCTCCTCTGATGTAAACCAGAAGAGCTTGCGCTCTTCTGGCCGGATGTCCGTGCCTTCGATCACCAGGTTCACGAGGTTCGTAGCGCGTTCGTCGCTCTTCGCGATCACGCAGACGCGGAAGCTCTGGACGCCGAAGAGATCAGGGTGGCGTTTCTCGCGGTACATGGCCGCATAATCCTCGAACTTTTCGGCCATACGCGTGTGGGCCATCGTCGACTGGTCGGCCTCGAGGAAGTGGGCCCCGGGATGGATGCCGTCAAGCATCAGAACGGCATCCGGGTTCACCTTCCGCATCGTCCCTCCCTTGCCCTGCCAATGCCTCACGAGTGCAAACTGTCCGCGAGGCCGGCTCTCGCGCTCGTAGTATGCGAGGGACACGGCCGGGAGCTCTCTGAGGCCAACGAGCACGGACACGTACCAGCGGGCGACCATCAGCGTGTGGTCGATGAAGAGCGCCTTGACGGCCCGGTTTTTCTCGGACCAGTCGGCAAAGGGAAGCCGGAGCTGGTGCTTTTCGAGGATCTCGGCGCCGGCGGCGGTCAAGGCGTAGACGTACTCCGTCCGCCGGTTCTCCCGGGCTAGCCGCCGCACATAGTGAGCCGCCGCGAGCTTGCGGAGACGGCGATCGAGGTTCGTGTCCTCGACCGACGCCTCGGCGCCGAAAAGCGGCAGGATCAACCCGCGCGTCAAAAACCGGTGCTCGTAGATCGCCTTCAGGATCGCGATATCTCGCGGCTGCAACGTGAGTGATGATTTCTTCTGCGGCATGATGTTCGAGGCTTGCGCCGAACTACGCGAGCGCCGGATCAAAGTGGCCCGCTGAGCCCCCTTTGAAGGGGGCGTTCCGGAGCGAAGCGGAGGACAGCGGAATGGGGGTAGATCTCGCCGCAGGCGGATAGCGGGGATACCGCGATCCTGGGCGCAAATCGTCGGGGCGTCAGCTCCCGACTGCAGGCAAAAGGGTGAAGCAACGCGGAACCCCGAGGTTCGACCCCAAAAGGGTCGAAGCGGAGTGTCCGAGCCACATCCGGCTCGGACATTTTGGCTGCAGTCGGGAGGTGCGGAGCAGGCGAACTATGGGAAAGGTTCACGCACTGCGCGGACTTTTCCCATAGTGACCTATTGGGTCACGTTCCGACGTGACCCGACAACCGCCTGCGGAGAGCCTCCCGACGATTTGCGCCCGGGGTGGGGTTTATCTTCGAGATGGAATGACGCGGAACTGGCCGCTCCACTCCGTTCAGCTTCTTGTCGTGGCTACCGACCCTTTCGGCCGGGAAGCGGTGGTCTGTCGCGTAGTATATCACGGCGCCGAAGCGCTCGGCCTGTGGATAGCCTCGGAGCGACGGAAGTTCGACGTCGGCTGTCCCGACGTCGTCTTCCAGATCTCCTTGAGAGAAACCGCTCCGGGGCGTCGATCGAGGAATCTTCCTGGCTGGTGAACCAGAAGAGCTGTGAAGTGCCTTTCCCGCAAATCTGGACTCTGCTCGTTTCACTCCCGCCGCTATTGAGCACACGATCAGGCTGGACGCATTTGACAGATACCTAACTCCGACTATCCTTTAGTTAGCTCTCGAAGAGATCCCTATAGAGCGAGGCTTGCGGCCGGGTTGTCCACTCCCGAGCTGCAAGGGCGCAAACCGGAGCGCGCGCGGTCGACCATCCCGCGGGAAACACCGTCCTCTCGGACGCCCGCCAGTACGTTCGACCGCATAGGGCCCAGCGGTTCCACTCACCTGGTAAACGACCGAGGCTGAGCTGTCCGCTAACGCGGATCTGATCTCGTAAGTACCTCGGTCGACCTCCGTGGAACCGCTGCGCCCTCCGGGATTCCCACTCCCGACAAAACACAGAGAAGGAGGACAGCGTATGAGCGACAAGGAAGGCATCCACCGGAATGTTCGGACCCTGCTGAACCGCGTCGGCAACTACACCAAGTGCCCCGCCTGTCAGACGGAGATGTGGTGGGTCACGCACAAGAACGGGAAAAAGGCGCCGTACTCGATCGAAGCAGTCGTACACTTCAACGAGTGCTCGGCGGCCGAAGGGTTCGGTCGGCCACAGAAGCAGAGAGCTTCCAACTCCGGCGACGGCGCACCCGACAAACGTGGCATGGCCGCAGGCACGCCTGCTCCAGATCCCCCTACGCCGCGGACCTAGCTCTTCGCAAGTTCCACCGCACCGGCGCTGATCTCTCTCAGCGCCGTTTTTCTTCGCCCTCCGCGCTCGCCTGCCGCGATTTCGCATTCAGCGAAACCGATCGCCGGGCGATTCGGAGGGTGAAAATGCACTACGAACACTTGGACCTCGGCTCCGCGCCGTCTGATGAAGACCGCGCCAGCGTCGGTGATGACAACTACGCCGTACGGGCGAAACGGGAGTGCCACGCACTCCTGCGCCAGTTCGTACGAGCGCTCGGCGAGCCGCCGCCGAATGCGTCCTTTCGCGTTCTCGCGAACCCGCACGACTTCGGTGCGTACTACTCGCTCGCAACCCTTTTCGATCCCAACGATTTCCTGGCAGTTGCCTATGCCGTCCGCTGCGACGAGGAAGCTCCCGACCAATGGGACATGGCTGCCCGCCTGGAACTCGACGCTGCGCGCCGACGCGAGCGCGAAACGCTCCGTGGTCCCGAACCCGCCGGGAGCGCCGGACTAAAAGTGGAATCCGAAAATTTAGCCCCGACCTTCACGGTTCGGGGTGTTTCTTCGTCGGCCACTCAAGGGGCTTGCTCGCGTGCTTGGCGCCGAGTCCCCCGAGGGGGGACGTTTCCGCCCAAAAGGCGGAACGGCGAAAAGGGGGGCATCGTTTCGCCGCAAGGCGTTCAGGTCGCCCCCGCGTCGCGCGACCGAACTCCTCGGCGAGCCCACCGATACCGAGCTTGGCGGGCGTCAGCCCCAGGTGGGCGAGACGGAGGAGC
>JBGTDU010000131.1:0-6001 GCA_041748175.1 Rubricoccaceae bacterium
AGTGCCCGGGACTGGAATCGAACCAGCACGCGATTTCTCGCACCACCCCCTCAAGATGGCGTGTCTACCAATTTCACCACCCGGGCAAGGAAAAGATGTTCAAGAACAGTGATATTCGTGACTCCGGTAGGGCGAACGCGCAGCGTTTGCGGCGCAGGCCCACGCGAGGCCAATTGGACTGAGTGTTCGTTCTGGTTACGGTGACTCCGGTAGGATTCGAACCTACGACCCACTGGTTAAAAGCCAGTTGCTCTACCAACTGAGCTACGGAGCCGGGCCGGTCGGGCAAAATAAGACCGGCATGAAGCGAGCGAACCACCAGCGGCTGTGGAGCCGCGGCGAAAACGGATCTACCGGGCAATTGTGCAACGACCCCAGCTGTTGTACGTTGAGGTCTCCATCGACCAGCTAGTCCTATGCGCCGCCTTACCCTTGTCTTCGTATCACTTTTACTCGTTGGGGCGATCGCTCAAGCTCAGAATCTCGAACTGATCGGCACCCACCAGTTCCCCACCACCTCGTTTGGCGACGATGATGCTCTACAAGTAGGCGGCTCCGATGTTTGGGCGTATACCGCGCCGGACGGTTCTGAATACGCCATCATGGGCGTTCTTGACGGCTTCGCTGTGGTGAGCATTCCTTCAATGGAGATCGTCGGGCACATTGAGGGGCCGACGGAAGACGACGTGTGGTTCCACCGGGATGTCGTCGTGCGAGGGCATTATGCTTACACCGTCACGGAGAACCTCGGCACGAACGAGGGTCTCCAGATCATCGACCTCAGCGGACTGCCCAACGGCGTCGAGCTCGTGGCCGTCCACACGGATGGCGTCGTTTCCTCCCACAACCTGGACGTGGACGAGGAGACCGGCTATCTGTACATCCTTAATTCAGCGAACAACGGAATCGTGATTGTGGATGTCGCCGACCCGGAGAACCCGCACAACGTTGGCACCATCGAATTGCCGGATGTACACGACATCCACGCCCGAGGCGATTTGCTGTATGTAGCGGAGGGCCGCAGCCCGACGTTCTCCGTTTGGGATGTTTCCGACAAGGCCAGCCCTGTGATGATGCAACGCATCCCGGTGCCCGATGGCGGCTACGTTCACAACATCTGGCCGTCCGATGATGGCAATTATCTCCTCACGACTGAAGAGACAACCGACAAGACCGTTAAGGTGTGGGATATCTCCGATCCCGACAACGTCGAACTGGTAGGTGAGTGGCTCGGTGTGAACAGAATCGCGCACAACGTACACATACAAGGAGACTACGCCTTTTTGTCGCACTATACGGGAGGCATTATCGTCGTGGATTTCAGCGACCCTGCGCATCCGACGCAAGTTGCCGAGTACGATACGACGCCGGACGACGACGAGGCGGGCTTCCGCGGGACCTGGGGCGCAACCGTGCCGACGCCCGGAGGCTACGTCTACGGTAGCGACATCAGCGGCCAGCTCACCGTCTTGAAGTTCCACGCCGACGACACGTGAGTTCCCACTACCGAGATCATCCTTCATCCCATACCGCCATGCGATTCGCCGCTTTCCCATCTATCCTTTCCCTGCTCCTTCTCCTGTCCGTGCAGGCGCAGACGCTTGATTTGATCGGCACTGTCGAGTTGGCAACAACGCCCCGCCCCGGTGCCGACGAATTGGACCATGACGGTGGTATTCGTGTTACCGGCGTCGTAGGTGGATCGGACGTGTGGGCCTACACCGCGCCCGACGGCCGCGAGTACGCTTTGATGGGCGAGTTGAATGGCATTGCCATCGTGGCGGTCCCGTCGCTAGAAATCGTCGCGCGCATCGCGGGGCCGACGGAGAATGCCCCGTTCTACTGGCGCGATATCAAGACCTATGGCTCGTTCGCGTATGTGGCGACGGAAGCCTATGGGCCGAACGAGGGGCTGCAAATTATCGACCTGCGCGGGTTGCCTCACCACGCCGAGGAAATAGCTGTCTATCGCGGCGAATCCGACAACGTGGTGTCGAGCCACAATCTTTCGATCGACACCGTTACTGGCCATGCCTACGTCCTCAACTCGGACGGCAGCGAGATCATCTGCCTCGATCTGCACAATCCGATGGCACCCCTCCAAGTTGCCGCCGTCGCCATTGAAGATTCGCACGACATCTTTGCCCGAGGCGACATCCTCTATATCGCCGAAGGCCGCGCTGGGACGTTCTCTGTCTGGGATATGTCCGACAAGTCAAACCCGACGCTGATGAACCGCATTGCCGTTCCGGACGCCGGATATGTCCACAACATCTGGCCAACCGATGACGGGCGGCATGTGCTCACCACGGAGGAAAATGCGAACAAGACCGTCAAGGTCTGGGATTTGTCCGATATCGAGAATCCGGATCTGGTTGGCGAGTGGCTCGGTGCAAGTCACCTTGCCCACAACGTGCATATTCAGGGCCGCTTTGCATTCATCTCGCACTACAGTTCGGGCGTCCACGTGGTCGACATCCAGGATCTATCGAACCCGGTTGAAGTGGCGAACTTCGACACGCATCCCGAGAACAACGACGCGGCGTTCTACGGCAACTGGGGGACGGTCCCGCCCACGGCTGGTGGCTACGTCTTCGCGAGCGACCTCGAAGGCACGCTTACCGTCCTGAAATGGACGCCGCCGGGCGTGGATATTTGACGCTTGCCTGCGAACAGCTTGTTGATGCCACTGAGGAGAATACCGAACTGCCGACGGGTAGTCCTTACCCGAGTTCGCCTCCACAATCGCAGCGCACGCGGCAACAAATGATTCCGCCTGACCGATCCAGGGGAGGACGGATTCATCCAACTCGACGAAGTCGTCGTAATCCGCTTCCTGGCGGGTGTTGAAAAGTCGGTTGTAGAAATCCATATGCTCTCTGGCCAATAGCCTGGTTCGCCAAAGTATTGGCCGAGCAGCTTGCGAACCCCGCTGTGGGTCTTGGGCGCGAGGTTCCGGACGACGAGTACGGCTCCGGCAGCATAGAAGCACGCGTAGTAGAGGCGGTTGACGTATGCGCTCCAATGGTAGTCGTTTGCCAACGCCTGAGCTGCTGCAAGCGCCTCTCTTGCATTCTCCAACCTTCGGGTAACCAGCCGGTGTCGATCTGTCATAGCATTTGGCCTTCTTGAGCGACGTTTGCGTAAAAAGGCGTGATGCGGTGCGCCCCATTGTGCCAGGTGCGCTCGTCGTGAGCAATCAGCGTAAGCACCTGCTCCGTGTCTAGTTCGATCGGAAGTAAGCGATGGCGCATCGCCTGCGCACGCTTCATACTCACCTTCCCATCAACGAGAACAAGCAGATCCCAGTCCGACTCGCTGTGTGCTTCGCCGCGAGCGCGGGAACCGTAAAGGAATACCTCGGCCTCTGGCTCGACGCCGCGGATAGCGGCCTTGACGCGACGGAGTAGATCGCGATCTTCATTCGACAAGTGGGCGGTATTCAGCGAGCGCATGGCTGAAAATACGGCTCGACTAGTCTCGTCACGCCGGGTCCGCTGGTGCCTCCGTCTGCGCGGAATTCTTTAGCGGAACGCTGGTTCGGATATGCAGCTCCTCCAATTGACGGGCATCCACCACATCCGGCGTATTCGACATCGGCTCGGTCGCCGATTGCGTCTTGGGGAACGCGATGACATCGCGCAGCGAGGATGCTCCCGTAAGCATCATCACCAGCCGGTCGAGGCCGAGCGCGATCCCGCCGTGCGGAGGTGCGCCATAGCGGAAGGCGTTCAGGAGGAAACCAAAGCGCTCCTCAGCCTCATCCTCTTCGATGCCGAGATGGCGGAACATCTGGCTTTGGACTTCGCGCTGGTGGATGCGGATGGAGCCGCCGCCCATCTCCGAGCCGTTCAGCACGAGGTCGTACGCGCGAGCCCGCGCAGAGCCAGGGTCGTTTTCGAGGAGCGAGATGTCTTCCGATTTGGGCGAGGTGAACGGGTGGTGCATCGCGTAGAAGCGGACGTCCTCGTCGCTGAATTCGAAGAGCGGAAAATCCGTCACCCAAAGGAATTCCCACGGGCCGTCGTTGCCCGCAGGGATCAATCCCGTCTCACCCGCCATGTGGAGACGGAGCGTGCCCATTTGCTCAAAGACGTTCGGTTGCGGACCCGCGAGCATCAGCACGAGATCGCCCACCTGTGTGTCCGTGGCGTCGATCACATTCTGCACGAATGAGCGCGGAAGCACTTCTTCCTTTACTGACGCTGTGAAGTCACTTCCGTCTGCAGGCAGCTTGATGTAGAAGAGCCCCGGCGCACCGATGCGCTTTTGGACGATGTCCTTGGTGAGCTTGTCGAGTTTGCTGCGCCCGAGATCGCCTTGACCTTCAACGCGGATTGCCACGACGGCACCGCCGCTCTCAAACGTCGAGTCGAACACGCGGAAACCCGAACCGTGCAATGTTTCGGAGAGGTCAACCAGTTCCATCCCAAACCGCAGGTCGGGTTTGTCGGAGCCGAAGCGGCGAATAGCCTCGTCGTAAGGCATTCGTGGGAAGGGAATTGGAATGTCGATGCCGCGCGTGTCCTTCCAGATGGCAGCGATCAGACCCTCCGTCATTTCGTAAACCAGTTCTTCCGTCGCGAACGTCATCTCGACGTCGATCTGGGTGAATTCCGGCTGGCGATCTGCGCGAAGATCTTCGTCGCGGAAGCACTTTACGATCTGGAAATAGCGGTCCAGGCCCGCGATCATCAGGATCTGCTTGTACGTCTGCGGGCTCTGCGGCAACGCATAAAACTTCCCCGGATGTACACGCGATGGCACGAGGTAATCCCGAGCGCCCTCGGGCGTCGACTTCATCAGAACCGGCGTTTCCACTTCGACAAAATCCTGAGCGTCCATGTACCGCCGGGTGGACTGGTACAGCTTGTGGCGCAGCAGGATGTTGTTTTGCAGCGCGGGCCGCCGGAGGTCGAGATAGCGGTATTTCAGGCGGAGGTCTTCGCCGACATTCTGTTGACGTTCCTCGTGCGAGCTCACCATAAACGGAAGCGGCTCGGCCGTATTCAGCACCTCAATGTCGGTGACGAAGACCTCGACAAGCCCGGTTGGAAGCTCGTGGTTTTTGTTCTCCCGCTCGCGAACCGTGCCGGTGATTGAAATCACGTCCTCGCCTCTCAGCTTCTCGGCCATGGTGTAGGATTCCGCGCTGACTTCCTCAGCAAAAACAATCTGCGTTAGCCCATAGCGGTCGCGGAGATCCGCAAACACGAGCCCACCGAGATTTCGCTGCGTGTCTACCCAGCCTTTCAGCACCACATCCGCGCCTACGTGATCCATGCGAATCTCGCCGCATGTATGCGTGCGTCGGCCATGTAGCTGATCGTTGGTCAGGGCAAGACGTGTTGTTGGCTCGGACATGGGTCGGCTCTAGGTCGCTGGATCGAAATTAGAGGAGAGGGAGAAAGGGGGAAAGGGAGAATGGGAGAATGGGAGATGGGAGGGGACCCGTCGCCGAGGCCACCGCCGGTCAGAGCCGTCGGCCGTCGGGCATCCGAACTGTCGCTAGTTTTCAGCGCACCAACACCCACGGCACCATACGCCCCCACGCCCATACTCAACAGGTTCTCGCGGGAAACCATCGAGCCATCGCGCGTGCCATTACAGCCGTTGAGAACGGTGGAAACGAAGCCGCTGAACTCGTGGATGCCCTCTACCCGAAGACCGGCAACGCATGGCGGATTGGGATTACGGGTCCACCAGGCGCTGGAAAATCGACCTTGACAGACCGGTTAATCGCCCGCTTCCGGGAAGAAGGCAGAACCATGGCCGTTGTCGCCGTGGATCCATCGAGTCCGTTTACAAGAGGAGCACTTCTTGGCGACCGCGTAAGGATGGACGGGCGAACGGGTGACGGCGGCGTGTTCATTCGTTCAATGGCTGCGCGCGGCGCACTCGGTGGTCTCGCCGAAGCCACTGAAGCAGCCTGTGATGTTCTCGACGCCGCCGGCTTCGACATCATCCTGATCGAAACTGTTGGCGTTGGGCAAGGCGAGCT
>JBGTDU010000132.1:0-33363 GCA_041748175.1 Rubricoccaceae bacterium
CCGGCCTCGGCCCGCCACGCGCAACGGCCTCCCCATTCCCCACTCCCCAGTCCCTTGAGAGCCCCGAGTACCGCGAGCCTCGAGAACGGGGGAGCTTCGAAGTCGTGTTGCTCTATGAAGCGCGAGGTCGCCCTGCGGAGGCCGCGCCATTTCGCGCCGAGGCCGCCCGGTGGCGCGCGCGGCGAGATTCGCTGCGGGCGGTTTTCAGCGCATCCGCCTCACAAGAGGAATAACGACCCCGGATGGCGAGGATGACCGTACCAGATAAACCATGGACGGCAAGCCTCTCCCGAAACGTTGAGATCGGCGTCACTCCGCCCCTTCGCTGGGATAGGATCTTCAAAGTGGGACAGTTTCCAGTCCTTCCCGCCGAGTGGAGACCAGCGCATGGCGGCGCTGTGGAGGAATGCGCGAGGACTGTTGTGACGAGCTTGCGAGGCGGAGGTGTTGGGACGTCCCAATCTGGAAGCAGGGGTGTTCGAAAATGCTTTTAAGAGACAGGCACTCGAACAGTAAGCGAAGACAAACGCGCTGCTAACTTCTGACTTCTCCTCTCCCACTTTTGCACATGGCCTGGCTGCACGGCGCGATTGCGGTATTCGAGAAAGATGCGCGGCTGGAGCTGCGTACGCGCTTCGCCCTGAACGCGCTCGGACTTTTCGTAGCAGCGGCGGTCCTCCTCGTGCGCTTCGCCGTCGGTAACGCGGCCGTAACGCCGCCCATGGCCTCGGCGCTCCTTTGGATCGTCATCCTCTTTGCGGCGGTGGTCGGCCTGGGCCGCGCGTTCATCGTCGAGGAAGAACGAGGCACCGTGCTCCTTCTTCAACTCGTCCTTCCTGCGACGCCGATCTATGTTGGCAAGCTGGCGTTCAACATCACCATCACACTTGCGCTGAACCTCGTCGCGGCGTCGATCTTCTGGTTGCTGGTACGTCCTGAAATCCATGCTCTCCGCCTGCTCACCACCACGCTCGTTCTCGGTGCCGTCGGGCTTGCCGGGGCGACCACACTCCTGTCTGCGATTATCGCCCGGACGGCTTCCAGTGGGCCTCTTCTCGCCGTTCTCGCATTCCCGGTGCTGATCCCATTGTTGTTTTCGGTTGTCCATCTAACCCAACTTGCCTTCGAACCCGGTGCTTCGTGGAGTGCAGCGGCGACAGATTTGACAGCACTGGTCGGGTATGCTGGGCTAATGATCACGGCCTCGGTTTTGCTATTCGAACACGTCTGGCGGGACTGATCCGTGGCGTCGACTTCACGGCCAAATCCCAAAAACGCTGAATCCGACCAACCGAGTTTTTGTTCGATGGCTCCCATAAACTGCGCACGATGACTCCCACCGACCGCGATTCTTTAATGCTTCCGACTCGCGGCAAGGGCTACGGCATTTTTACAATTTTCGTAGCGACTTGGCTTACCGTGGTGATCTGCTTTGGCATCCTGGGGAAAATCTCCAACCTGCCGATCCTGGAGCACACGGCGCGGAACCTCTACTTCCACGTCCCGATGTGGTTCACGCTGATGCTCGGCTGGTTTGTGGCCGCGTTCCACTCGCTACGGTATTTGATGACACGCAAACGCATGCACGACGTGCGGGCAGAGCAGGCTGCGCTCGTTGCCACGGTTTTTGGAGTTCTCGGGATAACGACGGGCATCGTGTGGTCGCGATTCACGTGGTACACCGGGACCAATATCTGGTGGAACGGCGACCCTCGGCAGGTGATGGTCGCGGTTCAGTTGTTGATCAGCGGCGCATATTTCGTGCTGCGTGGCGCATTGGAGGAAGACCGGCTCCGCGCACGTCTTGCAGCGGCCTATGCACTTTTTGCAACGGCGACCATGCCATTCCTGACATACGTCCTCCCCAGAAGAATGGAAAGCCTCCACCCTGGCGCCGAAGGCAATCCAGCGTTTAGCCAGATGGACATTGCCCCCGAAATGCGGTGGATCTTCTATGCCTCCGCGATTGGTTTCCTGATGCTCGGCTGGTGGATCTACACCCTTCGCGTCCGCTTCCGTGCCGCGGAGATCCGTGTAACCGAGCGGTCTCATTGATGGCAGTTCCCTCTCCTGAAAGACCAACCGACAGCTAATTTCGGCGAGATCCGTCACACAGAATGCAAGTGACCCTTGACACACTTTCGGCCGCCCGGGACACGTCCATCGCGCTTCTCGACCCAAACGCGGCTCAGCAGATTCCGCAGGGGATCGAACGCGCGATGCTCGCGTCCGACAAACTGCCGGTTGTATTGGCGGTGATCCTAATCATCTGGCTCGGGCTGCTGTTCCTCCTTTTCCGAACGGACTGGAAGATCAGCCGCATCGAAAAGAGATTGAACGAAGGCGGCGATAAAGCGTAATGCGTATTCCGTAGCGGAAATCGCCCGCCGCCCTTACGCAATACTCGCTACGCACTACACCCTCCATAACAGATCTTTTACCGATCATGCGAACAAAAACCATCCTGGGAATCACCTTCATCGTCGTTTTTGGCGCGATGGTCGTGAACAGCTTCGGTCAGCAGGTTGCCGGATACGAGAACTTCACCGAAGCCATCGAAAACGGCAGGCGTGCCCACGTCGTCGGTGCTTGGCTCAAGACGAGGCCGGTTTCCTATGACCCTTCGTCCAACGAGTTTTCATTCTGGATGCGGGACGAGATCGGCGGAGTCCATCAGGTGGTGTACGCCAACCCGAAGCCCGCAAATTTTGAAGATGCCGAGCGTGTTGTGGTTGATGGCCAGATGCAGGGCGAGGTCTTCGTTGCGGAACACATTCTCGTGAAGTGCCCTTCGAAGTACAACGATGCGCGCGGATTGCAGGGCGAGCCAGAATCCGCCGCGCCAGCGGAGTCCGCGTCGCTCTAGTTGAACTCAAGTGGGGCCGCCTCCACCGCGTTCGCCCGCTACAAATACAACAGCGTCGCCACAACGAAGAATACGACCAGCCCGAGGATATCGTTCGAGACCATGATGAACGGCCCCATTGCGAGCGCCGGATCGACGCGTAGGCGCACGAGGACGAGAGGGATGGTGGCGCCGATGAGCGTGGCCAGCACGATTACAATCAGAAGGGCGATTCCAGCGGTGGTTGCCAGGCGCAGAGTGTCGTCGCCCGCGATTCCGGTAAGGACGACGATGACGCCCAAAGCGATGGCCAGGATCACACCGTTGATGAGCGCGACTGCCAGCTCTTTGCCGAGTCTCCGGAGAATATTCGAACCCCAGAGCGTCCCTGAAGCCAGGCCCTGAACGGCGATGGCCGAGCTTTGAATGCCAGCATTCCCGGCCATCGACATGACGACCGGGACGAAAAGAACGAGAACGGGTGCAACCTGCAGGGCATTCTCAAACCCGACAAGAACGAGCCCGGAGGTGTAGGCACCGCAAAGCCCGAGCAACAGCCACAGAATGCGGCCCCGACTGATAGAAAAAACCGACGCGGAGAACTCCTCGTCTCCCGTGATGCCGGAGATGCGCTGAAGGTCTTCCTCCGCCTCCTCGCGAATCACATCCACAATGTCGTCGATCGTGATGCGACCGAGCAAATGGCCCACCTCGTCGACCACGGGAACGACGATCAAGTCGTATCGATCCATTATGTGCGCAACCTCTTCCTGATCGAGATTGGGGTGGACTCGCTCAAATTCCGAGTCGGCAATGTCTCCGATAACGGCGTTTGCGCGAGCAAGGAGAAGGCGTTTCAGCGGGACGAGCCCGCTCAGCCGACCTTCGTCGTCCACAACGTAAACCACGTACGGATCATCGACGTCTTCCGCCATCCGCCGAACTTCCTCGGTAGCCTCCGCCACTGTTGCATAACTCCGCACGGCAACAAAGTCGGTTTCCATGAGGCCACCCGCCGTGTCTTCTGCATAGCCCAGGAGCGCGCCGACTTCATCTGCGTCCTCCAAACGCCGAACGACCTCGTCCACCACGTCCTCGTTGACATCGGCAAGCACGTCGGCAGCATCGTCCGTGTCCATCCGATCGAGGAGTTCGACCAGTTCGCCCGCCGGAACATCCTCCAGAAAGTCCGCGCGTTGGGCGCTCTCCAGTTCCGGAAGCACTGCGCTGCTCTGCTCGCTCGGGAGCCACTGGAAGAGCGTCTCGGAGGATTCGGCGGGCAAATGCTGGAGCAGCCGCGCCACATCGGCCGGGTGGAGATCGGCGACCAGACGCAGAACCGTCTCCTTTTGCTCATCCTCAATGAGCAATTCGACACGGTCTACGAGTTCTTCGTCTACGGCAATCGCCGCAGGCGCAGAGTCTCGTTCGGCTTCGTTCAGGGCCATTTTCGTGGGCGAATCGGACGTGTATTCTGTTCCGTCCGGATGATTGGAGGGCGGCGGCAAGATCGGTCCTCTGGCCCCCAAATGCGCCGGACCAATGACATTTTTAGACCGCCGCGCAGAACAGCCTATTGGCGAGGGCAACAAATTCTTCCGGCGTCAAAGACTCCGGACGCCGCGTTGCAAACTCTGTCGGGATGGTTGCGCCCAGCTCGTCGCAGAGCGTTGCCAGGCTCTTCCGCAGCATTTTCCGACGTTGCCCAAACGCCGTTCGCACGACGCGCTTCATCTGCTTGACATCAAAACGAAGCTCGGTTGCCTGATCGAAATCGAGAGAGATGACGGCGCTTTCAACGGCGGGCTTGGGCCGGAAGACGTGCCGCGACACAGGAAAAAGCATGGTCGGGCGGGCGAGGAGTTGCGTCTGCACACTCAGAATGCCGTAGGCCTTGGAGTTGGGTTCGGCCACGATGCGCTCGGCAACCTCTTTCTGCATCATCAGAACCGCCCGGCGGATATGTTGCCGCGCATCGAGTAGACCAAACAGGATGGGCGAGGTGATGTAGTAGGGAAGATTACCAACTACGTAAGGGCCACCCCTGTCGTTGTCCCAGAATGCCGACCAATCCACTTCCAGTATATCCTGATGGCGAATATCAAGATTCGGAAACTCATCCTGCAAATGCGCCACAGCCTCGTCGTCCACTTCAATGACGGTGAGGTTCGGATAGCGTTCGCGTAGCCTTCCCGTGAGTGCGCCCATGCCAGGCCCAATCTCGACGAGCCGGGCTCCCGGCGGCGCGGCCACGGCATCGACGATCTTCCCGATCACATTTTGATCGATGAGAAAGTGCTGGCCGAGGCGTTTTTTTGGGTGAACCGACATCAACCGCAACGATACCAACTCACGTTCAATTAAGAACGCCGCCCCGAAAGCTCCGAGGCGGCGTGTGGCGGACTTGGTCCGGGGGGAGGTTACTCGGGAAGGTCGTAGGCTTGCTGGACGGCTTCGTAATCCGTGTAGTCAAGAGCTGCGCGCGCGTTGCCAACGAACAGGTTGCCCGGGATCATGACGAGACGGAAATCGGTGCGTTCATGTGTACTGAAGTCGAGCGGTGACGACGCAATGAGGTCGATGTACAAATCCTGGATGTCGTACGAAAACGAGTAGGTCAGCGAGTAGTCGATAAACTCGTCGCCGTCCTCATCTACCCCGACCGTCACCGGAAGCGCGGTCCACGTGCCGCCTCCACCGACGACGAGTAGCTCGCCATCCCCGTAAAGAAGTACTGCCCCGGCGTCGGCCACGTCACTGTTGAGTTCCGGGACCTCCCGGTTGTAACTCCCGATCGTACCGTCGCTGCTTTGCACGAGATCGCCGCCGTCGATACTGAAGTTGCGGACGATGATGTCGTTGCCGATCACAACGACGTCGTCCCGGTAGTTGTCGCAGCCGACAGATAGGAGCAGGATGCCGGTGAGAATGGTTGCTGCAAAAACCGAGCGAAGCGAAGAGGGGGTAATCATGTTCATGGGGGGAGGGTTGCAGATGAAAACGTCATTTTGATGCACCGGGAGAGCCGCCGAAGCGAGCCGGGGGGTAACACGCCGTCCGGCCCTCGGCTGATATCAAACGGCCCTCGAGAGCGAAAGGCACAGCCCGGTACGGGCCGTGCCTCAAAAACGTTGGTTGGTGCCGATGGTGTGGGATGGGCCATGCTCAACCAGCGAGCCGTCGCGCCCCCGTGTAAAGCGTCGCCGTGAGGGCAATCTTTGTCAGGTCCCACGGAACGAAATTCAGCCAGCCGCTCCGGATCGATTGGCCCCACGTTTCATGTTCGGCGACAAAATGGAGCACCGTGACGCCGCACGTGAACAGAACAACAGACCCGGCCAAAACGGCGAGCGCGCTCCCCGCGAACGAATTCCACTTTCTCGAAGCAACGCCGATCACAGCCGATGCCAATGCAAATCCGACCAGATATCCGCCCGTCACGCCAAACAGATGCTCCAGGCCCGAGGCCCCGCCTGAGTACAATGGCAGAAAGAGACCAAGCACCAGATAGAGCAGCATGGCCAACAGCCCGTTCCGCCAACCGAGAAACAAGCCGCTGCTGTACACCGCGATCGTCTGGAGCGAGAGCGGCACTTCCCAGAGATAGATCCTGATCTCGAACTGGGCGAGCAATCCCGTCAAGAGCGCAAAACCAACGATGCCAGCGGCCTGCGTAGCGAGCGACGCCTGCTCGCTGCGGAGAACATCGACGGAAGCGGCTCGAGGCGATCGGAGAGCGAGCGTAGGCATACCTGTGCGTTGACGAATTGAGAAGGAGGCGACGGACGAAGATAAGCCTGCCGCCTCTCACCGGGCACGCGGAAGCCTACCGCACGAGCGTCATTCGCTGTGAGGCCATGAAGGCTCCGGCCCGCATCCGCACGACGTAGACCCCGCTCGGCAGGCCGCGCCCGTCGAATGTCGCGGTGTGTCGGCCTGCCTCCAACTCGGCATTTACCAATACCGCCACGCTCCGGCCGAGGAGATCGAAGACCTCGACGGCCACCTCGGCGGACTCGGATAATTCAAAGCCGACTGTTGCCTGGTCGAATCCGCCTGCTCCGCCGAATGGATTCGGATAGGCCGGATGGAGCGCGAACGCGCCGGGCAGGTCGCCGTCAACGCTCGCCTGCGTCGCCTCGGCCGTGTGTGCGTCGGCAATCGGTGCCCCTATCAGTATGGCGATGATGCCGGTTATCGTCGGGCTCAGCCCACCTATCAACGAGGCGGCGAGGATATCGTTGTTCAAGATCATCAACGACGAGGAGTCGACGCCACCGACGGGCAGAAAGCGCAGCTCGAGGACCTGGTTTCCACGCAAGACCTCTACGAAGAAGCCCTCCCACCCGTTAGAAGACGCGGTGGCCCTTCCGAATCCAGTCACAAGGGAGTTTCGAAATCGCACGGAAGTCCCATTGGCGATGGTCCGCTCGCGACGCACCTCGCCACCATGTACTAACTGATAGGTAAAGGTATCCCACCCGAGGCCCGTGACTGCGTCCACAGCGACCTCTATCTCAGACCCGCCGGCCGTGTTCCCATTTATGGCAAAGCCCATGAGGAGACTCTCACTTGACAGAAGTGCACCGCTTGTTCCGAGACCTGCACGCCACACCACGTAGTCTCCGGCATCTACGGCCAGCGGCTCGAGGTCCGTCCGAAGCGCGACGGTGCCAGGAGCGAACTCCGTGCTAATGCCGTCCTCGCCGCTGGAGCCGAGGTTCGCCAGGGTGATCGCCGCCCCCTTGACGTCGAGCTGTACCTGTCCCAGAGCCGTATGCGGAAGGCCGAATTTGCCGACGGTGTGCCCCGCGAGGAAGAGTTCATCAATGCCATCTCCAGTAATATCCCCCGCGGCCACGCGCACCCGCGAAAGCCGGATGGGCGGGACGCCTGCTGTGATGATGGCAAATCGGTCTCCCGTGATGGCGGTGATGCCGGCGCCCATCACGGTAATCTCCGCGTCGCCGCCCAGACCGACCGCGGTGCCAAATAGGTCGGCGGCGTGATCGCCTCGGAAGACGTCGATCGGGATTGGCGACGGCCACGGGATGGGCTCCGGAATGGTGACGACGATGGGCCCGATCAGCCCGCTGACCTCCGCCACCATCTGGTCATCGTTGTAGATGCGAACGGTATGTGGTTGGCTGAAAATCTCGTCGTAGGTGAAGTTGATCTCAGCGCCGGACCGCGTCATAATCAGTGTCGATCGTGGCGAGGCGCCGCTGCCATACCCGTTGATCGTCACCTGCCCCTCGGACAGGTCATCCAGGCCCAGGCTCACGCACAGATAGTCGGCCGCGCCTGTCTCGATTTCGACCCCATCCAGGCCGCTGTCGCCGATGTTCGAGACGACCAGAATACTGTCGTTTGAGACCAGCGTCGCCTGCCCGAAGGCCGTGTGGTTGAGACCCTTGAACAGGGTTTGCGCGGTGGCAGTCGTGCCGCCCAGGGCGAGCAGCAAGAGAAGGGTCGTAATTCGTTTCATAATGGTACCTCGTGGAAGGAGTGCGAGCAGATGAAGCGCAAGGAGCGCTATTCATGATGGCGTCAATCCTCGCTCGGACTGGACATCGGGGCTAGTTTTTCTCGCCTTCCCTCCCGTGTCTATGTCCGAGAACCTCCTCACCAAAACGGCCGATGGCGTCCTCCATCTGACGCTCAACCGCCCTGAAAAGAAAAACGCGCTCACACTTGCCATGTACGAGGGCCTCACCGATGCCCTCGACGGCGCGGTCGGCGACCCCGATGTGCGCGTCGTATTGCTGAGCGGCGCGGGCGGCGCCTTCACGGCCGGCAATGACCTGTTCGACTTCCTAAACGATCCGCCCAAAGACGAGACGAGCCCCGTTTTCAGGTTTCTTCGAGCGGTCAGCACGTTTCCCAAGCCGCTCGTCGCGGCGGTGGAGGGCCACGCGATCGGGATCGGCACGACGGTGCTCCTGCACTGCGACCTGGCGTATGCCGCTCCATCGGCGCGATTCCAGTTGCCGTTTGTGAACCTCGGCCTCGTGCCGGAGGCCGCGTCGAGCCTGCTGCTTCCCAAAACCGTGGGGACGAAAAAAGCCGCCGAACTCCTTCTCTTCGGCGATCCGTTCTCGGCGAATGACGCCCTCGCAGCTGGACTCATCAACGCCGTTGTTCAGAAAGGCAGCGTGGCGGACTATGCGTTGGAACGCGCGCAAGCACTTGCAAGGAAACCACCCGCGTCGTTGCGGCTAACGAAGGCACTGCTGCGATCCGTGGACGCCGACGCCGTTTCGAGGACCATTGTTGACGAGGGTGCGCATTTCATGCGGGCGCTGACTGGCCCGGAAGCACAAGAGGCGCTTGGGGCTTTTCTCGAAAAGCGGGAGCCGGACTTCTCTCAGTTCGACTAGGACCTGTTTTCGATCCCACTCGTGATGTGTGAAGAGGCCCAAGCCCATACTCAGCTGTCAGGAGGACACGGCACCGGGCGCTGCATCCCAATGGGATTCAGGCTAGCGCTGGAGGACGACTCGCCTGCTCTCTGCGAAGGATGGCGTAACTACCCGAATCAGGTAGACACCGCTCGGGAGACCATCTGCCGAAACGACGAATCGATGTGGGGTTTGCGCGCCAAGTACTCCATCATGGAGTATGCGCACCTCGCGGCCGAGGAGGTCGAAAAGGCTCACGCGCACGGCCTCGGCGTGGGCGAGCGTTAGCGTGATCACCGATTGCTGCCTGAAAGGATTGGGCGACGGGGCCGCGAGAACGACCGATGTGGAAGGCACGATCTCGCCAATTGCCGTGGGCACCGGCTCGCCGTAGACGTAGGCTGCGCCGGTTCCGTCCGGGTGGACGTTGCTAGGAGCGCCAATCGCCAGAACGCCGCCGTCCACTGCGGCAGCCGAACCGAACAGGTCGCCAATCCCCCCATCGCTCGAGATGAGCGTGTACGTGAACGTATCGGTGATATAGAAAGCCTTGCCCGTCGAGTTGCCGCCTGGGGGGAACCAGTTCTCTGCACCGACGAGAATGCCTGACTCATCCACTGCGACCGCGCTTCCAAACAGGTTGAAGCCCGTGTGGTCCGGGTTTAGAATACTGCTCCCCTCATCCCATTGGCTCCCATCAAACTTGAAGAGATAGGCGGCTCCGGCGCCAGAGCCCAACGCATTATTCAGCGGAGCGCCAACAAGGGCTTGGTCACCGGTGAGGGCGACTGTGAGGCCAAACTGCGCCTGCGCCACTGAATCCGGTGCCACGAGTTTGGACGTCTCGACCCACTGGCTTCCGTCGAACTCGAAGACGTATGCCGCGCCCGCGTTCTGGCCCACGTCGGTTGGACTGTCGCCCCAGGCACCGATCAATGCGCGATTCCCTGAGATAGCCACGGATTCGCCGAAGTAGGCTGCATCCGCTGCATCGGAGGCCGTCAGCTTTTGCTCCTCGATCCAATCACCCCCTTCGTTGCGATACACATACGCCGCGCCCTCATCGAATCCTGCCAGATCATGTTGCGGCGCGCCTACCACCATCCATATAACAAGAGGATTGCGTGGATCCACGGCGAGGGCTCGACCGAAGTGGTCGCCCTCTTCCCCGTCCGACGCGAACAACGTGGCCTCCGTCGTGCATACCAACGCGATTATAAGGGCACCCCGACACTCGGCATACTCCACCGCTCCAGCATTCACGGCCACCATATCATCTGAGCGGCTACCCGCGAATACCCCCCAGATTTCAGGGCTCATGCGCGTGACAGCAACTGACCGGCCAAACCAGTCGAAGGCGGCGGGTGCCGGGTCCCTCAGTTTTGCCACCTCGATCCATTCATCGCCGTCGTAGCCGAAGACATAGGCCGCGCCGTACTCCAACGCGCCGAAATCGGGGTCATCGCGGAAGGCGCCGACGACGACCACGGGGCCCTCGACCGCGACGGCAGCCCCGAACTCCTGCCCAGGATGCGGATCGGAAGGCGTCAGCTTTATTTCGGGACCGGGCTGGGAGCGAGTGGGCGGTGCGAAGTGCAACACCAAGAACATGCAGGGCAGGATCGCTTTCAGAGAGAATAGGACGGGCATCGGAGTTACCTCGGTGATCGGAGGATGGAACAGAGGTTGGTATAGGAGATGGCGACGTTGCCTGGCTGAGTTGGACATCGGTGCCGAAATTTTCCATTCGTGAGATCGTGGCCGCTCCGGTCACTGCACATCCAGCCAGAACACATCGGCGAGGTAGTGCCGGTGGTTGCTGCGGTCACCCAACACCATCCTCGGCGTCAGGAAGTCCGGATTCGGTGAGTGCGAGAGGGCGCTTCGCGGGTGAGGAACGATGGCGCCGCCGGGGACGCCGTTGGGGCGAACCGAGGCGAACGCCGGAAAGGTGTCGACCGGCTCGATAAGCAGCGGCACCGTGGCGATCGGCTGTCCATTCTCGAGCACGCGGAGTTCCGCCTCCACCTCGCCCGTCGGCGGAAATACGAGATCTACGCTTTCAATCAAAAAGCCGCCGCTGGCAGGGTATAAGTGCAGATTCATGAGGTCAGCCGCGTTGATGGCCGGGGCATAGGGCTGCGCCCAGGCGCCGGCGGAAAACAACACGGCAGCGAAAACAGGCAGGAAATAGCGGCGCACAAACATCAGCGAGACGTCAATGAGTAGAGATTGAGTAGGGATGGACGTACCAGATGGCGACGTTTCCACACCAATTGGGACATACGCCAAACAGAATTATGCCCCCGACTCTTGCGAATGTCCCTTCTCTGTGCTTGATTAACAGCAACTGGCCGACCGACCACGATGGCTGCTGCAACCGTCACGGATCTACTGCATCGCCTGCACGAAGGCGACGACGGTGCGCTGGAACGCCTGATGCCGCTCCTCTATGATGAGCTGCACGCCCTCGCACACCGTCAGCTTCGGGATGAGCGTTCCGGGCACACACTGAACACGACAGCGCTCGTCAACGAGGCCTACCTCAAGCTGGTCCAACAGCATGACTTGAAAGCCGACGACCGAACGCAATTCCTAGCCATCGCGGTCACGACCATGCGCCGCCTGCTCGTGGATTATGCTCGGACACGAAACAGGCTCAAGCGCGGCGGCGGAGAACGACCGATCTCACTCGACGATGTTCTACCATTTCTCTCCGAGCACGAGGCGGAGGAGATGCTGGCGCTGGACGAGGCCCTCTCCAGACTGGAAGCGGTGAACCCGCGCGGTAGCCAGGTTGTGCAGTACCGCTTCTTCGGCGGCCTGAGCCTGGAGGAGACAGCCGAGGAGCTCTCGGTCTCCGTCAAGACAGTTCAGCGGGCCTGGACTGCGGCGCGGGCCTGGCTGCGCAAGGAGGTCCACCTGTCGCTATCAGAGTGAGCCATAGATGGAGGCGACGTGGGAACAGATCGAAGCACTCTTTGAGGAGGCCCTCATGCACGACAAAGACGAGCGCATGGTTTGGCTGCGCGCCGCCTGCGTAGGCCGACCGGCGATCTTTGGCGAAGTCGAGTCCATGCTTGCTGCCCATGCCCAACCCCTCGGCATCGAAACTCGCCTGCTGACCGCCGTCGCCCCGATGCTGCCGAATCCACTGGTCGGCGTTCAAGTAGGGCCGTTCCGGCTGATCGAACTCCTCGGACACGGCGGTATGGGAAGTGTCTGGCTCGCCAGACAGGCCGATGGCGTGGTGGATCGGCAGGTAGCCGTGAAGCTCGTGCGCCTACCTCACACGGCGAAGGAGGCAGGTGCACTTCGCCGCCGCTTTGAGGCCGAGCGCCGCATCCTCGCCCGGCTCGAGCACCCTGGTATTGTCCGCCTGCTCGAAGCGGGGACGGCCACGCCGGTCGCAGGTGCCGGGGAGAGCTACCCCTACTTCGCGATGGACTACGTTTCGGGCGTCCCCCTGACAACGTACGCCGAAGAACACAGACTCGATGCGGCGGATCGCCTCCGGCTTTTCGTCCAGGTCTGCGAGGCCGTCCACCACGCCCATCAGCGGCTCGTCGTTCATCGCGATCTCAAGCCCTCTAACATTCTCGTCGCCGAGGATGCGGATGGGCGACCCCAGATAAAGCTGCTCGATTTCGGCATCGCGCGGCTGCTGGAGGATGAAAGTGAGGGCGCGACGATCATTACCGAGCCCGGCGTTCGGCCCATGACGCGGACGTACGCGGCGCCGGAGCAGATCCGGGGTGAGCCTGCGACCACCGCCACCGATGTCTATGCACTCGGCGTCGTGCTTTACGAACTTCTCACGGGTCGGCACCCCCTCGACGCCCCGTCGGCCGCGCAACTCGAACAGGCGATCCTGACGCAAGAACCACCTAGGCCGAGCGTCGTCGTCACCAAGCCGACACAGATCGAACCGCATCGGCTTCGCGGCGACCTCGACGCCATCGTGCTGACGGCGTTGCGCAAAGAGCCCGAGGCTCGCTACGCCGCGGCCGAAGCCTTCTCCGCCGACATTCGCCGTCACCTGGATGGGCTCCCTGTAAGCGCTCGCGCGCCCTCTGCCGGATACCGCCTCCGCGCATTCGTCCGCCGCCATAAGACCGGCGTCGCGCTCGCAGGTTCAGCGTTCCTCCTTCTGATCGCTTTCACTGCTGCTCTCGCGGTGCAGCAGCGGACGACGGCGCGCGAGCGCGACACCGCTCAGGCCACCGCCGATTTTCTCGAAGGGCTTTTCGGCGCGGCGAACCCATACGCCGATGAGCGGCAGGATACACTTCGCGCTAGAGATCTGCTGGCCAGGGGTGTCGCACGTGCTCGCGTCGAGTTGGCCGATGAGCCGCTAGTTCGAGCCCGGCTCCTGCACGTGATCGGGCGGTCGTTTGTTCGCTTGGGCGCCCACGATGAAGCCGAAGATCCGCTCACGGAGGCCGTCGCGCTGCTCCGAGTTGAGGATGACATGCCGACGCTGATCGGCAGCCTCACGGAACTGGCCAGTGTCCAGGATGCGCTGTCGAACTACGATAGAGCCGAAGAACTCGGTCGAGAAGCCATCGCTCTTGCCGAGGAATCAGGTGACTGGGATCAGATGGCACAGGCCGAACAGGTCCTGGCAGAGACGTTACTGGATACCGATCGCTCTGCGGAGGCCGAAACCCTCCTACGTGGCTCGTTGGCCAGGCAGCGCGCAGTCTCCGCCGACACGACGACGGCCATTCTGGAAGCGCAGCGCCTGCTCGCGATGGCGCTCCTGAACGAGGGGCGCCTCGATGAAGCCGAACCGCTATTCCGGGCAGCGCGGGAATCGCTCGCTCGCCGCTACGGCCCAGACGACGCCCACTCGGTGGGCGTGCTGACGCCCCTGACGTTTCTTTATCTCTCTGTCGGCCGCATGGCCGAGGCCGAGGAGGCCGGCGCGCAGGCCGTCGCGATTTTACGAGATACCCAACCAGGCAGCCGCCGACTCAGCCAGGCGCTCTCGATCTACGCGTCGGTGCGCCGCCGCCAAGGCCAGTTGGATGAGGCAAAGGCACTGCTTGATGAGGCGCTCGATATTCCAGAGATCCGACCGGGGAATCAGGCCATCCTCATGGGCGCGCTGGCTTCCGTTCTCCATGAAAAAGGGAACCTGGACGACGCCATTGCAGCACAACGACATGCCGCATCTCTACTGCAGTCGGACGTCGCCGCCTCCATCAATGCGGCGACCCATGCCGCGACGCTCGCCCTCAGCCAAACCAAGCTCGCAGGGTTTTTGATGGAGGCGGATCGATTTCAGGAGGCTGAAACCCTGTTGCTCGCCGCTCTGGCTGAGCAGAACTCAGGAGAAGCAAGTGCCCATCCCGGCACGCCTCGTGTGATCGCCGCCCTTGTTGCTCTCTACGATGAGTGGGGTAACCTCGACGAGGCGGCGCTGTGGCGGGCGCAACTCGATGACTAGGGGTCTATCGCGAACGCGGGAGCCGGACTTCTCCGAGTTTGACCGAGCTTCTATCGCGCCGTCCGTAGCGGCCACACGGCGCCCTGCGTTGTCCCATGATCGGTTCGGGCGTCATAAGCGAGGTGTCTGCGGAGATACGTATCGCGAATGCGCGTTGTTATTGCCCGGGCTTCATCGTCGATTGTAGAACAGGAAGGGGTGCGGAGCGAACGAAGCGCACGATGGATCATATCTGCTTCTTCGAGGGCGAACTGCTTGTGGCCGTTCTCGTGGATCTGAAGCGCGCGATCGAAGGAGCGCCATTTTCTCTCGACGTCGTAGGTCGTTCCACTCGGAGGCTGCCAGCGCGGGAGTGTTGTCAGGACACGCAACTCGACTTCAACATCGGTCAGATTGCAGCTTGTTGATGTCGTCAAGGTCCGAAACGTGTAGCGCACCTCCGTGGAAGTCAGGCCAAAGTAGCGCGTGCCCTCCGATAGCGGCGCTCCCCGAAGCATTGCCCGCAGTAGGTCGCTCTCACTTCGTCCCTCAATGTCATAGTACTGAACTCTGTCGTCAAGCCGAACAGCACCCGTACCTCGCGCCGTTGTTTGCGCCAGGGCACCGGCTACATCGAGAAATGGCGAAAGCAGGATGAGTAACGATACTATGCGCACGAGGCGATTTCCGATGTGATTCGGCGGCGTTATCGGCGGCCCTCGCGCTCAACTCAAACGCTAGCGCCCGATGGCTACGGGCCTTTCCACATCGTAGGCCAGATTCGGTGCAAGCCAGCGCTGGATTTCCTCAATCGCTGCACCTTTTCGGATCGCATAGTCCGCAATCTGGTCTTTACCAAGGACACCCACATTGAAATACGAGGCCTCCGGATGCGCGAAATAGAAACCGCAAACCGATGCCGCCGGTGTCATGGCCAGATGCTCGGTTAGCGCAACGCCCGTGTTCACCTCCGCGTCGATCAGCTTGAAGAGGGTTCGTTTCTCCGTGTGATCGGGTTGAGCGGGGTAGCCCGGTGCCGGGCGAATGCCACGATAGCGCTCTCGAACGAGATCTTCGCTCGACAACCGCTCATCGGGCGCATAGCCCCACAGTTTGGTCCGAATCCGAGCGTGGAGCCATTCAGCAAACGCCTCTGCCAAGCGGTCGGCCAAGCTCTGTGCGAGGATGGCATTGTAATCGTCGTGATCGGCTCGGTAGTGCTCCGCGAGTGCCTCCACGCCATGAATTGACACGGCGAATGCTCCGACATAGTCGTGGCGTCCGCTCGTGGCTGGGGCGACATAGTCGGCGAGCGCCCTGTTGGGCTTGCCTGCCGTTTTCTTTGTCTGCTGTCGGAGTGTGTGAAGCGTCGAGGCTATTTCGATTCGTGATTCGTCATGGAATATGTGGATGTCTTCTCCTTCGGAGGCTGCCGGGAAAAGCCCCGCCGCCCCACGCGGCCTGAACGCTCCGGAAATCTCCAGTTCATCCAGGAGTGCGTTTGCATCGTGGTGCAGCGATCTCGCCTGTTCTCCCACATTGGCGTCGTCCAGAATCTGGGGATACTTGCCCTTCATTTCCCAGGCGATGAAGAACGGGCCCCAATCGATGAAGGATCGGAGATCGGTTATTGAAACCTGATCAAAAGTCGCTGGGCCAAGTTGGGTCGGAATTGAAATTGGCGCGGTCTCCCAGTCAATGGCGACAGCGTTCGATTGCGCGTCTTCCAGAGAGAGAAGCTCGTGGGATCCATTTCGGGAGGCGTATCGCATCCTCACTTCTTCGTATTCCCGTTCTATGGATGCCATGAAGGATGCACGGTGCTCGTCGGAGATGATCGCGCCAACCGTCGAAACACTCCGGCTCGCGTCGAGCACGTGGACGGTCGGACCGGTGTAACGCGGTGCCACCTTTACCGCCGTATGCAGCTTCGAGGTCGTGGCCCCGCCGATGAGAAGCGGCTTGTGCATGTGCCGTCGCTCAAGCTCACTCGCAACGAACACCATTTCATCCAACGATGGTGTGATGAGCCCCGAAAGGCCGATCACGTCCACATCGTGTTCCAGCGCCGCGTCCAGAATCCTGTCCGCCGGGACCATCACGCCCAGATCGATGACATCGTAATTGTTGCACCCCAAGACCACGCCGACGATGTTCTTGCCGATGTCATGAACGTCACCTTTAACTGTTGCGAGGAGAACCTTTGGTCTCGCCCACACTTCCCCGCCATGCTCCGCTTGCTCCCGCTCGATAAAAGGGGTCAGGTGTGCTACCGATTTCTTCATGACTCGGGCACTCTTCACGACCTGTGGCAGGAACATCTTGCCGCTCCCAAACAGGTCTCCGACGACATTCATCCCGTCCATCAACGGCCCCTCTATTACATCCAGAGGCCGCTTTGAGGCCAGTCTTGCCTCCTCCGTGTCTTCCTCGATGTAGTCCACGATGCCCTTTACCAGTGCATGCTTCAGGCGTTCTGCAACCGTGGTTTCACGCCACGCCTCCTTTTCCACTACTCCGGTGCTTTCCTGCTCCCGCGCCTGCTCAGCAAACGTCACAAGTCGCTCCGTTGCGTCCGGTCGGCGGTCGAACAAGACATCCTCTACCAAATTCAGGAGAACCGGTTCGACTTCGTCATAGACAGCAAGCTGCCCCGCATTGACAATGCCCATATCCATCCCAGCCCGCACAGCATGGAAGAGAAAAGCCGCGTGCATCGCCTCTCGCACCGTTTCGTTGCCTCGGAAGGAGAACGAGAGGTTCGAAACGCCGCCGGAGATTTTGGCGTCGGGCAGGTTCGCCTTAATCCAACGGACCGCTTCTATGTAGTCGATAGCATAGCGATTGTGTTCGGGGATACCCGTTGCAATCGCAAAGATATTGGGGTCGAAAATGATGTCTTGTGGGGGGAAGCCAAGCTCGTCCACTAAAATTCGATAAGCCCGTTGGCAAACGCTTGTGCGGCGTTCAACCGAATCGGCCTGACCTTCTTCGTCGAACGCCATCACAATCACGGCGGCGCCATAGTCCCGAGCGGTCTCCGCTTGCTTTCGGAAGATATCTTCACCCTCCTTGAGCGAAATCGAATTGACGATCGGCTTGCCAGGAAGGCATTTCAAGCCCGCTTCGATGACATCCCACTTTGACGAGTCGACGACAACCGGAACGCGCGCGATATCCGGCTCGCTCATGGCGAGCAGGAGGAACCGTTCCATGGCGGCCTCGGAATCAAGCAGGCCTTCGTCCATATTCACATCTACAGCCTGAGCGCCATTCTCAACCTGTTGGCGAGCGACCGACAGCCCTTCTTCGTAGTCGTTTTCCTTAATGAGGCGGGCGAAGCGTTTCGACCCCGTCACATTCGTCCGCTCACCAATGTTGACGAAGTTCAGGTCGCTTCGGAAAACGAGCGGTTCAAGGCCGGCGAGGCGAGTCCGATGGTCGGGCTTAGGTGAAATGCGTGGCGCAGTGCCATCCAGCGCTTCGGTCAAAGCCTTTGTGTGTTCGGGCGTGCTCCCGCAACAGGTCCCGACAATATTCAGCAGCCCGTCGTGGGCATACTCAGCAAGGACGGTCGCCATGTGCTCCGCACTTTCGTCGTAGCCGCCCATCTCGTTGGGAAGTCCCGCATTCGGATACAAGCTGGTTGGAACCGGCGCGATGCGGCTCAATTCCTGAATAAAAGGTCGCATTTGCTCGGTGCCCAGCGCGCAGTTCAAGCCGAAGGACAACAGCTCGGGAGCATGAGCCAGCGACGTCCAGAACGCTTCGACCGTCTGCCCAACGAGCGTGCGCCCGCTTTGATCGACGATTGTGCCCGAGATCATCACTGGGAGCACCTTGCCCGTCTGGCGGAAGAACCGCCGCAGCGCCGCAACGGCCGCCTTGGCGTTTAAGGTGTCGAAGATGGTCTCAACGAGCAAGATGTCTGCTCCGCCATCTACCAGCCCTCGGATCTGCTCAGCGTACGCATCACGAACTGCGTCGAATGTGACGCCGCGAAAGCCTGGATCCTCGACATCCGGTGATAGCGACAACGTCTTGTTCATCGGCCCAATCGCCCCGACGACGAAGCGAGGCTTGCCAGGTGCTTTTGCGTTTGCTTCGTCCGCTGCTTGTCGAGCGAGTTGCGCGCTTGCCACGTTCATTTCGTAGGCCGCGGCCTCCATCCCGTAATCCGCCTGCGACACCGCCTGCGCGTTAAACGTATTGGTGGAAACGAGGTCTGCCCCGGCATCCAGATAGGCCCGATGAATGCCGAGGATCGCATCCGGCTGCGTTAGACTCAGCAGGTCGTTGTTTCCCATCAAAGGGCTTTCCCAATCAGCAAACCGATCTCCCCGAAAATCCACCTCGGCGAATCCGAACCGCTGGATCATGGTCCCCATCGCACCGTCAAGAATGAGGATGCGGTCGGAGAGAAGTGACTGGAGCTCAATCAAACGCGACATTCGGACTCGAAAGGTTGGTGGCGGTCAACGTAACCGACCGATAACGGTTCGGGTCTGCTCTAACAAATCACCCCGCCGAAACGAACCCTACCTCCCTGTGCGTTCCGTCGCAAAAAGGTTTGTTGGACGAGTGCCCACATCGGCACAGCGCACACTTTTGGGTTGTGGAGGTTGAGCCATCCGCCGCCGTGATCGAGACCGGACCGCGGAACAGCAACGGGCCGTTGCCGGAAGGAACAACCGTAAGCACCCTCGAATCGCCCGATGGCTCGGTGGCACTGATGGTACCGAGCGAGGCCGCATCGGAGAAGTTGTCGATATGGCTGTTGTCGCAGAACGGTTTGTTCTTCGAGAGCCCACAGCGGCACAGGGCGACGCGCGTGTCGGTCAGAATAACTTCGCCATCCTGGGTTTCAATCCGGATATCACCACGAACGAAGAGCGGCCCGTCTGGCTGAATCGCGATGGTGTTCACGGCGTCGGGCGTTTCTTCCGAGCCGCCATCGTTGCGACTGAAATGCAACGCACCAGACGGGCATCGCATGACAACGTCGGCTGTCGCGCTCGCCTCGGCCTGGGAGGGGTCAACCCACGGCTGTCGTTTCGGATCAAACACTTTAGGAGCGCCTTGAACACATTCTCCGGCATGGATGCACCGCTTGACGTCGTACTGGACGTCAATATTCGCGGACGGATAGGCGTGGAGATCGGACATTTCGACGAACGGTGGTTAGGTGATAGCGCCGACGTGAATATCGCAAAGTTTCAGCCATCCGCTTCACGGACCGGGCGGCCGGTTGAAGAACGAGATCCTCAAAAGCCGATGCCAAGCGCACTCAAGAGCCGCCCACCGTGGACCGTAATTGAGGGAACCACGACCCAGTCCGTCTCGAGGAACGCGTCGGTTGGGCTATAGAAAATGCCCAATTCGGGGCTGAAGCCAAGATCAGGCTCCCCGAGTCGAACGCCGGCGAACGCTCCGATTGCCGGGCTCGGCGTAGGATCGTCATTTCCAAGGGCAAGGACATGCTGCGCACGAATACCTCCATACGGCGTCATCGTGGCGCTCTGCGGCCATGACCCGACAAGCGTAGCCTCGAAATGCGCGTGGCTTCCGAGGCCTAAAAGCCCACCTCCAACAATGATCGCCGTGGCAATCCGTCGGGGGCCACCGGGCGTGAGCCTGCGTTTGTAGGTTGCGACGATTCCGCTGCTTCCGGCGAGACGAATTCCCGCGTCGGAGCGCTCGTCGAGACCAAATCTAGCCTCGCTGTCGAACGAAAAACTGGTCGTCCGCTCTTGCGGATCACCCGGATCGGCGTTGATCTTTGGTTGCCCGATGGCGACCTGTGCAACGGTGCTCGGAACCACGGTACGAATTGGCGCGGTTTCCGCCGTTGTGCCGACGGCATAGGGAATGCAGCCACTCGCGGCGGCGACTGCCAGGAGAAAAAGATGGGGTACGCGCATCGGGCGGGGGAACGACGAGGTTTGAACTTACGACTACAGCCCTCCCTTCGGGCGGTCGGGGGAAGGGCCGTTGCCTACATTCGTGCATCAAAAATCATCCGACATCTCCATGCGCCCATCTGTCCTCGCACTTTTCCTTATCCCAACGTTGGCCATCGCACAGCCTGATGGGGGTGAAACCCGCGTCGCCGACGCCTTCGGTCGGTTTGTTTCGTCGGCGCACCGTGATGGCGTTTCCGCGACGGCAAATTTCATTGCGTGCCCGATTGAAACGGGCGGAGAACGACCTGTCGCCGGGATCTGCGACATGGCGCTCGCGGCGCATCGAGTTCGCGTTGAGCGCCTGACCGCATTGGCCGCGGTCCTCTTTCCTTCGGAACCAACGGCCCTCAATCCTCACTACAATGTGGAGGAGGAGGGCGATGGACGCTTCCACCTCCTGCTCTTCGCCGACATTGCTTCTGCCGACTACGTCCTCGCCGCATTCATGGATGTCGACGGCACGTTCCTGCTTACCAACCTGGATACCGAGGGCGGACCAGAGCAAACACCCCCGCCCCCGAGCGTGGTTCAGGCGCTCGAAGCGTTGCTGGTTGCAGCGTCGAGTGATTCTACAACCGTCGAGAGATTCGCGCAGAATATTGTGGCGCGCACCGACGACCCCGAACGCGAATGGAACGCGCCTGCAGATCCGTCTCGCCCAAACGAGCGCGAATTTGTCGAGAGCGCACTCGCCTCGATTCGGATTTTGATGGAAGGAAGCCATGGCGATTTTGAGATAGACGGATACGAAATCGAAGAGGAGTCGGAGGGCGAATGGCACGTGCTGCATGTCCGATTCGACACGCACGACATCGACGTACGGCGATCGTTCGCCTTCCTACCTGTAGGCAATTCGCTGCTGCTCGGAGATATCGACGGCTAGTTCTCCAACTGGCCGACGTTTCTTCAAGGGAACAGACACCAAATCTTGACACGATTAGCGGATCGTGCTCGCAACACGCTAATATTTTCGCACGTTGGACGATTCGTCGGACACGAGCGCCCGCATCCATGCGTTCGTGGTTTTCAGGGTGCATTTCGAGGTTCTAACACGGTGCGAAATTTCCGCCTCGCCTTCGATCTGCTTGCCACCGGCATCCAGCGTCCTACGACTATTTTGATCGCTTCCACCATGGTTCGATTCACGGCCCTCCTCACGCTTGCAACGCTTCTCGCACTTCCCGCCCAGGCTCAGCGCCCGGGGCAAGGTCAGGGGATGCGCGGCGGCGCGCTCGCTGGAACTGTGCTAGACGCCGAGAGCGGCGACCCCATCCCGCAGGCGACCGTGGCCTTGTATCTGATGCCTGACACGTCGTTCGTGACGGGCGCCGCAGCCGACGCGGCGGGCATGTTTCGTGTTGAGCCCCTACGCCCAGGCAACTACGAAGCTCGCATCAGTGTGGTTGGATACCTCACCCAGAAGCACCCGGTCGCCGTAACGATGGGTCCTGCCGCAGACTTGGGCGAGATTCGAATGGAAGTGTCGAGCGAACTGCTTGGAGAGATTGGCGTCGAGGCGCAGCGAGAACTCATCGAGCAGCGCGCCGACCGCACTGTTTACAATGTTTCTGATCAGCCCATCACGTCCGGCGACAACGTCCTCGAATCACTCAAGACCCTTCCATCCGTCGAAGTAGATCAGGACGACAACATTTCGTTGCGCGGCGGGCGAAACGTAGCCATCCACATCAACGGCCGGCCCGTCCCCGTCGGTGGGCAATTCCTCGCGTCGTTTCTCAAGCAGATTGGCGCAGACAACGTAGATCGGATTGAGGTGATGCCCAACCCGTCGGCCAGATACGAGCCGGACGGCCTATCGGGTATTATCAATATCGTGCTGTTGGAAGACGCTCCCGATCGCGGCCTTTCCGGCGGCCTGACCCTCGGCGGCGGTACGCGGCCGGAAGCTAACGTGGGCCTCAACCTGGCCTATCAAAAGGGGCCGTTCGACATCTATGGTTCGTATGGCTACTTCTACAACAATTTCGGCTTCGATGGCTCGACCGACCGCTCCTATCTCGGTACGTCTCCCATTCTGTCACTGGATAACATCCAGACTGGAGATCGGACGTTCACCAGTCACTTCGGAAATGCAACGGTCGATTACACCGTAGCGGAAAGAACAACGCTTTCCCTGAGCGGAAATCTTTCCCGACGAGACGGCGGCGACGACAACCTTCAGTCGATTTCCAGCCTGTTCGATGATGGCCGTGAAACGTCGGCTGAAAGGCTTTCGGATGGCACGTCCGATGGAACGAACGCCACTGGCACACTGGCTTTTCAACGCCGTTTCAACGACGACGGGACCCATGAGTTGAGTGCCGAGGCCCGTATCTCATCAAACAGTGACAGCAATGACGAACTGTACTCCCAAGCTTTTGACGAAACGGACGCGTTTTCAAGCTACCGCGAAGCGCAGGATCGAACCGAGTCATGGGTGCAGTTCGATTATACGCGGCCAATCGCGGAGGGAATCCGCCTGGAAACAGGTGCCAAGTCAACGTGGGAGTCCATCGGTAGCGATGTACGTTTCGGAGAAGGCGGGATGGACGGCCTCGGCATAACAACGCTGGACGGCTTCGACTACGACCGTTCGATCTACGCCGGCTACGCCCAGGCTGCGGTCCCATTCGCTGGCAGCTTCGAGGCGCAAGCGGGGCTGCGCGTAGAACACGCGAGCCGTTCCTTCCTCATCGACAGCGAGGGAGCGGCCAACGATTTTTCATACACGAGCGTTTTTCCCAGCGCCTACCTGATTTACAACATCGAGCTGGGCACGTCGGTAAAGGGTAGTTATAGCCGCCGCATCAACCGGCCCGATACGCGGTTTCTGTCGCCGTTCAGCAGCCAATCGGATGTAACGGTGACGCGGCGAGGCAATCCGAACCTGACGCCCGAATATACCGACTCGTTTGAGATGGCGTTTCAGTACAAATTTTTCCTCACGGTGACGCCGTTCTACCGCCGCACGACGGATGTGATCTCACGGCTTTTCGTTCAGGAGGGAAATTTGACCGTTTTTACATCCGACAATTTCGCTACCGAGCAATCCTACGGCGCCGATCTCACCCTCGCAGCCGCCCTGCCCGGAGTGCCAGTCCGTGGATTCGTTTCCGGAAGTGTTTTCCGCTCGGAGACGGACGGCGGTGCCGTAGATCCGAGCATCAATTTTGGGGTGACCTCCTGGTCGGCCCGAGCGAGCCTTCAAGCTGAACTGATGGAGAACACCTCCCTACAGTTCTTCGGGTTTTTCCGCGGCCCACGTGCCATCGCAAGCGGTCGCTCATCCGGATTTGGGTTCACTTCGCTTGGGCTCAATCAAAAACTGATGGGAGATGCACTCTCGCTGAGCCTGCGTTTCACCGATCCATTCGCGACCACCCGCTTTGAATTCGAAACAGAAAACGATGTGTATTCCGAACTAGGTGTGCGCGACCCGGCCCAGCGATCCATCGCAGCCACCCTGACGTGGACATTCGGCAAGAAGCCCGAGAATCGCCCTCAACAGGGCCAGCAGAATGGCAACAATGTCGGTGGTGGCGGTGATGACATGGGCATCTGACGCCGGAGGAATTGGTGGCGAATCACGTCTCCGACATGCCAGATTCCCGGTTCTGGCCGGCTAGTTGGCACGGCACAAGTCGCTGTGTAGTTGCTTATCGGGTACTCAAACGCATCGATCAATCTCCAGCCGAGCCTGAACCTGCTCAAAGGAATCCCCACCATAGCGTTCAATCATAGCCTCGGCGATCGCCCACGCCACGGTTGCTTCCGCGACGGTTGAAGCCGCCGGTACGCTTGTGACATCGCTTCGCTCGTAGCGGGTTGGTTGGGCATCTCCCGTGGCAAGGTCAACGGTGCCAAGGGGTTTGATGAGCGTGGGGATTGGCTTCATGGTGCCGCGAACGACAACCGGCATTCCGTTTGTCACACCGCCTTCGATGCCACCGGCGTGGTTGCTTGCTCTGGTTGGATTGCCATCGGTATCCCTAATGATCGCGTCGTGGAATGCGGAACCGGGCATGGAGCCTCCCGCAAAGCCATCGCCGATCTCAATGGCTTTCTGGCCCTGGATGGAAAGAATCGCCTGCGCGAGACGGCCATCCAGACGACGATCCCACTGAACGTACGATCCCAGGCCTACGGGCACGCCAGTCACGATGACCTCGTACGCGCCGCCGAGGGAATCGCCCGCAGCTTTCGCTTTTCTTATATGCTTAACAGCCGCCCTGGAAAGTTCGGGGTCGAGTACACGAACATCGCTTTGGTCAGCCGCTTGATAGAGTCCGCGGGCACCTCCACCCCGCAGAAATTCGGTCGCGCGATCCATCCACGATTCCGGGTTTTTGTAGCCGACTCGCCCGATGCGAACGACGTGGCTTCCCACTTCGATTCCTACCTGGCGAAGCATCGCGCGGGCGACCGAACAGCAAGCAACGCGCATGGCGGTCTCGCGAGCGCTCGCCCTTTCTATCACCGGCCTGATATCATCGAAACCGTACTTCTGTGCACCTGCGAGATCGGCGTGCCCTGGGCGTGGTAGCGTGACGGGCTCGATGTCTTCCCCGGAACCTTCGATGTCCATCACGCTGGGCCAACTCGACTGATCCCTGTGGTGCGAGGCGTTCTCGAGCCGGAGCGCGATCGGGCTGCCGATGGTCTTTCCAAAGCGAACGCCCGAGAGGATTTCTATTTCATCCTTCTCAATTTTCGAGCGCCCACCCCGCCCAAAACCCAGCCAGCGCCGGGCGAGGTGCTCGTTGATGTCCGCCGCAGAGAGCAACACACCTGCGGGCATCCCTTCGACGATGCCGACGAGGGACGCACCGTGGGATTCGCCCGCCGTCAGATAGCGAATCATCCGTCTACGTACGGCGACGCGAGATCGTAGAACGCCGTCATGCCGTCGCTTCGCCGGACGCGAAGTAGCGCGGGGACTTCTCGCTGGGCCAGCACGCCGAGCACATCCAATGCTTCCTCCGCCGTCGAAACCGGACGGTCTTCAACTCGGGTCACGACGCTTCCGACTGGCAGACCGTCCACGTCAGCGGCACTTCCACTTGCGATGCTTTCCACGAACGCGCCACCCGACACCCCAAAGGCGCGGCGTTCTGCCGCCGTGAGATCGCGGAAACGAACGCCCCAGTCCTCCGCATCAAACCTTGGGGCGTAGGGCGAGGCTTCGTCGGGTACGGCAGGATCGAGCGACCGTGGGCTTCGTTCTCCCAGATCGGCCAGCCAGCTTCCGAACGCGGCATCGTTGCGGCCGATGAGCTCGGCATCCAGCGTTTGAAGCTCGCCAGCCCGCCAGACTTCCAGACTTACGGACTCGCCCGGACGTCGGAGCGCAACCCTGCTCTGAAACTGATTCGGCTCATTTACGGGCTGTCCGTCTACGCTCAGCAGCACGTCTCTTGCCTGAATGCCAGCCCGCGCGGCGGGGCCGACATGTGCGACACTCGCGATGATGACGCCTTCGATCCTCGACATGCCCAGTTCCTGCGCGTCGGCGGCTGTTACCGGTCGAATCTCAACGGCCAGGTATCCCCGAAGCACCTCGCCGTGCTCAATCAGGTCGGTGGCCACGCGCTTGACCAGATTGACGGGAACGGCAAAACCGTAGCCCTCGTAGGCGCCGCTCTCGGTGGCGATTGCGGTGGCGATGCCAACCACCTGGCCGGACATATTGACGAGGGCACCTCCGGAGTTGCCTGGGTTGATGGCCGCGTCCGTTTGGATGAAATCTTCAATGCGAAACGGATCTTCGATGATATCCACCTGTCGGCGAAGCGCGCTGACGATGCCCGCCGTCACCGTGCTCGTCAGCCGAAAAGGGTTGCCGACGGCCAGAACCCACTCGCCAACTTCCAGGGCGTCGGAGTCGCCGAGGGACGCGACGGGCAGCGGATCGGAATCATCTTCGAGATTCACTTCCAGAAGCCGGACGATCGCCAGATCGGTCGTCGAATCATTGCCGATCAGTTCCGCGTCGTACTCGCGCTTGTCGTTCAGGAGAACGCGGATCCGCGATGCACCCTCAACGACGTGGCTGTTCGTAACCACGTAGCCTTCTGGCGAAACAATGACGCCGCTCCCTGCGCTCGTCCGCTGGCGCGGCACAAAGGGCCCGACGTTATCGTGGAAGCCGTCCATCGGGACCGCTCCATCCTCAATGTCCGTGTCCACCCGAATAAAAACGACCGAAGGCGTCACACTGGCGGCCACGTCCTTAAACAACGTATTCAGCGAAAAAAGCCCCGGGACTTCAGGCGGAGGCGGCGGATCCGGGTTCCCGATCTGAACCGTTTCCGAGTTTGTCGGAGCTGGTGCAACACGCCCCGCGCCCGCCGTTTGATTGGGCGCATCCTCGGAATGCCGCATCTCGGACACGACAACGCCAAGCAGGAGACCCGCCGCGACGAAGGCGATGCCGAGAAGAAGGCGTCGTGTGGTCATGGGGAAGGGCAAGGTGCGGATGAGCGCCGAACATACGCATCATGTGAGCGACCGGTTCGCGCCTGCCCGGGTTGAAATTCGGCCATGGCGGGTGCGTAATTTTCGCCCAGCGTTTCCGCCTGCAACGCATCTTCCTGTCCGCCGCGAACCTCCTTGGCCAACTCGCTTACTGCCCCGAAGTCTGAGCAAGGAAGGCCGGATGTTGTGTTTGCCTTCGTGGGTGACGTCCGGAACTCGTCCCGGGCGCTTCGTCAGCTTCGCGCACTGAGGGAGATGGGCGCTTCTTTGAGGATAATGATGGTTGGCGAACAACCACGAGGTGATGTTCTGGCGGAGGGGCTGTTTCTCTCGCCGAGCCTCGCAGTCACGTGCCTCGAGGCTCCGCCGGGATCGGGACCGCGGTTCTTCCGGGCACTGCACAGAATGTTTCGAAAGGCCGCGCTCGCGACGCCGGCTTCGATTTATCTCGCCAGCGATCTGTACACGCTCCCTGCGCTGGCCGCCGCAGCATCTCACCACGGTGGCAGGCTGGTCTACGACTCGCGCGAGCTTTACGCCCACCTCGACTCGTCGGCAGGCCGCCCCTGGGTTCGTGGCGTTTGGAAGGCCGTTGAGCGACGCTATATTTCCAGGGCGAACGCGGTTTTTACGGTGAACGAGAGCATCGCTCGGCGACTTGCGACTGCCTACAAGATCGAGCGGCCCACTGTCCTCCACAACGTGCCGGAGTTCGTAGACATCGAGCCATCCAACAAACTCCGAGAGGAGCTTCGCATTCCCGAAGAGCGCAGAATCGTTCTCTATCAGGGTGGGCTGCGGGAAGGCCGTGGGCTGCCGCAACTCATAAAAGCCGTCGCCGAAGTCGACATGGCCCATCTCGTAATTATTGGCGACGGGCCGTTCGAGCATCAAGCCAGGCGACTTGCATCCGTTGTCGGCGAACGTGTATCGTTTCTTCCGTTCATTCCGCCCGACGCCCTCCTGTCCTGGACGGCCTCGGCGGACCTTGGTGCGGTTCTCATTGAGCCATTGACGGAGAGCCTCCGCCTTGCACTCCCCAACAAGCTTTTCGAGTACCTGATGGCTGGAATCCCCGTGCTCGCCAGCCCGTTGCCGGAGATGAAAGCCGTTCTGGACAGATTCGCCGTCGGGCTAATGCTAGATCCGAATGATCATTCCGCGCTTGTGACTGCTCTGCGAAGAGCCCTCTCGAACGAAACAGAACGTGCCGAGTGGCGTGCCAACGCGGCCCTGGCTCTGAAGGCCTATTCGTGGGAGGCCGACAAACGGCGCTTTCAACAGACGATCAACCACCTGCTTGCCGCATGACCCGCTCCCGAATCGCGTTCGCCGCGCTCTTGCTGACTATCGCTTCGTCAGCGGTGGCTCAGACCGCTGCCGAATATCCGGCCAACAGCCCGAACTGGCTTCCAATGAGCGAGGCCGTCGCAGCCGCCAAAGGAGACGGTGATATCGTTCTCATTCACACCTATGCGCTCTGGTGTGGATGGTGCCGCGACCTGGATGCGAATACCTATACAGACGACGCGGTTCAGGCGTATCTGGCTGAGAATTTCGAAGTCACACGCCTGGATATTGAGAGCGAGGAGTCCGTCAACTTCTTCGGCGGGCTGGTATCCATGAAGGAGTTGGGGGCAGCTCTTGGCGTGACCAGCACGCCCACCACTTTTTTCCTGGATGCGGATGGCAACTACCTGACGAGCGCGCCGAGCTACCATCCGCCCGAGCGGTTCGCCATCATCCTTCGCTACGTGCACGAGCGCGCCTACGAAATGATGGAATTTGCCGACTACGTGGAGATGATCGAGGCCAGCGAGGGCTAGCCGCGCACCAGAAGATTGCCGAGCCGTTGCGAGGCGTCACGCAGTCCCCCCGTATTGAGCTGAAACAATGCGTGGCCGACCCGCGAGGTCATTCCTGACCTCCGTTTGGCGATGGTCTGACTCTTCGAACAACTGGCGCACGAGTTCGGCAAAGTCCATGTGCGTCTCCACGACAAACCATCCACCCGGCTTGAGAAGAAAAGGAGCGTGGCCAGCAAACGAGCGGTAATGGCGGAGCGGATCATCGTCCGGGACAAACAGGGCAACGCCTGGCTCATACGCCTCCACTTCGGGCTGCATGGTATTTCGCTCGTCGTCCGGGATGTATGGCGGGTTGGAGGCGACCACATCAAAAACGGGCGATACGTTCTGCGCAAACGCCGGATCGAGAGCATCCGCGAGAATGAATGAGATGTCCAGTCCCAGGCGTTCGGCGTTGCCGATTGCGACATCCATCGCAGCCTCAGAAATGTCGCAGCCGAAAACCTCAGCGTCCGGCCTCTGGTGTTTGATGGCTAACGCGATGGCTCCGGAGCCCGTACCCACATCGAGCACCCACGGTGCCTGGAGCCCTTCCAGTTTGCGGAGCACTTCTTCCACCACCTCTTCGGTTTCCGGGCGCGGAATCAGAACGGCAGGCGTCACGCGGAGCGTGAGCCCCATGAATTCGGCCTTACCGAGGATGTACTGGATAGGCTCTCGGTGCAATCGCCTAAGGAGGTGGGCCTCCGCCTTGTCGCGCTCCCGGCCTGTCATAGAGACATCGGCGTGGGCGTAGAGGGCCGCTTTGGAAAGGCCAAGAACGTCTTCGACGATCCACTCGGCGTTTCGCCGCGCATCCGCGATGTGCGCGTCCTCCAGACGTGCCACAAATGATTCGAGCAACGCGTGGCGGGTCATTCGCAGCGAGAGAAAAGGTGTAATCCAGGCGAGAGATGCATTGGACGGGTGACGGCGCTCATCGCTGATGCCGACCTCCTGAGGTGTGCGCAAAGCTTAGTCACCGGACAACTCCTCGATTCGATCGATCGCGCGCCGATACCTGGCAATTCGCTCGTGATCAATGGCCGTGGGTGCCGGGATTCGAGTGAGGTCGCTGTTCTCGGCGAGGTCCGCGAGCTTCACTTCTCGGGCGATCGGATCTGCTGCACTGCGATCGATGAAGTCCTCATACTTCTCTCCGGGCCGTTTGGTCAGGGCATGGATCGCGTTCAACACCGCGTCGGAGAACCCTTCGCTTCGGAGAGAATCAAGCGTGACATCGGAGTCCTCTACGACGTCGTGCATGATGGCGGCGATGCGTTCTTCGACCGTATCCACTCGAAGCATCACCCGGATTGGGTGGAGAATGTAGGGGCTCCCACCCTTGTCGAGTTGGCCTTCATGCGCGGTGGCGGCAATCGCAAGTGCACGCTCGAGAGTGGCCACGTTGTCGCTCGGGTAAAATGCCTGGCAGGCTGTGGATTTATTCATCCGTTGGCGAGTTGAGCGAATCTTGGTCGAGATCAAGGCGCGAGATCGCAGTCGTATTGGGGCCGGCGAGATTCTCGCAACGCTGAGATCGATCAAGAGCCGCCGCCGCAGGCAGGAAGAATAGATCAACAGCCTGATAGGGAGGGTTTCAGCCGATTGGCTGCGCTCAATATCCCCACCCCGGCCCTAACATCAAAGATCGACGAGGCGCCTCGTCAGTACTGCTCGACCGTGAACCGGCTGAAGCGGCCTGAGGCAGGCTCCCATCGAGCATCGATCTCTTCGACATCGGCGGCGGCGGGGCCCTCACCGAGTGACTCGACGAAGGCTTCCAGGCGCTCGCGCGGCCCCTCGGCCATCACGGAGACCGTGCCTTCGGCGTCGTTACGAACCCACCCTACGACGTTGTGCTTGCGCGCAGCTACGCACGCGTAGTACCGAAAGCCAACGGCCTGTACATGGCCAGTGATTTCGATCACGACGCGCTCAAGTTGCTCGGTTGTCGGTTCGGATGTGGAAGATGTTGACATGGGTACGCTTTAGAAGAACACCGGGGAGTGTATTGAACTCGTTGCTTGCGTGCAAGCCGCAAGGCCGTCCTGTGGAAAAAGACGCGCAGGAAAACGCCGTATTGTCCTTTCCTTCAAACAATAGGCCGGAGGAGCGGACCAGATTTAAGATTGGCTCGCGGCGGTGGAGGCATGTTGGCTTATTTCCACGGGCTTTTTCACTACGTCGGAACCACCACGATCCTCAAAAGATCGAGAAACCGATCTCAATTTTCCACCCGCCCCGCTACGACCACCAAAGACGACAGTTCTCTGGCCCTGCCCTTACGCGCGGAAACTGAACAATCGGACAGGCGATTATGAAGGAAGCAGTCCCCGCTCCACTGCCCATCCCTTGAAACCGTCAACCAGTTGTTCGAACGAATCGAGGACGTACAGAATCGGCTGGAGATGCCATACGTCGTATTCCTGGTTGATGATGGCTTCGATGTCGAACGGCTTTTTCTGCACCTTGTCGGAAAGCGCGTGTTGGACTTCCTCTTTCGAGGAGAGCACACCGGCGCCAAAAATGCGCATCCCATTCTCCTGGCTGATCAACCCGAACTCGACCGTGAACCAGTGCAGGCGCTCAAGACTTTGGCGGTCCTTCCCCTTGGCATCCAGCGCCGCCAGGCCGAACATGTGGTAGAAGTCGGCGAAAGCTGGCTCCGTGAGCATCGGCATGTGGCCGAACATATCGTGGAAGCAATCCGGTGCCGGCGTATAGTCCAGTTCCTCTTCGCCGCGAATGTAGTCCGTGCTGGGGAACTGCCGATTTCCAAGCAGGCCGAAGAAGTCGCGTTCATGAAGCAGGCCGGGGATTCTTGCGATCTCCCAGCCTGCCGCCTGTTGCATATTCCTCGACAAATCGGCGAGCGCCGGGATGCCGTTGGGCGTCATGCCGAGCGTTTCTACCCCGGCCTGAAATGCCTCGCCTGCTCGTCCGGGCAGCATAGCCATCTGCCGGTTGAAGAGGAAGGTCCAGTTGGCGTTGTCTTCGTCCGAGTAAACGGGCGCCACGATTTCGTCGCCGACTGGCGGCGTGCCGACGAGATTCTGGGGGATGCAACGCGGGTCCACATCGTCTCTCTCTGCAGCTATTTCGTACGCGGAACGCGGCTCGTCGTGAACCACATCTTGCGCAGATGTCGATGGATCAGTCATGGGAAGGAGTGAGTTGTTTCTTGAAAATCGATTGCGCGGAAGCTACAACCCGCGCCTCGGAAACGGGGTGATGAGGGACGAACGGGTGTCAGGGCTCATCGCGTTCCATGACCCAATACACGAGGCGAAGGACAGCCGAAAGCAGGAGCACCGCACCGAGCACAAAGACCGCGCGGAAGAGCCCTTCGGGCGTCCAGACACCGAAACGGAGGTAGCCGAGAATCGTCCAGTAGACAAACGCGGACAGGGCGAGCGCCAGCCCGAATGGCAGGACGAGCCGAGGAAGAGGTCGTTTCATGACGGTCCGGCCATCGGAGTCTACCGGCTTTCCGCAACGGGCACCGAGTGGAACTCGGCGTCCTTCCACTTGATGTTGCAGCCCATCGACGGGATTTGCTGCATCGTCACGGCGCCGGTTTCGAGGAACTCCGTCAACGCATCGCGAAGGTCAGACGTCGTGGTCTCTCTTTTCGGCGTTCCATCGTCCAATCGTCCGCGATAAACCAGGCGTCGATCATCGCCAAAGACATAGAAATCCGGCGTGCATGCGGCGGCGTAGGCCCGGGCAACTTCCTGCGATTCGTCGTGGAGGTAGGGGAAAGGATAGGCTTTTTCTTCCGCTCGGGCTGCCATCGCCTCGAAGGAATCGGCCGGATGGGTCTCGGCATCGTTCGAACAGATCGCCAGGAACTGAACGCCTTGGACCGCGAACTCCTTCGCCAGGGCAATCGTCCGGTCCTCGACGGCGATCACGTACGGGCAGTGGTTGCACCAGAACACGACCACAAACACACGTGCATCGGGATAGTCATCAAGTGAGCGAGAAGGTGCGCCTCGGGCGTCATCGACTTCCGCGTTGGCCAAGGGGAGGTCGAAGGCCGGAGCCGCCGAACCCAGGGCGAGCATTTCGGAATAGGTGAGGGACATGGCTTGGGGAATCAGTGGGAAGAGTCGGAAAGAAATTCGATGAGCGCCCTCCGTGAAGCGGGGACATCAGAGAACGCGCAGACTTTGGCGGAAGCACCAGCGAGCCCGTCAAGGCCCCGCGGCTCTCCGAGCGCAGCCAGGACGGTTGGCTTCTGCCGGATGAGCATTTGAACAAAAGAACGCTGCTCATCCGGTAGCCCGAAGCTGTGCCACGCCGCGGGTTTTACAACGACGGCGATCAGCAAACGTTCGGCGGCTTGCACGGCGTTGTTGGACGCTTCGTCTGAATCGGAATCCGCACCGATCCGCTG
>JBGTDU010000133.1:0-7991 GCA_041748175.1 Rubricoccaceae bacterium
AAAAGTCGGCTGATGGGGCTGGTACTCCTTGAAGGTGACCTTGCCCGAGGATCCAAGAGTTTGCATGGCTAAATTTAACCAAACCAACCCCTTTACATGCACAAAACGCCCACCCAGGCGCGGACTTTTTGGTCAGCCCCATCTCAACCGATCAACAGAGGGGCGGTGGAGCGATCTGCCGCCCCTTTTTGTTTTCCGTTCGTCCAGAAAGGTTAGTGCTCAAGGCGATGATCGCGGGAGGGTCAGGTTTCAGGCGACAAAAGTCGAGGCCGTCAGTGATTCGAGTGGACTTCCGTCCGATCCACGCTTATCGTCACGGCCTGGTCTGGTAGCTGGAGGTTTTGCCGAAGCACGGGCCGATTCGTCACTCTTGCGCTCTGACACGTCCGCCCGCACCTGCCGTACCTCCGTGCTCTTTTCACTTCCCACTACAACCAACGTGAATCGTCTTTCCATCTTCCTCTTGGCCCTCGTCGGCTTTTTCCTGTTTCCGGCAGCAACGTCCGGCCAGACTCCTTGCACGAGCGGCTCGGCGGGCGGCTACGCTTGCGATGGCGTTGACCTCATGGCGCGGATCCCTCTTTCGACGTTCACCAGCCCGGGCAACTCCGCGCCCTCATCGGGCAACGACATCTGGGGCTGGACCGACGACCTAACCGGGCGCGAATATGCGCTGGTCGGCCTGAACAACGGGACGGCTTTCGTGGATGTGACCGCGCCTTCCTCGCCGGTTTATCTCGGTAAGCTGCCCACGGCCACATCAAATTCCTTGTGGCGGGACATCAAGACGGTCGGCGACTTTGCCTTCATCGTGAGCGAGGCCAGCAACCACGGCATGCAGGTTTTCGACCTGAAGCGCCTGCGAAACGTCGCGAACCCACCCGTGACGTTCACGGCGGATACCCGGTTCACGGGTTTTGGGAATGCTCACAACATCGTGGCCGACGACGCCAGCGGTTTTGTGTATGCCGTTGGAACGGGGAGCTGTTCGGGTGGGCTTTACATGGTCAATGTGTCCTCGCCGCTGACGCCTTCTTTTGCTGGTTGCTACAGTGGTGACGGATACACACACGACGCGCAGTGCGTGGTCTACAACGGCCCCGACACGCAGCACCAGGGCAGGCAGATTTGCGTGGCCTCCAACACAGACACGGTTACCATCGTCGATGTCACAAACAAGAACGCGCCTGTTCAGCTGGATCGCGCCTTTTATCCCAACCCGAGCTACACGCATCAGGGCTGGTTCACTGCCGATCAGCGGTACTTCGTTGTCAATGACGAGTCGGACGGCAATAGCAGCACGCCCACGCGAACGATTGTGATGGACTTGCTCAACCTCGACAGCGCGGAGTTCAGTTTCTTCTATAGCGGCACCTCAAGCGCGACCGACCACAACCTCTACATCCACAACGGGCGCGTCTTCCAGAGCAACTACGCCGCGGGGCTGCGAATCCTCGACGCTTCCGGCATTGGCGGCGGTGCGCTCCCCGAGATCGCCTATTTCGACACCTACCCGGCCAACAACTCGCATTCCTTCAACGGGCAGTGGAGCAACTATCCGTTCTTTTCGAGCGGTGTCATCGTTGCCAGCGACCAGAGCGGCGGGTTGTTCGTTTTGACCCTCGCCGGAGGTGCCCCGATTGCGCTGACGGTGAACACGGTAATAAACGGCGCTGGCACAAAGGGCAGGGCAGAACTCGATTGGACGCCTTTCGATGGCTCTACGGACAAGGTCGAAGTGCTGCGAAACGGCGTCGTCGTCAAAACGACTCTGGATGATGGCGGCTTCATTTATCGTGAAAATCCCGTCCCTCCGGGCAACGTCGCCTATCAGGTCTGCGACAGAGAAACCGGCGACTGCTCGAACGAAGTGACGGTCTCATTCCTCGGCAGTGCGGTCTCGGAAGTATGGGCAACGGAAGACGAGAGTGAGGCGTCGGTTGCTAGCGAAACGAGTAATGCCGTCGCCGAGCTTCCTGGTACCCCTGAGCTTCACGCTGCGTACCCGAACCCGTTTAACCCCTCGGCCATTCTAAACTTCAGCCTGCCGGAGACCTCGGTGGCAAGGCTCGCCGTTTACGACGCGACGGGCAGGGAGGTGGCTCTTCTCGTGGATGGGACCATTGAGGCTGGCAGCCACGGAGTGGTTTTCGACGGTTCAGATCTGCCGAGCGGCGTATACCTCGTCCACTTCACAGCAGGTGGCGGATTTACACAGACCCAGCGGCTGACGCTGCTGAAGTAAAGGGTTGGAGGCCACAGGGGTCGGGTGCGTTTGCCGCGCACGCCATGGCCCCGGAGTGCTTTGTTGGTCGGCATCGGACGGCTCGGCGAGCCGTCCCTATCCTTTCGCTAATAGATGCCGCAGTTCGGGCAGGTACTTCTCCGCTGAGCCCGTGTTGAAGGCGACGACATTATCGCCCGGTCGGATCATTCTGAGGTCAAGAAGTTCGCCAAGCGCGGCCATGCAAGCGGCGCCCTCCGATCCCATCCACCAGCCCTTTTCCGAAAACGTGGATTGGAGGGCCTGGGCAATGGCTTCTTCGGACACGGCAATGGCGCAGCCTTCGCTTGCGCGTAGGATCTCCAGCACCTTGAAGTGCCCGACGCCGCCGGGCACGTTCAGTCCCACAGCGATCGTTTGTCCGGGCTCGACGGCAGTGGTATCGGTTGCGCCAGACTCGAAGGCACGTACGATAGGAGCAGTGGCCTCCGCCTGAACACTGACAATGCGGGGCCGTTCTGGACCAATGAGCCCGAGCGCCTCCAGTTCGTCAAACGCCTTCCACATGCCGAGGATGCCCGTACCGCCGCCGGTGGGGTATAGGATGACGTTGGGGAGCTTCCACGGATCGCCGGGAAAATTCGGCTCGGCGAGCTCAAGTCCCATCGTCTTCTTTCCTTCGATGCGCCAGCCCGGCTCCTGAAACGTGGCGACAGAGAAGAAGCCATCCGACACGCACTTCTCTTTCACAAGCGCGCCCGCTTCCCGGATCGTCCCTTTTACAACGTCCAGATGGATCTGCTCAGGATGGAGTTTAGCGTAAGCAGCCACCTTGCCGAGGATGGGCATGGGCGTGTCGTCCGGCATGACGATGGCGGCCTCAAGCCCAGCGGCAACCGCGTAGGAAGCCAGCGAATCACCCGCGTTGCCCTGTGTGGGGACGGCAAGTTTCTTCAGGCCGAACTTCCGTGCCATGGCAACCGTCATCGCCATCCCGCGGTCTTTGAAACTCTGCGTAGGATTCGCGCCCCATCCGGGCACGGCGCGGCCCTCCTCCTTCACCGATAGCCTGAATCCGGCCTTTTCGGCCAGCGGATGATCGGAGTAGTCGAGCTCCGGCGTGTGGCCTTCGCCGAGCGGAACGATGTGTTTTGCGTCCTCAGGGTTTGCGATATCGAGCGGGAGCAGAGCGCCGAACCGCCACATGTCCTTCCGCTCAGGGTCGTACCAGCCGAGCGCCGGTTGCTCGGCTCGGAGTCGTTCGACACCCAGTACCATCTCCACCGGGCGGCCATCCGCCGGGTCGAGGTTCATGAGCTCGTCGGCGTGGTATTCGATTCCTGAGGCGAGGCCACGGAGGCAGCGGACGAAGGACATGGCGAGGGGTTGGGATCACCCAACAATACGACCAAGCAGCCTACCCACAGCCGTGCGGTTTCGAGTGGCGCGTGAGAGCCGCCAGGCCTGTCCGTTCCGGCGAGCACACATGATTCGATGCGTTACTACTCTTCGACCGACTGAAAACGCGTCTAGCAATCTCCATTCGCCGCGGGAACTCTACGCCGTTCACATCTCGGAAGCTCATCGAGTGAACGGCGACGAACGTTCGTGGCACTCCGTCCTCACAGATGGCGCCGGGAGCGCCGCACCCGATCCCCCTCATCGCGTACAGACAATCATTTGGCGATACGAGTACGCGCGTGCCCACGGAGCGCGCCTGGCCACCCACCGGTCGAATCCGCTTAGCACCGTGTTGGCGTGGCGGTTCTGATACTTAAACACCTTTGCGTTCAGGAGACCTGCAAAAAGGAATTCGGGGTAGTGTACCTCAACGTTGGAGAATGCAGCGCCAAACTCGTTGAGTCGATCATCACTTAGAGGGTACTCGTCATCAGAACTCCACTTGGCAATCCCAAACCGCCCGCAAATGTGGTCACGCGCGAACATCAGCAGTTTGTTCCGCGAGGAGTTTTCGCTGAACACGGCCTTTCCGCCGGGTATCAGAACGCGGGCAACCTCCGCTCCAAACCGGCCCGCGTCGAGGTGATGGACAATGTTCTCGCCGTGGACCGCATCGAACATGCCGTCGGCGAACGGGAGTTCGTACGCCGAGGCCTCATGCACATGCACCCTGTCCGTTACTTCGTTTATGGCCGCAGCACGACGGGCCGAAGCGCAACTCTCCGGCGATATATCGATCGCCCACACCTCGGCACCTCCCAGGGCGAGTCGACTCGCCCATCGACCCACCCCGCATCCAGCATCCAAAACCCGACGACCCGACAGTGGGGCGAGCAGTTCAAGTCGAAGCGTGGGATCGGGCTCGCCGTTGAGCTCTTCAACGCGCAGTTCATCTTCCGGGATCAGGCCAGCGACGCGATCCCAGAAAGCAGCCTCGCGCTCCTCCACCGGCGATCGCGCTGCGGCGCAGCCATCAAGCATACGAGCCTTTGAACTCATAAAGTGTACACCAAGTCTATGGATCTGTATCGTTGCAAAGGCTGGAGTCTTCGGAAGACCTCTCGGTACTTTTGTACCAAAACGGCTCATTGGCTTCCTACGAGCGTTCGAACCTACCCGCTCCGCACATGGGCGGCACAGCCAAGTTGGTCTCGATCCACGGAGTTTCGACCACGCAACGCCATGCCTTTACTATCAATATTCTCTTTCCCCCACCATGACATTGAAGAAACTCCTTGCGATTATCCTTGACGCCTTCCTGTCAGTGGACCGGGCGTGTTGGCGCAGCAGCGCGCTGTTGGCGACACGGAAGGGCGGTGTCCGGCTATGCGCCTTAACAGAAAGCCGGATTTTGACACAGCCCAGGCACGGGAGCGGCGTGGTGCCAAGGTTGTCCAGAACCATCTCCACCGGCCGCGCCTCCTCCGGGTCGAGGTTCATGAGTTGGTCGGCGGGGTGTCCGAGGCTGGAGGCGAGGCCGCGCAAGCAGCGTGTGCAGGCCATGGGTTGTGAGATCTCGCATGTCGAATATATCCGCCGTCTTCTATCCTCGCAGCTGATGGGACGATAGATCTGGTTCGGACTGCTTGCCTTCGGCCTGGGCTTTGCCTCAGAATAGGCGGAGCACGACGTACGGCTCGCTCCAGAGGCACCGGTTGCGCTCCGGTTCAGCCACCTGGGCGACCAAACCGGGCCCGAGGACAAAAGCATTCTCGAGATGTTTCAGGACGCGCTCGGGCGCGCGCCAAGCGCCCCGAATTCTGAGACGAGCCCATACGTCTCAGCACCGTCTCACCTGAGACGACGCGCCCGTTAGAAGGCTCGCGATGGGCCTGCAGCGGGCCTTTAGGCACGTTGGCACGCACCTTGGGATGGGAGTAAGACGAACGCATCCGCGCTCATCTCCTCCACTCCTAACCCCCGCGACCATGAACCTCCACCTTTTATCCTCACGCCGTCTCTTCACTTTGGCGGTCACACTTCTGTTCGTATTCGGCTTTGCCGCCTGCGACGCTGCCGGCCCGGCTCACGCCGACCTCGGATCAGCGACTGATAGCGGTGCTGTCACCGACCTCACGGACGCGGACGACGCTGCAACAGATGACCTCGTCGCTTACATCCTCGCCAGTGCCGCCGGTATGGGTACCCACACCTCGCTGGGTGACGACGACGAGTGCCAGGGTACCCTCGGCGCCGTCACAGTCGAAAACGTGATTGTGCCGGACGATGCTACGTGCGTCCTGGAAGGCACGCATGTTCAGGGCAACGTTGAAGTGAAGACGGACGCTCTTCTGTTGGCCCGTGGTGCCACCGTCGGCGGAAACATCCAGGCTTCCGAGGCCGAGGCCGTCACCGTTCTTCGTTCCACTGTGGGTGGCAACGTCCAGCTCTTTCAGGGCTACCGGGGTTCCGTAGCGCGAAGCGAAGTGGACGGCGACGTCCAGGTGGAGCAGAACAACGGGTTTTTCTCGCTCACGCGCAACGTGGTGGACGCCAACATGCAGGTGAACCAGAACACCGGCGGCGTCTCGATCAAACGCAACGTCATCGCCGAGAACCTGCAGTGCAACCAGAACACGCCTCCGCCGACGGGTAGTGGGAACCAGGCAGGCGACAAGGAAGACCAGTGCGAGAATCTCTAGACACGTGTCTTCGGGCCCGTTCAGGCTGTTCTCCCAGGGCTCCCGCGCCCCCTGCCTCTCCGGCCGGGGGGCGCACCTGCTTTGAGTGAGGGTCGATCAAGTAGCGACGCTCACGGCAAGCCCCTTCAACCGATGCCGTGCTCGGCGAGGCGGCGGTAAAACGTGGCGCGGCTGACACCGAGCACAGCGGCGGCCTCCTTCCGGTTGCCTTCCGTGTGCGCCAATGCGGCGAGGACGCGGTCCCGGTCGGTGGTGGCGGCTGCGACGGCCGGGACCGTCGGTTCGATCGCCGCGCGCACTTCCGGCGGGAGGTCGTCGAGGTGCACGACTGGCCCCTCGGCGCGGATGAGCGCGTACTCGATGGCATTCTTGAGCTCACGCACGTTCCCCGGCCATTCGTGTTCGAGGATAGCGCGCATGGCGATGTTGCTGATTTCCGAGGCTACTACACCCAGGCGGGCGCGGCCGTCGTCGAGGAAGCGGCGGACGAGCAACGGGAGGTCGCCGGGCCGCTCTCGCAACGGAGGTAGTTCCACGCGCGCCACGCGGATGCGGTAGAGGAGGTCTTCGCGGAACCTCCGGTCCTCGACGAGTAGTGGGAGATTTCGGTGGCTTGCCGCGACGATTCGTACGTCCACGTTGCGCGGCGTCGTCTCGCCCACGCGCGTGACCTGCCGCTGCTCCAGCACGCGCAGCAGCGTCACCTGGACATCGAGCGGGACGTCCCCGATCTCGTCGAGAAAGAGCGTCCCGCCGTCGGCGGCACCGAAGAATCCCCTGGCGTCGGCTATGGCACCGGTGAACGCGCCCCTGGTATGGCCGAAGAGCTGGCTGGCCGCGAGGGACTCGGTGAGAGCCGCGCAGTTGACCGCCACGAACGGGCGGTCCTGCCGGGGGCTCAGGTCGTGGATAGCCTGTGCCACGAGCTCCTTCCCCGTACCCGTCTCCCCCTCGATGAGCACCGTCGTATCCACACGGGCTACGCCTTCGATCTGGCGGAATACCACCTGCATCGGCGTGCTCTGGCCAACGAGGTTGCGGAAGCGGTCGCGCTCGTGGAGCTGGCGGCGAAGGGCGTGAACCTCGGTGAGGTCGTAGAAGACGAAAATGTGGCGAGCAGCGCCCTCGGTGATGGCTGTGCGAGGATCGTCCTGCACCTCGACGGAGCTATGGAAACGGCGGCCCTCGTGCGAAGTGGCCTCGACGGAGACGCGTTCACGAGCGTCGGCGGGGAGGGCGATCTGGAGGCGGATGGCATCGAGGGCCGGTGCCGGGAACGGGAGCGCGGCCTCCCACGGGCGGCCTATGGCATCGTCTGCGGCCGCGCCGAGGAGGCGGGCGGCTGCGGCGCTGAGAAAAATGAGGCGCCCGGTCTCGTCGGTCATGGCCGTCCCGAGGTCGAGCCCGTCGAGGATCTGGAGGAGGTCGTCGCGGTCGCGGCGGAGCCTGTGCGCGGCGCGATGCTGGTCGAGGGCCACGGCGATGGTGGCGTGGAGGTCGCGCTCCTCGAACGGTTTAAGGAGGTACCCGAATGGCCCGGCCGCCTTCGCTCGCTCGACGGTGGCCTCGTCTCCGAAAGCCGTGAGGAACACTACGGGGACGTCGTGCTCGGCTCGGATCGTGCGCGCCGCCTCAATACCGTCCATTGGCCCGTCGAGGCGGAC
>JBGTDU010000134.1:0-3237 GCA_041748175.1 Rubricoccaceae bacterium
GCTCGGGGGACTCCTGGGCCGAGGCTGCAGAGCCACCGAGGAGGATGACGATCAGAAATAGCGTGCGATTCATGGCAATGTGGGGTTGCGGCTATCAAAACCCCTCCCTTTTCAAGGGAGGTGGCGACGACGAAGTCGGCGACGGAGGGTTCGCAACAAACTGAGACAAACCCCCGCGTCGCTACGGCGCGTCGAGAAGGGTTTGCGCCAGCTGAAGCGCCACCATACTGAAGCGAATCGTGGATGAACCGCCGATATCGAGTACGGCGCCCGTGTCGCTGACGAGGATCAAGGCGCCGACAACCTCCACGCTGCCGCTCATGTCGAATTGCGCCTCGGCGCCGTTCTGCCCACGGACGATGACAAGCCCCGTCCACGCCGCGTTGCCACGAAGTTCTAGCGTATCCTCGAACGTGCCGTCGACGATCAGAATGCCTGTGCCCTCGAAGTTGCCCTTCGCGTCCAGGCCGTCCGGCGCATAGGCAATGGCCGGGGCCGAAGTCGATCCGATGGTCTGGTTGCCGGGGTCCGGATTCAGCGTGATGAGATCCGGGCGGGCCAGAAGCAAATCAATGAGGGCCTCCACATCCAGGCCGAGTGCGGTTACGGCTACATCGGGAGCGGTGCCCTGGCCTGTGATATTGTCTTCCTGGTTTGAGGAAAGCTCGCCCAGGATGGACTGGCGGGCGGCTTCATCAGTCGCGACAATGCCATGGCGGTCGACGCCTGAGCTGGTTGTGTTGCCACTAAGATCATGGTCGAAGCCAGAGATGCCGAAGCTGTTGCCGGAGAAGGAGGCCGTGACTGTGGAAGAAGTGATGGACGCGGCGGCGGGGAGGGTGGTGAGGTCGGGTAACGACGGAATATCATCTGGCTCAAGACCACCGAAGTCACGAATACCTGAAATCCCGTATCCAGCAGCAACAGCGTAAGGTGAATCAGGGAATTCAGTCAAAAAGGCATCATAGGCTGCCTGAATCTCACTATTCGGCGCACGTTCGTCAGCATATTGCTGGTCGAGATAAAGCGCGCGGAGAAGGAGCGCCCATTCCCGCATGTGTAGTGGTAGAGCTGGGGCCACCAGCACCTGATCGAGCAACTCCAAAGCCTCGTCAATTGAGCGGCCATCGTCATCGCATGAACTCCTAGACAGCACCAAACACGATGCCTCCTCGACAGCATCCGTGAGTGCAGGACTTGTAGATGAAGGTACAACATCGAATGAAAGGGTTGTGAGCGGGGGTTCGGCCAATACCCATAAACCATGATCGGGCTGAAAAAGAACCTCTAGCACGTAAGTCCCAGCTTCCGCCATGGTTTGGAAAATGAGCGGTAGAATTAGCGTGGCTTCCCTTGTTTCTCCAGGTTGAAATGAGGTGGTCGAAAAGAACGGTCCCGTCTCGCTCGCGTACAGCTTGTGGGCACTCGTGCGCCAACCTGATGGTGTCCTTAGGGTATAGTAAATTGCACTCGGATGATTTGGGAAACGAATCCGACCATACTCCTGCATTGTAGCGCTTGTATTTGTTATTGAGACGTTCACCAAAATGGGTTCGAACTGTGCATAAACCGATTTGTCGGTGGCAAGCGAGGCGTAAGGCGGCGCATCGTAGTTGAGTACGCCAAGAGGGACAGTTTGCGCTTGGCTGATAGGCGTTGCGATAAAGCACAGCACACAAATGACAGTCGTTCGGCACGGCAGATGCGCGAACCAACGTAATAGCTGAAGTCGGGAACAACTCATGGGCGAAGTTTCATCTGTGCGATGTCTGCGGGCGTAAAGGTGCTTACTTTAGCCGGGCCGAAACCGCTGCGCATTACCGAACTACCTGATGTTGGATGGCATTGGTAGAAGTTGTGTGGGTTGGAGCACGAACTTTCTTGGGGTTTCCTAGGATTGTGCGACGCAATACGAAGCGTGTGCGCAAGCTCGTGAAGCGTCACGAAGCGAAGAAATTCCTGCTCCGTAAGGCCTCCGACGACATCGTCGTAGGAGTCGTTCGCAGACGTGACCGAAAGAAGCGTGAACGGGTTGAGGAGATCAGTCGCCGATCCACCGTTGCCATTGAGATCTGCGTTACTGTATGCTGATGTCCAGCCCTGTACTCCATCCGGTGTATTCTGGCCCGATTGTGGAACAGCAACGGCAAATAAAAACTGATATGTCACGCTTTCGGAAATCGAGTTCGCTTGCGGTGGCGGTCCTGAACGCCAGAGGTTCGCGATGAGGCCATCATAGATGCGCACCTTCTGCGCCGCCTCGGCGAAAGACTGGTATTCTGCTTCCCCGAACGGCTTGGCTGTATTCGTTGCCGCTGTCGGCTGAGTTTGTCCTGCCACAGCGGATGACCCATCCATCGAATAGACACCGTTGACAACTATTTCGCCATTCTCGTGTCTATCGGTACCGCTTGTAGGAGTTGGATGATGCACCCCAACGTCTGCAATGTGAATGTAGCCCTGGGCACGGTTGAACTCCAGATCACCAACCCATTCCAAAGGACGAGGTCCAGAAACTTGCTCTGCACCTGCGTTAATTCCCTCGACTTCGATTAACTCGATATCCAACTGGTTTCTCGCTTCGGCCACCGCCCACGCGCCTTCTGACGCACTCTGAATGTCCACAAACACTTCCTTACGTTGTGGAGTCAGACGCTGGTGCATCCCTTCTATCAACACACCCTGATATTCCTGCCATTTCGTAAAGAGATCCCCATCGTTCTGGTTTCCAGCGCTCGTCTCTTCATTGAATAGCCTGTCGTCAGGCATTCCGCCCAATGAACTTCCACCATTGTCATTCTCCCATTTATCTGCAATCATGTCCTGATCGTTGTCCACCGGTATCTGCAGATCGACGGTCAAAGGTTGGCCGCTCAAGTCATAGTCCGCCTGCACGGTCGCCACGCCCCACCAGGTCAGGCTCCTCAATGAGACTTTTGCTTCTCCGTTAACGAGGGCCACCATCTGTGGCGTCGATCCTGCACCATCGAACTCGAACTCGTAATCCTGCGGCAGAGAGAACGTTACATCGCCCGAAGCATCGGGTGGGCCGCCGATGAGCGTGGCTGTTACTTCAATTATATCGTCTTTCGTAGGAAGGTAGGCCGCTGGATTAATCGGGCTTGCGTTCAACGCAAAGGTGAGCTCAAGGGTGGGCGTCTCCACGGACACGGTTACCGTCGCCGAGCCCGTAATGGTTGGATCGTTTGCTAGCGTGGCCGTAACCGTAAGTGTGGT
>JBGTDU010000135.1:0-9525 GCA_041748175.1 Rubricoccaceae bacterium
ACCCCGAGTAGCACGAGCGCCCCTACCGACGAGAAGCGCACATAGAATCCGCGCACGTTCCCGGAGGTCTCAATTTCATAGGGGTGCGGCTGTGGGCCGGCAATGGCGACCGGCGGAAGCTGAAACCCGGAACCGAGTAGAACGGTCGTGCGGCCGGTCAGGTTGACATTCAGGACGGGCTCTGAAGTTGCACAGATGGGTATGCGGGCTGTTTTCCCCGGTGGTACGCGATACGCTATCTCGTAACACTCCTGCACGTACGGCCGGAGCGCCACGGCAATTTCATCACCGGCGATTCGCCGGTCGAAGAATGCTTCAAGCTTCAGGTTCGACTTTTCCATGGGGTTTCTGTTAGCGTAGATCAAGGTAGATCTCAAGGCCTGCATGCTCACCGCCGCGCTGTCTCTCGATCGTATAGCGCTGAGGAATTCTAAGAATGCACGGTTTCCGGAGGGCAGCGACTGATACGCTCAGTTAGACCAGGAAGCTCTGGCCACGTCGATTTCCATCCACTCTTTCGTAAATCCTCCATCCCTTTATGAAGGGCACGCGGGAATGCGCTGATTTTGGGGGTCCAAAGCCCTACATTACGTTCCCTCCCTCTGACACGCCAAGCCCATTCTGTTATGCCCCGGTTGGATTTCACCGACGGCACTCTGAAAGCTGCGCTGAAAGAAGCCCTCGTGGAAGTTTTTGACGAGCAGCGCGATTTGCTTCAGGAGATAATCGAGGACGCCCTTCAGGAAATGGCGTTGGCCGAAGCATTGCGCGAAATCGAGGCCCACGAGCGCGGCGTTCGCCGCCATGCGGGATTCGAACCCGTCAAGGGCGAAGCGTGAGGGTAGGGACCCCGCCGTTCGACGGGGCAGGCTCTTTCGCCGAGCCGTCCGCTAGACATACCGTGGTGTAGCTTCCGGCCTCATCTACGCCTGCGCCGGTGTCACGCATTCTCGCACCTCTGATTTCTTTGGTCCTCGTTGGCGGCTGTGTCGGCGATAGTCGCGAGCAACTGGTCATCTACTCGCCGCACGGGAAGGAGCTGCTCGAAGCCTACGAGCTGGCGTTTGAGGCCGAGCACCCCGCGGTTGACGTAGTCTGGCTGGATATGGGCGCGCAGGATGCCTACGACCGCATCCGAACCGAGCACGCGAACCCACAAGCAAGCCTCTGGTGGGGCGCCCCGCAAACTCTCTACGCCCAAGCCGCTGAAGAAGGCTTGCTGGAACCGTATACGCCGACGTGGTCGGGTTCGGTTGGCGCGGATGCGCGCGACGAACAGCAGCGTTGGTTTGGGACGTATCTCACGCCGGAGGTGATCGCATTTAACTCTGAAGCGCTCGATTCAACGGAAGCGCCGGCGGATTGGGATGACCTGCTCGACCCGCGGTGGGCGCAGCGTATAGTGATTCGCTCGCCGTTGGCTTCGGGGACAATGCGGACCATCTACGGGGCGATGATTCTACGGCAGCCTTCCATCGAAGAGGGGTATCGCTGGTTGGCCAGGCTGGATGTGAGCACCAAGACCTACACCGCCGATCCGACGCAGCTTTACCTCAAGCTGGCGCGTGGCGAAGGCGATCTCACGCTTTGGAACATGCCCGACATCGTTCTTCAACGCGATGAAAACGGTTACCCATTCGGGTATTTGCTTCCGGCATCGGGGACGCCTGTTTTGGTCGATGCCATCGCCGTCGTCGCCAATTCACCGAATCCAGAGCGTGCGCGACAGTTCTATGAGTTCGTCACGACGATCGAAGCCCTCATTGATCAGGCTCGGCGTTTTCATCGCATCCCCGCTCGAACGGATGTACCGACCGACAGCCTGCCGGTCTGGATTCAGGAGATCGACCTGCGACCCATGACACTCGACTGGAACCGGCTCTCCACCGATGGCCCCGATTGGATGCAATTCTGGGACGAGAACATCCGGGGGCGGGGAGAGGAGTTTCTCGAGAGTGGTAGCGATTAACGTCGAGAATCCGGGATCGGCGATCTCCTGATCGCCACCGCGAGACGGAAATCTGACGATTCCAGATCGCTTACAGCGCCGCAATCGCGCCACCGAGTACGAGCCCTACTTCGCCGTCTTGCACGTACGCCACCACGGATGCGTTGGAAGGACTCAGATCCTCAGGCAGGTTCATTGGGTGTGAGCCAGGAACCGCAGCGAATGTCTCGAACACGCGAACCACATTCGTATGGCTGAGACTCCGCCCCCGATTCTCTCCACGCTGCACGTCCTGGTTCGTGGACCGTTCCACGAGGGCGAGGTGAAGCACTGCGTCGCTGGGAACATCCTCAATCGAAACATTCGCGGTGACGACATCACCCTGTACGTGCATCTCAAGGCCGATTTCTAATGCAACCGACGTCTCCCGTGCCTTGCCGATTGCCGCCTCCACCAGCCGCCTGTTCGAGCCCACCAACCCTACCTCTCCGTTCACGACCAACTCCGGCGTGTAAACCCGGCCATCCAGAATGCGAGCATAGGCGCGCTGGCGTTCGGAAAAGACCTCTTGTGAATACGGGTCGCTCCATCCGAGGTAGTTCCAGTAGTCCACGTGAAACGAGAGCGCGATAACCCCCTCGCGCTCGGATAGCTCGGCGAGCAGCGCATCAGCGGGCGGACACGAGGAGCAACCCTCCGACGTAAACAACTCGGTGACCACAAGAGGTCTCGACGGGCTCGCGGCCTCGTCCGGGGCAGTCATACGGTTGGATTCTGCGGCGGGCGATTGGGTGCACGCCGAAAGCAGGAGGGCGAGAATAAGGTAGGGCAACGTTGCTGGCATGGCTCCACAGGAAAGAGTAGGTTCGCGTCTGAACGTAGGGTAGAGCAACGCCCCGCTTCTTCACGAAACGCTGCACAGGAGCCCGGATGTACGCCTATTTGATGGTCGCCGTCGGAGGCGCGCTCGGCGCATCGGCCCGCTACGGTGTCGGGCGGTGGACGGTGCACCAGGGATGGGTCGGCTTCCCGTGGGCGACGTGGATCGTGAACCTTTCGGGCTGCTTCCTGATCGGCCTGGCGATTCCGTGGTTGGTTAACGAGCACCACCGGATGTACTTGCTCCTCGTGGTAGGCTTCCTCGGCGCGTTCACCACGTTCTCCACGTACAGCCTCGACACGTTACTGCAAATTGGCCTCGGCAAACCTTGGTTGGCCCTTCTGAACGCGGTCGGGCCCGTGGTCCTCGGCTTCGGTTTTGTGTGGCTTGGTGTGCAGGCCGCTCGGCTCTTCGGCGCGACTTGGCCATGAAAAAAGGGGACGCCGCACTAGGCGACATCCCTGCGAACCAAAACCAGACGGATGCTACTTCTTGCCGATGAAGTGGTAAAGGATGAGGCCAAGAACGGGTAGGAAGAAGATGAGCGCACACCAGAGCACTTTCTCGCCGGTCGATCGGGAGCTGTTGATGACCTCGACGATCGCGATGATATCGAAGATCAGAATGATCAGGCTGCAAATGCCGGCAAACGGATTCTGCAAACGTTCGAATAGGTTCGGCCCGTCGCAACCGACGAGGATGACAGTCAGGCCGCCGAGTAAGAGAACGGGCGCTGTTCGGATGCGATGTAGCATGGTTTCGGGATGATGAAGAGGGAGGACCGTTCAGCTTGCAGCTTCGACTTTCTTGCGGCCCCATAGGAAGTAGATGACGATGCCAACGACGGGAATGCAGAGCAGCACAATGAACGCCACCTTAATGCCGATTGCGAGGTATGCTTTCCAGACTGCGAGAACTGCAAACGCGGCAAGGACGGCATTCAAAACGGCGAGCAGCGCCACGAGCACGGATTTGAAAAGGCCGAAAAGCGTGGTGACGAGAACGAGGGATACCATGGCGTTGATGGAAACTCGGGCGCGCCTACGGCGGAGATTGGCTAAGAGTTGCGATTGGCGGATCGTGGTCGGTGGCCAAGTAGCCATTTGGGAAGGTAACCAGCCGGAAGGGCAGGCAGGCTCTCCAGCCGACGGCTTCTCCGACATCCGAAATCCCCAGCGCGTTCAGCGTTCAGCATTCACCGTTCGTCCTTCCTGTCGCCCATAAATTCCTGTCATGCACATCGGTCCCATCGATCTCGGCTTGCGCCCGCTGTTCCTCGCGCCCATGGAGGACGTGAGCGATCCCCCGTTCCGCATCATTTGCAAGCGGTACGGTGCCGACATGCTGTACACCGAGTTCATCTCGTCGGGTGGGCTCGTCTATGGTGCCGAGGGCTCGGTGAAAAAGCTCGAGTTCTACGAGGAGGAACGCCCAGTCGGGATTCAGATTTTTGGCGGCGATCTGGAGCAAATTCGCGAGGCTGCGCGCATCGCCGATGCACAAGGGCCGGACGTGATTGACATCAACTTCGGTTGTCCGGTCAAAAAGGTTGTCTGCAAGGATGGAGGCGCAGGCATCCTTCGAGACCTGCCCAAGATGGAGGAGCTCACCGCCGCCGTCATCGAGCAGGCCACACGTCCGGTAACGGTTAAGACGCGCCTGGGCTGGAACGATGAGTCCATTCGCATTCTGGAGGTAGCGCGAATGATGGAGGAAGTCGGCGTCAAGGCGCTGGCCGTTCATGCACGCACGCGCGCCCAGATGTACCGAGGCGAGGCGCGTTGGGAATGGCTCAAGCAGATCAAGGAAGCTGGCGTTCGCGACATCCCCTTGATAGGAAACGGCGACGCGACGACCCCCGAGAAGATCAAAGCCATGTTCGATGAAACCGGCGTGGATGGCGCAATGGTTGGGCGTGGTGCCATTGGAAACCCGTGGATATTCCGAGAGGCGAAGTCATTCATGGAGACGGGTGAGATTCCGCCGCCGCCTTCCTGGGAGGAGCGGATTAGCGTCGTGGCCGAGCACTTGACACTCAAATGTGCGTGGCTCGGCGAGAGAAAGGGTGTACTTGAAATGCGCCGTATGTACGGCGGCTATTTCAAGGGACACCGAAGCGCGAGCCAGCTCCGGATGCGGCTCATGGAGCACAAGGGACAGGAAAGTGCGATGGAATTGCTGATGAACTGGCGGTTTCAGGACGAGAATGTTCGGGTAGCGGTCGCGCGGCCACTCCGGCCAGCTGCAATCAAAGTTCGCCTGCCGAATCCCGCCCGTTTGCCCAGTCCGTCCATCGCGTCCGTCGACTTCTCCGTTTGAGTAGGGCGCGGCGGCCCTGAGAGATCCAAACGGGCAAGTGAAGGTAGAAACAGCCGTCATGCGCCCCTTTCAACTCCACATTCCCGGTTCCACCCATGGTTTTCCTCCGCTTGGTCAGTCTGTTATTTCTCACATTTGTTTTCTTTGCAAGCAGCTGCCGTAGCGACGAGGAGATTTCGTCCGCGCCCCTACTTACAAGCGCCGAAGGCCTCGCCGCCGCCGTGAGCAACTCCGGGGTTCAGGCTACCGCCGACGCCATCGTTGGCTTGCTCGAAGCCAACGCCGCCATCTCCATCGTCGCACGCATCGACCACGCCGCGAACGCGCAAACCGTCGGGCTCTCGCTTCGCCCGACGCAAGTCATTCTTTTCGGAAATCCGACGCTCGGGACGCCGATCATGCAGGCGGCACAGTCGGCGGGGATCGATCTGCCGCAGAAGATGCTCGTTTACGAAAACTCTGAAGGCGACGTGATCGTGGCGTACAACGCAACCGACTACCTCGTGCGGCGCCATGGGGTCGAAGGCGTCGGCACGCTCGATCAGATCGCGATGGCGCTCGAAACCTTGGCCGCAGCCGGCAGCGCGGTGATGGAAAACAGCGCGGGCGCCGTTGGAATCGGTGATGGAATCATTTCCATCGCCAGCAATGCCAACGTCTCAACCACGTACGATCGGTTGCTCCACGCCCTCAACGCAAACCCGGACATCACGGTCGTTGCGGAGCTCGATCATCAGGCGAACGCCGCTTCGGTCGGCCTCGATCTTAGGCCCTCGCGCCTTGTAGTCTTCGGCAACCCGGCTTTGGGGACGCCGCTAATGCAGGCTCAACAATCTGTGGCGATTGACCTGCCTCAGAAGATGCTTGTCTGGGAGGACGCTGACGGGCAAACATTTGTCAGCTACAACCGGCCGGACTTTATCGCCGAGCGACACGGGCTGACCGGCGTTGAGGAGCCGATTGTCAGGATTCGAGCGGCGCTCGAAGGCTTGGCGGCCACCTCGGCTGGCTCAGTAGAATAGCAGTGGAGCCAACAAAACCGGGTGGTGTTTGAGTGCGCGAGTTGGGGAGCCGTCCGGTCCGTCAGGCGAGGCGTCTGAGGACATCCCCAAGCGTGAGAAAACGCCCATGCAGCCGCGCAGGAATATCGTCAGCGGCAATGTCGCTGCGAAGAATCCCTGCTTGCCGAATCGATTCGAGAAGTTGTTCGGATTCTGGCGTTCTCATGACGCGAGCCTCCCAATCGTCGTCCCAATTCGGTGGCTGAAAGAATGTTTTACCCAAAAATCGTTGTCCGATCTTCTTTCCTAGACGCCGGGTCTTGTTCTTTGCGTACCGGAAAATATCCAACGCGAACAGGAATGGCTCTGAGGATGCGGTGGTCTGCTCCGTCGTAAGAATGCGGGCCGCTTCAGGATTGGCCGATGTGATGTGTCGGCGGTGGTGAAGGAGAAAAAGCCGCTGAAGCCGTGGAAGCGCGTAGCCGATTCGGAGTGCGTCCGGCTCGGCAAACGGAGCATACACGGGGTGATAGAGCGATCCGATCCGGGAGAGAATGGTTCCAGCGCGTTGTCGCGTAGCGAATTCGTGGTAAACCATATCGTAGGTCTCGGTATTACGTGCGCGTATCAGAGACCCCATTCGCTCAAGCATTCGAGACCGAAGCAAGCGGCCTGCCTCGGCAAATCGATCCTGAAATATTCCGTGCGGAAATGCAAGCGGCGAAAGCCGAAGATCATAGAGCCGCGCAACATTCGATTTCTTGCGCCAGAGGCGGGGGAAGTCCTGATACCACCATTCATCTCGAAAAAGAGGAGCGCCGATCCCGCCTACGACCAACGTGATGCCTCGCCGAGCACGGTCGGCCTGATACTGCGCGATGATGTGAGTGCCGAGTGCATCCAGAAGCCCGTCGGCGAGTCTGAACGCATCGCCGAGGTCTACATTCATTGGGTCGGGTTTATTCAGATGGAAAGGTAGATTGAGTTGGTCTGCAACTTTACCGGCAAGAACAGACTCGGCCAGATCGGGAGGGCCGGATTGAGCTACTTCAAAACGGAAGCCGATGCGGTCGAGTTGGGTGGCTAGAAAGCGCGTGTCCAAGCCGCCCGTCAGGTCGAGGCTGACACGTGCGTCGGGACACGCCCGGGCGAACTCCTCCAAGAGTTTCGGAACGGAGATTCGTCGTGCTGTACTATCGGAAAGATCAGGTACCGCCACCCATTCTATCGTGGCATCGTCACCATTCAACCCGACAATCTCGCCCTTGCCCAATTTCCTGATGGATGGTGTAAGCGTGTGCTCTCCATACGTAATGCCGAATTGGAGGAATTCGACCACACTGTTTGGGTCGAGATCGGCGGGAGTCAGCCTGGCGCGGCCAAGGAGTTCGAGGTACGACGTCGACACCATGCCATCCCACGCATACGCCTTGAAGAGCCCACCGCTATCCACAAAGGCGCGCCGGAATCCGGTTTCCCGGTCATCAATGACTAATAAGAAATGACCGTATGTGTTGATCAGTGCCTGCCCGACACCCTCAGAGACCACCATTTGGGCGAAGGCCTCGGCCGATTCCGAACCTGCTTCGTGGCCATGGACGAAAAAGAATCCCCGCCAGGTAATCTCAAACCGATCGTTTTCCCAGCGGCTGAGCGGAGGCGTTTCGGAGAGGGACGTGATGCTGTAAGCGTTGACGAGCATGACGACGAAGGTACGGGTGAGCAGCATTTGCGCCGCTCAAGCGCGGCGCGCTCGCACAAGCGCTTCATCGATTCCCCAGAGCCCGAGTCCGAGAATCGTAAACGTCACCAGGGACAACACGGGCTGCCAGATCACCAGACCGCCAAATAAACCGAGGACGCCGCCAAGGTATTTGATGTAGGTCAACTGCTCATTGGAGGTGGTTTTCAGGATGCGCTCCAGATGGGCTTCGTCGTAATTCCGTGCATTCTCGACGATCATCGTTCGAACATCGAGACCTTCCACGAAGGACAGGACAGCTTTCGTTGCCCAGGCCTCCATGTCGTCGGCGCGGGCCTCGATGCGAGGAGGGATCTGGTCAAGCGCGTCGTCCAGTTTGTCGAGCATGGGCGTGAGCGCGTTGGGAAGCTCGGCGATGGCTTCGTCTACCCGCCGCTGGAAATCGTCCTCGGCGAACGTACGATACATGCGGAGTGCCATTCCGCCGAGGCCCTGGCCCGCTTGTTCCTCGACCTTCTTCACGGCAACCTCGGCGAGTTGCTTCCGGAGAGTCTCCGAGCCGAGCACATCCTGCGCGTACGCGGCGGTCAGCGACTTGAGTTCGTCGCGGAAGTCAGGGTCTTCCACGACGCCTCGGACGGTATCGAGGGCGAGGTCGCGGTAGCGGTGGATGACGCCGCTCTCGTGGATCTTTTGCTTGATGATTTCCTCGTTGATCAGCTCCTGGCTCACGGCCTCGGCAAGACGGTAAATAACTCGGTTGCGCTGCGCCGGAATCAGGCCCTGCGGGATGATGGCGCGCTTCTCGCGAGGTTGGAAAAGCATCGTGATAGCTAGCCAGTTGGTCGTGAAGCCAATCAAACCGCTGACCGCCACGATTCTCAAAAGGCCTTCCAGCGAAATCGTTCGCCCGAAGAGATTGATCGTCGCATCCGGAAAATCCCAAAAGAAGGAGAGCGCGAAGAGGCCGCTGAGGAGCCAGGGGATTGTGCGCATGTAGGGCAGCACGTTGCCAATGCGCCCAACCAGACGCGGAGGCTCCCACGTTTGCGGCGTTTCTTTTTCAGCTTGCGCTGGCCAATGCCGCTTGCCGTACACCACAAACAGACGGCCGAGATCGCGCATCCGACCGCGCGTTGCGGACCGCGCCTCTTCGAGACGGTCGGGCTCCTGGTCGCCTGCCGCTCCGCTGTCATCTATTTCGACGACGCCGGGAACGGGCACATAGCCTATCGGCGATTTTTGTGGTTTGTCCTCGGGCACGGAAGGGGTCGGAAAGGGGGTGGGAGAAGTGGGGTCGACCATGCGGCGCCTACGCGAATCCCAATCTTTTGGCTTCACGCTGCATCGCTTCAATCGTGTTGCTGATGTGTTCGTTCAGCTCGACCCCAAGTTCCTCAGCGCCTTGAGCGATGTCGTCGCGGCTGACCGCGGCAGCAAACCGTTTGTCCTTCAGCTTGTTGCGGACTGACTTCGGAGACATCCCGTCCAGCCCATCCGGACGCACGTAGCCAACTGCTGTGATGAACCCCGACAACTCATCGACAGCGAAAAGGGCCTTCGCCATCGTCGTTTCGCGGGGCACGCCCGAGTACGTGGCATGGCCGAGAATCGCGGTTCTGATTTCCTCCGAATAGCCAAGAGCCTCCAACAATTTGACGCATACAAACGGATG
>JBGTDU010000136.1:0-19026 GCA_041748175.1 Rubricoccaceae bacterium
TTCTGGTTTTCGCCGAAAGCCTGGATACCAACAACGACGGCGAGGCCGACGATGACGATACCGAGGACGAGGAGGAGCAATTGCTGCTGACCCATTGGAATTACCTCTAATTGGTTTGTGAGTACTGGGGTCGCGGGAGCGCCCCGGGGATGAGTCGCTCCCACGAGAAATCTCGAGGGAGGCGCATGGACCCGGCCTTACGGGGCCGAATGCATGTGCCCTCCCCTAAGCATCGACTGTGCCTGTTCCACAGGGCGCCTATGGCGCATGGGGTTCAATCGCCTTGTTTGAAACCGGAATCAGCCGGGGCCCTGCATTCTGTCACTTTTTCTTGCCCTCTCGCCGTTCGGAACGCCAACTCGCAGTTTCAGTGCAGTGGCTTCGCTATATCCCGTGCGGGTTCCTTTCGTAACTCGGCGGGATTCATCTTTCCGCTTCGACCCGATTCAGATGGAACCCCCATCTGCCTGAGCCGTGTTGGCAGAGCCCCCTATTCCGCGCCCATGAGCTGCTCCGAACGAATCACCGTTGACCCCGCCATCAGAAGTGGCAAACCAATAATCCGCGGCACGCGCATCACCGTGGTCGATATCCTTGAATACCTGGCTGGAGGCATGACCAGCGAAGGCATTCTGGCTGACTTCCCGGAACTCACTGCAGAGGACATATGCGCCGTGCTCTGGTTTGCCGCTGAGCGGGAGCGCCGCCTTTTTGCGGCAGCATGAAACTCCTGTTCGATGAGAACCTATCTCAGAGGCTCGTGACGTTGCTCCGAGGAATACCCCGGATCGGTCCACGTCCGCGACCTGGCGTTGCTTGGGGCAACAGACGAATCTATATGGAAAGCAGCAGCCGCAAGCAACTTCCTTCTCGTCTCGAAAGACACGGATTTTTATCAACGCAGCATTCTCTTTGGCCCGCCACCCAAGGTGATCTGGCTTCGCATCGGTAATGCCCCTACCGATCAGGTCTGCACCCTCTTGACGTTGTCCGGAGAACGAATAAGGCAGTTCAATTTGGACGAGATGGCAACTTTTCTCCCACTCAGTCCGTGATCAGGCTAACCTATTCATCGCACCAAAACCCCTCCTCATCATGAACACCGACAACCTCCGCCAGGATGCCTCCCGTATCGCCGACTCCGCCCGCGAGAAGGCTTCCGGTACGTTTCAAGAAATCAAGCTGGCCGGCAACCAGCTTGTCGACAAGCTGCGAGATCTGATTGAAGAAGGGAATGTGCGACGCGTCGTCATCAAAAAAGACGAGCGCGTGCTCTTCGAGCTGCCGCTGACCGTCGGGCTTGGTGCCGGTGCCGCTGCGGTGCTTGTCTCACCTATGCTCGCCGCCGTCGGCGCGGTGGCTGCGCTGGTTTCCGACGTGACGTTGGTCGTCGAACGCGAACACGACGAAACCACTAAAATCGATGCGCCAAAAGTTGGGGACGATGAGATAGATGGTGCGTGAGGGTGCCAGTTCCCATCCTCAGCCTTCCGTTCAGGCGTATCTGGACGATCTCGTCGTGCGCTATGAGCGGCCTTCTTTCATCGCAGACGACCCCATCGCCTTTCCGCACGCGTTCGACGACCCGCGTGACCAGGAAATAATCGGGCTGTTCGCGGCCATTCTGGCGTGGGGAAGAAGGAAGACCATCCAGAACAAGCTTGCTGAGTTGACGGAGCGGATGGATTTCAAGCCGCATGCATTTGTGCGCGACTTCAGATTCTCTCGCGATGCGCCGAGCCTGGCTGGCTTCAAACACCGCACGTTCCAGTCGGACGACGCCGTTGCGCTGGCCAGGTCGGTTCAGGCGGTGCTGCACGATTATGGCTCGCTGGAAAGCCTGTTCTCTACGTTTCTGCCATGCGACGCCAAGCACATAGGCCCGGCCATTCAGGGTTTCTCGGATACGCTCCTTGGCATCGTGCCCGAAACACCCGCGCGAATGCGAAAGCATCTTGCCCGCCCCTCAACCGGAAGCGCGTGCAAACGACTGGCGATGTACGCGCGTTGGATGGTGCGCCCCGGCCCCGTGGATCTTGGCGTATGGACGTCGGTTTCGCCAGCCCAACTTCTTTTACCGTTGGATGTGCACACGAGTCGGCAGGCGCGGGAGCTTGGCCTCCTGAAACGCAGACAGGATGATTGGAAGGCCGTCCTTGAGCTCACCCAGAGGTGCCGGACGCTTTGCCCGTCCGATCCCGTGCGCTACGACTTTGCGCTGTTCGGGCTCGGGGCATACGAAGACAAGGAGATTCCTGTCGCCGAAGAAGCGGTGACCGCAACTCCTGTGCTCGGCTTGTAGCGACGTTGCATCCAACGTCGAAGGGCGTAATCATAGCGTCGGCCAGTTCCGCGTCGGCGCGCTCCCGCGTCCGATCATGCCGCCACGGCAAATCCACCAACCGACGTTGCATGCAACGTCACTACAATTTCTTGGCAGGCTTTTGAAATGCCATGATCGACTCGGGAACCGACCGCTGGCCAGCAACCGCTCGTCCTAAAACGCCCCCGAAGAGCATCCAGCCCTTCCGATCCACAACCCCAGCCCCCCCAATAGGACAGGAGTCGTTCAACAACCCGCTAGCACCAGGGCGCGCTGGGGCAACCGGGCTTAGCCCTCCCTGAACGCGTCCCGTACCCGGCTGAAGAACGACTTGCCCTTCACCTGGTTATCCGGCTTCGGCTTGAAGGGCTCCTCGAACCGAAGCGTCTCCATCAACTCGGTGAGTTCCGGCGTGAGCTTTTGGGGCGTCCAAACGTGCACGCGAACCATCTGATCACCACGACGACTACCGCCGCCTAGTTCAGGGATTCCTCGTCCGCGCATCCTCAGCACCCGGCCACCCTGGATCCCTGCATCAATCTGGAGCTTGGCGCGGCCTTTCAGGGTGGGCACCTCGACTTCAGTGCCGAGGGCCGCGTCAGGCATCGAGAGGAAGAGATCGTAAAGGATGTCGAGCCCATCGCGGGCGAAGAACTCGTGGGGCTTTTCTTCGATTTCCACGCGCAGGTTGCCGGCTGGTCCACGTCGCAACCCGGCGTTGCCCGCTCCGCGGATCTGCAAGTAGTGCCCATGGCCGACACCCGCGGGGACTTGGATCGTGATCGTCTCCTCTCCTTTTTCGCGTCCCTCGCCGGCGCAAACTGCGCACTTTTCTGTGATGGTGCGCCCCTCGCCCTGGCACGTCGGGCAAGGCTGCACATTTACGAACTGGCCGAAGAACGAGTTGGAGACCTGGCGCAATTCGCCCGAGCCGCTGCACATCGGGCACGTTTCGTAGCCATCCATTTCCTGCTCTGCGCCGGAACCTTTGCACGGCTCGCACTCGATGAACTTGCGGACTTTGAGCTGGCGCTCGACGCCTTCTGAAATCTCTTCCAGCGAAAGCGTCAAGCGAACGCGCAGGTCCGAGCCTGGGCGCCCCTGCCCACGCCGTCGTCTTGTCCGGCCAAACAGGTCGTCGAATCCGCCCGATGCTGAGCCGGTGCTTCCACCGAAGATGTCGGAGAAGGCCGAGAAGATGTCCGAGATGTCTGTGAAACCCGGCCCGGCACCTCCGCCAGGCCCGGCCAGACCGGCCTTTCCGAAGCGGTCGTAGCGCGCACGCTTGTCCGGATTGGAAAGGACCTCGTACGCCTCTGCGGCTTCCTTGAACAGCGCCTCGGACTCTGCATCGCCCGGATTCCGATCGGGGTGATGCTTCATCGCCATCTTCCGGTATGCCTTCTTGACGTCGTCGGGTGTGGATGTTCGGCCCACGCCAAGCACATCGTAGTAGTCTCGGGTCGACGTATCGGTTGGCATTTCTGGCGGGTGTGTTCTAAAACGATGGAAAACTTCGGGCGGACTTTACTCGGCGACGACGACACCGGCATGGCGCAGGACGCGGTCGCCGATGCGGTATCCGGGTTGGATCTCCGCAAGCACTGTGCCCGACGCGGTTTCGGAATCTGGCGCTGGTTGTTGCATCATGGCCGCGTGCACTCCCTCGTCAAAGGGCTGGCCAACCGTCTCAATCGGCTCGACGCCAAACGATGACAGGGCGTCGGTAAACTTCCTGAAAACGAGCTGCACGCCGTCGTTTAGGGCATCGAACGCGGGGGCCGCGGCATCTCCCTGCGCGGCCTGGCTGGCCGCCCCGAGGGAGCGCCGCATGTCATCGAACACATCGAGCATGGACTGAATCACCTCTTCGCGGCCACGTCGGGCTGTCAGACCAAGTTCTGTTTCGGTGCGACGCCGGTAATTCTGGAACTCTGCCGCACGCCGCAGCACCTGCTCCTGCAGGTCGCTGACCTCCTTCTGAAGGTCCTCAACGTTGACGGAAATTTCGGCTAACTCGTCTACGGCGGCGAGCGCAACATCGGCGGCCTCGGTATTGGATTCCATCTGCATCTGTTGCTTCACGTGGTCCCGCGTTTCCCTCCCTTGCGTATCCATCGAGGGGAAGTCTGCTGGAGACTCGGACGGCACAATCGGGTCAGTTTTCGTCATCAATCGGTGTTCGCGTGATGGTTGAGAATGTGGGCAACGTGTTCGACGAGAGCGACCGCGCGCGGATAGTCCATGCGCGTTGGCCCTATAACTCCCACGATTCCCGTGGCGTCGCCGTAGCGATAATGGGCTCTCACGACGGAGAACGATGTACTGATGTTCATCTCTCGGCCCAGATCTTTTCCGACAAAGACAACGGCCCGGTCGGGATTCTGGGGGTCGAAGATGATCGGGCTTTCCAAAAGATGTACCACAACGTCTTCGCTCTCGGCTAGTTCGATGACGTTGCGAATCTCCTCCGGCTCTTGAAATTCGGGCTGCGAGACGAGGTGGCGCGTGCCTGCAACGGTTGTGCGGCTCGCCTCATCGGAATTGCTGAACAACAGCGAGGCGTCGCGAAGAACGACGCGAACAATTCCCGTCTGGTCCGTCGCGCCGATGTCCTTCACCCGTTCGGCACCCGTCTTTCGGATTTCCTCCAACGTCAGCCCCGCCAGGCATTCGTTGAGGCGCTGCACGATGGAGTCGAGGCCGCGTGCCGGAACCTCCCCGTCCATTTCTGCAATCACGGTTCGCGCCAGGCCACTCCGCACGGCAATGACGAACATGACGCGTTGCGACGAGAGCGGGACAACATCCAGCCGTTCAAGCACGCCCGTCGCAATACTGGGCGTGAGAACAACGCCGAGAAGTCGCGTCAACCTGCCGAGAAGCCTGCTCGTATCCCGCGCGATGGCGTCGATGTCACCGAGTCGGCGCTCAACGCCAGCCCGAAGCAGCGCGGCCTCGTCTTTTGTGAGACCCGCCACATCCATGAGGTCGTCGACATACGTCCGATAGCCTTGCTGCGTCGGCACCCGCCCCGCCGAAGTGTGGGGATGGTTTAAATAACCCCGCGCTTCCAGCGAACTCATCGTATTGCGGATTGAAGCGCTGGAAAGCTCCACCTCCGGCTCGCGGGCGAGCGTCGTCGATCCGACCGGTGCCGCGGTATGGATAAACCGCTGCACCACGCGTCGCAGAATGTCGCGCTCGCGCGTGGTCAGGTCGCCGTCTTTAGAAAGTCCCGCTTGATCCATGATGAGCGTGTGGGTGCGGCGGGCTATCCACCGAAAGGCACCTTCAACAAAATACCGGCGCAAAGTGTTCTTCGAGAAAAGGCGTCTTGATCGATTCCATACGAATGGTCAGTGCCGATGTTTTCGCGGTCGCCCCGCGGTCACGCCCACACCATTACCCCACCAACATGTGCGGTGTATGCGACGAGCATCGCAGCCGTTCCTGCCAGGATCAGGAGGACGAGCCGCATCCAGATCGGCTCTCGAATGGTTTGGAGAGGCCTGGTTCTACTGGCCGTCCTCCTTCGCCACCAGTATGTCAAGCCGATCCCCACCAACAAGGCGACAAGGCTTGCCCGAACCGTCCAGTGGGCAGCCGTTTGGTGAAATTCGACCAGTTCCTCTACGATCGGCGTCCCTTCCATGCTGTCGTGGAGCGCCTCGCCTGTGCGTTCTGCCCAGAAGGCTGCGGCAGCGCCCAGAGCCAGGAAGGTCAGCAATGCACGCCTCCACAGCGCCGTTCCTATGATTGCGTACACGGCAGACGTGCCGCCTGCCAGCAACAGGAATACCAACGGGAAGTGCACCGCCAATGGATGCCAGTACGGGATGCTGTATTCGAAAACGGAATCGAAGCCCATGCGTGACTACATGATCTGCCGGACGGGTTCCGCGAGCACGTTGCCCGTCATGGCGTCCGGGATAGCGATACCCATGAAAGTCAGGATGGTTGGCGCGATATCGCCGAGCTTGCCGGGTTGTATGGGCCCTGCGAAGCGAACCTGTCCTGAGCCTGCCGAAGGATTGCCAATGATGAGGTGCGGGACGAGCGCGGTTGTGTGCGCGGTGTTCGGCGAGCCGTCGGGGTTCCTCATCTTGTCGGCGTTGCCGTGATCGGCGATGATCTCTACCGTGTACCCATGCGCCATCGCCGTCTCCACCACACGTTTGGCGCAGGCGTCTACCGTCTCAACAGCCTTGACGGCTGCCTCGAACACGCCGGTATGGCCCACCATATCCGGGTTGGCAAAGTTCAGGATGATGAGATCGGGTTCGTTCGCGGCGATGAACGCCGAGACTTCCTCAGCTAACTCCGGCGCGCTCATTTCGGGCTGGAGATCGTACGTCGCCACCTTGGGGCTTGGCACGAGAATGCGCGACTCCCCTTCATACTGAACTTCCCTGCCGCCATTAAAGAAGAAGGTTACGTGCGGATACTTCTCGGTCTCCGCCGCACGAAGCTGCGAGAGTCCATTTCGGCTGATGACCTCACCGAGCGTGTCCGTCAGGTCCACCTTGGGAAAGGCAACCGGGTGGTGGAAATCCTTGTGGTAGGACGTGAATGTCGTGTACTGCACATCGAGTCGTTCTCCCCGATCGAAGTCGTCGAAGACTTCGTCCGTCAGGGCGCGGGTGATCTGCCGAGCTCGATCCGAGCGAAAGTTGAAGAAGATCACCGCATCGCCGTTTTCAATACGAGGCGAATCCGAGAGTAGAATCGGTTGAACGAATTCGTCGGTCACGCCCTCGGCATAGCTCGCATCCAGCGCGTCGATTGGGTTTTCGAATCGTCCACCCACGCCCCTCGTGAGTAGGTCGTACGCCAGTTTGGTGCGCGGCCAGCGGTTGTCGCGGTCCATGGCGAAGTAGCGCCCGACAATGGAGCCGATCCGACCGACGCCGATCTCGGCGGCTTTCGCCTGAAACTGGCGGACATATTCCCCCCCGCCGTGCGGGTCCGTGTCGCGACCGTCCGTAAATGCGTGAAGCACGACATGATCTTTGCTCAGTCCCTCCCGCCTGGCCAATTCCAGCAGCGCAAACAAGTGATCGACGTGTGAATGAACGCCGCCGCCCGAAAAAAGCCCGAGCAGGTGGAGGGTCGTCCCGAGTGTCTTCGCGTGGCGCACGGAGTCTCTCAGCACGGCGTTGCCGAAAAACGACCCGTCCTCGATTGCCTTGTCGATTCGCGTGATATCCTGATCGACGATCCGTCCGGCGCCAAGGTTCATGTGGCCGACTTCGGAGTTCCCCATCTGACCCACCGGCAAGCCAACAGCGCGCCCGGACGCCTCCAAAGTCGAGTGCGGATACGTTGCGAAAAGGTGATCGAGGTAGGGCTTCCGCGCGGCGTCGATGGCAGAAACCGAAGGATCTTCGGCAATTCCGTAGCCGTCGAGAATGAGGAGGAGGTGTTTGTGCAACGCTGAAGGATGAGTGCTGGATGATGAAAGCAGGCGTTCAAATTACGCCTCGCGGTGACTACCCCCGTGCTTTGAAACATCGGCAGCTTTGAGCATTGCGCTATGAACCCGTGTGACGCTGAGTCTTGTGATCGGACTGTTAGCAGCCCTCCAGCGATTCCGTTTCAAACCCGATAGTCCTTCACTCTTTTCGTCGTCTCTCCCGTTTTGCTGAGGAACACATTCATCGAGTTCGTGCCGGGTTCGGCGATCTGCTCTACGCCGTTGCGGTCGGTTTTGATGACGGGCTCGTCGAAGTAGCGGTGGGATGTTTTTGAATAGTATTTGCCCAACTTTGGGATGAGCCCGTAGAGCGGCTTAGGCAGTTTCTGCAGCGCTGCGAAATAATTGCAGTGCGCGGTGATGGGACAATCAGAGCAGGAGGGGTTTCGCGCGGTGCACGTATAGCGTCCGTGGAGGATCAGCAGGTGGTGCGCCTCTCCCCAATCGGATTTCTCGATGACGCGATGCAGCCCCCTTTCCACCGCATGGGGCGTCTTTGCATCGTTCACGATTCCGATCCGGTTGGCTACGCGGAATACGTGCGTATCTACGGCGATGGCTGGTTCGTCGAAAGCCACGGCCATCATCACGTTTGCAGTTTTTCTGCCTACTCCTCTGAGGCGGAGTAGCTCCGCATGCGTACCAGGGACTTTGCCGCCGAACTCATCAACGAGCATTCGAGAGGTGACGGCCAGCGCCTTGGCTTTGCTGTTCGGGTAGGAAATCGAACGGACGTATCCGAGGATTTCATCCGGTTCAGCGGCAGCCATGACGCGGGGTGTTGGGAAGCGCTTCATCAATCCCGGCGTGACCATGTTGACGCGCGCGTCCGTGCACTGCGCCGAGAGCATCACGGCCACGAGAAGCTCGAACGGATTGCGGTATTCGAGCTCGGTTTCTGGTGCCGGGATCACCTCCCTAAGCAAGTCGAAAACGATGCGGGTCTTTTCTTTGAGGGTCACGTGTTGCCGTGCGAATCGGACAAGGACGAGAAGCTAGCCAAACCCTCACGGCTATCTTCCGCGCGCAATGAACCGCCCCCTCTCCATCCTCAGCATCTTGATCTTTTCGAGCATGGGGGCCTCGGCGCAGCGCGCGGATCTCCTATCCGATTCCGCATCGGTCTCGCTGCTGACGATGCTGCCGGGCGATGAGGTATACAGCCAATTCGGGCACAGCGGTTATCGCATCCTCGACCCGGCCTCGGGCTTGGACAAAACCTACAACTATGGCACGTTCGATTTCACGCAGCCACTCTTCATACCCCGCTTCGTGCGCGGCCAACTCGATTACCTCCTCGATACCGCACCCTTTGAGCTCGAGGTTGACAAGTACACCTACCTTCGGCGACCGATGATTGAGCAGCGGCTGGCACTTTCTCCGGAAACTGTGCGGACGCTCCACGACCTGCTTGAAACCAACGCCCTCCCCGAGAACCGCGCCTACCGATACGATTTCTTTTTCGACAACTGTTCGACGCGCCTCGTCGCCATTCTGGACAGTGCGCTGGTGGCTACCGGCCACCGTCCTGTGCAACTTCCAGAGGCGACGACAGGCGAAACCTTTCGCCAGCTTATCGCGCCAGACATCGCAGACACCCCGCTGCTTCGGCTCGGAATCAACGTGGGGTTGGGGTTACCAACAGACCGCGTCGCCTCCAGCCGGGAACGATCCTTCCTGCCTGTTCAACTGATGAACCAGTTTGACGGTGCATCCATCGACGGCCAGAGGCTGGTTGCGGCGATGGACACAGTTGTCGTCATTCCGGACTATGTTGAAGGCGACGCCGCCTTCGACTGGCCGAAGCTGGCACTTTGGCTCGTTTTCCTGGGTGGGTCTGTAGCAACGGCCAGAAGCACATTGCAGAAAGTGGGAGCCGACCGATGGGTACGCCTGGGTGACAGTTTCCTCTTCACAGTTTCGGGGATTGCCGGACTGCTTCTCGTTTTCCTCTGGTTCGGAACGGAGCATTCCGTGACGGGTCCAAACTTGAACCTGCTGTGGGCGTGGCCGACCCATGCGCTCGCCGCCTGGTGGCTCCGAAGAGCATCCCTCCCGCGCTGGATACGGGCCTATCTCATCACATCGGGAATCATCTCGGTTGCCGTCGTCATTTTCTGGCCGATTCTTCCTCAGACCCTCCCCTCGCCGATCCTTCCACTCGTTTTGCTCCTCGCGCTTCGCTCGTTTGCGCGCTCGCACGAACAATAATCCGACGAAAAAGATGCCCAAGACCATGTCCGTCCTCGACACCCTGCACATTGGAAATGGGTCCACGGCGGCGCTGCCATCTACCCTTTCTCCCGAACGCCTCAGAGAACTTGCAAGGACGGCCACCTACCTTGAGACCACGCACGAGCGAGCGAGCCTGGTTGTAGCGGCACCCTTTACGGGGAAGGCGGTCGCGTCGCTTCCGGCGGGAACCCCGGAAGATGTAAACGAGGCGTTTCGACGTGGCCGGATTGCTCAAAGGGTTTGGACTACGCGGCCTTTTCGGGAGCGGGCGCGGATCTTTGAGCGTTATCACGACCTCGTACTTGAGCGCCACGAAGAAGCGCTGGATCTGATCCAACTCGAAAGCGGCAAAACCCGCTACGACGCGTTCCTGGAAGTAGGCGATGTCGCACTCGTCAGCCGTTATTACGCTTACCACGGCGAGTCGGCGCTGGCCAGGAAGAATCCCTTCGGCTTTGTTCCGCTGCTTACGAGCGTCGAAATCAACCACCCACCCGTCGGCGTTGTGGGAATCATTGCGCCGTGGAATTATCCGTTGACGATGGCCATTTCCGACGTGATTCCTGCCCTACTCGCAGGAAACGCGGTCGTCGTCAAGCCCGCCGAGCAGACGCCATTCACAGCGTTATGGGCGGCTGAGTTGCTCTACACCGCCGGCCTTCCGCGCGACCTCCTCCACATAGTTCCGGGCGATGGCCCCGCGCTCGGCCCCGCGCTTGTCGCCAATGCGGACTATCTCCACTTCACAGGATCGACGGAGGTTGGGAGACTCGTCGCGCAGCAGGCGTCTGAGCGGCTGATCGGATGCTCGCTGGAACTGGGCGGCAAGAATCCGCTCATCGTTCTGGACGACGCAGACCTCTCCAAGGCGGTGGATGGCGCCGTCCGCGATTGCTTTGCTTCCGCCGGACAACTCTGCGTCTCCATCGAGCGCATCTACGTGCACACGTCGCTGTTCGACGAATTCGTTCAGCGGTTCACCTACAAGATTGAGGCGATGAACATCGCCCCAGGCTTTGCGTGGGATGCGGAGATGGGCTCGCTGGCCTCCGCCGAGCAACTTGACAAGGTGACGCAGCACGTCGAAGACGCGAAGTCGAAAGGCGCGAACGTAATCGTGGGCGGCCATCCTCTCCCCCACCTTGGCCCCTTCTTCTACGCCCCCACAGTGCTGACCGGTGTGACGCCGGATATGACCTTGCACATCGAAGAGACCTTTGGCCCGGTCGTCTCGGTGTACCCTTTCGATTCGGACGAGGAAGTCGTGGCGTTGGCAAACAGCACCGCGTATGGTCTGAGCGCGGGCGTTTGGAGCTCGAACCCTCCACGGGCCAGGAGCGTCGCTCGGCAACTTCAATGCGGTACCGTGAACGTGAACGAAACGTACGTGGCCGCGTGGGGCTCGACGGCCGCGCCGATGGGCGGCTTCAAGCAGTCCGGCCTGGGTCGTCGGCACGGGCCTGACGGCATCCTGAAGTACACCGAAGCCCAGACGGTTGCCACGCAGCACCTCCTCCCCATCGCGCCGATTGCCGGGATGGCGGTGGAGGCGTTTGCAGGAGCAATGCTCACGGGGCTGAGGGTGTTGAGGCGGCTGCCGGGGCTGCGGTGAGTCCTCAGACATCAGAGATTGATAAAAAGACGGAAGCGGAAAACGATCTCAATAGCTGAGTCCATGATGACGCGCCCTACCGTAACCGTGTGGCTGCTCGTCGTTGTTGGATGCAGTTCCTCTATCAGTATTAGGCAGCAGTTGCCCGATGGTGGATATCGAATCGAAAGTCATTATGCAGTTTCTGATCCTGACACGATCTATTACGCGGACGATGAGACGGCTTTCCTTGTGGGTTCAGTTGTTGATCGCGAAACGCGCGGAGTCCTTCCCGGTGCCGTGATTCGAACGAGCGACCTCGAACATGGGGCATTCGCCGACTCGCTGGGTCGATTCCGACTGGCGCTTCCACCCGGTACCTACGTATTCGAAGTGGGATCTCCCGGGTTCGACGAACTCTCGACTTCGCCCATGCCGATGATCTCCTCGGCAGTCATAGAAGTCCGATTTGAGCTAGGTATGACAGTAACCACAGACGGGATATCCACACGACGCCTCCCACACGTAGAGCACCGCAATCGAGCCTTCAGCGATTACAGGTGAGGGTACGTATAAACCAAAAGCCCCGCTCACCAGATGGCGAACGGGGCGTGTACCGCGTACGGGATTTGAACCCGTGTTACCGCCGTGAAAGGGCGGCGTCCTAAACCCCTAGACGAACGCGGCATATCTCGCGTCGGGCTGACGCTGGGAGACTGGTGGGGATTGAACCCACGACCTCCAGGACCACAACCTGGCGCTCTAACCAACTGAGCTACAATCTCCGTGGTGTGAGTGAGAGAAACTACGGCATCGTCAACCGCCTGTTCGGGCGAATGCAGGTGAAGAATTTGGAGAGCCCGACTCTACCGGATCACGGCGATTTTGCCATGTGCCGTGCCTTCCCCATTGGCTGCAACAGCCGAAACAATGTACACGCCCGAAGAAACGAGATCGCCCGACTGGTCGTCGCGGCCATCCCATCGGATCGATCCGCCGCGGCCTTCCAACGTGGCGACAAGCTGGCCGTCCAGCGTGGTGATGCGGACATCGGTTTGTTCCACGAGGCCTGAAATCAGTACGCCGCTCGGATGAATGGCCGGCCTGTACGGATTGGGGGCAACGGCGAGATCCTGAACTTCGGTGCCCGCGGCCGTCGCCTCGCCGTCGAAACTGAGCAGGCCCACGTCTGTGGCGAAATAGACGCGGCCGGTTTCGCGATCTATTGAGACCGCCAGGATATTATCCGAAAATAATGGCGAGTTTTCTGTTGTAAGGTTCAGGAGAACCTCATCTCCCTCAGCATTAAGCAACCACGCCCCCGTAGACGATGCGATCCACTTCTGCTCCGCCGGATCAATGGCGATGTCAGATATAGCCAGATCGCGGAGAAGAAAGGACGTGCCGTCGGCGGTACGGGTCCACTGGGGTTGAACGAGCGACGGATCGCCTCCGAAGGCCGAACCGACGGAGAAAATGGTAGCCAGACCGCGGTCGGTTCCAAGCCACAAACGGTCGGAGTTATCGATGGCCAGGGCATTCACCTTTTCGTGTGGCAAGCCGGTTCCTGAAGCGCCAACCGCGTCGATCAGAATGGCCTGATCGTCCGAAGAAAGAAGTGGATCCGTTCCAGTGGAAACTCCGAGTACGCCGCGTCCACCGGCGGTCGTAGACGATAATCCTGATATCCATTTCTGATTGAATGCGTCGATGATAAGCCTACCGAACTTCACCGAACTTGGAGCCCCCGTGGGATAGGGCAGCGCGGTCCAAACTCCATCTGGACTGAGCACATGCAGCGGCAGGGCCGCTCCAGTGTTTGTAACCCAAATTCGCCCTTCCGGGTCTGCCTCAGCCGCTCTAACCACGACGAAATTGGGGTTGCCAGCCGCGATATCCGGCCCAAGCGTAGAGTTGTCTGTGCGATACGTTGTCACGGTTCCGTCGGGCTTAATCTCGGTGAGGCCATCGCCGTTCGACCCTGCGTAAAACGTGCCTTCTGGAGTAACGTATGCGCTTTCAAAGCCTTGACGAGCGATATCGAGAGCAGGGTCGTTCCCGGAAAAGACCGTCCAGCCATCTGGCCCGAGTCGGCTTATCCCCGTGAAAGCGCCGGGGCGTTCATGGGCGACCCAGAGGGCTCCGTCCCGCCCAACGTCCAGGTCTGCGACCTGATTGAGAAGTGGCCCGGAAGGAATGACAGCCAGCGCCGCTTCCACCGTCACGTTTCCTGTTTCGCCTCCAAGAGCAGGCAATTTTGCCAGCCCACCAATCGCATCCCCGACCCAAAGAGCGCCATCGGGCGCGATGGTGCCCGATGTCAAACTGCTGCGTCCGACTACCTGGAACAGCGTGGTGCCCACTCCGGATACCCTTCGGTGCAGCGAGAAATTTGCTACGCCATAGAGTCTGTCTTCTTCTGCAATAAGTTCGAAAAATGAACGATTCGTAAAGAACACGGTATTCCAGGCACCATCCGTTTGTCTGGCAAAAGTATCGGACGAGCATGCGTGGATCTTGCCCTCAAAAAAAGCGAGGCTAGTGACTTCCGTGGGCCCGAGATTCTCCACAACCCAGGATGCGGCTTGCTGGAGATTGGGATCATTCAACGAGGCGCGAACCACGCCTCCTTCGGTTGCTACCCACAGGCCCGGCGATCCGTCCGGTAGCGGCGCAAGCAATACGTCGCGGGTGGGAATGGCCGGATCCAGGGTGCCGAATCGCGAATATGTGTCGCGAACTTCGTTTTGGACCGGGTCGAACACGACCACTCCGAAAGCGGTCGAAACGTACAGCGAATCACCAAAGAGGCGAAGTCGGTTGATCGTTCGGTCAATAAACTGATCGGCACGGGCAATGTCGAAAAACGATTGCACAGAACCGGATTCGACATCCAGGCGATCCAAGACGCCCTGGCCGTATCCAATCCACACGACGTTCCGCCGCTCATCGTAGGTCAACGTCTTCACGTCGGCGCCAAACAGCCCCTCAACGGGCGTGTATTTGGTAATTTCCCCACTAATAAACTGATAAGAAAATACACCACCAGATGTAGCCGCCCAGATGGCATCGGGAGATGAATCCAACGCTCGAATGGACTGGAGCGAAGTGTACGCTCGCCACGTGCCGGGCTGGGCCAATGCACCACCAGCTATCAGCAATGTTGCCAGGTAAAGCAGACCAATTCTCAATCCCGGGCGGGCGAGTGCAGGCAAGTATGTTCGCATAACAACGCTGGGTTACGGACTGGCGGTCCGCGATTCGTAAACGTGTCGGGTGTAGCGAACGGGTCGTGCTCTCGGGGTTGCGTTGCAGGGACTAATCTACTCGAAGTTGGCGCAACAGGTTAGCCATTTCCATAGCCCCGAGCGCGGCCTCGGCCCCTTTGTTGTTGGTATTCGCGCCTGCACGCTCAATGGCCTGCTCGATTGTATCAATGGTAAGCACTCCAAACATCACGGGGACTCCGGTCTCCAGCATCACTTGCTGAATGCCGTCGGTGACTCCGCCTGATACATACTCGAAGTGTGGCGTTCCGCCTCGAACTACAGCGCCAAGACAAACCACGGCAGCATAGCGCCCGGTGGAGGCCATTGCCTTCGCAACGATGGGAATCTCGAAGGCACCGGGGCACCACGCGACATCTAAGGATTCCTCCGAAACACCATGTTGCGCAAATGCGGCTTGCGCTCCGACGAGAAGTCGGCGCGTAATCATCTCATTAAACCTGCTCGCGACAATGGCGAAACGAGCATCGGGCTGCGAAACAAGCGTCCCCTCAAATGTCGGCATTGCGTGGCCTGAAGTTGGAGAAGGAAGTTACGGGCGAGGACCCGCCTGGTGTAGATGGAGCAATGCACGGCCTGATTTCAAAGGCGACAACATCCTCCGAACGACATTATCCGCCGGGCGGTAAGTTGAACCGGTTGATGATAACGCCCCATGATCCTCGTTCTCGACAACTACGACTCGTTCACCTACAACCTCGTCCATCTTGTTGAGAGGGAGACCAGCGCCTGTGTTGTGGTTCGGAACGACGAGGTTTCTGTCGAAGAGATGAGGGAAATGAAACCGGATGGCCTCTTGCTCTCTCCCGGCCCCGGTCGGCCGGCTGATGCTGGAATCAGCGAAGCTGCAATCCGTCGGCTCGGCGCGTCGATCCCAATACTTGGCGTCTGCCTCGGGCACCAGGCTATCGGCGAGGTGTTCGGTGGGCGGATTGTCCAGGCTCCAACCCTGATGCATGGAAAGACAAGCCGCATCAGCCACGACGGACGTACCGTGTTTGAAGGCGTTGAGCTGAACTTCGTAGCCACGAGGTACCATTCCCTCGCCGTTGATCGGGAGAGCCTGCCGGAGGAACTAATGATCTCCGCAGAGACATCGGACGGCGTGATTATGGGCCTGCGGCACCGCGAGCTTCCGATCGAAGGCGTCCAGTTTCATCCCGAAAGCGTCCTAACAACGGAAGGCCCGAAAATCGTCGCGAACTGGGTGCGGCTTGTTGCTTCGTTCAACGAGAGCGTACATTCGACGCCATGACGCTTCGCAGTCAAACTTCCTGGGCCTGGTGGCATCCCCTGCATTCAGCGGGTGAGCCGGACAGGATGGTTGTGTAATCGCATGGCGCCTCCCTTGTCAGCCCGCTGTTCGTATGAGCAGGGGGCTTTTTCTTTGCCCGAGCTTTTCTCCAAAACCGCAACCTCCCATGAAAAAGATCCTCCAAGCCATTGCCGAAGGCCACGCGCTCTCGCAAGCGCAGGCGGAACAGGCCATGCACTCGATGCTTTCCGGCGAGGCGGCACCCGAAGAAATTGCCGGCCTGCTGATGGGGCTCCGGGCTCGTGGGGAAACGCTTGAAGAGCTGATCGGCTTCACGAAAGTGATGCGCGCGTACGCGGTTGCGGTTGATGTCGCGGATCTCAACCCCATCGACCTCTGCGGAACCGGCGGCGACCACGCCGGAACGTTTAACATTTCGACGGCCGCTTCCTTCGTAGCGGCGGGAGCTGGCGTTCCGGTGGCGAAGCACGGCAACAAAGGAGTTTCCTCGCCGTCGGGTTCTGCGGACGTGCTGGATGCGCTCGGAATCGAAACGCAACTTGGTCCGGATGGCGTAGAGAAATGCTTGCGCGAGACGGGGATCGCTTTTCTGTTCGCTCCTCAGTTTCATCCGGCGTTGCGCCACGTGGGGCCTATCCGCCGAGCGCTCGGAGTACGGACATTTTTCAACATTCTCGGCCCGCTCTGCAATCCGTGTAGCGTGAAGCGGCAACTCGTCGGGGCGTTCTCGGAGGCGACGGCGAAGATGATGGCTCGCATTTTGGTTGAATTGGGAAGCGAGCACGTCGCCGTCGTCTACGCGCACGACGGTCTGGATGAGCTTTCGACCACGAGCCCGACGACCGTCTACCAAACCGGCAGCCACGCTTTCGATGGCGGCCTGCTGGAGCAGGTCGTTGTTCCCGAGCAGTTCGGGCTGGAGCGCGTCAGCGCCTCGGCGCTGCGGGGCGGAACGCCGGGCGAGAACGCCGAGATCGTGCGGATCGTGCTCGGCGGGAGGTCGGGAGCTCAAGCCGATGTCGTTCTACTAAACGCTGCGTTCGCGCTGCTCGCCTCCGCTGACTTCGATTCACTCGAAACCTGCCTCGAGGCCGCGCGCGAAAGCATTGCCTCCGGCGCGGCTCTCAAGAAACTCGACCTGCTGATCGAAACCTCGAACGACCTCGCGAAAGCTGCCTGAACCTCCGAATGTCAACGATTCTTGACCAGATTCTGTTGGAGACGCGCGAGCGCATCCGCCAATCCAAACGACGCCTTCCAGTGAGTGCGCTGGAGGCACGCCCGGCTTTTCGTGGGCCGATCCGGCCTTTGGGCAGCAGGCTTCGGAAGGCGCCCGCGCCAGCGATCATCGCGGAATGCAAGCGCGCGAGCCCGAGCGAAGGGCCGATTTGCGAGCGCTTCGATCCCGCGGCGATCTCCCGTAGTTATGAGAGGCATGGCGCGGCGGCGATCTCCGTGCTTACTGAGCCCAACCATTTCCAGGGCACACTGGAGGACCTGGCCGCCGTGCGAACCGCCGTGAACGTTCCGATCCTTCGGAAGGACTTCATCGTCGATCCGTATCAGCTTGTCGAGGCGCGCGCGTTCGGCGCCGACGCCGTTCTGTTGATCGCCGCCGCCCTCGAACCTTCCCTGCTTGCCGACCTCCACCACGACGCACGAAGCCTGGGGCTCGAGGTTATTGTCGAGGTACACGCCGAGGAAGAGCTGGACCACCTCGACCTGGATGCGATCGGCATCTTCGGCGTCAATCATCGGGATTTAAAGACGCTCACGATCGATCTGACTGCCTCGGCTCGGATCTTCGGCCTCCTCCCCCCTCGCGTGCTGCGCGTTGCCGAGAGCGGGATCTCCACCCCCGGTGAACTCGCGCGGCTCGTCGCCGATGGCGCGGATGCTTTTCTGGTTGGAACTTCGCTCATGATGTCCCCGGATCCCGGCGTCGCGCTGGAAACGCTTCGGCGGGATGCAGCCACAGCCATTGCGGAAAAACAGCGCGTCGCCCCCTGATCTCCCATGAATCGAACGGCCGTCAAAATCTGCGGAATCACCCGCCTCGAAGACGCTCGCTACGCGGCGGCCATCGGCGCGGATTTTCTAGGATTTATCCAGTTCCCGGAAAGCCCGCGATTCATTGAGCCCGCGAAGGCCAAGGAGATCATCGACTGGGTCGTCGGGCCGGAGCCGGTGGGCGTGTTTGTGAACGAGGCACCCGAGGTGGTCAATGCCCGCTGCGCCGAGGTCGGTTTTCGGATGGCGCAGTTGCACGGGGAGGAATCGCCAGAAGACTGTGCGGCGGTCGAGATGCCTGTCATCAAGGCGTTCCGCGTGCAGCACGACACGTCGTCGGAGCAGTTGCGGATTCTGGTCGAGCCCTACCGCGACGTGGTCGACTTCATCCTCCTCGACACGCACAAGACAAGCCTATGGGGCGGGACGGGCGAGCGCTTCAACTGGCGGCTCGCGCGCGAACTAGCGAGCGAATTCGATCTGTTCGTCGCAGGCGGTATCAACGCGGAAAACGTTTCCGAAGCCATCGCCACGGTGCGGCCCTACGTCGTGGATTTGTCGTCGTCCGTCGAGGAATCCCCCGGCATCAAGGACATCGACAAGCTCGCGGATTTCTTCGAGGCGTACCGGAGGGCGGTTGAAGGCTCCGGGGTTCAGATTGAAAACTGATGATCCATGCCTCCGTCTAGGTAATGTCCCAGGGCGTGTGTAAAAATTGAGAGGGTGCCGCCTCGCGGAGGGTAGGTTTGAAATATCAACCACAAACCACCCAACACGAGGCAACACCCATGAAAACGAACCTATCACCGGCGGCCCGGATGAGCAAGC
>JBGTDU010000137.1:0-25588 GCA_041748175.1 Rubricoccaceae bacterium
CACGACCTGGAGAAGTGGTGGCGAGCACGCTTCTCGGGTCTTTTATCGACTTTGCACTCCTACGCCGGAAAATTCACCCGCAGCTACAGAAAGACCAACTTTGCCGTCCTACCACTGATCGAGGCTTATTAGTCGGCCCCGGGCTGGGGCTGGTCGAACGGACTGGCAGGAGGCTGAGCATCCCGACTACGCCAGCCCGCGATACAAACTCACCACGCCAAACGTCAACGGCTTCGCGACCGTTTCAAGAAAACCCACGGCGTCCATGCTTTTCAGGAAGGCTTGCCCATCCGGGAAGGCCGCGACGGATTCGGGTAGGTACGAATAGGCTTCCTTATTCCTGGATATCGCGCGACCGATACGCGGAAGGACGTGCCTCGAGTAGAGTTCATACGTCCGCTTGATTGGGAAGGCCGTCGGGTGACTGAACTCAAGGACGACGAATGGTGCGCCCGGTTTGAGGACGCGGCGGATGTCCGCCAGCCCGGCTTGCAGATTCTCGAAGTTCCGGACGCCAAACGCGACCATCGCCCCGTCGAAGTGGTCGTCCGCGCAAGGCAGGTCGGCGGAATCGCCGCGATGCAGTTGGATGCGGTCGGAGAGATTCTTGTCCTCAATCTTCTCTCGACCCAGGCGCAGCATGCCTTCAGAGATGTCGACACCAATTACCTTCCCGGGGTTGAGCGCCAGTGACTCGATTGCGAGATCGCCCGTTCCGGTGGCAACGTCCAGGAGCGCGTGAGGCTGGTTCAACAGCGCCTCCCCGAGAAATGCAATGGCGCGTTTCCTCCACCATGTATCAATGCCCATGGAGAGCACGCGGTTCAGCAGGTCGTAGCGCGGCGCGATGTCGTCGAACATCGCCTCTACGTGTTCGCGTTTGCCTTCGGCTTGTCCGATCGGGGGCTTGGTCATCCGTTCGAGGTGGTTTCGTAGGATGGTACGGGCCAACCAATCTTGAGCGCAGCCTCACGCGAACTTTCATAATTTCCCGATCAGCGGCGCCTGCTCCGTGGTCGCCTTTCTCCTTTCGAATTTCCCCCTAGCACGTGCCTCGCGCAGCGACAATCGAAGAGCCGCGGCACAGGCTGATTAAGGCAGCTCGCCAGGCGCTGACGGGTAGCCGACGTAGCCTGGCGCGCATCGAGATTTCGGTCGAGCCCATGGATGCGCTTGCCTGGCTGTATGCGCAGCCATGGCCAGATCGTGTTTTTTGGGATGGGCGAGATGACGGCTGGACGATGGCTGGCGCGGGCATAGCCGACCGGGTCGATGCACGATCAATGGATGCGCTGGAGTTGGAACTACGACCGCGACTCGCGACAGGAGATCCTGCACTTCGGTATTTCGGTGCGATGAGGTTTCGATCGGAAATTGCCCCTTCCGGCGAGTGGGAGGCGTTTCCGCCCACGCAGTTCGTCTTGCCCCGCATCGAACTGCGGATCTCGAACTTCACGGCTACGCTGGCCGTCAACGTCGCGCCGGATGATTCCGTTGAGATGGTAGAAGCCACGATCGCCGCGATCGAATGGGATCCGCCGAACATTCCGGGTGCGCTTCCCGAAATGGTAGGAAGAGCGGATTGCCCGGACGAGCCGGGGTGGCTCTGCTCGGTTGACCAAGCGCTGGCAACGATGCAGACGACCGATCTCAAAAAGGTTGTCCTGGCTCGGCGCACATCCTACGTGTTCGATGCCATACTTGACCCCTTCATTCTGCTGAGCCGGATGGGCGCGGCACGGCAGCATTGCTTTCAAGGGCTGATCTGTTTCGGGCAAGGAACCGCGGAACGGACGGCCTTCCTCACCGCCACACCCGAGCGACTTTTCCGCATGGAGGGAGGAGAGGTAATATCGGAGGCCGTTGCCGGCTCTCGCGTTCGCTCGTCGGATCTGGACCGGGATCGGTTGCTCGGCAACGAACTTCTCCACAGCGAAAAGGATCGCCGCGAGCAGTTGTACGTGCTCGAAGCCATTCGATCCGCGCTCGATCCGGTCACGATCAATCTGCAGTTTGATAGCGTGCCATCCGTGCTCAATCTTAGTCATGGAAGACATCTGCGCTCAATGGTCAAAGGCTCCCTTGCCAAAAGTGTTACCGCGTTTGATCTCCTTCGACGACTCCACCCGACGCCCGCGGTATGCGGGAGTCCTCGGGATTTGGCTCTGAACGCAATCTCTGAACTGGAGACGTTTGATCGTGGCCTCTATGCCGGCCCGATTGGCTGGATTGGACGCGACGACGCCGAGTTTGCCGTTGGCATTCGCTCCGGGCTGGTAGCTGGAAATCGCCTCCATCTGTATTCGGGGGCGGGTATCGTTGAGGGCTCCGATGCGGGACTTGAATGGGACGAGATCGAGCACAAGCTGGATGACTTCAGCGTTGCGTTGGGGTTAGTGGCATGAAGGAGCTTGTGGAACGCGAAACGGAGAAATCGGAGGTTTGGCCGAACGGGCGGGCCGACGATGCGGAGAACACCGAAACCGGGTCATCTGCCAGGGCCGTTCCACCACACTCACTCACCCCAACACCCGAGCAAGCCCAAACACTTTGGGCCAGCGTCCTTATTGAGGAACTCATCCGCCAGGGCGTCGGCCTGTTTATTCTCGCGCCCGGCTCGCGGAGCACACCCCTGGTCCTGGCCGTCGCCGAGAATCCAAAGGCCAGGCACCTGATTCATTTCGACGAGCGCGGCGGAGCGTTTGTCGCGCTCGGGTTTGCGCGAGCCACGGGCCGACCGGCTGTCTGGATCACCACAAGCGGAACGGCCGTAGCCAATGGGCTGCCAGCCGTAATCGAAGCCGATTCCGACGGCATCCCGCTGATAATGGTCACGGCGGATCGTCCGCCGGAATTGCGCGAAACCGGAGCCAATCAAACCATCAGGCAGCCGGGCATTTTCGAGCCTTACGTCCGTTGGCAGTTCGATCTCCCCGTCCCCGATCCCGCCATCCATCCTGCCTTCGTGTTGACGACGGCTGGCCAAGCCGTGCATCGAAGCCTGTCTCCGGCAGGACCTGTGCATCTCAATTGCATGTTCCGGGAACCGTTCTCGTCCGAGGGGAAAGGGCTCGATGCGGCGGCATTTTCCGATTTGGACGACTGGCTATCCAGTGGATGCCCATATACGCGATATCCGCCTTCGCTTCCATCGGTGTCGGAAAGTGAAATCGAAGCGCTAGCGACGCGCCTCGAAGATATCGAGCAAGGACTCGTTGTTCTTGGAAAGTCCGACGCCCCGCCTGTTCCTGCTGCGGCAGCGCGATTGGCAGCTGCCCTGGGCTGGCCTCTTTTGGCAGACGTGGCCTCGGGAGGTCGATTGGGAGAGGCAAGCGCTATCCCCTATGATTTGTTGCTGGGTTCGATGCGATTTTGTGACGCGAACCGGGCCCAAGCCGTTGTTCATCTCGGTGGCAGAATCATCTCGAAGCGGTTCCAGCGATACATCGAGCAGACGAGGCCAGCGAATTACATCGTCGTTCGTCCGGATGCGATTCGATCCGATCCGGGTCATCTCGTTACCGACCGAGTTCAATCGGATGTCACGTTGTTCTGCGAGATTCTCGCCAGGGAATTCGTGCCATCGTCTGGACCATCCATGTGGATGCAGGCGTGGACCAGGGCTTCTACCGCGGCCGAAGACGCCGTCGAAAAAACACTGAGTCGAGCGGACCTCTGTGAACCGGCGGTTGCCCGGTCGATCAGTATGGCCACACCCGAAGATCATGGAATTGTACTCGGTTCATCCATGCCCATCCGCGACATGGACGCATTCGCAGTTGGCAATGGCGCTCGATTGCGGGTTGCTGCGAATCGCGGGGCCAGCGGTATTGACGGAACCGTGGCGACGGCGGCTGGCTTTGCGCGCGGCCTGGACCGCCCGACGACACTCCTCATAGGCGATCTTGCATTGCTCCACGATCTGAATAGTCTCGCATTGCTGCGAGATGGGCCGTCGATCACCGTCGTCGTCATCAACAACGATGGGGGTGGGATTTTCAGTTTTCTGCCTATTGCGAGGCAGGAACCGGTGTTCGAGCCATTTTTTGGTACACCACACGGGCTCGCGTTTGAAAAGGCCGCTGCGATGTTCGGTCTCGGCTATGCTCAGCCAAAAACACTGGCCGAGTTCGAAGCCGCGTGCGCAGAGGCCACGTCCCGCGATGGAGCGTCCATTATCGAGGTGTGCACAGATCGAAAGACGAACGTAGCGTTGCATCAGGAAATATTGGATGCCGTCGTTCGAGCGGTGGAAGAGGCGATCGAGTAGTGATGCCCCAGATCCAGACGCTCGAAGAAATGATAGGGAGGCGATCTGCTGCAACACGAACCATCGAGCCAGTACAGCGAGGAAACAGGTGAGCCCAATCGTCCTCGCACTACATGGCTTTCTCGGCCGGGACGACGATTGGGCTGAGATCGCTGAACTGCTTCAGCCAGAACTCCAGATCATTGCACCCGATCTCCCGGGCCATGGCAAAGCGGTCAATCTCCCGCCGTCCGCATACTCGATGGACGCCGCTGCCGATGACCTTATCCGAACCCTTGACGAACGCGGCATTTCCAAAGCTTCCGTCGCGGGCTATTCGATGGGAGGGAGGCTGGCGTTGCATATCACGATTCGGCATCCAAACCGCGTCGAACGATTGCTGACGATTTCGGCGTCTCCCGGGCTGAAATCCGAAGAGGAACGGGCGGCACGGCGAGAGCTGGATCTTCAGCGGGGGACTGAGATCGCGGAGGATCTGCATGGCTTTCTGCGAAGATGGTACCAGGCACCACTCTTCAATTCGATGGGGGAGGAGGTGCGCGAAGCGCTGATGGCGAAGCGATCGGAAAACGTCGGAACGGAACTGCAGAAGTCACTGGACGGCATGGGAACCGGCGCGCAGCCATCGCATTGGGGGCATCTTCACCGCATTCGCATTCCTGCGTGGGCCATGGCAGGCGCGGGCGACAAGAAATTCGTTGAGATCGCCAAGCAAATGGCGGAAAGGTCTTCGATCACGTCCATCGTAGTCCCAGACGCAGGCCATGCCCTGCTCAACGAACGGCCAAAGGAAGTTGCGTCGCTGATGCGTACTCTGTTGCCCAAGTAATTTGAACCCTGCTGTTTCCAAACTGTAACCCCGACAAATGGGCCACCTGCTCGATCGACCCGTCGTCTCGCCGCCGTTCTCCTGGGAATCCGCTGGAACATTCACGGACATTCGTTACGAAAAAGGAGCGCCAGACAACGACGCTGCTGGAATTGCGCGGATCACAATCAATCGTCCGGATGTCCGCAATGCGTTCCGGCCGCTCACGGTTCAGGAAATGCAAGCCGCCCTGAACGATGCCCGAGACGACGCCTCGATCGGCTGCATTGTGTTCACAGGCGAGGGTCCGGATGCGTTCTGCTCGGGCGGCGACCAGCGCATTCGCGGCGACCACGGCTATGTCGAGGAAGGCACTGGAACACAGCGGCTCAACGTGCTGGATCTCCAACGGCAGATCCGGACGTGCCCGAAGCCGGTCATCGCGGCGGTCGCTGGATGGGCGGTTGGTGGGGGCCACGTTCTTCATGTGGTCTGCGATCTTACTATTGCGGCAGACAACGCCATGTTTATGCAGACCGGACCCAAGGTCGGCTCGTTCGACGCTGGGTATGGGACCACACACCTCGCGCGCATCGTCGGCCAGAAAAAAGCCCGCGAGATCTGGTTTCTGTGCCGCCCGTACGACGCGAAGGCAGCGCTCGCGATGGGACTTGTAAATGCGGTTGTGCCGCTCGCCGACCTGGAGCAGGAATACGTGCAGTGGGGCCGCGAAATCAACCAGAACTCAAACCTGGCCATTCGAATGATAAAGGCTGCGGCCAATGCCGACGAGGACGGCGGTGCTGGATTGCAGGAGTTGGCCGGGCATGCAACGATGCTCTTCTACATGACGGAGGAAGGGCAGGAGGGCAAAAAAGCCTACCTTGAGCGCCGAAAGCCAGAGTTCGACAAGGACGGCTATAAGCCCTGATAGAAAATGGAGAGCGTGCCCTTCAAGGTGAAAGAGGTGGACGGGGGCTTCTCTGAAGCCCACGGTGCGGCGTACGTGGAGGGGGAGGACCTGGTTCTGGACATCGAGAAGGCGTTTCTTGGGCGATTTATGAAAAAGTCCGCCCTCTTCCGGATCGAGTTAACCGACCTCGACACCGTACGCTACAAGAAAGGATTGATGAGCGACCGGCTCGACATACGGACGCGCCCGATGGAGCGGCTCGCAAGAGTTCCGGGCGTTAACGAGGGCACGTTGTCAGTCGTCGTTTCAAAGAAAAACAGGGAGAAGCTAGAGGTGCTTCTTGACCGGCTGGACCTGTGGCGGACGGACAAGTAGGCCAGGCGCCTTTGGTTGCGGTCCGGAAGACTACCCGTTGCCGATTGCCACCCGAAGCAAAGTGGTCCTATTTGGCAATAGCTTTTACCGCTTCGCGAGGGACCGCATCTTCAAATCCCGAACTACTCCGTCTATACTTGAGAATTATAGAGAAATAACCACGTGCTATCCATGATACAGAGTAAGCGGAGTTTGCGTGTTCAAACGGCCACGTCGATACCGGCGATCCAAATCTGGCTGCAGGCCGCTCGCCCCAGGACACTCCCGGCGGCTATTTCGCCTGTGCTACTTGGCACCGCCTTCGCGATAGCCGATGAGGCGTTTCACGCCCTCGCCTGCCTGTGCGCATTGACGAGCGCAGTGTTAATCCAGATCGGGACAAACCTCGCAAACGACTATCAGGATTTTGCACGCGGCGCGGACACGGACGCGAGAAAAGGCCCGATGCGTGTCACTCAGGCGGGTTTAGTGTCCGTTGAGGCGATCAGGCGGGCGGCCGTAGTCGCGTTTGGCCTGGCCTTCTGCGTCGGCATTTATCTCATCGTCCGAGGCGGCTGGCCTGTTCTCGTCGTCGGGCTCCTGTCGATTGCCTCGGGCGTTGCCTATACGGCGGGACGGTATGCTCTCGCGTATACAGGGTTCGCAGATCTGTTCGTGCTCGTGTTCTTTGGCCCGGTCGCCGTAGGAGGCACCTACTTCGTACAGGCACTCGCCCTTCCCACGCCCGTTGCAATAGCGGGGCTCGGCCCCGGATTCCTGGCAACCGCGATACTGCTCGCAAACAACGTCCGCGATATCGAAGAGGATCGCGTGGCAAACAAACGAACGTTGGTCGTTCGCTTTGGAAGAGGGTTGGGTGTTGCCATGTACACAGCCTGCATACTCGGTGCGGCGCTAATGCCCCTGATTGCGGTTCTGCAGGCGTCAGGCCACCGTTGGGCGCTGCTTTCGACGGCCTTCGTGCTTGCAATCGGGCTTCCGCTCGCGTCTACGCTCAGCAGAACCAACGACGCGTCCATCCTCAATCCGCTTCTTGGCAACACGGCAAAGCTCCTGCTGCTGTATAGTGTCGTGTTTGGAGTTGGATGGCTGCTTCCGTGAAGATTGATCTGTTTCGATACCGTCTTCCGCTTACGTGCCCCCTGGTACTTCGCCAGGCGTCACTCGTTGAGAGAACCGGTTTTTTGCTTCGTCTAGCGGAGGATGGGCTGGAGGGCTGGGGAGAAGCCGCGCCGCTCTCCGGCTTCAGTCGGGAAACGGAGGAGGCGGCGCTCGACGGCCTTCGGAAACTTCGCGATACGGAGGATCACAGCGATGCGCATCTCACCATGTATCCCTCATCGGTTCGGTTTGCGATGGAATGTGCTCGTTTGGATCTGGACGCGCAGAAGGTGGGAAAGACGATGGCGGAAATGCTCGCGCCGAAATGCGCATCGAAATTGGCGCTGAACGCGCTGGTGACCACGTCGGGCGAACAAGCTGTGGCGGACGCCTCACGGCGCGTCGGAGAGGGCTTTACCGCGGTAAAACTAAAGGTCGGGCGAGGACACGTGGAGGATGACATCAACACTATTCGCCTCGTTCAAAACGCGCTTCCTGAATCTGTCTGCCTTCGATTGGACGGCAATCGAGCGTGGTCATTTTCGGACGCACTTAGGTTCGCCAGAGGCATTGATCCCGTCACCATCGAGTACATCGAAGAACCGCTCAACGAGCCCGAGCGGCTTGAAGAATTGGCAGATGAAACCTCGATGCCAATCGCGCTGGATGAGTCGCTGGTTGGTCTGAAGCCCGAGGATCTCGTCGATCACGCCTACGCGAAGACGATTGTCCTCAAGCCATCGATTGGTGGTGGGTTGAGTTGGGCGGCGGGTATGGTCAAACAGGCCCGGGCTCTGGGCATTGAGACCGTGGTAAGCAACGCGTTCGAGTGTGGCGTGGGGCTACGGGCGCACGTTGCTCTTGCCGCGGCGTGGGTTCCCGCACCAACCGGCCTTAGTACGTACGCGCTCTTTGCCAGGGATGTCTTTGCCAAACGTCTGCCGCTCGATGGACCGTTCGTCCATGTTCGGGAGGTGCTCAATGTGCGCGCGCTAAGTTTGGACAGGCTGGATCCGATCCGATGACCGAGGGCTCCATCCCATGCCCGAGCCGCGTCAATGCAAAAGCCCGACCCGACGAGCCGGCAATCATTACTCGTGAATGGACGTGGAGTTGGAGAGAATTGGATGGCTTGGTAACTCGCTCCGCCGCTTACCTCGACGAGCTCGCACCCAAAGGCTCGCGGATCGCCGTTCGGATGTCTACCAGCGTCGATTTAGTCGCGTTGAGTCTAGCGTCGCTGAGAACTGGCCACGTTCTGGCCCAGATCTCGACGCGGTTACCACAGGCCACCGCGACCAGGCAGGCAAGACTAATCGGGGCGGTTGCCACTGTTGAGGCCGTTAGACTGCCGACGGTCATTCGAAAGCCGCGGTCGGTCGGAGATCAATCCATCCCACTCGACCGCTGGGCCACGGTGATCTTCACAAGCGGTTCCACAGGGGAGCCAAAAGCAGCACTGCACTCCGTAGGAAACCACGTATGGAGCGCGCGCGGACTGGTGAAAGTCATGCCTCTTAAACCCGAAGATCGGTGGCTGTTGAATCTGCCGATTTACCACGTCGGCGGCCTGGCCATCGTGTATCGTTGCGCTCTGACTGGTGCGGCGCTGGTGCTGCCCGATCCGGAAATGACCACGAAGGAAGCCATTGAAACCTTCAAGGTCACGCATACTTCGCTCGTCGCAACGCAGCTGACTCGGCTGCTTCGAGAGGAAGACGTCAGGCTTGGAACGCTGAAAGCAGTTCTGCTCGGTGGGAGTGCCATACATCGAGATCTGCTCATGGAGGCCACTGGACGCGGCCTGCCTATTTTCACGTCGTACGGGCTTACGGAGATGGCTTCCACGGTGACGGTTGTGCTAAATAGCGGGCAGGCTGGTGGAATGGCCGCATCTGGCTTTGTACTCCCACATCGAGAAGTAGAAATTCGCGGCGGCCAGATCCTCGTTCGAGGAGAGACCTGCTTCGTTGGCTATGTCGATGTCGAAGGAATCCTGCGACCGTTCGACGACGAGGGATGGTTTGCTACGGGCGATCTCGGGTTTATTGACGAGCTCGGCCGACTTCACGTGACAGGCCGGATCGACAACCAGTTCGTTTCGGGAGGGGAGAATATCCAGCCCGAGGAAATCGAACAAGCCCTCGAAGAGCTTGCTGGTGTAGGCAGTGCCCTGGTTGTTTCCGTCGCGGATGCAGAGTTTGGACATCGCCCAATTGCGTTTGTTCAGATGGATGCAGAGCTGAATGCGGATGCCATTATCTCGTCGCTGAGCGACGTCCTCCCGCGCTTCAAGATTCCTGTCGCCATCTATCCGCTTCCGCCGATAGGCGAGTTGAAACCGGATCGCAACCTGCTCCGAAAGGAGGCCGAGCGCCGCTGGACCAAATAAAACCGGCGGCTCGTTTCGGAGCCGCCGGTTCGTGGAAGGCTTGTCAATGACCTTCCGGCACCTTGCGGAAGGACGTGTGCGGCTGCCTCCCATCGGCGCATCTACTTCAACAAAGTAACCGACATGGTTTCAGTGAAGGTCTCGCCGACGACGCGAACCAGATAGATCCCTGACGCCATGTTGGAGCCATTGATCGAGATCTGCTGTGCCGTGCCCGCGTCCATCGAGCCTGCAAAAAGGGTTGCGACACGCTGGCCCAAGGAGTTAAACAAAGCGACGTCCACCGACTGTCTTCGCTCCACGCTCAATGAGAATTGTGACTCCGGGTTGAAGGGGTTGGGATAGGCGCGCGTGAGAACATGCGTCCCCGGTGTCTCCGTCGATACCGCGAGTGAAGCTGGCAAAGCGCTGTCACCTGAAGCGACAGAGCCCGACGAGCGAGCTATTTGAACGAGCTCATCTCCCGCCGAGCGGCCAAGGTCCTGCGTCGAGCCATCCGGCCAGGTCACCAGCACCGAATCGGCGACAGGGTCGTCCCCGAGGCCGAAGTAGAGCCGATAATGGCCCTGTGAGAAGTGCGACCCCTCACTCTGCCCGACCCATTGAGTCTGGGTACGGCTCGCGCTGACGACTTGAACGAGCGCCCCAATCGCCTGGCGGTTGCCCCTTGCATAGGTCAAGTCGACTTCCAGCCAATGCCCTGTGGCCTCCTCGTTACGGAGGAACCGATGTTCGATGAAGGAGGGCTTTTTGGCGTGTGCAAGCACATCACGGGCGCCATCGTTGTCATAGTCGAACCAGGTTGCCCGTCCCAATTTTAGTGGCCATGTAAACTGAAGTTCTGGAAAGGGCACCGAGACGAAGGTGTGGTCCGTTTGCTGCCGGAAAATTCCATCGGGAATCATGTGGATATCGACGAGTCCGTCGTTGTCGTAGTCGACCCAATTGGCTGTCACGCTGGTTTCAGGCAGCCCAATCGACGTTCCGCGGATGGCCACGAAAGTCCCACCCTCATTGACAAAGAGTGTGTTGTTCTTTTCTGAAGAGAGGAGAAGATCCGGGTCGCCGTCGTTGTCGTAATCGGCCATTACGATCACGCGTGGTGCTTTGATATTGAAAGGAGGCATCAGCGTCTGTCGAACCGTCAGCGGACCAATGCCATCATGCTCCCACACGGTCAGTTTGCCCAGTTCTACCGTAACCAACTCGGCGGTGAGGTCGCCATCGACGTCGACCCAGAGAACAGCGGAAGCGCTGACGCCATCGGCGGCCATTACGTCTGATACGTCGGTAAACTGCGAGTTCGATTCCTGATGCCAGAAGCGCGGCGTGCCTTCCTGGCAGGCGAGAAACAGATCGAGCAAACCGTCGCGGTCGAGGTCGATCCAGCGCACCTCGCGCCCACGGCAGGATCCCTTCTCTATGCCCGATGTCGCTATGGCGTCGTGAAAGGGGAGGTTGTGACGCTGCTGCAGCTCGTCTTCGAGTACGCCGCTATAACCGCTCATTCCGTCCAGCGCGCCGCGCGCGATGAAGACCTCGATAGCATCATCTCCGTCGAAGCTTGCCCATGCCATACCGTGGCGGTCGCGAAGCAGGAGCGTGAAGGTGTGATCGTTCGGCTTGACCTCGTTTGGCCCGACGAAAATGCGCGAGAGGGGCAGATCGTCGCCTACCACAACTGTTAGTGGAAGGGCGAGCGATGGGGTGGCAACTCCGACGGCCAGGCGCGCGTCGCCGGTTGCGGAAAATTCAACCCTGGTCAGCACGGGCGCGGAGGGGTGTGCCTCTTCCGTCACCGCAACGTTGACATTCGTTTGTTCGCCAAGTGTGACGTAGGTGAGCAACTGGAGTTGACCGCTGACTGAGTCCTCCGGCGATTCGGCTTTCCATTCGACGATGAACTCGTTGCCGCTTCGGTACACGTAAAGGCCCGGCGCATCAAGCGTCGGCGTTCCAGCCGAATTCTCCCAACCAGGGAAATCACGGTTCTGGTCGAGGCGAACCTTTGTTAGGCGGTCTTGAAAGGACGCACCTCCCTGATTCACCAAAAGGCTCTGCAGGTCGCTGTGATTCGTCGTAAAGATGTCGAGCCAGCCGTCATAATTAAGGTCTACGACACCGAGATCGTAGAGGTCGTTGTCAGCCAGAAGCAGCGGAACAGCGACAAATCCGCCGGCCGTCGCGCCACTGCTCCTATTGGCTGAGGGCACCTCGGAAAGGGCTAGCGGAGTGGCCGTCTGGGCCGCACCATTTGTCCGCGCTGTGTCTGCACGAGCTGACTCAGTCGCAGCAACCGCGGTAGCGACAGAGGTGGTTGCCAGAACACCGGACCGGTTGGCAGCAAAGGAATCAGATGGGCTCTGGGTTAGTGCCCACACCAGAAAAAGCGCAGACACCAGAATAGCTAGTCGCATGGATGCATTCAGATTGGGAGAGTGGGAACAATAGGTGCAACCTTAGTCGAAAGTGCCGTCCTCAACAACGGGGCCAGAGTAGCATTCCGGCCACTAATAATGCAAGTTGTTCGGTGTCCATTCCACCAGAAGCAACAAAGTCGACCCGTCACTGGGTCGCCCTTGCGCTAGGAACGCAATTCAGGGTTACAGCAGCCGATCCCGAAAATCCTCAATATCCGCGTTGTCTCGCAGATTCTGGATCCACTGCTGCCGGATCTGCTGGCGCTTGCGGTTGAGAAGCTGTTCGCGGATTTGATCACGCTCCTCGGTCGTGAGCGCTGAAAGTTCGCCACCCGTGAAGGCTCTAGGCCGAACGACAAAGGCTGCGGCGTCGCCAGCAATTGCGCGCGAAACCGATCCGGCAGCCAAGCCAAATGCCGTACCGACCACTCGGGGCTCTCGGCCCAGACCTGGGATGACGGGTGCGTTGAGCGCAAGACTTTCCAGCGTTTGGACGCTCTGCCCAACAGCCGCAGCAAGCGCCGAAAGGTCGCTTCCGGAACGCTGAACAGCTTCCTGAAGACGTGTGAGCTGCACCGCTTCTTTCTTCTCAAGCAACACGCGCGGCTCAATTTCTTCTCTCACTTCGTCAAATGGCCGGAAGCCTTCCGGCGTCATCTCCGTCACGTGAAAAACGACGAAGGCGGTTGTGGCGTCCAGCGGATCCGAGATATCGCCTACAGCGGAACGACGAATCCACCGAAACGCATCCCGGCTAACCTGAAGGCCAGGAATTGCATCCTGGTCGTCCGTTACGTTCGCTGTTTCGACCTCCAGGCCACGGCGGATGGCTTCCTCGCCAAAATCGCTGCCCTCGCTTTCGGCATAGTAGCGCAAATCTTCAGCGGCCTCGATAAGGCGGTCGAACGACCCGTGAACGGGAAGCGTCAGTTCCAGAAGCTCGGCCTCTTGCGTCGCTTTCTGCTCAACGAGAATGAGGTGATGGCCAAATTGTGTTTCCACGGGGCCGACCACGGTACCGATGGGCGCGGCAAAGACTGCGTCTTCAAATGGCCTGACCATTCGGCCTGCGCCGAACCAGCCAAGATCGCCGCCCTGTGCGCTATTGCTCTGATCGGTGGAGTACTGCGCGGCCGCTGCTGCGAACGCGATACCGCCTTCCTGAATTCGTTCCTTCACGCGCTCGGCGATCTCGGCGTCGGTTAACGCGAACAGGATATGTCGGGCTCGGACAGAGATGCTTTCGGCGGGTCGCACATTCGTGATCATCGCCAAAACACCTTCGTCACCCGCAATGAGGGGGCCGATCGTTTGGCCAGCGACCGGGTTGCTGTATACAGCTTCCGCCAACGCGGGCGCCATGTCTGCCGCCAAAACAAAAGCAGGCTCGCCGGTACCATACGCACTCCCCGCTACGAACGAGGCGGGGTCGTCTGCACCTTCAAAGTCCACCTTCATTCTGGTCAATTCCGCGATAACATTGGCGGAGTCTTCCGGCGTGGGCACCTTCTCCAGCGTGACGTACTCCACCGTGAATGTGCGGGAACGCTCGAATTCTTCCTGATGGTCGTTGTAGTAACTGCGGAGGTCCGCATCTGAGACTTCAACCTGGTCGTCGGGGACATCCGCGTAGCGCATGGCTACATAATCGGCACTGGCGCGGCGGTTTCGGCGGATATACTCGGCCTCTACTTCTCCTTCGGAAACACGGGCGGTTGCCTCGATCAATGCATCGAGCTTGGCTTGTCGACGGCTCTGTGCGATCTCTTCCTCAAGCAGAATGAGGTATTGCTTGTCGGCGCCAAAAGACTCGGGGTCGGCGATGAACGCATTCAGCCGTGCACGATCTACGCCGCCGCTTCCGTCACCAAAAAGCTGTAAAATGATCGGGTCAGGGTTGGGTCCGGTGAACGCATCCTGAACCTCGCGCTCGGAAATGCTCACGCCAAGGCGATCCATCTCTGCTTCGCGAAGGCGATTGTCGACGAGCGCATTAAACACTTCGTCTTCAATGCGCGATCGAACGGCCGGCGTGACCTCGACGCCCTGCTGCTGATAAACGTTGATCCGTTGCTCAACGGCGTTTTGAAACTGCTCGTACGGAATCGAGACGCCGTTTACTGTCGCAATCTCTCGGCTGGTTGTGACGCCTAGCGCATCAAACGCGCCCGAATCCTGCAACACCCAAAGCCCGCCGAAGGCACCAACAAGAACGTACAGAACGAACTTGGTGTTGGTCCTCATCTTGTTCATTACGCCCATAGGAGCCCCTTCAGTACGTCGTTTGGTTAGGAATTGGGCAAGCCTTCAGGTGGCTTCGACCATTCATGCGAAACGGCCAGCGCCCGCACTGCGAAGCACCAACCGAGAGCCGCAAAGATACCATTCGGACCCCCCGGCTTCCGCGTGATTTTTGGTGGAAAGCCTATGCCAGGCTCCCGAAAGTTCAGTCGGCGTTGGGCAAAAAAATAGCGACCGAGACGGGCACAATGGCCCAATCTCGGTCGCCTTCCCTCTCTCCCTGAAGGATCGTTGGCGGTAGGCCGTCAGGCGGCGGTCCGCGTCAGTTCAAGTTGGCCGCGGAGTGTCCGCAGAAGCTTGGTGAGAATTTGGGAGATGCGCGCTTCGGTCAGGTTCAGCTGGCCCGCGATCTCGCGCAGCGTGTGGTTCTCGAAGTAGTAAAGTGCGATGATGCGTTGTTCGCGCTGGGGAAACTGCGTGATGAGCGTTTGAACGTGCTCAAAAAGCGATTGGCGCTCGAACTCCGTAATGGACTCTTCGGCGTCGGGGTTCGGGAGTACGTCGAGCGGGGTCACGCGCTGCTCGGAGCTGTCGCTCTCATGGAGCGAGAGGGTGAACCGATGCTGAGCATCGGTGCGGAGGCTATCGAAGTCGGAGATCGAGATACCAAGGTGCTCAGCTATTTCGCGCGGTGCCGGCTCTCCGCCGATGCTCTGCTGGATTTCTGCCGTGGCGCGGAGGGCCTCGGCGACACGACGGCGACGGTCCCGGCTAAGCGAATCGATCGTCCGCAAGAAATCGACAAGCGCGCCCCGGATGCGTCCGTAGGCGAAGGAGGCGAAGGAGGTGCCTCGGGTCGGGTCGTAGCCTTTTAGCGCCTGAAGCATCCCGAGCATGCCCGCGCTTTCGAGGTCGCGATACGTGGCCAGGGGATGGTCCGGGAGGCTTATCCGCCGAACCATCGAGCGCACGAGCGGCATCGCGGAAATCGCAACGGCTCGACCGTACTCGGGCGTGGGCGTCGCGATGTAGCGCTCGGCGGCTTGCTGAAGATTCGTAGCCATGTAGTCGGGCATAGGGCGTAGCGTTCGGGCCTGAAGGAGGGTTCAGGCGTGGGCGTTTTCGAGCACGGGGCTCGAGGACGCCAGGTGAGAGGTTCGCATCGCGCGAAGCCGCAAGTCAGCTTCGCGGACGACTCTGTTTCCGTACAGACCCAACAGGCAGACGCCGCAGCCCACAGCGCCAATCACACAAGCCTCGGCCACTGAACCGGAAATCGGCAGCCTGCCAACGAGCGCGACTAAGCCTGCGGACGAAACGAGGTGGACGGTCCAGGATGGCATCGGAAAGCGCGCGTGAGTTCGGGCCGCCCCTCCGTCAAGCATGGTGCCATTTCCGGTTTCACCTCCTGCCTGGCCCAGCGACGATCTGCCCAGCCGTCGTCCGTTGTGCCCACAATTCTCAATTAACCGGCCTCGATGTCCAGCGGCGGCACCTGCGCCTACGTTTGATCGATGCCAGGTCCGCCGACGATTTCATCTTCGGCGGGCTATTTGATTTCTCAAACACCCCGCGCGTGTGGTAAAGAATCGTAACGTCCGGGGTAGAATCGGCAGCGGAGAGCGCCGCCTCGGCGGTTCATTCCCCATCGTCATCGGTCGTCAGGATCACGTCACCGGGCCCGTTGCCTCACGGCGCTTCCCACGGAGGTAATCGCCTGCCCGCTGGCCCTCGACAATCACATCGAAGGCGCGATCTATCTCTTCCGCCGTATTCCAGACAAAGGGGGCGAGGCGGAGGTAGCGGTCCTGTCGGCTGTCCGTGAAGATGGACTCGGCTTTCAGCCACTCGCAGAGCGCTCCTGCGTTGTCCGCTTCGAGGATGATCATCGCTCCTCGGCTTTCCGCCTCGCGCGGCGAACGGAGGGTTAGACCGGCGGCATCGGCTCGGCGGATGGCCAGCTCCGTTTTAGCCAGGGAGTCCGTGCGTACCTCGTCGATCCCGACACTTTTTATGACGCGCAGCCCTTCTACCGCGTGGTAGAGTGAGGCTATCGCGGTCGTCCCTCGCATGAACCGGCGCCTCACTTCAGGATGCGGCAGTGGGGTGGAATTGAAGTTGAACGGTTCCGCGTCGCCAAGCCATCCCGAGACGGCGGGGGTTAGATCCAGACCTTCTCGAACATAGAGGTAGGCATTCCCTGACGAACCGCATGCTTCTTTAAGCAAACCGCCGAAGTACGCATCCGCACCAATGTGTCCAGCATCAATGGGGTAGGAGCCGGTGGCGTGGTAGCCATCTACTGCGAATAACGCGTCGTAAAGATGAGCGGTGTTGGCGATGGTTCGGAGCGCGTTGTCGGTCAGTTTCTCGCCGGTCGTAAAGCCGACGTGGCTGACAAACACCCAGGCCGTTCTATCCGAGATCGCATCGCACACCGCGTCTACATCAACAAAGGCATCTTCGCCAAGCGGAACGCACCGGGCGTGAAAACCGCGCAGCGTCGCCCATTGCCGAACGGAGTGCTGCACGGACGGAAACTCGGCCTCGGTGAATATGACTTCGTTGCGGCCATGTGCGAAGGGTTCCGGTGCGGAAAGCAGCCCCTGCACGGCGGCGTGGGCGTTGGGCTGCATAATGCAGGTACCACTCGGCGCCCCGAGCATCGGCGCGATGAACGCATCGCCTAGGTATTCGGGAAGGTTCCACCAACCGACCTCGTCGCCCGACTCCGGCAGCCAATGATTCGGAACGCTGTTCCAGGCGTCGACGCCACGCTCCTTCCAATCCTCGACAAACCGCTCCATCATCGTGGGCACCGTCTTCGGCATCAGCCCGTGGGTGAACGCCCGTAGCTCAACGGCGGGAGGGTCAGGGAGAAAGAAGTGGTCGCGGAGGTCCAGCACGTCGTGTGGATGAATGCTGTATGCAAGAGGATGAACGCCGAAGGACCCGCCTTCAGAACTCCGAAATCTACGTCCACCCTCCGTCGTGTTCTCTCAAACGCAAAATGGGCGTCCGCTTCACGACGAACGCCCATACAGTTTGGAACCACGTAATAGACTACGCCTCCGCATCCACGTGGACGAACTTCCGGCCTTCCTTGCCCTTCGCGAACCGAACGCGCCCTTGGGAGGTGGCGAAAAGCGTGTCGTCGTTGCCTCGGCCCACATTCGTGCCGGGGTGAAACTTGGTGCCGCGCTGGCGCACGATGATGGACCCGGCGGGCACAACGGTGCCACCGAAGACCTTCACGCCGAGCATTTGCGGGTTGGAATCACGTCCGTTCTTTGTCGAGCCGACGCCTTTCTTATGTGCCATGATTCAGGATGGATTTGCGTGCGATGGTGGCGTTATGCAGCCTCTTCCACAGGGGTTTCCTCTTTCTTCCGGGTGGCGCGCTTTTTCTTCGCGGCCCCGAGGCTGTCGATGGAAATCCGTGTATAGGGCTGGCGGTGGCCGTTCTTGACTTTATAGCCCTTGCGGCGCTTCTTCTTGAAGACGATGATCTTGTCGCCTTTGACGTGGTCGAGGACTTTGGCCGACACCGAGGCACCGTCTACCAAAGGCGCTCCAACTTTCACGTCGCCGTCGCCGGATGTGAGGAGCACACGGTCGAACGTGACGGTGTCGCCGATTGCGGCTTCGAGGCGGGGGACATACAGCTTCAGGTCCTTGGTGACCTTGTACTGTTTCCCGCCTATTTCAACGATGGCGTACATGGGTTGCGGGCTTGAGGATCCTCCGCGCTGGCGTTCTCGCTCTGAGATGGCCTGCGGAGGAGCGCAGTGGATGAATCGAGACGCAAAGCTACGGAGGTGCAGGCTGACCGCCAATCAAGGAGACTTCAAAATGCCAAGAGTTGCAGGTTGCGGCTCGGAATGCATAGGGTTCGGCGCATGGCAACGCGCCATAGGAAGGTCACGAGTAGGAGGCGCGGCGCAATCGCCAAGCACTCCCTAACTTCAGCCGTCGACTTTCACCGCTGAACGTTCCATGACCATCTCCCTCCCATCCGGCGAAGTCATTCGCCCCGGCAAGATCCTGTGCATTGGCCGCAACTACGCGGAGCACGTTCGTGAGATGGGCGATGTGGCCGATCTGCCCACAGAGCCGGTCGTATTCCTGAAGCCATCCACGGCACTCGTGTTCGGTGGCGGGACGGTCGTGCTGCCGCGACAATCGACGGACATCCACCACGAGCTGGAGGTGGTTGTGGTCATTGGGGAAGGCGGACGCCACGTCTCCGAAGCTGACGCGCTGAATCACGTGGCAGCCTACGCGCTTGGGCTCGATCTCACCGCCCGCGATCTCCAGGCAAAGTCAAAGGCCAACAAAGGGCCGTGGAGCATCGCCAAGGGGTTCGACACGTTTGCGCCACTTGGCCCGCTAACTGCGCCTTCTGAGATCGCCGATCCTCAGAACCTCACCATCGAACTGAAGGTGAACGGTGACGTGCGGCAGCGCGGAACAACGGATCACATGATCTTCCCCGTCACAAAGTTGATTAGCTATCTGTCCTCAGTCTTCACGCTCGAAACGGGCGACTTGATCTACACGGGCACTCCCGAAGGCGTTGGGCCTATCCACGACGGCGATGTGCTGGAAGCAACGGGAACGGGAATGCAGCCGCTGAAGGTTACCGTTTGGCGCGAGGGGTAAGTCGCCCTGTGACGCGGAGCCATCAGTTGCGGTTGAAGAAAGCGTCCGGCAAGCGGCCGCGGTCGCCTGCGAAAAAGGCGTCCGCCTTGCTCCAGACGTGTACTTGACGGCAATACGGGCACGGCACGGAGCAATTTTCGATCGTGTTTGTAGGCTCTTCGAACGAAGCTCGATCCATCGTGAAACCGGTGGGCACGTCTTTGCCGGTGGACGGGCACTTGATTAATAGATCCGGCATGGCTGCGTTTTCGGATACACGGCGTGGTAGGAATACCGACAGGGCTTCCCCGTTTGGGGTCGGCTCTGCCCAAGCGTCGACGAGTTTCAAGCTACGGGCACGGGACTGGCGCCGCATCGTTTCTCGGCAATGGCCGGACGGGCGGAAGCGCGACCGCGTTGATCGGGCGGATTCAGGTTGTGGATCTCCTCATTGTGATTTCAGAGGTCGAACTTCGTCCGGCTGGTTCGTTACGTTCGGCATCGCATATTGAGCGCGTAAGTTTCGCGGTCCGCCCTCGCCCACCATGCAACTCGACGCCTACCGCGCATATTGCCTCTCGAAGCCGGGCGCGTGGGAAGACCTTCCCTTTGGGCCTGACACGCTTGTGTTCAAGGTGATGAACAAGATGTTCTCAGCGGTTGGACTGGATAGGCATCCGCCGGAAGTCAGCCTGAAGTGCGACCCCGAACGCATCCCGGAGTTGCGCGAAGCCTACGACGGCATCCACACCGGGCCGTACATGAACACGAATCACTGGAACTTTGTGGACCTTCAAAACGACGTACCGACGGAGCTCATCCTCGAACTCGTCGACCATTCCTACGCGCTTGTTGTGAAGGGGATGAAAAAGGCAGACCGCGACAAACTTACGGCGCAATCGAATTAAACTGCGGTTCGCCCAATCGCTCCAATTCCCCCTTCGCTGAGCCATGATTATCCGCACCTGTTTACTACTTGCCGTGCTTCTGTTGTTTTCTTTCCTTGCATCGGGATGCGGCAACAACGAAGAGCCTGCGGATGATACCAACGGAGATTCGGCGGATGAGTTGGACTCACGTGCGGGAGGTCTCGCCGATGGGGTGGAGCCACGCCCACTCGTCATTCAGGCCAGAGCGACGATTGAGCCACTTGGAGATTCCGGACTGAGCGGGACCATCACGTTCGCACCCACGGATCTCGGCATGCAGGTCTCGTACATCCTTGACGGGCTTCCGGTGGGCGTCCACGGGATCCATGTTCACGAAAACGGATCGTGCGCCGAGGGTGAGGACGGCACGGCAGGAGGCGCAGCGGGTGGGCACTTCAACCCGGATAGCACCTCGCACGGTGCTCCGAACCTTTCGGCCGCGCAACGGCACGTGGGCGATTTCGGAAACCTGCACTCGCTTTCGGAGGGCGTTGCGATTGGGTCGTTCAACGCGAGCGTGGCGCAATTCGACGGGCCGAACAGCATAGTGGGCAAGGCATTGGTCATTCACGCAGGCCCGGACGACTTTTCCACCCAGCCTAGCGGAGACTCGGGCGCGCGAATCGGTTGCGGTGTAATCACGCCCGCGGAGGCCTCCTAATCGTTCGCCCGCTTCAAGGCTGCCCTTCGCCGTCGCAGCACTGGACGTTACTTTTCTTTCCACCCAGCTATCTCTCATCCACTGTGCTGCGCTGTCTTGTCTTCCTCGGTTCAATGTGCACGCTCGTGGCGTGCAGCTCCTCGGGTGAGTCAGTTGAGTTCGAAGACCTTTGCCACGTTGAAAACAGCGATCGCGTTGTGGCAACGACCGGCTACCTGAACGCAGGCGATCATGACATTCCCTGCCGCGAGACTGGCGGAAGTCTGGAGTGCATGATGGAGTTCGCTGCCTCGCCGGAGGACACATCGTTTGTTTCCGCGTACGTTCGTAGTGGAGAGGGGCAGAATCAGGTCTCGCCGCCGTCCGTGCCCGGGAGTCCGTTTCTCCTGAGAGCCCGCGACGGCGAACCACTCAACTCGGGCGACCTCATTCGGCTCACCGGCCTTGCCTATGTTCAGGATGCAACCGATTCGACCGAAGCAGTCTGCGCGTTTCGTGAGGTCAGATCGATTGAGCGGGTTGAAGGCTGAGCGCGATGGCTAGTTCCGCGGGCCGCGTATATATTGAACATTCGTGTGCCGACGAGCCGACGATGACTGCTCAGCTTATTCTGGTGACGGTCGGGCCTGATGCGACTGATAGCAGCTGACAGCGGACCGAAGACGGCGACCCGAAATCCGAAATCAAAAATTCCACGTTCGGAATTCCTCATTTAATCGTGCCCCATATCACCCCAACCTCAAGACCCCAGCCTGAAGCAGACCAGCCCGACCTTTTCCTCAGCGACAAAGAAGCTCGCCGAACAAAAGAGACGCCGCTGATGCGGCAGTACTGGAAGATCAAGGATCGTCACCCCGGCGCGATCCTGCTTTTCCGGATGGGCGATTTCTATGAGACGTTCGAGCAGGACGCCGTCATCGTCGCCGACGTGCTGGGCCTCACGTTGACACGGCGCGCCAACGGGCTGGCTTCCGATGTGCCGCTCGCCGGGTTTCCGCACCACGCCGTCGATCAGTACCTCCCGAAACTCGTTCAGGCCGGATATCGGGTGGCTATCTGCGAGCAGCTGGAGGACCCCAAGTTCGCCCGCAAAATCGTGAAGCGTGGAGTCGTTGAGGTCGTCACGCCGGGGGTTGCCTTTCATGATCAGCTCCTCACACCCAAACACGCGCACTACCTCGCCGCTGCGGTTTGGGAAACCGGGCGCAGCAAGCACGGCCGTGGAGGCGAGGCCGATCCGACCGTCGGGTTCGCATTTGTGGATGCCTCAACAGGCGAGTTCTTTGTGACAGAGGTGCCTGAAGAGCGGTTTGCGGCGCTGGTTCAGTCGGTAAACCCGGCGGAACTTCTGATTCTGAAAGGGGAGAAGTCCAGGTTCGCTCACCTGGGCGATTTCGTGATGACTGAGCAGGACGAATGGGTTTTCGGGTACGACTTCGCTTACGAGACGCTCTTGCGCCATTTTCAGACGCACTCGCTGAAAGGCTTTGGGGTGGAGGATCTAAAGATTGGCCTCGTAGCCGCGGGGGCGGCGCTGTACTATCTCGGCGAAACTCAGAAAGGGCGCGTGCCGCACGTCCGGCGACTTCAACGCTACACCGCCAGCGACTTCCTCTCGCTCGACCCGGCCACACGCCGCAATCTGGAGCTCGTCGCCTCCATGCAGGATGGCCGCAAGGATGGCTCACTCGTCGGCATTCTCGATTCCACGCTGACGCCGATGGGCGGCCGGCTGCTCCGCTCGTGGTTGGTTCGGCCTCTTCGCGATGTCGGGAAGATCCGGCAGCGTCTCGATGCGGTGGATGCTCTCTTTTCGAACAGCCGCCGCCGCAAATCGCTGCGCGACGAACTCCGCCACGTCGGCGACCTGGAGCGTTTGGCAGGAAAGGTATGCACGGGCCGGGCATCACCGCGCGATATGGTCACCTTGAAGTTGACGCTCCAGCAGATTCCAGCCGTCAAGCAAGCCGTGCAGGACGAGGTCACGGAAACGATCGCCACCCTGCGCGACAACCTGAAACTCTGCCAGGACACCGTGGATCGCCTTGCAAAAGCGCTTGTGGACGAGCCTCCCGCCAAAACGGACGCGGGCGGCTACATCCGTGGCGGGTTCTCCGAGGAGCTTGACGAGCTTCGGTCCATCGCGCATTCGGGCAAGGAATTTCTCGCGCGCCTCCAGACGGAGGAAAGCAGGCGGTCGGGCATCCCGAGCCTGAAAGTGGGCTACAACCGCGTGTTCGGCTACTACATCGAAGTGACGAACGCGCACAAAGACAAGGTGCCGGACGACTTTATCCGCAAGCAGACGCTTGTCAACGCCGAGCGCTACATCACGCCCGCGTTGAAGGAGTACGAAGAGAAGATCCTGACCGCCGAGGAAAAGATCGGCGGATTGGAGAAGCAATTGTTTGAGACGCTCCGCATGGCCGTCGGCGATGAAATCGAGCCGATCCAGGACAACGCGCAGTTCCTGGCCGTGCTGGATGTGTTTGCGTCCTTCGCCGACGTGGCCGAGCAGCGGGGCTACGTGCGCCCGGAGGTTGATGACTCGGCGATTCTGGATATCGAGGACGGCAGGCACCCGGTCGTCGAAGACGCGCTTGCCGCAGGCGAGCCGTTCATCCCGAACTCCGTCCACATTGCGGCGCCGGTGGAAAATGGAGACGACGCGGCTGAGCGCCTCGGCCAGATCCACGTCATCACCGGCCCCAACATGGCGGGCAAGAGCGTGGTCCTCCGGCAGACGGGCCTGATCGTGCTCCTTGCACAGGTCGGCTCCTTCGTTCCGGCGAAGCGTGCCCGCATCGGCGTGGTGGACGCCATCTTTACGCGGGTTGGAGCGTCTGACAATCTTGCGGCGGGGGAGAGCACGTTCCTCGTGGAAATGAACGAGACGGCTAACATCCTCAATAACGCCACACCGCGTTCGCTGATTTTGTTGGATGAGGTGGGGCGTGGCACATCCACCTTCGACGGCCTGTCTATCGCGTGGGCTATTGTGGAACATCTCCACGAAAACGCGGAAGTGGCGGCGCGCACACTATTCGCTACGCACTACCACGAATTAAACGCGCTGGCCGACCGCCTCCAGCGCGTGAGGAGCTTCCGCGTGCAGGTGCAGGAACACGACGGTCGCGTCATTTTCCTGCGGACGCTTCTGCCCGGCTCCGCGGATCACTCGTACGGCATCGAAGTCGCCCGCATGGCCGGGTTGCCGAAACGTGTCGTGGCACGAGCGAAAGAGGTGCTCGCCCACCTCGAAGAGCACGATGTAGCCAGCGAGGTAGGCGTGTTGGAAGGTGGTCTGCCGCAAGTCGGCTCGACGGCAACGGCGACCATTCCTGCGCCGCTGGCGGCTCCTGCCCTGGCACCGCCAAATCCCATCGCCACCGAGCTATTGGACAAGCTGGACGCCCTTAACCCCGACCAGATGACGCCGCTCAAAGCGCTGATGGCGTTGGCGGAGTTGAAGAGGTTGAGCGAGGGGTGAGTTTTTGCCTTTAGGCGGAGCAGCGGTTGGTCGATTCTTGAAGAATCGTTCCAGATCGAGAGAATGCGTCTGATACTTTTTCTTGTGGTAATTATCTGTGCCCAGGCCGCAGCAGAACGCAGTGCCTCGATGGCGCAGGGTGTGACTTCGCCCGAAGAAATAGCCCAAATGCTTCCTGACTCGATTGGATAGTGGGCCAGGCATTCCAAACAACCCGGAGATTCTTTCCGAAAACTGATTCATCAATCACGACCTCAACCCCCTATGACACGCTTCGTACTCATATTACTGGCCGCTCTCACCTGTTATGCGCCCTCAGCGCAAGAGGTGCCGCTGGATACGCTTGTCTCGGTAGAAGAGGGGATCAGACGCAGCGTACTTACCCGGGAGCTCCCTCGCAACCATGCCGTACCCATGATTCTTCGTGCGGGCGCGTCGCGTAATCCCGCCTACATACCCCTTCTGAAAGAGGTGATTGATTCATGGGGCCCGGGCGGAAGCAACGACAACTATGGCTACCGCACGAGCGGGCCAGAAACGGAGGCGGCTGTGTACAGCCTGTGGCTCATCGGGGGAAGTGAAGCGTACTTCCACGAGAACCTGTATAACTGGGAGAAGGATTACATGCTTGCAACCTATTCTGCTTACGTTCTTGTTCTGGACGCGAACCCCGAATTGGTTGAGGAACTGCGTGCCGTATGCGACGTGTCAAACAACCCCAATGGCAGCAATTTCTTATGGGGCGCCTTGAGCCGCGCTCAGGGTGTGCTGGATGCCAACAGGGCCTATGCGTCGCTGCCGACTGATGCCGCTCGGGCGAGTTATGTGATCAACTATCTCGGCGATACATGGGTGCCGTGGTTTGGCGAGCAACGCAGAAATCCCTCTGGGTCAGGCTGGACTGAGATCAATTACACCTACTATGAGCCCGTTCTTGTCTGGAGGTGGTTTCGGACGCTGGTACGCGAGCAACCGGCACTGATCGACCAGGCTATCGAAAACGTGTCGTGCTGCATCCGCGACTGGCAGGCAGGTGTTGACCGCGCACCCACGCCGGAAGAGAAACCGCCTTTGCAGGATTGGCTGCGGCATCTGGCCGCCATTCCAACGCGGTAGCCCTGCAGAAGACAACTTTGAAAACCGACATTCCACCAATGCCATGCGATGTTTAGCTCTAATTCTTTGTTGTATTCTTTGCGCTCGCGGCGGCAATGCGCAGAACGTAAATCAGCCCGTTGCCCCGGCGCCCAACGGCATTCCTTTCGCCTCAAACGGCAACGTGATCGAGTTGTCGTTTGTTCGTGCGGAGGCAGTCGCAGGGGGCCAGGTGGATCTGGAAGTGCTCTC
>JBGTDU010000138.1:0-27327 GCA_041748175.1 Rubricoccaceae bacterium
ACGACCTGGAGAAGTGGTGGCGAGCACGCTTCTCGGGTCTTTTATCGACTTTGCACTCCTACGCCGGAAAATTCACCCGCAGCTACAGAAAAACCAACTTTGCCGTCCTACCACTGATCGAGGCTTATTAGTCGGCCCCGGATTGGGGGTGTGGGGGCGCTAAGCCACACATGCTTTTCTTCAACCGAACCTCAACCCAAATCCCAATAACCATGAACCGCTTTCTCCTTTTCTCCCTCCTGGCTTTCGCGTTCGCTGCGTGCCAGACGCCCGAAACCGACACCACCGAAGTCGTCACCGAAACGCCGACGCGCACCGTCTCCGATCCGAGCGCCGACCGCGCCGCCATCGAGGCCGTCTCCGCCGCGTGGGAGGCCGGTGCCCGTGCGGGCGACCCGGACGCCCTAGTGGCACTCAACGCTCCCGACGCGGTAATCCTGCCCGGTGACGAGCCGATGGTCCGAGGGCGCGAGGCCCTTTCCACGTACTTCGCTGCGAACTACAGCGACCCTATCGATCTCACGCTCGAAGCCGTCGAGATCGTTATTGCTCCGTCGGGTGACTTCGCCTACGAGGTCGGCACCTCCATCGCGCCGGACGGCCGAGGCAAGTACCTCACCGTCTATCACCGCACCGCAGACGGCTGGGAAATCGCGGCCGACAGTTGGAGCAATGACGCACCCGCGCCGGGCACCACCGACACGTCCGATGGCTGACCGCGAAGGCACTTTTGCCTCTGTAGGGACACGATGCATCGTGTCCCTACGGCATGTGTCCCTACGGCATGCCACATCCACCTTCCATGACCGCTCAACCCTACCGGAGAAAACATATGATTCGTTTCAACCGCTTTCTCACCCTTGTCCTGACGGTTCTCGTCCTCGCGCCTGCTGCGATCGCGCAGCAAGAATCCGCGCAGCCTCTGCCCTCCCAGACCGGCAATCCAGCCAACTGGCCTGCTGAGCTCGACGCGGTGATCGCCGCGCCGGACAACCATAGGGTCCTGATGGAGAACGACCACGTACGCGTGTTGGAGGTGCAGATGGTGCCTCGCGAGACCGAGAACCTCCATCACCACCAGTGGCCGAGCGTGCTGTACATCATGGAGGCCGGCCACTTCATCGACCGGGACGCGGACGGCAACGTCATCATGGACTCGCGACAGATGGACGGGCCGCTCCCCTTACCGTTCACGATGTGGAAGGACGCGGAAGCGCCTCACTCCGTCGAGAACCTCGGCGACGAGCCGATCCGGCTCATCCGGGTAGAACTCAAGCAGCCCGTGCAGAACGGCGCGAGTGAAGCGCAGCGCGTCCTGGCCATCGAAGACGCCTTCGTCGAGGCTGAGGTCACGCGCGACGAGGCCACACTCCGGCGCATCCTCGACGACGGCTTCGTCTTCAACCACAGCGACGGGACGACGACCGGCAAGGAGAAGTACGTCGAGGCCGTCCTGAACTTGTCGATGACCGGGCAAACGCTCTCCGAGCGGACCGTCGTGGTCGACGGCAGCACGGCGGTCATCGCCGGGACGACGGACATTCGCTTCACTTCCGATGCGGGCGAGGACACGACGCAGCACTTGCGCTACACCTCTGTCTACGTCAAGCGCGGGGGGCAGTGGCGCTTCTTCGCCCTCCACATGAACGGGCATGCTCGCCCTTGAGCACCACCGGCGGCGCGCATTCGGCGCGCTGTTTTCCTCACCCACAACCCCCAGACCCATGAAACATTTCAACCTTATTCTCACCCTCGCCCTGACCACCCTCATCCTCGCGCCCGCTGTGGCTGCGCAGGACTACTTCCACTTGCGACCGGACGTCGAAAGGGCCTACGGCTACACGCATGCCGTGAAAATCGGCGATGACATCAAGGTCTCCGGCGCAGTAAGCATGGACGACGAGGGGAATCCGACCGCTGTCGGTGACATGGAGCAGCAGATGAAGAATGTCTACGCTGATCTGCGCAGTGTCCTGGAGCACTACGGCTACACGTTTGATGACGTGATCGTCGAGAACGTTTTCACAACGGACATGGCCGGATTCCTCGAAGTGGCCTCGTATCGGGGTACGATCTATACGAAGCAATTCCCGACCGGAAGCTGGCTCGAGGTGAAGGGGCTCGCCTTGTCCGAATTCATGATCGAGATCGAGATCGAGGCACACCGGTCCGGATCGTGAACCGGCATGCCCGCTCTTGAGCACCACCCGCGGCGCGCATTCGGCGCGCTGCCTTCTATCAACCAACCAACCAAACGAGGGACATCACATGGCAACACTCATCGCGTTTCACGAAGTCGAGGACGGGGATCACTGGGCACAGGCCTGGCACGGAGGAGCAGGAAGTCGGCAAGAGATGTTCGGCCAGATCGGGGCGACAGCGCGCATCTTCCGGGACCCGGAGCATCCGAACCTGACGGGGGTCCTATTAGAGGTCCCAGACACGGACCGCTTCGAGTCGTTCATGGCCACCGACGAGGCTGCGCAAGCCATGAAGGAGGATGGGCTGAAGGTCGAGACCCTGCGGGTACTGAGCGAAATAACCCCGTAGCTCGACGGAGCGGGTGCAGGCCGGGATGTGCATACAAACCGACCTGCGCACCGCCCAGGTCCTGAAACCCGCGTGCGCCGGTCACCGCGTCTTCGTAACCATGCGCCCGGCCGATGCCTCCAATGCTCCTTTCACCTCAACCCTGTTCAACCATGAGCGAGCTATTCAACATCGTCCACTTCACGGTCCACGACGGGCAGCAGGACGCCTTTGAGGACTTGTCCCTTGAGTGCATCGATATTGTCAAAGAAAAAGACACGGGCACGTTGCAGTACGACTGGTACTTCAACGACGACCGCAGCGAGTGCGTCGTCCACGAACGCTACGCCAGTTCGGCTGCCGTGCTCGAACACGTCAGTAACCTGGGCGACACGCTCGGGGCTCTCCTCGGCGTTTCCGATATGGTCGTGGAGATATACGGCGCGCCGTCGCAGGCCCTTCTCGACGCGACCGCTGGGATGGATATCCGGGTCTACGGCTACGCCCGGGGCCTCGGTGCCACTTCGGGCTGATAAGTTGTGCATCGAGCTCACTGCCTGCCGTTGAAGGGCCCGACGGGGCGCTCGTTAGAGCGTTGCTCTCTCCTTCACTCCAATACTCACTCACCATGCCACTCCCTCTTGATGCGTACCTCCACCTTCCGCCCCAAGCGACTCTTCCTGATCACCCTCCTGCTCACCATAGCCATACCCGGCGCCCTCGCACAGCGCGTGGATAGCCCGAACGTCGAACACCTCAACGGGGCCGGCATCCTCCCGACGGAGTCGCCGCTCCCTTTCTCCGATGCCGTGCGTGTCGGGGACATGGTGTTCCTCTCGGGCATGATCGGCGTCGTGCCCGGTACGCTGGAGCTCGTCTCCGGCGGCACTGCCGCCGAGGCGCGGCAAGCCCTGGAGAACATCGAGGTCGTGCTCCAGGCCCATGGGCTCACGCGCCGCGACGTCGTCAAGTGCACGGTGATGATGGAGGACATCGCGGAGTGGGGCGCCTTCAACGCGATCTACGCGTCGTTCTTCACCGCGCCGTACCCCGCCCGCAGCGCGTTCGGAACGGACGGCCTGGCACTTGGGGCGCGCCTGGAGGTCGAGTGCGTCGCGGCCACGCCGCAGCGCCACAACACCCTACCGGAGCCCGCTCCATCCTCACCGGTCTACACCATCCTCGACATCACCGTTCACGACGACGCCAGGTACCAGCGGTACCGCGAGGCCGTCGCGCCCATCATCGCTGCGCACGGGGGGCGGTACGTCGTGCGGTCAGGCGCGGCGCGGTTCGACCCCGATCCGAATGCGGCCGTCATCAGCCCCGAGGGCGACTGGCACCCCGACCGGATCATCGTCCTCGAGTTTCCCTCGCGGGCGGCACTCGAAGGGTTCGTGGCCTCGCCCGAGTACCAGGCCGTCGCCCCGCTGCGTGCCGCCTCCGCCACGACGCGGTCCGTAGTGGTGAACGGCTACGCCGACGACCATTGACCCCGCGTCATTTCCCTATAACCCCCAGATTAACCCTGGTCTGATGCCCAATTCGAATGCCTTACCAGACGATGACCGTACGGACACGGCGTGCCGTCTCCACGCTTCCGCTTCGCGTGGGGGCCGGACAGGTCGCGCCCTGTCCCTACGGCCAGACCTGCGCTGCGCACCCGCCGTGCTCACTTTTCTCCTCCTCGCCGGATGCGGCTCCGGCGACTCACCTACTGATGCCACCATGAACCAAGACCTACACGACTTCGCCATTCGCTACACCGCTGCCTGGTGCAGCCAGGACCCGGCAAGCGTCGCGTCCTTCTTCGCGGAGGACGGGTCGCTTGCGGTCAACGACGCCGCGCCGGCTGTGGGGCGCGAGGCCATCGCCGAGGTCGCGCAGGGATTCATGACGGCGTTCCCGGACATGGTGATCACGATGGATTCCTTGCACGTCGGAGACGGCACCATCGAGTACCATTGGACCTTGGCTGGGACGAACACCGGCCCGGATGGCACCGGTAACGCCGTCCGGATCGGTGGGTACGAAGAGTGGACGCGCGGGGCTGATGGCCTGATCGCCGAGTCGCAGGGCCATTTCGATGAAGCCGAATACAGCCGGCAAATCGAATACGGCGTCGACGTTCCATGATGAGCCGTGTCATTCTCCTCCTCGCCTTCTGGCCCACCCTCGCGCTCGCCCAATCCCCCCCTGCGTCACCCGCGACGTCCGAGACGTTCGTTGTCCCACGCCTCAACGGCCCCATCGACCTTGATGGCCGCGTGGACGAACCGGCCTGGGATGCCATCGAACCGCTGCCGCTGATCACCCACTGGCCGTCCTTCGGCGATGCGCCCTCGGAGCCGACCGAGATTCGCCTCGCCTACGACGACGCCTACATTTACGTCTCGTGCCGCTGCTATGCGCCACCCGAGGCCGTCTTCGCCGCGTCGTTCAAGCGGGACCTCAACACGCTCGGAACGGACTACCTCGCTCTCGGCCTCGATACCTACAACGACAACACGACAGGCGTTGGGTTTTGGGCCTCGCCCACCGGCTCGCGCACCGACGGCACGTTTGCCAACGACGACGGCAACTTCGACGACACGTGGAACACGTTCTGGGACGCAGAGGTGACCGTCACGCCCGAGGGCTGGTTCGCCGAGATGCGCGTTCCGTTCTCCAGTCTCCGCTACCAGCCCGTCGACGGCCGCGTGATGATGGGCCTCAGCGCGTGGCGCTACCTGGGCAAGAAGAACGAGATGGACATTTTCCCCGACATCCCCCCCACCTGGGGTTTCTGGAGTTTCAACAAGGCCTCGCAGTTTCAGAAAGTTGTCTTCGAAGGCATCGAGACGCGGCGGCCTGTCTACATCACGCCCTACGCACTCGGCGGCCTCGGCCAAAGCTTCGACCTGAACGACCCCGAGACGGCGTACGTCCGCACCGACGACCCCGTCACCGAACTCGGCGGCGACCTCAAGATGAGCCTCACGGACAACCTTACGCTCGACCTGACGCTCAACACCGACTTTGCGCAGGTGGAGGCCGACAACCAGCAGGTTAACCTTACACGGTTCTCGCTCTTCTTCCCGGAAAAACGCCAGTTTTTTCTCGAACGCGCGAGCCTCTTTGATGTCAATCTGGGCGGGTCGAACCGGCTCTTCTATAGCCGCCGGATCGGGCTCCACGATGGCCAAGCCGTTCGCCTGCTCGGCGGCGGTCGGCTCGTCGGCCGCGTGGGGCCGTGGGATGTCGGCGTCATCAACTTGCAGACGGGCCGGATTACCGAAAACCTTGACCCGGCGGATGCGCTGGGCTCTGAAAACTTCGGCGTCCTTCGCCTACGTCGGCAGGTCCTGAACGCCAATTCAACGGCGGGCGGCATGCTCGCCTCGCGCGTCTCCGAGGACGGAGCGTACAACGTGGCCGTCGGGCTCGATACCGACCTTCGCGTCTTGGGCGAGTCCTTCCTGACCGTCAACTGGGTGCAGACGTTCGACGATGAAGTGGACGCCGGCCTTTCGCCGCTGGACGTAACGCGGATGCGGGCCAGGCTTGAGCGCCGCGCGTACGTCGGCACGAGCTACGCGCTGGGTATTGCCCGCTCGGGGCGCGAGTACCGCCCGGACATGGGTTTTGAGCAGCGCGAAGATTACACGGCGTTGCGAGGCCTCGTCTCGCAGGGCTGGGGCTCGTCGCCGGGTTCGCCGTTCGCGCGGCACCAGGTTTCTGCCTCGACCCTCGCCTACTTCCGCAACGAGGGCGGCACGGCTGAGACCGTGGAAAACCGCGTCGGATGGGAGGGGCAGCTAACATCCGGTGCCTTTTTCAACGTCGGCGTCGATGTCGTCTACGAGGACCTGCTCGAAGCCTTCGACCTCTCCGACGCCGCCGAGGTGCTGCCGGGCGAATACACGTTTGTCTCAGCGAGCGCAGGGTATCAGAGTTCGCGAGGTGGCACCTTGAGTTTCGATATAAACGCCGGTCTGGGCGGCTTCTACGATGGCTGGCGCGCAACTGCGGGTTTCGCGCCCAGATGGATCGTCTCGAAGCATCTGGAACTCAACGGCGGATATGACCTGAACCGCATTCGTTTTCCGGATCGGGAGCAGACATTCACAGCGCATCTGGGAAGCATTCGCGCACTCGCAGCGCTGAACACGCGGTTCTCGTTGGCCGCATTCCTGCAGTACAACAGCGCAGCCAATGCAGGGGCCGCAAATATTCGCTTCCGCTACAATCCGCAGGAGGGAACGGACTTTTTCCTCGTCATCAATTCCGGGTTCAACACCGACCGTCTGCGCGAAGTCCCGGCGCTCCCGCCAACCGACAACCGAACAATTCTGGCCAAGTACACCTACACATTCACCCTCTAAACCCCACCGGATGTTTGAGCAGCAGCGGCGCGTGCTCTTAACGGCGACGTTGTATGTTTCTGCCCGGTCTTCCATCATCCAAAACCACGACTCATGATTGCCGCCGTTGGACACAGCGAAGACCTCAATTCTTCGGATGCCATTGCTGAGACACTCGACCAGTGCGCCGAGACGCTCGCCGGAAAGACGCCGCAGGCGGGTTTGCTTTATGCCGGCGTCAACCACGGCCATCAGGCCCTTCTTGATGGCGTCGAAGCCCGATACCCCGGCCTCCAGCTCATCGGTTGCACCACGCACGGCGAGCTTTCCTCGGATGGGTTCGCCGAAGACTCCGTCGTGCTCATGCTCTTCCACTCGGAGAGCGTCCAGTTCCGGGCCGGTGTTTCGGAGGGAGCGGCATCGGATCCCCAGGGCGCAGCACAACGGGCAGCCGATCAGGCGCTCGAAGGTCTCGAAGAGCCCGCCCGTCTCTGTATCGTCCTCTCCGAACCGTACGGCGTGGACACCCCCAGCTTGCTCGGAAAGCTGACTGAGGTTCTCGGGCAAGCCGTTCCCGTATGTGGCGGTTTGGCGGCTGAGCAGCTTCGGATTGAGCCGACCTATCAGTTCTGCAACGGCAAGGTCCTCACAGATTCGCTCGCCCTGTTGATCTTCGCAGGGCCGCTCCGGGTTTCGACGGGTGTAGCAAGTGGATGGAAGCCGATGGGAGGCGATCACCGCGTAACGGAATGCGAGGGTGTGTCGGTCAAAATGATTGACGGCGAGCCTGTAAAGGATGTCTGGTCGCGCTATTTCGGATCGGATGAGCTTGTCGGCTACCGACACCAGGTTGCCGTCTACCCGGACGCCGAGGACGGATTACCCGGCTCAAACGGGTCGGACTTCTACATGAGCACGCCGTTCGATTGGAATGAAAACGGTGGTCTGAATATGGGCCCTCCGATCCCGGCCGGTTCCCGCTTCCGGTTTGCCAGCGCGTCGCGCGAGCAGATTCTTGCGGGTGCCGAATCGTCAGCATCGAGGGCCAGGGAGACGTTTTCCGGAGGTGCTCCGGATGTTGCGCTTGTCTTTTCGTGCGCCAGCAGGCACAGCATTCTTGGGACGCGCGTCGAGCGCGAATACGAGATCCTGCGCGAACAGCTTGGGTCCGCAATCCCGATGATCGGCTTTTACACTTACGGCGAGTTTTGCCCAATGACGGGATCCCTGATTCCACGCGCTCACGCCAGCACGTTCGTTTCCGTTCTGATCGGGGAGCACGACTGAGCATTGCCCCACCCCTTTATCCACACAGAAAAGACCCATGATTGCCGCCATCGGACACAGCGAAGACATCGATTCAGCAGACGCCGTCGTTGAAGCGCTCGAACAATGCGCTGCGTCGCTCGGGGGAAAGACGCCGCAGGCCGGCCTGCTCTACGCAGGCATCGACCACGACCATCAGGCGCTACTCGATGGCGTTGAGAATCGCTATCCCGGCATCCAGCTCATCGGCTGCACGACGCACGGCGAAATCTCATCAGAGGGATTTGCGGAGGGCTCTGTCGTGGTGATGCTGCTCCACGCGGAGGGTGTGACGTTCGCGGCCTCCGTGGCGGAGGGCGTTGCAGGAGATCCGGAAGGCGCGGCGCGGCGTTCGGCCGGAGGTGCGCTCGACGGACTTGAGGAGCCCGCGCGCCTTTGCGTCGCCATCTCTGAGGCCTTTGGCGTGAACACACCCGCGCTGCTCGGCAAGCTAAGTGAGGTTCTCGGGCCAGGTGTTCCCGTGTGCGGCGGATTGGCCGCTGAGCCGCTTCGGTTCGAGAAAACCTACCAGTTCTGCAACGGCAAGGTCTTCACGGACGCGCTCGCCCTGTTGGTCTTCGCCGGGCCGCTAAAAGTCTCGACCGGCGTGGCCAGCGGATGGGAGCCGATGGGAGGCGATCACCACGTAACGGAATCCGACGGCGTGGTGGTCAGCATGATCGACGGTGAGCCTGTAAAGGACGTCTGGGTGCGTTACTTCGGGTCAGACGAGCTCATCGGCTACCGGCACCTCCTCGCCGTCTACCCCGATGCCGAGGGGGAAGAACCCGGCTTGAATGGCTCGGAATTCTACGTAAGCACGCCTTTCGAGTGGAAGGAAGACGGCAGTCTGGTTGTCGGCCCGCCGATTCCGAGCGGTTCCCGCTTTCGGTTTGCCAACGCCTCGCGCGAGCAGATACTGGCGGGCGTCGAGTCGTCGGCGTCGGGGGCCAGGGACACCTTCGCGGGGAATGCCCCAGACGCCGCGCTCATCTTCTCATGCGCAGGCAGGCATGGCGTTCTGGGAACCCACGTCAAGCGCGAGTTCGAGGTGCTTCGTGAGCACATTGGGTCCGCAATCCCGACTATTGGCTTCTATACCTACGGCGAGTTCTGCCCGCTCACCGGATCCCTCATTCCGCGCGCCCACAGCAGCACGTTCGTTTCCGTCCTGCTTGGTGAGGGCGAATGAACGACTCGCCTCCAGCCAGCTCAGCGCTCGAAAAGAAAATTCAGGCGCTCCAGAAAAAGCTGGAGCGCTCGGAGGACTACCGGTCAACCCTCGAAGATTTGCGCGAGCGCGATCAATGGTTTCACCTCAAGTTGCAGGAGGAGGTAGAGGCGGCACGGCGGGAAATGGAGATCGAGGCCGCGCTTGAACGGGTCCGGGCGCGCGGCATGGCGATGCACCGCTCGGACGACCTGGCGGGCGTGGTCGCGCGATTCTTCGAGGAGTTGACCGGGCTCGACTTCGAACTCACCCGAGGCGTCATCTGGGTCTTCGACTCAGAGACCCAGAGCGGGCGCATGTGGAAGGCGAACCCGGAGCACCCGGACTCGCCCGAGAGCTACCTCGTCCCGTACCACGACCACCCGTCGTACCTCGCCCTCCTCGACGCGTGGCACGCGCGCGAGCCCGCGTGGGTCTACGACCTGCACGGGGACCTGAAGACGACCTGGGACGACTTCCTCTTCGGCGAGACGGAGTTGGGGAGCCTCCCTGCCGAGGTGCAGGCCGGCATGCGGGCCCCCGACCGGATCGTACTCACCCTGTCGTTCACCGACTTCGGGGCCTTGCAGGCCGTGGGACTCGAGGCGTTGTCGGACGCCAGCATCGGCATCCTGCGTCGCTTCGCCCGCGTCTTCGACCAGACCTACACACGGTTCCTGGACCTTCAGCGGGCCGAGGCCCGCGCCCGCGACGCCGAGCAGGAAGCCGCGCTCGACCGCGTCCGCGGCGAGATTGCCTCGATGCGAACGACGAATGACCTCCAGCGCATCACGCCCCTCATCTGGCGCGAGTTGACGACATTAGGCGTTCCCTTCTTCCGCTGCGGCGTCCTCATCGCCGACGAGGAAGCCGGGAAGGCCCAGACGTATCTGACAACACCCGACGGTGCTCCGCTTGCCGCCTTCCTTCTTCCGTATGAGACCGTGCCGACCATCTCCGTAGCGATCGAGCACTGGCGACGGAAGGAGGCGCATACGGATAACTGGAGCCGAGACGAATTCACTAAGTGGATGGGCGTGATGGTCGAGGCGGGCTTGCTGGAGAGGCCTGCTCAGTATCAAGGTGGTGAAGCCCCGCTCGAATCGTTGGCTTTGCTTTTTGCGCCATTCGAGCAGGGGATGCTCTATGTCGGTAGTCCTGAGCCGCTCGCGGAAGAGGCCGTCCAGGCGGTTCAGGCGCTGGCAGATGCCTTTGCCGTGGCCTACGCGCGCTACGAAGACTTCCAGCGGCTGGAGGCCAAGAACCGGGAGGTAGAGGCCGCGATGACCGAGCTGAGGGCGGCGCAGGCGCAACTCGTGCAGAGCGAGAAGATGGCTTCGCTTGGCGCTCTGACGGCCGGCATCGCGCACGAGATCAAGAACCCCCTCAACTTCGTCAACAACTTTGCCGGGCTTTCTCAGGAACTCGTCACCGAACTGGAAGAAGAGACCGATCCGGTTGAACGGGCGGCGCTGCTGGAAGACCTCAAGACCAACGCAGCCAAAATCGAAGCGCACGGACGCCGGGCGGATGCCATCGTGCGGCAGATGATGGAGCACGCGCGAAGCGCCTCCGGCGAGCGCCGGCCTGTGGACCTCAACGCACTGGTGGAGGAGTACACCAACCTGGCCTACCACGGTATGCGTGCGCGCCATCCAGACTTTAACGCGACGCTAAACCAGAGCTTTGCTGAGGACGCGGGGGAAGTCGAGATCGTCTCACAGGAGATTGGCCGCGTGCTCATCAACCTGCTCGACAATGCCTTCGATGCGGTTCGGGCCAGGAAGACAAGCGGGGCGGACGGGTATCTGCCTTCTGTAACCGTTACCACCGAGCGTCGCGACGGCAAGGTCGAGATTCGTGTTGCCGACAACGGTCTGGGGATGCCCGAGGCCGTCCGGGCGAAGGTCTTCGAGCCGTTCTTCACCACCAAACCGACAGGGCAGGGTACGGGCCTGGGCCTCTCCATGAGCTACGACATCGTCACGCAGGGCCACGGCGGCACGCTCACCGTCGAGAGCGAAGAGGGGCGAGGAGCCACCTTCACCCTCGCACTTCCGGCATGAGCGACCGCGACCCCCACGCCACTATCCTGATCATCACCCCTTAAACCCGAACCCCATGACCGTCGCAACAGGACACAGCGAAGACATCGACTCTGCTGACGCCATCGAAGAAGCGCTCGACGCCTGCGCCGACACGCTGGCGGGCGCCATGCCCCAGGCGGGCATCCTCTATGCTGGGATCGATCACGACTTTCGGGCCTTGCTCGATGGCGTTGAGGCCCGATACCCCGGCCTCCAACTCATCGGCTGCACGACGCACGGGGAACTCTCGTCGGACCGAATCACCGAGGATGCTGTCGTTCTGATGCTCTTTCATTCAGAGCGGGTGCAGTTCCGGGTGGGTGTCGCGGAGAACGCCCGTGCCGATCCCGAGGGGGCCGCACAGCAGGCGATAGCGGCAGCGCGCGACACTACGACTTCGCTCAGTACAGGCGGGCTGGCGGAGCCCGTCCGGCTGGCCATCCTCCTGCCCGAAGGGCTCGGAGTGGATTCCGACAGGCTCTTGAGCGCGGTCAGCGCCGAACTGGGCGCCGACGTGCCCGTGTGCGGCGGGATGGCGGGGGATCAGGTGCGCTTCGATCAGACCTACCAGTTCTGCAATGGCCGGGTCTACTCAGACGCTGTGCCTGTCCTCCTCTTCGCCGGGCCGCTCCAGGTCTCAACCGGCGTCGCCAGCGGGTGGGAGCCGATGGGCGACGACCACGTCGCCACGCGCGTCGAGGGCCTGGTGATCCATGAGATCGACGGCCAGCCTCCCCGCGACCTGTGGATGCAGTACTTCGGCTCCTTCGAGGACACGGGCAACCGCAACTTTTTCGCCGTCTACCCCGACGAGGCCCCCGGCGCCGAGCGCTCCGACGAGTTCTACTTGGGCGCGCCCTCGCATTTCCAAGACGACGGGAGCATGGTCAAACTGAACCCCGCCCTCCAGGGTGCCCGCATCCGGTTTGCGGTGGCCACGCGAGACCAGATTCTGAGCGGAGCGTCCACCTCGTCGGAGCGTGCCCAGGCCTCCTATGGGCCGGAGACGCCAGACGCCGCGCTCGTCTTCTCGTGTGCTGCGCGGCATCTCACGCTGGGTACGCGGGTGGGCGATGAGTTGGGGCTGATGCAAAAACACATCGGCGAGGCCATCCCTGCCATCGGGTTCTACACCTACGGGGAGATCTGCCCGCTCCCGGCCTCCCCCCGCCCGTACCAGCACGGCGGCACCTTCGTCACCGTCCTAATTGGGGAGGACGAGTAGTGCAGCGACGCAGAGTCTCTGACGGGTTCGCTCACACTTGTTGCGTGATACGTCTTGCGTGTTCTGAGCTCTAGACACGCAACACGCAATTCGAAACACCGTGCCAACCCGACAGACTTGTTGAGACGACGCAGTATTCCCTTCCCTCTCTACCACTCGACCCTCCGACCCATGATAGCCGCCGTCGGCCACAGCCACGACCTCGACTCCGCCGACGCCATCGAAGAGGCGCTCGACGCCTGCGCCGAGACGCTCGGCGGGAAGACGCCGCAGGCCGGCCTTCTCTTCGCCGGCATTGATCACGACCACCAGGCCCTCCTCGATGGCGTCGAGGCGCGATATCCCGGCCTCCAGCTCATCGGCTGCACGACGCACGGGGAGATCTCGTCGGACGGCTTCGCGGAGGACTCCGTCGCCCTCATGCTCCTTCACTCCGAGCGCATGCAGTTCCGCGCGGGCGTCGGCGAGAATACCCGGACGAATTCCGAGGCGGCGCAGCAGGCCGTCTCGCAAGCGCTGGACGGCCTCGACACTTCGACTTCGCTCAGTGCAGGCGCGCCGGTCCGGCTGTGCATCGCGCTCCCCGAAGGGATCGGCGGCGTCGACGCGGACGCGCCCTGCACGCTTCCACTCGGCCTCGTCGACGCGCTCGGCGCGGCGTTGGGGCCGGACGTTCTCGTGTGCGGAGGACTGGCCGCGGACCAGATGCGCTTTGTAGGGACGGTCCAGTTCTGCAACGGCCGGGTCTACTCGGACGCCGTGCCGGTCCTTCTCCTCGCCGGGCCGCTCCACGTCGCGACCGGCGTCGCCAGCGGGTGGGAGCCGGTCGGGGAGGAGCACCGGCTGACCGACGTGGACGGGCTGGTGGTCAGCGGGATCGATGGGGTGCCTCCCCGAGACGTCTGGAAGCGCTACTTCGGGATAGACGACCACTCGGGGGCACCCAACTTCTTTGCTGTGTATCCGGGCGAGGACGGGAAGCGAGGGGCCGACGAGTTCTATCTCTGTTCCCCGTCGCGCTTCCAGGACGACGGGAGCATGGTCACGATGACCCCGGCCACGCCGGGTGCTCGCATCCGGTTCACCTCCGCGACGCGGGATCAGTTGCTGGCTGGAGCCGCGTCCTCGGCCGAGAAGGCCCGTGCCTCCTATCCCGGTGCGGAGCCGGAGGCAGCCCTCGTGTTCTCGTGCGCCAGCCGCCCAGCGCTGCTCGGCACGCGGGTGGCCCACGAGGCCGGGCGGCTCCAGGAGCAGATCGGCGCGGCCCTGCCTGCGGTCGGCTTCTACACGTACGGGGAGATCTGCCCGCTGCCGAGCTCATCGAAGCCCGTCCACCACGTCAGCACCTTCGTCACCGTCCTGATCGGGGAGGAATCATGAGCGACACCACACCCTCCGCCGAGAAACTGGAGAAGCAACTCCGGGTGCTCCGCAAGAAGCTCGAACGCTCCGAGTGGCACCGCGGGGATCTCGAAAATCAGCACGACCGGGACCAGCACCTCTACCGGCGGCTCCAGGCCGATCTCGAGGCGGCCCGGCGCGAAGCGCAGATCCAACTCGCGCTCGAACGGGTCCGCACGCAGAGCGCGCTCATGACGCACTCGACCGAGCTCGTCGAGACGTCCGCCGTGTTCCACGAGCAACTGCTGGCGCTCGGCGTCGCGACCGAGTTCTCCTACGTGTGGCTGCCCGACGAGCCCGCCGGGAAGCACCAGTTCTGGGCGACGTGGACGGAGGAAGAGGACGGGACGCCCGGCTGCCGCAGCAAAGCTGTCACGCACGACCTCGACAAATCCGAGCCCTACACGGCCGCCTGCTTCGCGGCGTGGGAGAGCGACGACCCCGTCCACGTCGATTTTATCCCGCCGGATGACATCGAGGGCTTCTTCGAAACCTGGGCGGAGTTGCTCCAAGGTGCAGAGAACCTGAGGGCGGAGCACTTCCCCGAGGGGATTTATTACGCCGAGGGGTATATGGCGTACGGGTGCTTTGGCATCAACATTCGTCACGAGCCGACGGAGGCGGAGCGGGACATCATCCGGCGCTTTGCCGTCGAGTTCGAGCGGGCGTACTCGCGCTTCCTCGATCTCCAGCGCGCGGAGGCGCGGGTCCGTGAGGCGGAGATCGAAGCGGCGCTGGAGCGCGTGAGGTCCCGAACGATGGCCATGCACAATCCTGATGAGTTGCAGGAGGTCGTCACGCTGGTTGCCGAAAGGTTGACGGATCTCGGCGTTGTTATAGATGCAGGCGGAGTAATTATTTGTACGTACTTCGAAAATTCGAAAGATGTAGTACACTGGCTCGCTTCCCCGGATTTCTCAAGCTCCAAGCCGTACCTCCTACCCTACTTTGATCACGTGATATTCAATGAAGCCTGGCATTCCCTGGCGAGTGGCGAAGAATTTTTTAGCAAGGCTTACGCTGTCGAGGAAAAGAATAGTTTTTTCCAACATGCCTTTGAGCATTCTGATTACCAATATTGGCCTGAGGAAATCAAGGAGTCGATTTTATCAGCAGAACACCATGCTCTTACTTTTGCGTGGTCCAAGAATGCCGCGGTTCTGATTCCATCATTCACGGGCGTCTTTGTTTCGGACAATCATAAAGAAATCCTGAAGCGGTTTGCCAGAGTTTTTGAGCAAGCCTATGTCCGCTTCCTCGACCTCCAACAGGCAGAGGCGCAGGCGCGTGAGGCGCAGATCGAGGCTGCACTTGAACGCGTCCGCTCACGCGCGATGGCGATGCGGAGCAGCGACGAACTTCGCGAGATGGTGCTGGTGATTCTGAAGGAGATGAAGGCCTTGGCCTTCCCCTCCGGCCGGTGTACCATCGTCCTGTTCGACCGCGAGACCGGAGACTCGCAGTTCTGGATGTCGGGGCTCACCGACGCCGATCTGCCCGAGCGCTACCACGTACCCTACCACGACCTGCCGACTTACAAGGCCCTCCACGATGGATGGCGGCAAGGAATTCCTTTTTTTGAGATCGAGCTTTCCGGCGAGGTCAAGCGGGAGCAGGATCGTTTCTTCCACGAAGAGACCGAATTCAGCCGACTGCCCGAGCCCGCGAAGGAGGGGATGAGGAGCATGGGCAACCTGTGGCTCTCCAACGCCTCCACGACCCACGGTGTCGTGCAGGCTGTGGGGCCGGAGCCGCTGTCGGACGACAACGCCGCGATCCTCCGACGGTTTTCAAAGGTGATCGACCTCACCTACACCCGTGTCGAAGACATCCAGCAGTCCGAAGCGCAGGTTCGCGAGGCGCAGATCGAAACGGCACTCGAACGCGTCCGTTCTCGGACAATGGGGATGCAGAAAAGCGAGGAGCTCAAAGATATAATCCAAGTGGTCCGTGATCATATCGTAAACCTGGACATCCACGCTGATCACGCAGGCTTCATCATGGATTATAAGGACCGTGACGACATGCACATCTGGCTGACGGATCAGAACGAAGTACCAACTGAAATATCGATTCCCTACTTTGACTCGCCTCACTGGAACAGCTTCCGGGATGCAAAAGCGACAGGCAAGGGACTATTTACCAACGATCTGAATTTCGACGCAAAAAACAAGTTTTACGAACAACTGTTTGAGCTAATACCCGGAGTGACTGATGAGACCAGGGAATTTTATCTCGGTTGTGCTGGCCTTTCTATCTCGACCGTACTGCTAGAGAACGTCGGCCTGTACATCGAGAACTTTTCAGCGAGGCCCTACACGGACGAGGAGAACAGGACGCTTATGCGATTCGGGAAGGTCTTTCAGCAATCGTACACCAGATACCTCGACCTTGAGCAGGCGGAGGCCCGCTCGCGCGAGGCGCACATCGAGACTGCCATGGAGCGGGTCCGGTCGCAGGCGCTCGCCATGACCACCTCCAACGAACTGCTGGACGTCATCTTCAAGATCCACCATGAGTTCGCCGGACTCGGCCTGCCCTGCGGGACCTTCTGGCACACGCGCTACACGCCCGAGAGCTACCACAAGGCGTTGACCAGCATCGGGGGCGAGAAGCTCGCGGCCATCATGGAGCTTCCCCGCGACTTCTCCAGCCAGCCCGCGCTGGCCGCGTGGGAGCGCAGCGAGGAGAAGATCGGGGTCTTCATGTTCGACGCCGACGCCGCCTGTGAGTACCTCGACCACATGATTTCCAAGGGCAAGTTCCAGGAGGTGGACCCGGAGGCCATCACCGAGGAGATGGTGCGTGAGAACGGCGGGTGGACGTTCGTCCAGGCCCGAACGTCGCATGGCGAGATCGGCTACACGCTCTGGGGCGAGACCGACCCGAGCGAGGAAGCCAAAGATGTGCTCGTGCGATTCACCAGCGCCTTCGACCTGGCCTACCGCCGCTTCGAGGACCTGCAGCAGGCCGAGACGGACCATCAGGCTCTGCTCGAAGAGAAAGCCGTGACCGAGCAAGCGCTTGAGGAACTCCGCGCCACCCAGGCCCAGCTCATTCAGAGCGAGAAAATGGCCTCGCTCGGGGCGCTTACCGCTGGCATCGCGCACGAGATCAAGAACCCACTCAACTTCGTCAACAACTTTGCCAGCCTCTCGCAAGAACTGGTAGATGAGTTGGAGGATGAGACCGATCCCGAGGAACGGGCGGCGCTGCTCAACGATCTGAAAATCAATGCAGCCAAGATCGAGGCGCACGGGCGGCGGGCGGATGCTATTGTCCGGCAGATGATGGAGCACGCCCGGAGCGGGAGCGGCGAGAGGCGAGCCGTGGATCTGAACGCGCTGGTAGAGGAGTACGTCGGACTCGCCTACCACGGCATGCGAGCCCGCCACCCGGCCTTCAACGTGACGCTGGAGAAGAACCCCGGGCAGAATGTGGGCGAGGTAGAGATCGTCCCGCAGGAGATTGGGCGCGTGCTCATCAACCTGCTCGACAACGCCTTCGACGCCGTCCGCGAGCGCGCTGCCGAGGCTGACGAACCCTACGCGCCGACCGTCAGTATCTCAACCCGGCGCATGGATCGTCACGTCGAGATTCGTGTCGCCGACAACGGGCCAGGGATGCCGGAAGAGGTCCAGGCGAAAGTCTTCGAGCCTTTCTTCACCACCAAACCGACGGGGCAGGGCACCGGGCTGGGCCTCTCGATGAGCTACGACATCGTGACGCAGGGCCATGGCGGGACCCTGGAGATTCTGAGTGCGAAGGGTGACGGTTCGGCTTTTGTTCTCAACCTGCCAATCAGATAAGCTGTCGGCACTGCACAGTCATTGGGGAGGTTCAGCCTGGTAGTTCGCACCCACTACTACCCTGAGGGCTCGCGGCACTGCTTCAAACGTCACCGGCGTCGTGACCTTCGGCTCGCCGTCGACGATGAATTCCATGGCGGGTTCAGACGTCACGCAAACACGTCGGGCTCTGAACGTTCCGACAAGACCACTGGCCAGAATATCGGCGCGGGTCACCGCTCGCAGTGCGAGTCCCGCTACTTGCGCAGTGTTGCCGACGCGCGCCGTGAGGACATCCAGCAACCCGTCTTCCGGGTTGGCCTGGGGTGCCGTCACCTGGCCGCCGCCTGCCGTGCGCCCGCTTGCGACAATGAACCCCATCAGGGCGTGCCGTTCTTCAGGGTTTTCGTCGCAGGTGAAACGGACGCGATAGGCCGTCCGGCCTGGAATGGTCTTGGCGCCGGCCATCACGTACGCGAGAGCGCCCCAACGCTCTTTGCGCTCATCCGTGAGCGCCTCCCGCATCTCGGCAGTGAAGCCGCCCGAGCACACGTTGACAGCGAAGCAAGGCGACGAGCTCTCCGCTTCAATTCGAATCACCTCCAACACGCGGCGTTCGCCGTTCTCGATGAGGGCGAGCGCCTCGCTGGGATCGAGGGGCACAGCGAGCGTCCGCGCGTAATCGTTCCCCGTACCCAATGGAAGGACTGCCAGCGTTGGCCGGTCCTCCGCCGAAGAACCGATGTTCATCAACGCATTGGCAACCAGATGGACAGTTCCATCTCCCCCGGCGGCCGCGATCACGTCGAAGCCATCCTCTACAGCCCTGGCGAGAATTGAAGGGATGTCCTCGGGATCGTCTGGTTCGACGATTTCCAGATCGTCCCGGCCAGCCGCGGCCTCCCGGATAGGCGTGAACGCCTCGTCCGGCTTTCCCGCCTGGGCATTGTGAACGATGCAGACGCGCATGGATTGGGAGGAGGGGGAGACTACTCGCCTGCTAGGCTTCGACGACGGCATCCGCCGGTCGCTGCACGGGCGTTTCGCCCTCGGGATAGAAGGCGAGCGCGGCGGAGTTCATGCAGTAGCGGTTTCCGGTCGGCGCTGGTCCATCCGGGAAAACGTGCCCGAGGTGGCCGTCGCAACGCGCGCAGCGTGTCTCCGTGCGGATCATGAGGTGGGAGACGTCGCGAATCTCCCTGACGTGCTCGGGATCAACCGGCTGAAAGAAACTCGGCCAGCCCGTGCCGGACTCGAACTTCGCATTGCTCCGAAAGAGCGGGAGGCCGCATAGTCGGCATCCGTAGAGGCCGTCCGCCTTATTGTCGAGCAGGAGCCCGCATCCCGCCCGCTCCGTGCCGTGATCGAGGAGAATGCGCCGCTCTTCGTCGGTGAGTCCGGCGGCGTCGGCTGCTGTTTCGCGGGCGTCGCCGCGCAAGGGGGTGAGGTCGAAGCCGGAAGCGGAGGTCTTGGTGTCAGGCATGGCGGTCGTACTGGTTCGTGCGAGTGCAATGGGCGTCGGTCAGGTACGGCATAGGCGCGGCAAGGTTCGGCGAAGTCGCGTTCGTAACATCCGGCGCAACCAACGTGCACGGCGTGAACATCGTCATCATCGGCGGAGGTCCGGCGGGTCTCTTCCTCTCCATCCTGCTCAAGAAGGCCATGCCCCAGTGGCTGGTGAGCGTCTATGAGCAGAATCCGCGAGGCAACACGTTCGGCTGGGGGATCGTGTTTTCAGACGGTACGATGGAAAATCTTGCCCTGGCTGATCAAGCCGTGGCGAGACTGACGCAGGAGTCTCTGGCGCACTGGGATGACATTGAGGTGCATTTCAAAGGCCGCGTGATGCGGTCATCCGGCCATGGATTCATTGGCGTGGGGCGGCACCGGTTCTTGGAGATCCTGACGAACCGTGCGGAAGAGCTCGGCGTCGCGCTGCACTTCGGTTGCCGTGTGACCGGCCCGAAGGATTTTTCGGCCGCAGACCTCATCGTCGGCGCGGATGGCGTCAGTAGCGTGGTGCGCGCGTCGCTGTCGGAGGAGTTCGGAACTGACATCACCAGGTGGAACAACCGCTTCACCTGGCTCGGCACGCGCCGCCCGTTTCCCGCCTTTTCTTTCTTCTTTGAGGAAACAGAGCACGGCTGGTTTCAGGCGCATTGCTACCAGTTCTCCGACGACACGAGCACCTTCATTGTCGAGTGCCCGGAGGAGACGTGGCGCTCCGCTGGGCTAGACCGGATGTCCAAGCCCGACGGCATCGCCTTCTGCGAAATCCTCTTCGCGGACCACCTCGATGGTCACGAACTCCTCGACAACAGCCCGCACCTCGACGGCCCGGGCATGTGGCTCACCTTCCCGAAAATCAACAACGAGACGTGGCATCACGGCAATGTTGTTCTGTTGGGGGATGCCTCTGCGACGGCGCACTTCTCCATCGGCAGCGGAACGAAGCTGGCACTGGAGAGCGCGATGGCGCTGGCGGAGAAGGTGGTCGCGGGGCTGGGGGCGTGGGAGCAAAGGGGAGAGGGAGAGGGAGAGAGGGAGAAAGGGGGAGAGGGGGAAAGGGAGAAAGGAGGAACGGGGGACGGAGGCTTCCTTCCGAAATCCGAAATCCGAAATCCGAAATCGCGTGAAGAGGGGGACGGAGGCTTCCTTCCGAAATCCGAAATCCGAAATCCGAAATCGCGTGGAGAGCGGGACCCTGACCGCCTTCCGAAATCCGAAATCCGAAATCCCAAATCAAGTGGAGAGCGGAGCAACGGTTTAGACGTCATTCTCGCCGAATACGAAGCCGAACGCCGCATCGAGGTTCTCAAACTTCAAAACGCCGCGCGGAACTCTACCGAGTGGTTCGAGAGCGTGTCGCTGCGCTGCGGGATGGCGGCCGAGCAATTCACGTACAGCCTGCTCACAAGAAGTCAGCGCGTCAGCCACGAGAATCTTCGACTGCGCGATAAGACCTGGCTGGAAGGCTACGAGACATGGTGGGCGCAATGGGAGGTTGGGGAAGGCAGAGAGGAGGAGAGAGGGCGAGAGGGAGAAAGGGGGAAAGGGAGAAAGGGGGACGGCAGTTTCGTTCCGGAATCCGAAATCCCAAATCCGAAATCAAGCGGAGGGAGAAGGAGCGAGGGAGAAAGAGCGAGAGCAAGAGAGGGGGATGGCGGTTTCCATCCGAAATCCGAAATCCCAAATCCGAAATCAGGTGGAGTGAGAAGGAGAGACGGAGAAAGGGGGAAAGGGAGAAAGGGGGAAAGGGAGCTTGATGAAAAAGCCATTCCCCCCATGTTCCTCCCGCTCCGTCTGCGCGGGCTGGAATTGCCCAACCGCGTGGCCGTCTCGCCGATGGCGATGTATTCGGCGGAGGAGGGCCTCGTAGGTGACTTCCACCTCGTTCATCTTGGCGCACGCGCGCTGGGCGGGGCCGGGCTCGTGTTTACAGAGATGACCTGTGTCTCGCCCGAAGGCCGCATCACGCCTGGCTGCGCCGGCTTGTGGAACGATGAGCAGGCCGAAGCCTATCGGCGGATTGTGCGGTTCGTCCACGACAACTCGCCCGCGAGGATCGCTCTGCAGATTGGTCACTCGGGGCGGAAGGGCTCCTGCAAGCGCCCGTTCGAGGCCAACGGCAACGACAATGCGCAGCTCGACGACGGCAATTGGCCGCTCATTTCATCGTCGCCCCTTCCATACCTCCCGCACAACCAGACTCCGCGCGAGATGACGGAGGCCGACATGGAGCATATCCGGGATGAGTTCGTGGCGGCGACAAAGCGCGGGATCGACGTGGGCTTCGATTTGGTCGAACTCCACTGCGCGCACGGCTACCTGATGTCCAGTTTCCTCTCGCCGCTCACCAATCAGCGCGCGGACGAATACGGCGGCTCGCTCGAAAACAGATTGCGCTTTCCTTTAGAGGTCTTCGATGCGATGCGTGCTGTCTGGCCTGAGGATAGGCCCATGTCCGTGCGCATCTCGGCGACGGATTGGGTGGATGGTGGGACGACGCTCGACGACTCTATCACCACCGCCGGCGCCTTTGCGGATCACGGCGCCGACATCGTGGATGTATCGACGGGGCAGGTGTCGCCGGAGCAGCAGCCCGTCTACGGGCGGATGTTCCAGACGCCGTACGCCGAGCGCATTCGCCTGGAAGCCGACGTGGCCGTGATGGCGGTCGGGAATATCTACGAACCCGACCACGTCAACTCGATCCTGGCCTCGGGCCGCGCCGACTTGTGCTTGCTGGCCCGTCCGCATTTGGCAGATCCGCAGTGGACGCTCCGCGCTGCCGCCGACCTCGTGTATCAGGACCAATGGTGGCCGCCCCAGTATCTTTCGGCCAAGACGCAGCTTGCGCGTATTCTCGAGCGGCAGAAAGCGATGACTTAATGCCTTCCAGACCTAGTTGCGCGAGTGACGACCGACGGCCGACCGCTGACGGCGGTAGTTGTGAACGGCGGTCCGCCGTCCGCCGTCCGCGGTCGATTGCGGCCATCGTTATTCTCCTCCCGCTCCTCCTCACCGCATGCCCCATGACGCAGGAACGAGTTGCCTTCGACAATGGCCTCGAAGAGTGGCGCGCGCAGCGCTATGATGATTTAAGAGAGCCCGACGGCTACCTAAGCCTCGCCGGACTCTTCTGGCTGGAGGAAGGCGAACACACGTTCGGCTCCGATTCATCCAACAGCATCGTCTTTCCCGCGCACGCACCTGCGCATATCGGGACGTTCGTGGTTCAGGACAGCATCGTAACCATGCGCGTCGACTCGGACGCAGTGGTGACAGTGGAAGGCCAGCCTGTTGTGGAACGCGTGATGGTGGATGACTCGCACGACTCTGTGAGCGTCGCCCACCTCGATGCCCTCAACTGGCGCGTCATCCTCAGAAGCAGGGGTATCGCTCTCCGCTTGCTGGATACCGAGAGCGAGGCTCGAAAAAACTTCGGCGGCGTGGACTTTTTCCGTCCGGATATCGCCTGGCGTTTGGAAGCGCGCTTTGAGCCGTACGATCCGCCTCGCGAGATCGACATGCCGTCCATCACCGGCGTGCCGGAGAAAGAGATCGTTCCGGGCGCTGTCGTCTTCGAGGTGGACAGTGACGAGTACCGTCTGGATGTTACCGGCCACCCCGGCGACGAGCAATATTTCGTCGTCTTCGGAGATGCCACGAACGGGCGCGAGACATACGGCGGTGGCCGCTTTGTGTGGATCGATGCAGAGGACCCTTCGACAGGCTCAGGGCAGGCTGGGAACATCACCATCGATTTCAACCGCGCCTACAACCCGCCCTGCGTGTTCTCGCCGTTCGCCACGTGCCCGCTCCCTCCGCCTGAGAACCGCCTGCCGATTAGAGTCGAGGCAGGTGAGTTGACGTACGGAGGCCACTAATGGGTGATCAATCGCTTGCAGGGAAGCACGCCGTCGTCACGGGTGGAGGAAAGGGAATTGGCGAGGCCATCAGCCGCCGCCTCGCCGCGATGGGAGCGTCCGTCACAGTGATTGGCCGCACGCCGGAGCCGCTCCACGCGCTGGTAGAGGAACTCGGCACGGAGTATCGACAATCCTCCTTCGCCGCGCCCGCCGATGTGACGGACGAAGCGCAGGTCGAGAGCGCGTTCTCGCACGCAAAAGAAGCGCTCGGCCCGATCTCCATCTTGGTCAACAACGCAGGCGCGGCGGACAGCGTGCCGCTCGCCAGGATGGAAACGGTCAGGTGGCAGGCGATGCTGGACGTGAACCTGACCAGCGCCTTCTTCTGTACCCACCAGGCGCTACCCGGTATGCTCGATGCGGGATGGGGCCGAATTGTTAACATCGCCAGTGTCGCTGGGCTGGTCGGCTTCCCCTACGTGACGGCTTACTGCGCGGCCAAGCACAGTCTGGTGGGCCTGACACGCGCCCTCGCTGCCGAGTCAGCCGGATCGGGCGTGACGGTGAATGCCGTTTGTCCGGGGTACGTCGATACCGATCTCGTGAAGCGATCCGTCGAGCGCATCCAGGAGAAAACCGGGCGTTCCGAGGCAGACATCACGCAACACATCGCCGAGCAGAACCCCATGGGCCGGATGCTGACCGCGCAGGAAGTCGCAAGCGCCGTCGCCTGGCTCTGCCATCCCGAGCAGGCCATGGTCTCCGGGATGAGTCTTCCCTTGGCGGGTGGCGAAGTGTTTTGAGAGTGTGGGGGAGTGGGAGAGATGGGGTGTGCGAGGATGGGAGAGAGGATAAAAGGGAGAGAGGGTGATAGGGAGTGTGGGATAGAGGGAGAAAAGGAGAGAGGGTGGGAGAGAGGAGGAAAGAAGATGTTGTCCTCTGCTAGTTTGCACGCGCTCCCTTTCGCCCGTTCACCCACTCCCCCTTTTTCAGAATGGACCCCACCACCTTCGCCCCCCAACACTTCAAATGGGAGTTCGCCGACAAAGTCGCGACCGTCACTCTGAACCGCCCAGAAAAGAAAAACCCGCTGACGTTCGAGTCCTATGCTGAGCTACGCGACGCCTTCCGCAATCTTGTTTACGTCGATGAAGTCAAGGTCGTAGTCCTCCGCGGTGCGGGCGGCAATTTCTGTTCGGGCGGCGATGTGCACGAAATCATCGGCCCGCTGACGAAGATGGATATGCCGGAGCTGCTTCGCTTCACCCGGATGACGGCCGATCTGGTGAAGTCGATCCGCGATTGCCCTCAGGTGGTCATCGCCGCCGTGGAGGGTGTCTGCGTCGGTGCAGGGGCCATTCTGGCGATGGCGTCGGATCTGCGCATCGGTACCCCGGATTGCAAAGTTGCCTTCCTCTTCACCAAGGTCGGACTGGCCGGATGCGACATGGGCGCGTGCGCGATTCTGCCTCGCATCATCGGGCAGGGAAGAGCCGCCGAGTTGCTCTACACGGGCCGGGTGATGAAGGGGGAGGAAGCTTCGATTTGGGGATTCTTCAACCACCTCACGCAACCCGAAGATCTGGGCGATCAGGCAAGGGAACTGGCTCGTTCCCTTGCCGACGGCCCCACGTTCGCCCACATGATGACCAAGACGATGCTTGATCAGGAGTGGAGCATGAGCGTCGCTCAGGCCATCGAGGCCGAGGCGCAAGCGCAAGCCATCTGCATGCAGACGAAAGATTTTGAGCGCGCCTACGATGCCTTCGTGAAAAAGGAGACGCCTGTGTTTGAAGGCAATTAGCTTTGAAGAAGGGAGATGGGTAGATCAGGAGCGTGGGAGAGTTGGGGAGGGGAGAGAAGGCGTGTGGGAGAAATAGGCTCGCTTCATTGCGAACTCCCCTTTCCCCATTCGCCCTTCCCCCCTTTCACCCAGGCTCCCATTCCCGTGCTCGACTTACCCTTCTTCGACGCCACGCACCGCAAGCTCGCGGAGGAGCTAGACGAGTGGGCGGAGAAGAACTCTCCGGAGGACGAGGCGGATGACGCAGCCTCGGCAAGCAAATCGTTGGTGAAGCAACTGGGCGGTGGCGAATGGCTGAAGCTGTGTGTTCCGGCGCCGGCTGGGAGGCACGATAGGCTGGACGTCCGAAGTCTATGCATCGCGCGCGAAACGCTGGCCTACCATTCAGCACTGGCTGACTTTGCGTTTGCCATGCAGGGCCTCGGAAGCGGGCCGATCTCGCTATTTGGAACAGACGAGCAAAAAGCCGCAATCCTTCCAGGGGTTGCGAAGGGCGAGAAGATTGCCGCCTTCGCACTGTCGGAGGGCAGGGCGGGATCGGATGTGGCCGCCCTCGAAACAACGGCTGTGAGTGATGACGAGGGCTTCGTTCTCAATGGCAGCAAGACGTGGATCTCCAACGCAGGGATAGCGGATTTCTACGTGGTGTTTGTGCGGACGGGAGAAGGCGAAGGTCATCGCGGCTTGAGCGCTTTCATCGTCGAGTCGAGCACGCCCGGCCTCACCGTCACCAAACAAATCGACACCATTTCGCCGCATCCGCTCGGATCCTTGCGGTTTGAGAATTGCCGAGTTCCAGCCTCTGCCTTGATCGGCAAATCGGGAGAGGGTTTCAAGATTGCGATGGCCACGCTCGATGTCTTTCGATCGACGGTTGGTGCAGCGGCGCTGGGCATGGCGCGACGAGCGTTCGACGAGGCCGTACAACACGTCAAAGAACGTGAAATCTTCGGAGGCACGCTCGCCGATCTACAGATGACGCAAGCAAAACTCGCCGAGATGGCGATGCTCATCGACGCGAGTGCGCTGCTCGTCTACCGCGCCGCGTGGATGAAAGACAACGGAGCGGAGCGCATCACCGAGGAAGCAGCGATGGCGAAGGCGTATGCTACGGAGTCAGCGCAGAAAGTGATCGACATGGCCGTGCAGTTGTTCGGTGGGCACGGCGTAACGTCCGGGCACATCGTCGAGCGCCTCTACCGCGACATCCGCCCGCTTCGTATCTACGAGGGGGCGACGGAGATCCAACATGTCGTAATTGCGCGCCAGGTGCTGAGAGAGGGCGAGGAAGAAGGGGAGAAAGGGGGAGAGGAAGAAAGGGAGAAAGGTAGAGAGGAAGAGGGTGCCGATATCCCAACCAATAACCGCTAACCACCGCCATGCATTTCATCAACCCGCCGACCTGGAAGCGCCCCATTGGCTACACGAACGGCATCATGGCCGAGGGTAAGCTGTTCTTCGTGGCCGGTCAAATTGGCTGGGATAGTCAACAAAAACTCGTCTCCGACGATCTTGGCGCGCAGGCCGCGCAGGCGCTCCGAAATATTGCCGAAGTCCTGGCGGCTGGTGGCGCGAAGCCCGAGCATGTCGTCCGGATGACGTGGTATGTGACCGATAAGCGGGCCTACAACGCTTCCCTCAAAGCCATTGGCGATGCCTACCGTGAGGTCTTCGGAACGCACTACCCTGCGATGACGCTTGTTGAGGTCGCCGATCTTCTCGAAGACGGCGCGCTCGTTGAGATTGAGGCGACGGCTGTCGTGCCGTATGGGTGATCGCTGATGGCTGACCACAGGCCGCTCAACCCCCGTCCGCCCACCGCCCATCGTCCACTGTCCGCTGTTGGTTGACCACTGACTACTGACCAAACCCATGACCCCCTCAGCCCACACCGATACCTTCGCGCGGGATCACCTCCCGCCGCGAGACCTCTGGCCTGACATCATAATCCCCAAGGGTTCCGCCTTCGATTACCCGGAGCGCCTCAACTGCGCGGTCGAGTTGCTCGACAAGATGGTTGAGCAAGGCCACGGCGACCGCCCACTGCTTAACGCCGACGAGGGTATCTGGACATACAGCGATTTTCTGGCCGCCGTGAATAGAGCGGCGCACGTTTTAGTGGATGACCTCGGGCTCGTCCCCGGCAATCGCGTGCTGCTGCGTGGGCCGAATACGCCCATGCTCGCCGTATGCTGGTTCGCCGTTGTGAAGGCGGGCGGGATTTGCGTGGCGACGATGCCGCTTCTTCGTGCGTACGAACTCA